>NZ_JAIZQO010000003.1:0-740969 GCF_020419725.1 Burkholderia sp. AU38729 | reverse complement strand
GTTCGATACCGGAATGTGCCCGACGTCCGCCCCGATCAGGTAGGACTCGTACCAGCGCACCATCAGGCCGGTGAAGCCCATCAGCACGGCGACCCACGTGAGCTTCTGGCCGATCGCGGAGCCCGACGCCGAGCGCGCGAGCAAGCCGATCCAGTAGAAAATCGTTGCGAGCACGAACAGCGCGCTCATCCACAGGATCGCCGACTGGCTCGACAGCAAGTACTTGAGGAAGAACGCCGAATCGGCGCGCGCGAGTTCGCCCTGGTAGATCTGGATCGACAGCAACGCCAGCACGGCGATCGACGCCATCATCAGCCGCGCGGGCTTCCAGCGCCAGCCGAGCGCGATGAGCGCCGGCACGGTGCCGATCATCACCGCCTTGTCGTAGTCATCCATGCGCGCGTGGTAATGCACGAGCGCATGGCCCGCGCCCACCACGAGCGCCAGGGCGAACAGCCAGTCGATGACCGACAGGCGCGCGAGGAACGAACGGTCGTGGTCCGGCTCGCATGCACGCACCGCGGCGGACACGCGTTGTCGCAGATACGACAGCCTGGCGACCGAGGCCGTGCCGCCGCGTGAGGATTGCATCGCTTTCATGGCATTCACCGGAATGGAACTGCGCAGGGTTGGAAGAAAAAGAGGCGCCCCGCCCCGGGGGAGACGAGACACCTAAATGATCACGGTCAGCGCCGGTCGCCTGCCTGCCGCGGCACGTGCGCCGCCGATCAGGCGGGGCGTGCTCATTGGTCGGACGGCGGGCTCGCCGATGGGCCGGCTTCCGGCGGGTTCGCCGATGCGCCGGCTTCCGGCGGGTTCACCGATGCGCCGGCTTTCGCCGGGCTCGCCGGTACGCCGGTTTCAGCCGGAAATGCCTCGACGAATGCCGCGACCGCGCGCATGTCCTGCTCCGTCATGTTCGCGCATACGCTCTTCATGATCGCGCCGCGAGGCCGTGTGTCGGTTTCCCGGAAAATCGCGAGCTGCTTCCGAACGTAATCCGCATGCTGGCCGGCGAGGCGAGGAAAACCGCTCGCGCCTTCTCCATGCTGGCCGTGACATCCGATACACGCCGCAACGCCCTTGTCCGGCAGGCCCCCCACGAAAATCGCCCGGCCCGCGTCGATGAGCGCGCGATCGTCGGCTTCGCCGAGCACGGCGGGCTGACTCGAAAAATAGGTGGCGAGTTCGTCGATCTGCGCGTCGGTCAGGTGCGTGAAGCCCCACATGAACCGCTTCGCGTTCGGGTCGGCACGCGCGTGACTCTTGAAGTCGGTCAACTGATCGACGAGGTATTCCTTGCGCTGTCCGGCGAGCTTCGGAAACATCGGCGACACCGACACACCGGTCGCGCCGTGACAGTTCGAGCACACCTGCAGCGCGATGGTCTTGCCCGATACGGCCGGGTTGTCGACTTGCCGCGACCGCTCCAGGTCGTGGCAACCCGCCCCGGTCAGCACCATCGCGAGCGAGACGATATGGGCCACTTTGTTCATGTCACCGACCTCCCTGCCGCCTTTTCTGCCACCTTCCGATGCGATCCCGTTCGGCGCCGCCGCGCATTCTCATCGACACGCGATGCGAAATGCGCGCTCCTCTCCCATCGCGCGGGGTCCAATCAGCCGGATGCGCGGGAGAGGCCGAACGGGAGGTCAGAAGGAAGCGAGCCATAGATAGAGAAACAACGTATCGTTATCCCTCGCATTGCGCCCGTTGCCGTCGTAGTTGGTCGTCGCGCCGAGGTACTTGGTGAAGTGCGTGTACTGGATGCCGATGCGCACGTGTTGATCCGGCATCCAGAATATTTCCGGCGTCCAGCCCTGGGTATTCGGATGGAAGTTCGCGCTCGCCGCGTAGGCCGTGCTGTCGGCCGTACCCGTCGTATTGAAGAACGACAGGCTGACGCCGTACTTGGCCTGGTAGACGTACGACGCCTTGAGCCGCAGCGAATTCAGGTTCGCGGAGGTGTTGTCGCTCACGACGAAATTGTTCGGATCGTGAATGTTCTCCCGCACGTAGCGCGCCTGCGCGGTGATCGTGTGCGGCTCGAGCAAGTATTCGTATTGCGCGTCGAGACCATAGTCGCGAAAACGCGTGACGCCGGTCCCGAAAATCGGGAAATTGTTCGCGTCGTTCGGGTAGACGTCGACGCTGAAGCCGAATGCGCCGACCATCACGCTATGCGGCCCCCAGTCGTGGGTCAGCGCGATGCGCGCATACGGGTTGTAGCCGCGCAGATAGATTTGCGGGTGATTCGGGTTCCCTTCGTTGTTCCCGTGGCTCAGGAACGACCAGATGCCGTCCGCGGTGCTGTAGGTGGTCAGCTCCGCGTACAGCAGGCTGTTCCAGTACAGGTAGGCGCCGGTGCCGACCGCCTGCGTCGCGAGCGCCCCGCTTTCGAGCAAGGGCAGGTTCGGGATCTTCGCCACCGGGCTGATGGTCGACGAGACGTACGGGTAACCCCATGCCGGCGCGGTGTTGAATACGTCCTGCACGGTCGGGTTGTTGTGCACCGTCAAGCCGACGATCAGGTCGTTCGCCGACGTCATGATCCGGTCGACGAAGCGGAAGTCGGTATTGTCCGACGTCCAGTGGCCTTTCCATCGCCCGTCGCCGTCCTGATGATCGTGGGCGATGTAGGTGAACTGCGCGAAGCCGCCGAGATGGTCGGTGATCTTCCCGGCGAGGAACACGCTCGCGAAGTCGAAGATCGGCAGGCCGTCCTTGGGGTTGATCGGCGCGCCGCTGGAGTCGCTGTTGTAGCGGGTCTTGCTCAGGTCGCCAATCGCCATCGCGGCAAGCGGAATCGTTCGTTCGCCGAACGTGTAGCCGTTCAGCTTGAACATGCGCCCGTACGGCGTGAGTTCCGGAAACTGTCCGCCGGCATGGCACGCGACGCAGCTCTGCCCGGTCTGGCGCGCGAAGATCGGCAACGCGTGCGCGACCGGCAATTGCAGCAACGCGAGCACCGCGAGCGCGGCCAGCCAGCCGCGACGTGCCCGGCGATGTCGAACACCATGGCCGGCCAGGAACGTTGTCATGACGGTTTCCCTCCCCGCATCGTATGCCGCGATGCTCCGGCGCGACATCGCCATGTCGCACGATGTCTTCAGTGTGCGATGCACGCGTCGAAACCGACATGGGGCGACTCCCTCCATACGCGGCCTGTTTCCTACTCCATCCGAAGGCGCGCGACGGCTCAGGGAACGATCCAGTCTCCGTCGGCGGAGATCTTCGTGCGGTCCGGCCCGGCGAACCGGACGATATAGCCGCCCTTCGACGCGAAGCGCTGCCCGGTCGCGAGCGTCAGGCGCGGGTAGTAGCCGGTCAGGATGCGGCGTTCGAGCATGTCCTGGATGCGCTCGACGAGATACTCGCGCACGAACGCGTCGACCATGTGGCTCAGCGTCTCGGCGAGCAGGCCGCACGCGAGATAGGTATCCGCCTGCACCTGCGGCGCGACCATCGGAATCTTGCGGATCGTGAACCAGCCGAACGCGTAGTCGACGCGCACGCGCCGCCCTTCGGGCAAGTCGAACGGATAGGCCACGCGCGTGACGGCGCGCCAGCTCGTCGGCAGCGGCGTGCCGTCGAGCCCGCCGAGCAGCCCCGACATGAACACGGTGTCCACCGTCGGCGGCACATGCTCGAGCGCCGCGAGATCGGGCGGCCTCAGCCACAGCACGAGCACATCGTCGCGCGGCATCCCGCGCAACGCGCGCGCGACGCCGTCGCGCGGTGCGAGCGCATGATTCGACACCGCGATGCCGCGTGCCTTCAGCGCGGCGGCGAGCGCCTGAGCACCGCGCTCGCCGTTGTCGCCCGCGCGATAGACTTGCCTGACCGTCTTCACCGGCCGCGCGCCGACTTCGTCCAGCACGCGCTTCGCGATCAGGTCCGACTCGAGCAGCACGCCGCGCGAGAAGTACACCGAGTAGAAATCGTGCTCGGCTTCGACCGGCACCTCGACGTTCGGAAAGAGGCAGGGCACGGCCTGCGCCTCGCAGAAGTCGTGAACGGGCGCCCAGTTCCTGCCGCCGAGCCCCGACACCACGGCCAGCACCGGCTGTCGGGCGAGCAACTGCGTCAACTGCGCGCGCCACGTGTCCGGCGGACCGTTCAGTTCCCACACGTGCAGTTCCCAGCGGCGATTGACCATGAACATCATTTTTCGCGTGGAACGCAGCGGCGGCGTCGTGCCGAACGGAAACGCGTTCTTGTCCGCGAAGTAATGCTGCAGGACGTCGAGCATGCCCGCCCGTTTCACCGGGTCCGCGTCCGGCGTGACGATCGTCGCGAAATGCAGCACCGTGTCCGTCACGCCCGACGGCGGGCGGCGATCGAGACGCTTCAGATAGCCCGTCAGCGCGGCCATGTCGGCGTCGCCGAGCGCGTATTGCGGCATCAGTCCGCCGAGCGGCCTGCCCTCCGGGTCGATCCCGTCGCGCACGGCGCGCGCGAGCCGCTCTTCCGTGTACGGCTCGCGATCGGTGCGCATGCCGGGAACGTACGGGATGTCGAGATCCTCGGCGGTCTGCGCGCGCGGATGCACCAGGTAGCGCCACGTGATCGGCGGAATGATGTTGCTGCCCTCCTTCGAGCCCAGCCCGCTGCGCCGATGGCAATTGACGCAGGCGGCAGCGGCGCCTTGCAGGCGCACGCCGTCCTGATGCACGGCTTCGAGCGGCGCACCGGAGCCGAGGATGCCACGCTGGAAGAGGGCCTCTCCCGCGTCCGCGGGCACGACGGGTGCCGCCGGCTCGCCGCCGATCGCGTGGCCCGCGCTTGCGCACAGCGCGGCCAGCACCAGCCACCGCGCCAGCCGCCCGCGCGAGACCGGCGGCCACGCCGCCGCGAGGGCGCGCGCTCGCCCCCGGATGCCGTTCATGGCCGTGCCGTCGGCCGGGCCACGCCCGGCGGGGCCGCCGACACGCGCGCATCGATCGACGCCGCCCGGCGTCCGCCCGGCGATACGGGCCGGCCGAAGAGCGCATCGTCGAGCGGCGGATTCAGCGACACCTTGTCGATGATCAGCGTGTCCTTGGTCGGCGAGGCTGCCGTTCCGCTCTCGATCCTGAGCGGGATTTGCAGGCCGTCGATGAGCTTGAAGTTGCCGTAGTTCACCTCCACCGTGAGCGGGCCGCTCGGCCCGCGCACCTGGCGGTCGGCCTTCACGTCCAGGAAGCTCCGCCCGTCGATCCACACATGCCGGACCGCGCCGGACGGCAGCTTCACCGCCAGGCGGTATGCATCGTGCCCGCCGATCGGGTCGACGCCCTCCAGCGTCACGCCGATGCCCTTCGCATCGTGGTCGAACAGCGGGCCGTCGATCACCTGCTCGTCGCGCGCGGACAGCAGCTCGCCCGGCGTATACGGCCGCACGCCGGCGCTGCCGCTCGCGGCCTGTTTCCAGCCTTCGCGGCCATCGAACACCCGCACGGCCTTCTGGTTGAGCACGGTGATCTCGAAGCGCGTCTTGTTCGGGCGCTTCATCGCCAGGACGAACGGCATGTTGCGCACCGGCGCGTTCGGGCTGTCCACATGGCCCGACCAGACCATCGTCTGGACCTTGCGCCACGCGTCGAGCCCGCCTCTCGCCGCGATGTTCTTCTCGACGATCTGGTCCACGCCGAGGCCCTGCCCCGGCAATTGCTCGCACCCGCACAAGGCCGCCATCGCGCAGCCGGCGAGCACCCACGATCCGATCCGTCCCATGGTGGTCACCTCGTCCGGGTCTCGGCGGGGTGACTCGGCGCCTTCGCGAAGGTAAGCGGCGGCTTGCCGAACATCGCATCGTCGGCCGGCTCGTTGAGCGCGACATGCTCGATCGTGATCCGGTGCGCTCCCTTGACGCCGCTCACGACGGTCTCGAGCGTGTGCGGCAAGACGAGGCCGTTCTCCTTCCGGTAGTCGCGATAGAACACGGCGACGCTGTGCGTCTTGCCGTCCAGCACGCGCGGCTCGCCGTCGATCTTCAGTTCGAGAAAGCTCGACGCGTCGACCCACAGGCGGCGCGTCGCGCCCTCCTTCGACGTCAGCTTCAGCACATACGCGCGGTGCCCTTCCACCTGCTCCGTGCCGAGCACCTGGATCGTGGTGCCCTTGGCCGCGTAATCGATCAGCGGCCCGTCGAGTTCGGCCGATGACGCGGCGGACTTGAGTTGCGCCGGCGTATACGGCTCGACATCGTTGCGGCCGAGGTACGGCCGGACCAGCCAGCCCTGCGAGCCGTCGTACACCTGCAGCGCCGTTTGCTGCTCGAACTGGATTTCGAGCCGGCTCTTGCGCGGACGCTTCAACGTCAGCGTGAACGGCAGCCTGACGTTCTTCGTGCCGCCCGCATCGAGCTGCCCCGTCATCCTGATCGACGACACCGCCCGCCACGCCTGCAGCCCGCCACGGGCCGCCGCATTGCGCTCGGCGATCTGCGCGGCGTCCATGTGCGACGCCGACGCCTCCTGCGCATTCCCCGCCGCCGAGGCCGCGGATGCGACCTGGCCGCAAGTCAACAAGCCGGCGGCACATGCCGCCGAAATCGACTTGAAAAGAAACCGGTTCATGACTGCTCTCCCCGCATGCAGGCCGCCCGTTGCCGATGCGCGGCGGCATGCGCATGTATGTGATTACTCGACCACCAGCCCGTCGATGTGCAGCGAATCGATCAGGATGCTGACCCGTTCGCCGCGCTTGATCGGCCCTCCCTTGTTGGAAAACACCATCCAGTATTCGCGTCCGGTCTCGAGCTGACCGGTCTGCCGCAGCGCGCCGATCTGGTCCATCACCGGAATCACGAGCATGGCGTGGCTCGTTTCGCCGTACAGATAGACGGTCGCTTTCGTGTCGCCGAGCAGCCGCGCCTTGTCGGGATCGGTCACGCGGTAGCTGAAACGGATCAGGTTGCCGGACGCGGTGCTGCGCACGTGCAAGTTGTCGATGCCCTTCGCCATCTGGTAGTAGGCCTTCGCCTGCCGCGGCAGGCTCACCGGCAGGTACGGCGAGTGCCGGATGGCCGCGGGCCCGGCCGGCGCATCCTGCCCGGCCGCGGCCGGCTGAGGCCGGACCGCGGCAAGGCAGGCAGCGCCCGCGAGCAGCAGCATCGATGCCGCACGGACGGCCGCCCGTTTCATTGCATCGCTCCCGTGAGCGGCGCGGGTAGCGCCTGCGCCGGGGTCGGCGCCGGCAGCCGCACGGGCGGCTGCGCGCGTGTCTGCGCAGGCAACTGCCCAGGCGTCTGCGTGCGGGCGCGCGGCGTCGTCCGGGCCGGGGCCTGCAGCAGCGCAGCCGATTGCGGCCGCGCCAGCGCCGGAGACTGCGCCAACGCGCCGGCCGGCAGCGGCCGGGTCACCGGCGGAGCCAGCCGCGCCCCTGCCTGCGGCCGCCTCAGCGCCGGCGCCTTGATCGGCGGCAGCGGCACGTTACGGCTGAAGATGGCCGGGATTCCGCCGATCCCCGGGATGCCGCCGATGCCCGGGATACCTCCACCGCCCGGGATACCTCCACCGCCCGGGATGCCACCGACACCCGGAATACCACCACCGCCCGGGATGCCACCGACACCCGGAATACCGCCGCCGCCCGGAATTCCACCGCCGCCCGGGATGCCACCGACACCCGGAATTCCACCGCCGCCCGGAATACCGCCGACACCCGGGATGCCTCCGCCGCCCGGAATTCCGCCGCCTCCGGGGATCAGCGCGGCCAGGCCGGTCGGCTGGCTCCCCAATGCGAGCGGGTCGATCGGCGTACCGCCGCCGAGCAGGCCGCCGAGCAGGCCAGGCGCGACGTACTCGACCGCGCCGATGTCGTAGCCGTTGGCTTGCGGCCGCGGCGTGCCGAAGATGTCGTGATTCGGCGCGCCGTTCGCGGTGGCCGCCCCGATCGCCGGCGACGTGCCCTTGATCGAGTAGTTGCCCATCATCACGTTGTAGCCGGCGCTGCCCGGCTGCAGCGCCTCGTTGGACAGCGACAGCGGCCCGTACGACATGTTGATCCACTGGTTGCCTTCATCGGGCGTGGCCGACGGCATCAGCCCGAACAACGGGTTCGGCAACACCGCGTCGGCGATCCCGGGCGGTACGGCAAAGCCGTTCCCGCCGGCTTCCGGCGGCACCCGCGAGCCGTTGCAGTACTGGCTGGTTGTCTGCGGGTCCGCTGCCTTGTTGGTCGCGGCGTAGCCGGCCGTGCTGGTCATGATCGAGTACTGCGGGTTCATGGTCAGCCCGGACTGGTGATTGGCCGGCCCGGTGTCGCCGTACGCGCCGATATCCCAGTAGAACGGCGGGGTCGCGCCGCCCGTCACGCAGAAGCCTGTCGATTGCCCCTTCTGGTTCAGGACCGGGTTCAGCGTGACCGCGTTCTGCAAGCCGGGTATGTTCGGGTTCGGCTGCGCACTCACCGAGATGTAGAACGAGCGGTTTTGCCAGAACAGGTTGTTGCTCAGCACCGGATTCGAGAACTTCGTGCAGTTCGGCGCGTTCGCGGGACAGGTGACTTGCCCCGTGAAACCCGCGGGCGGAACGAACGCCGCCATCAGGTTCTGCGTATGCGTCGTCGTCTCCAGCCCGGCCGGCTGCTGCGTCGATGTCTCGATGAAACTCGTGCAGGTCGAGTCCGCGCTGGTCGTGCTGCTCGTGCATCCCGGCGGCGCCACGTTCGACTGCGACGCGGCCGGCGTATTGAAGAGCACGCCCGCCGACGCCGTCGCATCGTTCGCGATCACCGTGTTGTTGATGAAGCTGACGCGCACCGCATCCTGCAGCGACACGCCGCCGCCCGACCAGCCGGCCACGTTGTTCGCGATGATGTTGTTGATCACGCGCACCTGGTACCAGTTGTTCGGATTGCCGAGATTGCGTTGCACGTCCGTGCCGTTGACGTTCTGCAGCCGCAGGCCGCCGCCCTTCCCGCTTTCCGCCGTGTTGCCCATGATCAGGTTGCCGTCGATCACGAGATTCGGGCCGATGCCGTCGGACAGCTGCGGCGCGCAATCGACGTCGACGGTCGAGTTCTCGCAGAACGTGCCGTCGGGCGGCACCCCCTGCGCGATGATCCCGCCGCCATACGTCGGCAACGTCGGGTTGTTGCTCTGGTTGAACAACACCACGTTGTGCGACAGGTCGCCGTTGTAGCTGAACCCGAAGTGCGAAACGCCGCCGCCGTCACCGCTGCTCATGTTGCCGCAGACCCAGTTGTAGTTGAAGCGGTAGTAGTCGGCGCCCGAGCACAGGGTCACGCCGCCGGCCGAGGATGGCGTGGTCGAGTTGATCTCGTCGCCATACGACGCGTTTGCCGTGACGGCGTTGTGGTGAACGTTGACGAACGTGTTGTACATGAACGGCAACTGCGTCACGCCGTCCGCGGCGATGTTGCCGTCCGGCACTTCCACCTGGCCGACCGTGATGCCGCCCGACAGCGTGCCGGCATTGCCGGTCACGCGGTTGTTCGATACCTCCGTGTAATGGTTCCAGCCGTGCAGGAAGATCCCGCCGCCGCCCTGCGAGCTGTTGGTGACCGTGACCCCGTCGATGCGCGACGGGTTGCACAGGAAGTTGCCGTAGTTCGGGTTGTTCGGGTCCGTCGTGCAGTCGTGCGCCGTGAGCATCGTGCAGATGCCGTTCGCGGTGCAGTTCGTGCTCGGCTGCACACCCTTGGCCAGTACCGTGATGCCCGCGCCTTCATACGCGCCCAGCAGCGACGGCTCGATCAGCAGCTCGCCCAGGTTGCCGTTCTGCGTGCTGTCCCAACCGACGGTCGGCTCGAACGGAATCGGATCCACGTGCCCCTGCATCTGCACCGGGCACTGGTAGGTGCCTGACGGATCGTACGGGTTGTTGGTCGACGAGATCGGCTTCGTCGGGTCGTACGTGGCCGAAATCACCCCGCCGTTCAGCGACGTGCCGAACAGGCACGCGATCAGCCTGCGCCACGGATCGAGCTTGCCGGACGGATGCGTATTCGCATTGATCGTCACCGACGCTGCGCCCACGCCTTGCAGCCGCACCGGCTTCCACATCACCAGCATCTCGTTGTACGTGCCCGGACCGACGACGATCATGTCGCCCGCGCTCGCATTGTTGATCGCCGTCTGGAGCGCATTGCTCGCGCCGTTCTCGCCGCTCACGTAGGTCGGCGCCTTGCCGCCGATCGTCACCGTGACCGCATCGATCGACCGCTTGCCGTTGCCGGCCGTGATCACGAGCTCGCCGCACTGCGTCGCGGGCGCGCCCATCTGCTGGATCGTGCAGGTCGACGGCACCTTCAGCGACGGGAGCGACGGAAGGCTCAGGTCGGGCGCGAGCACCACGATCTTCGAGTCGCTCCACGACACGACCGTCGCATTGACGCCCGCGATCGTGACCGTGCCGGTGCCCTGCGTCGCGCCGAAGCCGTAGTGGCGCGTGATGAACTTCTGGTTGAACGGTGCCGTGGTCTGGCTCGGTCCGGTATACGCGTGGTTCACCACCTGCTGGTCGCCCAGCGCGTTGATCGTCAGTTGCTTGCCGGGCGCGCTGACCCACGGGCCCGCGCCGGCGCCGATCGCATCGCCGGTCACGCTCGAGATCGCCGGCGTCGCATCCGGATACGCGCAGTCGGGCTGGTTATAGCCGTCCGCGAAGGACTGCACCGGCACCACCGGCGTATCCATGTACTGCGTCTGTCCGGGCATGAACGGAATCTCGTAACAGAACTGGCTGTATGCCGGGTTGTACAGCGGATCGGCAATCGTCTTGCCGGGGTGCTGCGGATCGGGGATCGGGCCCGGATCGTTCATGCAGGCGACCATCATCGTCGGCGCATACCCGGTCGGGTTCGGGGGGTTCACTTCCCAGGTCGAGAACGTCAGCCCGTTGTAGATGCCCCATTGATCCGTATAGGTGCGCGAGGTTTCGTTGCCGGAGAAATCCTTGAACGAGATCGGCACGTTCGGCACGGCGAACTTCTCGCCGAACTGCGGCGAATACGGGTCGAACTCCGACGAGAAGTCGTCAAGCATGAAGCCCGTGTAGTGCGCCGCGACGTGCGTCGAGCTGAAAATCCAGAACTTCGCGAGCACCGATTCCTCGTCGGTCAGCATCACCTCCTTGCGATCGCACAGATGCCGCGATGCACCGGCGAACGGCGCGACTTCCTTCGATCCCGGGAACAGGCTGATGTAGTCCGGCACGATGCGCAGCTCGCCGACGCACGGCCAGAACCGCTCGACGCTGCCGGTGTCGCCTTCGGCATGCGGCGTCGAACCGAGGTTCGTGGTCGGGTTCTGCGGGTTGTTCTTGTTGTACGTCGAGTTCACCGCGGCCTGGTCGGGCAGGATGAAGATCGCGCCGATGCCGGCGAACTGCTGCGTCACCGGAGCGATGTAGTTGTCGCCGATCAGGATGTTCTTGTCTTCCTCCTTCACCAGCTCGTAGCCCGGCGGCACGATGATCTCGACCACGTACTTGCCGGCCGGCAGCATCGGCGTGCCGTCGACGGGGTTCTTCCCGACGCAGATCGTGCAGTTCGACGCGACCGGCTTGCCGTTCGCATCCGTCGCGGTCACGCTCGGGAACTTGTACATCCCGTCATACGGCGCCGGCTGGATCTGGTTGAACGCGTGCATGCCGTCGTAGCACTTGTACTGTGCGTTCGCAGGCAGCTGGCGATGTTGCGGATCGAGCCAGTTGGTGCTGTTCTTCAGCGTGAAGTAGAACGGGTCGTTCGGATCCTGGCCCGGGCAGTTCATGTTCGGCGTCACGCCGTCCGCGCGGAAGCCCTGCGCCCAGTCGTCCCAGCTCGCCGTCTTGGTCGTGTCCACCAGCGTCAGGTTGGTCGTGCCGTCCGTGGCCGTGCCCTCCTGGTACAGGTTGACCGTGACGTTCGGCACGTCGGGGGTCCACTTCGTGTGGATCAGCAGCGTCGGATCGTCGAACGGCCGCGTCGACGCGTAGATCACCTCGCCGCGTATCCCGCCGTTCTCGCCCTTCGCGAACGGCGTCTTGCCGTACTCGATGAACGAGTTCTGGCCGGAGAAGCCCTGCCATGCCTCCGTGCCCGTCCAGGGCGGATCGACCCGCCCGGTCGAACCGCTGCCGGTCGACGCGCAATCCGCGTCCGCGCAATACCGGGCGCCCGGCACATGCAGGTTCGACGGCAGCGGCACGGTTTCGGCCGTGTTCGCGAAGTTCGCGGCCACCGTCGAGTGCCCGCTGCCGGCAGCGCCGGTGCCGTCCACCGGACCGCCCGCGTCGTACACCACGTGCGTGCCGGTCGACTTGAAGCGCGTCAGGTCGTCGTCGACCACGTACCAGTTGAACAGCGGAAACACTTCGTTGAACGGCGCGTAACCATTGCCGTCCGTGTTGTTGAAGTTCGAGAAGCTGCCGTCGCGGAACCGCATGTTGACCGATGCCAGCGCGATGCCGGGGTCGTCCGGATGCGAGATGCCGTCGCCGTGCAGGTCGATGAAGGTCCGCGTATAGAGGTTCGTATGCCACTGCAGCACGGACAGGTCGCCGACGTCGACCGTCGTGCTCCCGTTGGCCGCGGGCAACTGGACCGCCTTGGCCAGCCCGTCGACGATCTGGTCGTTCCATTGATCGAACACGGTGATGCGGGTCGTGCCGCTCGGCAAGCCGCTGATCGTGAACCGCCCCTGGCTATCGCATTTCGTGAAGCCGTAGTCCTCGCTGTCCGGATCGCCGACGCTCACATAGCATTGCGAGAACGCCAGCGAATCGCGCGATCCGCTGCTGTACAGGTTCTCGTTCGGCGGGCGGCTGTAGTGCAGGTTCGTCACGCGGCCCGTGAGCGTGTTCGGGCACGGACCGGTGTCGCATATCCCGGTCTTGGCCGCGTTGGTCCTGCGCGCGTTGATGATCTTCGGATTCGCGAAGCCGATCGACACGTGATAGCCGGCCGGCCCGAACTCCTGGAAGTACGCGGGGCCGCCGACCTTGATGAACGCGTCGTGCGCCTTCTGTCCGTCGAGCGTGTTGGTCTGCAGCCACTCCTCGCCGCGGCCGATCCGGTCGGCCGCCGGTGTCGCGATCACACCGTAGCGGCCCGGCATCAGGTTGGCGATGATGGCCTGGCCGACGAGCGGCGACAGCGTCTTGCCGTCCGATTCGTATTTCGGGCAGGTCGGAATCATGCCGACCAGGCCGTCGGTCGCCGTCGAGATCGGGCACGCATTGAGCCCGGTGAGCGGATCGACGGTGCCTTGCAGCGAATTCGACAGCGGCATGTTGAACATGTCGTAGGTCATCTGTCCGGTCGGGTCGCCGGTGCCGCCCGCATCGTCCCAGAGCTTGATCTCGAATCCGCCGAGCCCCGGCTCGCGTGCGGTGCCGAATCCGTCGGACCCGCCGCTGACATCCACTTCGCCGTTCAGCGGCGCATCGTCCTCGAACACGAACACCGACAGCTTCGCGGTCTGGTACGGCGTTTCCGTCAACAGCACGTTGAGCTGCCCGGCCTGTCCCGCGCCGGTCTGTCCGGCCTTCGCCGCCGCGACCTGCGCGGGCGCAATCGGCGCGCCGCCCATGCTGTGGCCGCACTTGCCGGTGCCCGGCGCGAAATCCGCGCCGCTCGGGCCCGACGGGCAGTCGAGCGCGATGCTGAATGGCCGCTTGCCGTCCGGCGACACGCCGCCGCCGTTCGTGAACGTGTTACCGGCATCGCCCGGCAGGATCGAGATGTAGTAATGCTTGGTCGGATCGAGCGCCACGTACTTCGGATCGACCGGCGCCTGTTGCGAGACGTTCGGGCCGGTACGGCACACGCCGTTGCCGACGTCGCATACGGTCGCCACGTGCGTGTTGGACACCGGGTCGTACACGGTCTGGCCGGATTCGCATGCGACGGTGCCGACGCAGCCCGACGCCACCACCGGCATGTAGCTCGTATGGAAGTTCGTGCCGAGGCTCGGGACCGGCAGCGGCGGGCAGTTCGCCGGCCTTCCCGTCGCGGAATTCACCTGGCAGGCCGGATCGATCTGCATCGTGCGGTCTTCCTCGATGATCCAGCGATAGTCGGCGAGCTTGACCGCCTTGTTCGGCGCGGTCGCATCCGGCGCCATGCTCGGCGCGTCCATCACGTTCACGACCAGCCCGCTGCCGGGATTGAAGGTCACGGTCACCGTCCCTGCATTCGCGCTCGTCTGCATCTGCGTATTGGTGACCTTGTACTGGAACGTCATCGTCTGCGCGGCCGCGCCGTTGCCGACCCGCGGCGTCGACGGCACCGCGGTAAACGAGCCGTCCGGATTCAGCGTCACGGTGCCGTTCGTCGCGCTCGACGCGACGATTTGCGCGGTGAGCGGCAACCCGGCCGGATCGTTCGCGCTGGCGAGCACGCCCGGTGCGCCGACCTGGATCTGCGACGCGATGTTGCTCGCGAAACTCGCATTGCCGGCCGTCGGGACCGACAGGCACTTGTTGCTCGTGGTGCAGGCGGTCAACGTCACTTTCGCCGTCACCGGCGGCGTGCCGTTGGTCGACTGATAGACGAAACTGTCGTTCGCAGTGCTACTCGATAGATACGTGAACGTACCGTCGGTATTCAACGTGAGCGTGCCGCTCGCGGGCGGCGTCTGGACCTTCACGCCGTACACGCCGGAGTCGCTCGCGATCACGCCCTTGGCCGGATCCGACACGGTCAGCGTCGTGCCCGGCACGAAGTAATAGTTCGCGCCCGCGGCGGTCGGCGTTTCGCCGATGCCGGCAGTCGCCGACGGTTGGGCGTTGTTGACCGCGATGTAGCCTTGCATCCCGCCATCGCGCATGTTGTTGGTCGACAGGCTCAACTGCCGGTCGTATACCGGCATCGCACCGGCGGCCGGCGCGTTCAGCATCAGGTCGTAGGTCTTGCCGGCCGCCATGAACACGGCGTTCTGGATGCGCGCGGCGCCGGGAATCACGTTGCCGTCCTCGGCGATCAGCGTGAAGCCGGGAGCGGACGGATTGCCCGTTTGCGCGCCGACCACCGCCGGAACGTGCATGCGCAGCCCGGCATTCACCAGGCGCACGAGCACCTGCCCGGTCGACGGCGGCACCATCGCGCTCGGCGGGAAGGCCGACGCGTTCGGGTTGGTGCGATCGAAGGCCACGCCGTTGATCAGGTAGTAGCGCGGATCGTAGTTCACCACCGGCGGATAGCAGGTGCCGAACGTGACCGACTTCGAGTCGCCGCATCCGCCGGGCTGCCCCGACCACGCGGCGGTTTCGCTGAAGCCCTTGGTCGCGACGGCCGCGGCGACCGCGGCGTTCTGCACCGGATCGATCTCGCTCATCACGAGCGGCACGTCGGCGTCATAGCAGGACACCGAATTCGGATAGGCCTGTTTCGTCGATGCGCACGTCGAGCTGGGGACGCTCGGGCTCTTCACCACCAGCACCCCGTAGAGGCCCATCGGCCCCTGGATCGACGGGTGCGTGCCCGACTCGAGCAGGTAGGTGCCGGGCTTGAGATTGGTCCAGGTGAGCGTCGTGTGCGATTTCGGATCGGTCGACGGCGCCACCTCGGTCCCGAACGACTGGACGCGCGGCCCTTGCGCGGGCGGCACGAACGACGCCATCGGCGCGGTCGAGGTCGCCGTGACGATCGGCCAGGTCGTGGCGGTCTGCGTCGGATGGACCGGGCTCGGCGTGGTCGTCGGCTTGTCGCCCAGACCGCCGCCCAGCTGGCCGACGATGACGAGCGAGGTCGGCACGGGCGCGGGCAGGTTGTTCGTCAGGTTGATCTGCAGTTGCCCGGCCGGCACGGTGACGACCACCGGCGACCAGTTCGCGCCGGCGGCCGGATTCGCCGCCGCGCAGGTCGCATTCGCGGCCGGCACCGTCGCCACGGCAGCCGGCGTGCAGCTGTAGCCCCACATCGGCACGGCCTGCCCGTCCGGCATCAACGCCGTGGACGCCTTCGCCGTCAGATTGACGACCGCTTGCGCGAAACAGGCTTCGCCTGCCGTCAGCAAGATGGATGCCGCGACCCCCGCCTTGAACAGATCAAGGAGCGTCGCCGTGAGCTTGGTGGATCTCATCGTCTTTCTCCCCACCCCTAATTGGATTCGTCGATCGGAAATACCGGAGGATCAACGAGCATCATCATCATCATTCCGCCCGGGAAGATGTTGTTCGTCGTGATCTCGCGCTCGTTATGCGAGTGCCACATGAACGCGAAGCCTGCTTCCGTCGCCGGCGGGTTCAGGATCGTGTTGCTGGGTGGCGACGTGCCGGTCGGCGCCGTCGCACGCACGGTCGCGTCCGGCCCGAGATAAGGACTGCCGCCATACCAGAAACCGTTCGTCAGGATGTTCGAGTCCGGCAACGTGACCGGCCCGCCGCTGGCGACCTTGCCGAACGGCGCCTTCTCGAGCGCCTTGCCGTGGTCCTGGCACCACTCGTAGTAGTTCGGCGCGTTGCGCGGCGCCGGCGGGTTCGACGCCGTCGTGTAGTAGCCGTTCGCGTCGGGCACGCAGACGGAGCCGTCGCCCGGGTAGTGCGCGTAGACGTCCCAGTTCAGGCCCTTGCCGGTCCAGTAGAAAATCCCGTCCATCGTCGCGCCCGGCGTCGTGGTGGTCGTGAACAGCAGCGGGCCGGCCGGCAGCCGCGGGTTCGCCGGGTGGCTCGGGTCGACCGGGCTGAGCAACAGGTTGCCGTCGCGCGCCAGCACGCGCACGTGGTTGCCGTGCTCGTGGAACGGATGCTGCCAGCGGCCGGTGCCGATGATCCGCAGCAGCACCAGTTCGCCCGGATGCATGTGCGGATTGCCGTTGTACGGCTGGTGCGGGTACTGCGGCGCGTAGTTCGGATCCATGTCGTCCGGCATCGAGCGGCCGTTGACCATGAAATAGGCCGGGTGATAAGGCTCGGTCTCGACCGTCATGCAGCCGGTCGGCCTGGTGCACGACGTATTCGCCGCGACCTGCTGCTCCGCCTGCTGATGGATGCGCGGATCCATTTCGGAGAACTGAAAAAGATACTCACGGTCATAGCAGGCGGCGCTGTTGTCGAATGCCGCCGCCGCGTTGCGGAAATCGCGCTGGCCGAACGGCCGGCCCGAATCCGGCAGCGCCATGCAGCCCGCCGTGTTGACCGCCGTATTCGGCAGCACGATGATCGCGCCGTACATCCCCATCTCGATCTGCAGATCGCCCTGCGTGCCGCTGTAGTACGCATGCGTACCCGGCGTCGCCGCGACGAACGTGTAGGTGACCGTCGCGCCGTGCTGCGCCTCCTGCGCCAGCAGCCCGGCAACGCCGGAGGTGCCGGTGCAGGTCTTGCCGTCCGGGCTCAGGGTGCCGGTGCACACGACGAAGCCGGGAAACAGCATCGACGTGTTGCCGGCTGCCGCCGGCAGGTTGTTGGTGAGTGTCACGGTGATGATGTCGCCCTGCCTGACGATCAGCGTCGGACCGGGGATCTGCATCGTCGGACAGGTCGCGCCGGTGATCGTCGACGGCGAGAAGACGAGCGGCGTCGCGCTGGTCGCCGCGCAGCCGTAGCCCCACGAATAGACGCTCGTGCCGTCCGGCTGGGTGATGCGCGCTTCCTGGGCCGTGAGGTTGAAGACCTTGCCGGTGATGCCCGGCGCGGCGGCGTGCGCGTGCACCGACAGCAACGCGGCGAGCGTCGCGACGCCGACGCGTGCGAGCCGTCCGAGACGGGCGAGCGTCGCGGTCCACGCATGATGAGTGATGTGTCCCACGGCTTTTCTCCTCAGGGCAGGACTTCCCGGCCGGGGCCGCCCGATGATGCGGGCGGCCCCTGGTCATCAAAGAGTGCAATGCTTCGTGACCGGGTCCACGGCGCTGCAGATGTGGACCTCGGTCATCAGGCCGCCGAAGTTCTCCTGATCGTTCGACAGGTGATCGAGGTTCGGCGTGTACAGGTAGAAAATCTGGCCGGAGTGGTACTTCGTCTTGTCGCTGGCGTCGAGAATCAGGTCGAGCGACTCGCCGCCCGCGAGCGTGATCGAGTTCGTGTCGTAGGCCATGTTGTTGCCGGCCATGTCGCGCAACATGCGGGCATTGAGCGCGATCACGTGCATCGGGATGCCGAGCGACGCCAGCGTCTGGTATTCGGTCACGTCGAGATCCGAGATCCGCAACAGCGCGCGGCCGCCGGCCGGAATGTTGACCAGCGTCGGCAGCGGTTGCGACGGATGCATCGAGCTGTCCGAAGCGGGCGTCGACATCGCCCCTTCGGTCACCGTGTCCGGATAGCTGCGGCCGTTCAGCAGGAAGAACTTGTCCTTCATGTCGGTGAACGGTTCGGGATTGAACGTCATGCCGACGAAGTGGAAGTTCGGATCGAAGCCATGGATCTGGATCGGATACTCGACGTCGTACGCGGTCGAGCCGTCGCCGTCGTTGTATGCGTAGAGCGACAGCGTCTCCGGCGTGGTCGGCGGAATGTTGACGTTGGCCGCCCGCACGAGGCCGTTGTTCTGCGGCGGCAGCGGCGTCGAGCACAGGATGTCGTTGCCGCAGCGCGTGCGCAGGTCCGACTGCTGCGTCATGAGCGCGTCGTACAGCGACACGCCCTTCGGCACCCGGTCCTGGCGCGGCCGCACGTAGATCTGGCCGACCATGCCCATCTGCAGGTGCTCCGGCGGCGTGATGTGGCAGTGCCAGAAATAGGTGCCCGCATCCGGCGCGAGATAGTAGTACGTGAAGCTCGCGCCGATGTTGATCGCGACCGACGCGTCCGGCACGCCGTCATAGAACGACGACGCGTTCGGATAGCCGTGGAAGTGCACCGTATGCTTCTCGAACAGGTCGGGGCGCATGATCATCCCGACGTTCGTGAGCGTGAGGAAGAACTCGTCGTCCTCGTCGATCGCCATCATCGGCGCGGGCTGGTTGCCGTTCATCACGCCGATGTCCATGATCGGGCGCGGATCGACGTGGCCGGTCAGCGCGCCGCCGGCATCCGGATCGGGCGCGAGCCCGACCGCGCCGTTGTAGGTCGGGTCCGTCCTCGGGTCGCCGACGGTGTTGAACACCGACGCGAGCTCCGTGCCGGGCAGGCCGGCCTTGATGTCCGCGAGCCCGGACAGCGGGCCGAACGCGAACAGATAGGTCTGCACGCCGTTGGCCATCGTGGCATAGCCGTCGCCGCCCGAGATCTGCTGGCACTTGATCGCGCCGTTCACGGTGCCGGTCGACGTGGAATTCTGGCCGGTATAGGTCGGCTTCGTGTAAGCGGGTTCGCCGACACCGGGCGCCAGCGCGGTCGGGTGCGACGGCGTGGTGAACGGGCACTGGACCCGGAACGACTGGGCGAATGAGGGAACGGCGCACATCAGGAGCAACAGTGCCGCCACACTGCTGCAACACGCGCGGGTACTGAACATATGACCTCCATCCAAGGGGTCAACCAGCGATACGGGCTGGGCGTCATGCTGTGCTGCGGACGCGGGCCGGCGAAGTGTTCGCATCGGCCCGTATCTGGATTCTGCAGATGTGCGCGGCTGGCCGGGATGGGTCACCCCCCTACTTTTGCATAGGAGGGCTCCGGCACACGGAGGGGCGACATGCTCCGCACGGATGGGACGTGCGACGTTCGGGCAGACGCGTCGTGGCACTGGATTTGTCCGATGCAAGACGCACGACGACCGGCGACGTATTGCCGAAATTTTCCCGATAGCAGAAATTAATTAAAATCGCGGGGGGTGGCGGTGGATCGTGCAGGACGCGGCAAGCGGTGCCGGCCCCGCTCCAACGAAGCGGACCTTCGATCGCGGCAAACCGGGCGGTCGCCGGAAAACGGGCAAAAAAAAGCGCCACGGAGACCGTGGCGCTAAAAAAGTTCTAGCCATTCCGAGGGCCGTGCTAGAACCTGAGAGACTGCGCGAAACATCGTTGCCGGTTAAACTCTTGAAACGATGTTTCGAAAACGTGAGACATTCTTTCCGTTTCCGCCCGACAAGTCAAGCGGTATTTGCACCGGTTCATGCACTTTCTGGCAACGCTCATTTGAGCGTTTTCCTAATAAACCAAGGGTGAACCCGTAAAATCTCATCCGATGACCGGTTCGCCCGCAGAACATGCATCCTTTGACAATAGTCCTACAATACCAACAAAATTGAAATCGAGTTTCGGAATTAGAGAGAATCCCTCGTGTCGACAACTGTAACCCCTCCCGCGTCGCGGGACCGTGAATCGTCGCCCGACGAGATCACCGCCCTGGCCCGCGGCCTCGCCGTGCTACGCCGCATCGCGGCGGCCGACGCCCCCGTCAGCAACCGCGAGCTGACCGAACTGACCGGCATCCCGAAGCCGACCGTCTCGCGCATCACCGCGACGCTCGTCAGCGCCGGCTTCCTGTTCCAGTTGCCCGACAGCGAGCGCTTCGTGCTAACCGCGTCGGTGCTCGAACTGAGCCACGGCTTCCTGCGCAACTTCGACATCCGCGCGCGTTCGCGGCCGTTCATGATCGAGCTGGCCGAACGCACGTCGCTGTCCGTGCACCTCGCGGTGCGCGACCGGCTCGACATGGTCGCGATCGACGTGATCCGTCCACGCTCGGCCGTCCTCGTCACGCGCCTCGAAATCGGCTCGCGGATGGACATCGCGCGCACCGCGGTCGGCCGCGCGTATCTCGCCGCACTCGAGGACGACGAACGCCGCCTGCTGCTCGAGTCGCTGCGCACCACGGCGGGCGACGACTGGCCGCATGTGTCGGCCCGCCTGACCCCCGCGCTGGACGACGCGATGCGCGACGGCCACGCGATCGCGATCGGCGAATGGCGCGAGGGCCTGAATGCCGTCGCGGCCGGTTTCGTCGGTCCGTCGGGCCAGCGCTATTCGGTGAATTGCGGTGGCGCGTCGCACCAGTGCCCGCCCGAATGGCTGCACGAACACGTGGTGCCCGCGCTGCACGAATGTATCGCGAAAATCACCCGCGAGATCGGCGGCGCACCGGCCCGTCGCATCAGCGTGTAAGCGTTCCGTCATCGCACTGTCGCGTTCTGTAACGACCGTAACCCGTTGAAAGATAGACCACTGGACTGTAACGGGGACGGGACGTAGGATCATGCCCATCGTCGCGCCGCACTCGCGGTGCGCACCGCTCTTTTCCCGCGCAGACCGGCGGGGGCCCGGACCGAGCCGGGCGCCCCCTCCCCGGCACCGCTCGCCCACGCGCAGCCCAGCAGTCCGATTTCCGGCCCGCCGCGCCGTCTTCCTGACAGATCACGATGGATAACGAACAAAAGCCCACGCCCCCTTCGAAAGACCCCGCGTCCCCCGCCGCGCGGCGCCCGCGCCGCACGCTGATGGCCGGCGCGCTCGCGGTCGTCGTCATCGGCGGCCTGCTGTGGTGGCATCCGTGGAACCGCACGCCGGCGGCCGGCAGCACGGCGCAAGGTACCGCGGCCAGCGCCGGCAGCGCAAAGCGCGGCCGCGGCGGCCCCGCCGCGATGGCGAATATTCCGCAGCCCGTGCAGGTCGCGACCGCGACCCAGGGCGAAATGCCGATCGTGCTGTCCGCGCTCGGCACCGTCACGCCGCTCGCGAACGTGACGGTCAAGACGCAGTTGTCCGGCTACCTGCAGTCGGTCGCGTTCCAGGAAGGCCAGATCGTCAAGAAAGGCGACCTGCTCGCGCAGATCGACCCGCGCCCGTACCAGGTCGCGCTCGAGAACGCCGAAGGCACGCACGCGCGCGACTCGGCGCTGCTCGCGACGGCCCGCCTCGACCTGAAGCGTTACCAGACGCTGCTGTCGCAGGACTCGATCGCGTCGCAGACCGTCGATACGCAGGCCTCCCTCGTCAAGCAATACGAAGGCGCGGTGAAGACCGACCAGGCCGCGATCGATTCCGCGAAGCTGAACCTCACGTACGCGCGCATCACCGCGCCGGTGTCGGGCCGCGTCGGCCTGCGCCAGGTCGACCCCGGCAACTACGTGACGCCCGGCGATGCCAACGGCCTCGTCGTGATCACGCAGCTGCAGCCGATGAGCGTGATCTTCACGACGTCGGAAGACAACCTGCCGCAGATCCTCAAGCAGGTGAACGCGGGCCAGAAGCTGTCGGTCACCGCGTACAACCGCAACAACACGGTGCCGCTCGAGACGGGCTCGCTCGCGACGCTCGACAACCAGATCGACACGAGCACGGGCACGGTCAAGCTGCGCGCGAACTTCGATAACAAGGAAGGCATGCTGTTCCCGAATCAGTTCGTGAACACGCGCCTGCTCGTCGACGTGCTGCGCAATGCGACGATCGTGCCGACCTCGGCCGTGCTGACCGGCTCGATCGGCCAGTTCGTCTACGTCGTGAAACCCGACAACACGGTGACCGTGCGCAAGGTCACGATCGGCCCGGTCGACGGCGAACGCACGAGCATCGTCAGCGGCGTGTCGCTCGGCGAGCGCGTGGTGACCGACGGCTCCGACCGCCTGCGCGAAGGCGCGAAGATCTCGATCCCGGCCGACAAGCCGAAAGGCGCGTCGGGCGCACGCGGCGCCGGTGCGGCGTCGGGCGCATCGGGCGCCGGCGGCCATCGCGGCGGGCACAAGCACGGCGCGTCGCAGGCAGCGGCCTCCGCGGCCCAGTAACGCGCGGGCCGCTCGATGAATCCATCCCGCCTCTTCATTCTCCGGCCGGTCGGCACCGCCCTCCTGATGGCGGCGATCATGCTGGCCGGTCTCGTCGCGCTGCGCTTCCTGCCGCTCGCCGCGCTGCCGGAAGTCGACTATCCGACGATCCAGGTCCAGACCTTCTACCCGGGCGCGAGCCCGGAAGTGATGACCTCGTCGGTCACCGCGCCGCTCGAACGGCAGTTCGGGCAGATGCCGTCGCTGAACCAGATGTCGTCGCAGAGTTCGGCCGGCTCGTCCGTGATCACGCTGCAGTTCTCGCTCGACCTGCCGCTCGACATCGCCGAACAGGAAGTGCAGGCCGCGATCAACGCGGCCGGCAACCTGCTGCCGTCCGACCTCCCTGCCCCGCCGATCTACGCGAAGGTCAACCCGGCCGATGCGCCGGTGCTGACGCTCGCCGTCAAGTCGAAGACGCTGCCGCTCACGCAGGTGCAGGATCTCGCCGACACGCGCCTCGCGATGAAGATCTCGCAGGTCGCGGGCGTCGGTCTCGTCAGCCTGTCGGGCGGCAACCGCCCGGCCGTGCGGATCCAGGCGAACCCCACCGCGCTCGCGAAGTACGGGATGAACCTCGACGACCTGCGCACGACGATCTCGAACCTGAACGTGAACACGCCGAAGGGCAACTTCGACGGCCCGACGCGCGCGTACACGATCAACGCGAACGACCAGCTGACGAGCGCCGACCAGTACAACAGCGCGGTCGTCGCCTACAAGAACGGCCGCCCGGTGATGCTCACCGACGTCGCGACGGTCGTCGCCGGCTCGGAGAACACCAAGCTCGGCGCGTGGGTGAATTCGGACCCGGCCATCATCCTGAACGTGCAGCGCCAGCCGGGCGCGAACGTGATCGCGACCGTCGACGCGATCAAGGCGCAATTGCCGAAGCTGCAGGAAACGCTGCCGGCCGCGCTCGACGTGGAGATCGTCACCGACCGCACGACGATGATCCGCGCCGCCGTGCGCGACGTGCAGTTCGAACTGATGCTCGCGGTCGCGCTGGTCGTGCTCGTGATGTACCTGTTCCTCGCGAACGTCTACGCGACGATCATCCCGAGCCTGTCGGTGCCGCTGTCGCTGATCGGCACGCTCGCGGTGATGTACATGGCCGGCTTCTCGCTGAACAACCTGTCGCTGATGGCGCTCACCATCGCGACCGGCTTCGTCGTCGACGACGCGATCGTGATGATCGAGAACATCGCACGCTACGTCGAGGAAGGCGAAACGGGGCTCGAGGCCGCGCTGAAGGGCTCGAGGCAGATCGGCTTCACGATCATCTCGCTGACGGTGTCGCTGATCGCGGTGCTGATCCCGCTGCTGTTCATGGGCGACGTGGTCGGACGCCTGTTCCACGAATTCGCGATCACGCTCGCGGTGACGATCGTGATCTCGGCGATCGTGTCGCTCACGCTCGTGCCGATGATGTGCGCGAAGCTGCTGCGCCATTCGCCGCCGCCCGAGAGCCATCGCTTCGAGGCACGCGTGCACCGGGCGATCGACTGGGTGATCGCGCGCTACGCGGTCGCGCTCGAATGGGTGCTGAACCGCCAGCGCTCGACGCTCGTCGTCGCGCTGCTGACGCTCGCGCTGACCGGCCTGCTGTACGTCTACGTGCCGAAGGGCTTCTTCCCCGCGCAGGATACCGGCGTGATCCAGGCGATCACGCAGGCGCCGCAGTCGATCTCGTACGGCGCGATGGCGGAGCGCCAGCAGGCGCTCGCGGCCGAGATCCTGAAGGATCCGAACGTCGAGAGCCTCACGTCGTTCATCGGCGTCGACGGCAGCAACATCACGCTGAACAGCGGCCGGATGCTGATCAACCTGAAGGCGCGCGACGAACGCACCGAGACGGCCGCGCAGATCATCCGCGACCTGCAGCACCGCGTCGCCAACATCACCGGCATCTCGCTGTTCATGCAGTCGGTGCAGGACCTGACGATCGACTCGACCGTCAGCCCGACGCAGTACCAGTTCATGCTGACGAGCCCGAACTCGGAAGAATTCGCGACCTGGGTGCCGAAGCTCGTGGCCCGGCTGCAGCAGGAGCCGTCGCTCGCCGACGTCGCGACCGACCTGCAGAGCAACGGCCAGTCCGTCTACATCGAGATCGACCGCCCGAGCGCCGCGCGCTTCGGCATCACGCCGGCGACCGTCGACAACGCGCTGTACGACGCGTTCGGCCAGCGCATCGTGTCGACGATCTTCACGCAGTCGAACCAGTACCGCGTGATTCTCGAGTCCGAGCCGAAGGAGCAGCACTATGCGCAATCGCTGAACGACATCTACCTGCCGTCGGCGGGCGGCGGCCAGGTGCCGCTGGCGTCGATCGCGTCGTTCCACGAGCGGCCGTCGCCGCTCTTGGTCGCGCACCTGTCGCAGTTCCCGTCGACCACCATCTCGTTCAACCTCGCGCCGGGCGCGTCGCTCGGCGAGGCGGTCAAGGCGATCGGCGCCGCGGAGAAGGACATCGGGCTGCCCGCGTCGTTCCAGACGCGCTTCCAGGGCGCGGCGCTCGCGTTCCAGGCATCGCTGTCGAACCAGCTGTTCCTGATCCTCGCCGCGGTCATCACGATGTACATCGTGCTCGGCGTGCTGTACGAGAGCTACATCCACCCGATCACGATCCTGTCGACGCTGCCGTCGGCCGGCGTCGGCGCGCTGCTCGCGCTGATGATCACCGGGCACGACCTCGACATCATCGGGATCATCGGCATCGTGCTGCTGATCGGCATCGTGAAGAAGAACGCGATCATGATGATCGACTTCGCGCTCGAGGCCGAGCGCGTCGAAGGCAAGCCGCCGCGCGAGGCGATCTACCAGGCGTGCCTGCTGCGCTTCCGGCCGATCCTGATGACCACGCTCGCCGCGCTGCTCGGCGCGGTGCCGCTGATCGTCGGCTCCGGCGCGGGCTCCGAGCTGCGCCAGCCGCTCGGGATCGCGATCGCCGGCGGCCTGATCGTGTCGCAGGTGCTGACGCTGTTCACGACGCCCGTGATCTACCTCGGCTTCGATTCGCTCGCGCGCCGCGTGCGCGGCTGGTTCGAACGCCACGGCCCGCAAGCCGGCCCGCGCACGGATGCGTAGCAAGCAATGAACCTGTCACGCCCCTTCATCACCCGCCCCGTCGCGACGACGCTGCTCGCGATCGGCGTCGCGCTCGCGGGCCTGTTCGCGTTCGTCAAGCTGCCGGTGTCGCCGCTGCCGCAGGTCGACTTCCCGACCATCTCGGTGCAGGCGTCGCTGCCGGGCGCGAGCCCGGAAACGGTCGCGACCAGCGTGACGAGCCCGCTCGAGCGGCACCTCGGCTCGATCGCCGACGTGTCCGAAATGACGTCGACGAGCACGGTCGGCAACGCGCGGATCATCCTGCAGTTCGGGCTGAACCGCGACATCGACGGCGCCGCGCGCGACGTGCAGGCCGCGATCAACGCGGCGCGCGCCGACCTGCCCGCCGCGCTGAAGAGCAACCCGACCTACCGCAAGGTCAACCCGGCCGATTCGCCGATCATGATCGTGTCGCTGACGTCGGAGACCTCGTCGCCCGCGAAGCTGTACGACGCCGCGTCGACGGTGCTGCAGCAGTCGCTGTCGCAGATCGACGGGATCGGCCAGGTGTCGGTCAGCGGCTCCGCGAACCCGGCCGTGCGCGTCGAGCTCGAGCCGCAGGCGCTGTTCCACTACGGGATCGGCCTCGAGGACGTGCGCGCGGCGCTGGCCTCCGCGAACGCCAACGCGCCGAAGGGCGCGATCGAATTCGGCCCGCAGCGCTACCAGCTCTATACGAACGACCAGGCATCCCAGGCGTCGCAATACCGCGACCTCGTCGTGGCCTACCGCAACGGCTCGGCCGTGCGGCTGTCCGACCTGTCGGACGTCGTCGATTCGGTCGAGGATCTCCGCAACCTCGGCCTGTCGAACGGCAAGCGCGCGGTGCTCGTGATCCTCTACCGCTCGCCCGGCGCGAACATCATCGACACGATCGACCGCGTGCGCGCGGCGCTGCCGCAGCTCACCGCGTCGCTGCCGGCCGACATCACCGTCACGCCCGTGCTCGACCGCTCGACCACGATTCGCGCGTCGCTGAAGGACACCGAGCACACGCTGCTGATCGCGGTCAGCCTCGTCGTGATGGTCGTGTTCCTGTTCCTGCGCAACTGGCGCGCGACGTTGATCCCGAGCGTCGCGGTGCCGATCTCGATCATCGGCACGTTCGGCGCGATGTACCTGCTCGGCTTCTCGATCGACAACCTGTCGCTGATGGCGCTGATCGTCGCGACCGGCTTCGTCGTCGACGATGCGATCGTCGTGCTCGAGAACATCTCGCGGCATATCGAGAACGGCAAGTCGCGCATGCAGGCCGCGTTCGACGGCGCGCGCGAGGTCGGCTTCACGGTGTTGTCGATGAGCATTTCGCTCGTCGCGGTGTTCCTGCCGATCCTGCTGATGGGCGGCATCGTCGGGCGGCTGTTCCGCGAGTTCGCGCTGACGCTGTCGCTCGCGATCGCCGTCTCGCTCGCGGTGTCGCTCACGGTCACGCCGATGATGTGCGCGCGCCTGCTGCCCGAGTCGCACGACCCGCAAAACGAAGGCCGCTTCGGGCGTTTCCTGGAACGCTGTTTCAGCCGCATGCAGCGCGGCTACGAGCGCTCGCTGTCGTGGGCGCTGCGCCGGCCGCTCCTGATCCTGCTGACCCTGTTCGCAACCATCGGGCTGAACGTCTACCTGTACATCGTCGTGCCGAAGGGTTTCTTCCCGCAGCAGGACACCGGGCTGATGATCGGCGGCATCCGGGCCGACCAGTCGACGTCGTTCCAGGCGATGAAGCTGAAGTTCTCCGAGATGATGCGCATCGTGCAGAGCAACCCGAACGTGAAGAGCGTCGCGGGCTTCACCGGCGGCACGCAGACCAACTCGGGCTTCATGTTCGTCACGCTGAAGGATCGCACCGAGCGCAAGCTGTCGGCCGACCAGGTGATCCAGCAACTGCGCGTCCCGCTGTCGGATGTCGCCGGCGCGAGCACGTTCCTGCAGGCGGCGCAGGACATTCGCGTCGGGGGCCGGCAGAGCAACGCGCAGTACCAGTTCACGCTGCTCGGCGATTCGAGCGCCGACCTGTACAAGTGGGGGCCGATCCTGACCGAGGCGCTGCAGAAGCGCCCCGAGCTGACCGACGTGAACTCCGACCAGCAGCAAGGCGGCATGGAAGCCATGGTGACGATCGACCGGGCGACGGCCGCGCGGTTCGGCATCAAGCCCGCGCAGATCGACAATACGCTGTACGACGCATTCGGCCAGCGCCAGGTCTCGACGATCTACAACCCGCTGAACCAGTACCACGTGGTGATGGAAGTCGCGCCGAAGTACTGGCAGAGCCCCGAGATGCTGAACCAGGTGTGGATCAGCACGTCGGGCGGCAGCGCGAACGGCTCGCAGACCACCAACGCGGCGGCCGGCACCTACGTCGCGACCTCCGCCGGCACATCGAGCGCCGGCACGGCCACGCAAAGCGCCGCGGCGATCGCGTCCGACTCCGCACGCAACCAGGCGCTCAACTCGATCGCGGCGAGCGGCAAGTCGAGCGCGTCGTCGGGTGCGTCGGTGTCGACGTCGAAGTCGACGATGATCCCGCTGTCGGCGATCGCGACGTTCGGGCCGAGCACGACGCCGCTGTCGGTCAACCACCAGGGGCTGTTCGTCGCGACGACGATCTCGTTCAACCTGCCGCCCGGCGTGTCGCTGTCGCAGGCGACGCAGGTGATCTACCAGACGATGGCGCAGGTCGGCGTCCCGCCGACCATCGTCGGCAGCTTCCAGGGCACCGCGCAGGCGTTCCAGCAGTCGACGAACGACCAGCCGATCCTGATCCTCGCGGCGCTGCTGGCCGTCTACATCGTGCTCGGGATCCTGTACGAGAGCTACATCCATCCGATCACGATCCTGTCGACGCTGCCGTCAGCCGGCGTCGGCGCGCTGCTCGCGCTGCTGCTGTTCAAGACCGAGTTCAGCATCATCGCGCTGATCGGCGTGATCCTGCTGATCGGGATCGTGAAGAAGAACGCGATCATGATGGTCGACTTCGCGATCGACCAGACGCGCAACCACCAGAAGTCGTCGTTCGACGCGATCCACGAGGCGTGCCTGCTGCGCTTCCGCCCGATCATGATGACGACGATGGCCGCGCTGCTCGGCGCGCTGCCGCTCGCGTTCGGCCACGGCGACGGCGCCGAGCTGCGCGCGCCGCTCGGGATCGCGATCGCCGGCGGCCTGATCGTGTCGCAGGTGCTGACGCTCTATACGACGCCGGTCGTCTACCTGTACATGGACCGCTTCCGCGTGTGGGCCGAGAAGCGACGCAACCGCCGCGGGAATAACGGCGGGCCGGCCGTCGCCGGCGAGTGATGAAGCGGCCGCCTTGTGCGGCCGTTTTTTTGCGCTTGAACCGCGGCGACGATCGGCTATCGTGAGTCCATGCCCACCGCTGCGCCCTTCCCGGGAACCCGCCATGAACGTCCAGCTCAACCACACGATCGTCTGGTGCCGCGACAAGCGCGCGTCGAGCCGCTTCCTCACCGAGCTGCTGGAATTGCCGCCGCCGACCCCGTTCGGCGCGATGCTGGTCGTCCCGCTCGGCAACGGCGTGTCGCTCGATTTTTATGAACGGTCGGGAGCGATCGCGTCGCAGCATTACGCGTTCCTGCTCGACGAAGCAGGCTTCGATCGCGTACTCGCGCGCATTCGCGAGCGCGGGCTGCCGCACTGGGCGGATCCGGCCAAGCGGCAGCCCGATGACATCTACCGCCACAACGGCGGCCGAGGCGTGTACTTCGACGATCCGGACGGCCACTTCCTCGAAGTGATGACGCAGCCTTATGTGCTGAACGGCTAGCTCGACGGGCCGGCGTTGCACCGGCCGGATCCGTGGCGCGGCTGCCGCCCCGCTCGGGACGGCATCCGGCCGACCGGGTTACTCGGCAGCGTCCGCCGCCGTCTTGCGCGGACGTCGCGCGCGCGGGGCGGCCTTGCGGGCCGGCTTCTTCGGCTTGGCAGCGGCCGGCGCTTGCGCAACCGCGTCGGCATGGGCTTCAGCCGGCGCCGCGTCGTGCGATGGCTGCGCGGCGGCACGCTCGCCGCCGGCATCGCCTGCCGCCGGCCCGGCGTGCGTCATCGTGACATGCCGCTCGTCGCCCTGCGCCGCGTCGCGATGCGCGTCGTCGGCATGCTTGCCGTGCGCGTGCTTGTCGTCGCCGTGCTGCGGCGCGCCATGCCCGGCAGCGTCCGGCTTCCCGGCTGCGCTCTTCGCGGCGGTGCCCTTCTTCGCGCCTGCCTTCTTCGCCGCGGTCTTGCGCGCGCGCTTGCGGCCATCCTTCGCGTCGCCATGCGCATCGGCCACTTCGGCCGTCTCCGCCGGCGACATCATCGGTGCAGCGTCCGCCACCTCGGCGACCTCGGCCACTTCCGTCTCGTCCGCTTCGACCGGCACGCTTTCGTGCATGACCGCCTCCGCCCGCTGCCCGCGACGTTGCGCATTGCGTCCGGCCCGCGCCGGCTCGGCCGCGCGCGTACCGTGGTGCGCGCCGCCGTGTCCGCCGCCGTGTCCGCCGCCTTCACCGCCCGCCGTGACGTGCTCCGCGGCCGCCTGCTGGCGTGCCCGCGACACGAACGCGCCCGACTTGTCGTCACGCCCCACTTCGAGCAGGCCGCGCGCCTGCGCCTCGTCGAGCAGGTTGCCGAACGCGCGGAATCCGTAGTACGACTCGTTGAAATCCGGCTTGCGGCGCTTGATCGCGCTCTTGAGCACCGACGCCCAGATCTTGCCGACGTCGTCCCGCTCCGATGCCAACGCGTCGAACGTCTCGACGGCCAGCGCGATCGCCTCGGCCTTGCGCGCGTCCATGTCGTGCTTGCGCGACGACGGCTCGTCGGGTCGCTTCGCGCCGCCGTTGCCCGCGCGCTGCTGCTGTTCGCGCTTCGCGAGCGCGCGCTGCTGCTCGCGCACCAGGTCGTCGTAGAAGATGAATTCGTCGCAGTTCGCGACCAGCAGGTCCGACGTCGATTTCTTCACGCCGACGCCGATCACCTTTTTCGCGTTCTCGCGCAGCTTCGACACCAGCGGCGAAAAATCCGAGTCGCCGCTGATGATCACGAACGTATCGACGTGCGACTTCGTGTAGCAAAGGTCGAGCGCATCGACGACGAGCCGGATGTCGGCCGAATTCTTGCCCGACTGGCGCACGTGCGGAATCTCGATCAGCTCGAAGCTCGCCTCGTGCATCGACGCCTTGAAGCCCTTGTAGCGATCCCAGTCGCAATAGGCCTTCTTCACGACGATGCTGCCCTTCAGCAGCAGGCGCTCCAGCACAGGCTTGATGTCGAACTTCTCGTACTTCGCGTCGCGCACGCCGAGCGCGACGTTCTCGAAGTCGCAGAACACGGCCATGCTGACGTTGTCCAGGGGTATTGCCATGTGTACTCCAACCAGTGGGCCGATGCGTTGTATGACGTAACGGCGAAAAATGCATCGCGCACATGATAGCCGGTCGGCGCGTCATTCCCGCATCCGTGTGAATGAATGGCCGCCGGGATGTCGCTGCCAGTACGCCCGATGCCGGTACGCCCGAAGCCGGTACGTCCCTTAATACACACCCGCCGCATCGGCAAATCGACATTACACTTGAGTTATCGGTCGTCCGTCCCTATCTGGAAGGATGACGCATCGAGCAAGGAGCGGTTTCATGACGACGAAGGTACTGCTGATTGGCGCGACCGGCCGAACGGGCCAGGCCTGCGCGGATCTGCTGCTCAAGCAGCCGGAGTTCGAGGTCACGGCGCTCGTGCGCCGCCACGGCTATGCGCTGGCAGGCGCACGGGTGGTCGAAGCCGACCTGACGAACGATTTCTCGCACGCATTCCAGGGCATCTCGCACGTGATCTACGCGGCCGGCTCGGCCGAATCGGAGGGCGCGGCCGAAGAGGAGCAGGTCGACCGCGACGCGGTCGCCCGCGCGGCCGAATACGCGCTGGCTTACAACGCGCAGAAGCTGGTGGTGATCAGCTCGCTGTCCGCGTACCGGCCCGAGCTCGGCCCGGACGCGCTGCGCCACTATTCGCAGATGAAGCGCGAAGGCGACGATCGCGTGATCGCGTCGGGCGTCGACTACGCGATCCTGCGCCCCGGCCCGCTCACGGACGATCCGGGTGTCGGCAAGATCGCGCTCACCGACGCATGGTTCGATGGCGCCCCACCCGTGTCGCGCCAGGATGTCGCCTGGGCCGCGATCGAGGCGATCAAGCTGGGCATCTCGCGCAAGATCGTCGGCTTCGTCGGCGGCAGCGTGCCGATCGAACAGGCATTGCGCGCATAACGGCCTCTCACGCGCGGCGGCTGCGTCGCTCCGTACCGGCGGCCCGCACGACGGGCCGCTTTGCCGTGCGGGCCGCCCGCTTACTGCTTCTTCGGATGCGCGTCCGCCCACGCCTTCACGGCGGCGAGCGTGTTCTCGACGTGCTTGTCGGGCGACAGGCTCGTGTATTCGTAGAGCACCTTCCCTTCCGGCGAAATCACGTAGGACACGCGGTTCGCCTTGTCGATCGCCGGCAGCTTCGCGTCATATTCCCGGATGATCTTCGCGTCCGGATCGGCCGCGACCGGGAACTTGCTCCGGCACTCGCTCACCGAGAACTTCGTCAGCGTGTCGATCTTGTCAGCCGAGACGCCGATCACCGTCGCACCGTAAGCCTTGTAACGGTCGACCGCGTCCGCGAACGCATGCGCCTCGATCGTGCAGCCCTTCGTGAACGCGGCCGGATAGAAATACAGCACGACCGGCCCCTGCTTCAGCGCGTCCGCGAGCGAGTATGTGTAAGTCTTGCCGCCCAGCGACGCCTGCGTCGTGAAATCGGGCGCCGCGGCACCCGGCTTCAATTCCGCCCGCGCCATCAGCGCATGGCCGGCCACCAGCGCCGCCACGGCGGCGCCCAGCAACAGTTTTCGCTTCATCTGCGTCCTCATTTCTTATAAAGTCAGCCTCAATGTAGGCCCCGCCGGCGTTCGCCTGTCGAACACCCGCGTGGCCGATCCGGTCCAGCGGCAACGCCATCCGCGGCCGGTTCGTTAAAGATTCCGCACAGTCTGCCGTTATTCCTTCCGGACAACCGGTTCCAGCCCTTCACGTCAGCGAGAAACATGGAAGCCAACAGGAAACAGACGTCACGCAAGGGCTCCTGGCGCAGCGCCTTGCATACGCTGCGCCGCTTCGCCTGGTCGGGCGGCGCGCTGATGCCCGCGCGCGCCGGTGCGCCGCGACGCGACGACTCCGTGCGCAACTGGCTGGAACAGACGGTCGGCACGGTGGATTTCCTCGCCCATGTCGACCGCGAGCTGCGCTTTCTGTACGTGTCGGACGCAAGCCTGCGCTTCATCGGCTACCACCGCGACTACCTGCACACGCTGACGCTGCGCGACCTGATCGCCGAACAGGATACCGCGGCGCTCGAAGGCCTGCTTGCACGCGCCGCGCGTTCCGGCCAGGTCGAGAAGGCGACGATGTGCATCGTCAAGTCGCTCACCTACCCGCTGGACGTCGAGATCCGCGCGTTCAAGAGCCGCCATCACGGGGTCGACGGATTCGCGATCGCGGCGTTCGACGTGTCGTCGTGGCGCGCGCTCGAGGCGCGCCTGACTTACGAGATGCACCACGACCCGATGACGGGGCTCGACAACCTGTCCGCGCTCGTGCCAGCGCTGATGCGCGCGCAGCAGGCCGCCGACGGGGACGGCTCGTGCGCGGCGCTGCTGCTGCTCGACCTCGACGACTACCAGCGGATCAACCGCGCGCTCGGCTACGACGCGGGCGATACGCTGCTGCGCGAGACCGCGCAGCGGCTGAAGGCGCTCGTCACGCCGAACGAGCAGCTCGCGCGCGTCGCGAGCGACAAGTTCGCGGTCGTGCTCGGCGCACCGAACCGTACGCAGGCGAGCAATGCGGCGGACGCACTCGCCCGCCGGCTGCAGGCCGCGGTGCGCGAGCCCTACGTGTACCAGGGGCAGACCGTGCACCTGTCCGCGAGCATCGGCATCGCGCTCTACCCTGACGAGCGCTCGGCGCCGCACCGCGCGCAGCACCACAGCCCGCTGCTGCGCCGCGCCGACCACGCGCTCGCGCAGGCGAAGGCGTCGGGCGGCAATGCGCTCGCGTTCCACGCCCCCGTCGACGATCCCGCCGACGCCGAACGGCTGAAGCTCGAGGCCGACCTGTACGACGGCGTGCGCAACGGCGAGTTTTCGCTCCATTTCCAGCCGATCACGCGCAGCCAGTCGGGCGCGGTGGTCGGGGTCGAGGCGCTGATCCGCTGGCGCCATCCGGTGCACGGCCTCGTGCCGCCGGCGACCTTCATTCCGCTCGCCGAATCGATCGGCCTGATCAACTATCTCGGCAACTGGGTGCTCAAGGCCGCGTGCATGCAGCTCGTCGCCTGGGATCGCCAGGGGCTCGCGCTGCAGTACGTGGCGGTCAACGTGTCGCCGCAGCAGTTCCGCGACCCGCGCTTCACGCAGAGCGTGCGCGAGGCGATCGCGCTGACGGGCATCGACCCGCGCCGCATCGTGCTCGAAATCACCGAAAGCCTGCTGATGCACGATCCCGCGCAGGCCAAGGGGCTGCTCGAGGAGCTGACCGATCTCGGCATCCGCTTCGCGATCGACGATTTCGGCACCGGCTATTCGAGCCTCGCGTACCTGCAGCGCTTCCCGCTCGCGAAGCTGAAGATCGACCGCAGTTTCGTCGAGAACCTGCTGACCTCGCGCAACGATCGCGCGATCGTGTCGGCGGTGGTCGGCCTCGCGCAGACGCTCGATCTCGAACTCGTCGCCGAAGGCGTCGAGACCGAGGCGCAGCGCGAATTGCTGACGGAGATGGGCTGCAACCATATCCAGGGCTGGCTCGTCTGCCAGGCGCTGCCGTCCGAGGAGCTCGCGCGGCGCTTCGAGGCGCAGCAGCTGCACCTGCACGCCGCCGCCTGACGCGCGCGGCGAACCGGACAGATCCGTATGTCAATCACCGAACACCTGCCCCGCACCGCATTGCTCGACAAGCTGTGGGCGCGGATGAACGAACGGGGCGATTTCCCGCTGCTGTCGGAATCGCTGCGTGCGACGATGGCCGCGATGAAGAACGACGACCTCGACTTCACCGCGCTCGTGCGCGTCGTGCTGTCGGACTTCGCGCTCACGCAGAAAGTGCTGCGGCTCGCGAACTCCGCGATGTACATGGCGTTCGGCGGCAACATCACGACCGTGACCCGCGCCCTGATGGTGCTCGGCATGGACGCCGTCGGCCACCTGGTCGTCGGGCTCAAGCTCGTCGACCATTTCCACCACAGCACACCGCGGCGCATCGACGCGAAGCTCGAGCTGAACCGCGCGCTGCTGTCCGGCTGCGTCGCGCGCAAGCTCACCGAGCGCGCCGAGCTGCGCTCGGGCGAGGAAGCCGTCGTCTGCACGCTGATGCGCCAGGTCGGCAAGCTGCTCGTGGTCTGCTACCTCGACAGCGAATGGGACCGGATCCGCCGTCGCGCGGCCGAGCTGAATGGCGACGAAGCGGCCGCCTGCATCGATGTGCTCGGCGTCGGCTTCGACGAGATCGGGCTCGAGGCGGCTGCGCGCTGGCGCTTGCCGGACGTGATTCGCGCGGGGATGGCCGATCACGACCACGTGGCCCACGCCGGCGCGTTCGGCAACGACGATGACGATCACGATGCGGGCCGTGCGAGCGATGACGGCCCGGCCGACCGCGTCCGCTGGCTGCGCGCGATCAGCCGCTGCTCGACCGACGTCGCGGGTGCGCTGGTGATGCCCTCGAGCCCGCAGCGCGACGCGCGTATCGCGGCGCTCGCGCAGCACTACGGCGCGGAGCTCGACATGGAATCCGACGCGCTCGTCGAGATCGCCGAGCGGCTCGCACGCGAGGAAGCGAGCGACACCGTGATGCGCGAGATCGTCGAGCTGCGCGCGAACGCCGATGCGATCGCGCGCGCCCAGGCCGCGCCCGAGGCGTGCCTCGAAGCCGGCCTCGCGGACCTGCGTGCGCTGCCGTCCGAGCACGTGCTGACGCCGGTGCTCGCGCTGGCGTCGGAAAGCCTGCTGGCCGGCCTCGCGTTCACGCGCACCGTGATGTTCGTGCGCCACGACGACGGCATGTTCGCCGCGCGCCTCGGCTTCGGCCCCGGCGTCGATACGACGCTCGACCGGCTACGCTTCGACGAGCGCTTCGAGCCGGACGTGTTCCATCTCGCGATCTCGAACTCGGTCGGCATCTTCATCGAGCAGGCGCAGGAGCCGAAGATGCTCAAGCGCCTGCCCGCTTGGTATCTCGACGCATTCGACGACACGCGCGCGTTCGTGCTGCTGCCGGTACGCGTCGGCACGACGACCGTCGCGCTGCTGTACGGCGACTGGGCCGGCGCGCAGCCCGCGCGCAAGATCACGCAGCAGGAGATGGCCGTGCTCAACGAGCTGGCGCGCGAACTGGGCCGGTTCTTTCCGGCCTGACGCCGCCGCCGGCCGCTGCTGCGCGGTTTCCCGTCCGCGGTTTCCCGCCAATTTCCGCCCCAAAAAAACAAACCGGCCGCATCAGCGGCCGGTTTGCTTGCATCGTGCGATCGAACGCCGCGCTTACTTGAGCGTCACGGGCACGCTGAAGTACTTCTTCGCGAGGTTGTCGATCGTGCCGTCGGCCTTCAGTTCCTTCAGCGCCTGATCGAGCGCGGTCTTCAGCGCCGCGTCGTTCTTGCGCAGGCCGAAGCCGACGCCCGAGCCGAGGATCTCGGCGTCGCTCACGGTACCGCCCGCGAACGCGAAGCCCTGGCCTTGCGGCTTCGTCAGGAAGCCCTTCGAACCGGCTTCCGCGTCCTGGAACGTCGCGTCGAGACGGCCCGACTTCAGGTCGGCGTAGGCCAGGTCCTGCGTCTGGTACGGCACGACTTCGACGCCGGCCGGCGCCCACTTCTTCTTCGCGTACGCTTCCTGGATCGTGCCCTGCAGCACGCCCACGCGCTTGCCCTTCAGCGATTGCGGGGTCGGCAGCAGGCCGCTGCCCTGCTTCGCGATCAGCTGGTTCGGGATCGTGTAGATCGCATCGGTGAACGCGATCGCGTGCTTGCGCTGGTCGGTGATCGTCATGTCCGAGTTGATCGCGTCGAACTTGCGCGCCTGCAGCGCCGGGATCAGGCCGTCGAAGTCGTTCTCGACCCACACGCACTTCGTCTTCAGCTTCGCGCACACCGCGTTGCCGATATCGATGTCGAAGCCGGTCAGCTTGCCGTCGGGCGTCTTGTATTCGAACGGCGCGTACGAAGCCTCGACGCCGAAACGGATCTCTTTCAGATCCGCTGCCATCGCGCTGCCTGCCGCCACGGCCGATGCCGCCACCACCGCATGCGCGGCCACTTTACGCCAATCCAACTTCATCAGGTGTTCTCCTCGATACTCGAATGTTCCGGAACTACGGGCGCATGCATCATTGCAGGGTCGGATGACCACGGCAATGCTGCCGCCGCGCCGTGATGCGGCGCAACAGCCGCAAGGCCGCGATTGTACCAATCCGCGCGGCCCGATATGGCAAAGCAGCCGCCGGCCCGCGATGCTGCGCTGCGGGCGCCGACGCCAGCCGGGCGGCCCGTCGAACTTGCAAGACGATGTCGCAAATACGCAAGCGCGACCCGCGGGCCTTCCGCGCGGCGGGTGGGCATTATCTCGAAACAGGAATGGTAGCCGGGCGAGGCGCGGGCCGCGGGCTGCCGCGGCCACGCGCAGTCGGGCACCGTCAGACGAGCGCCGCGACCGTCTCGCGGGTCGTATCGACGACGAGCAGGCCCGCGCGCAACCCCGGCTTCACCGACGGATTCGGGAACACGATGCGCTCCTCGTCGTGCGTCACCGTGTAGCGGTAATCGCCGTCCTGCGCGAGCACCGTGCCGCGTGCGAACGCGGTGAAGTTCGCCACGTCGGCCGCGACGAACAGCTCGAGCGCATCGCTCCGCTTCGTGATCTGGTCGATCACCGTGAACACGCGCGGCAACGGAACGTCGACCTCACGAGCGGCGCCCGACACGAGCTTGCGCACCGCGCGGTCGGCCGGCGCGAAGCGCGCCAGGTCGTTCTGGCCGAACGGGCGCACCTTGCCGAGTTCCAGCGTGCACGCGAGCGCGCCGCAATGCTCGGCCGTGAAATGCGAGTACGTGTTGCCCTTCGCGGTATGCAGCAGCACGGCCGCGATGCGCGCGTCGCCGAGCCATTCGAACATCGCGCGCGTCGGCGGCATGCCCGTGTGCGGCAGCAGCGCGAACTGCTCGAACACCGACGCGCGGATCGCCGTGTGCATGTCGATGTGCCAGCGCGCGGCACCGGCCGGCGCCGCCGCGAAGAATGCAGCGGCGGCCGCTTCGAGCTGCACGGCGCGCGGTGCTTCGCGGCTGTCGGGCACCTGCGCGTGACGGCCGCTGAACAGGCGGTTCAGGTCGTCGTCGAGATAGCGTTCGCCGGCACGCATCGCCGGCACGTTGCCGAGCACGACGAGCAGCCGGCACGCGAGCGGCAGCGCGCCCGAGGCGAGATCGCGCACGAGCATCGACAGCAGCTCGATCGGCGCCGTCTCGTCGCCGTGCACGCCAGCCGACACGAGCACGCTCGCGCGCACCGTGCCGGCGGCCTCGGCCGCCACCGGTTCGAGCGCGAGCAGCCCGTCGCCGCGCCATTGCCAGCGCACGGCGCCGGCGGCGCAGGTGCCGTCCACCGCGGACGGTGCGCGGCCGCCCAGCGTGAACGCGAGGAAGTCGTCGAGCAATGCGCCGGCCATGCGGGAATCAGCGCTGGAAGTCATACAGCGAACCGACGCGCAGGATCTGCGTGAGCTCGTCGAGCGCGGTGCGCGATTCGTCGAGCAGTGCCGGATCGGCGAGGTCTTCCGGTGCGAGGCGGTCGCGATAGTGCCGGTCGATCCACGTGTCGAGCGACGCGAACAGCGTGTCGTTGATCCACACGTTCGACGTGACGGCCGCGCGCTCCGCTTCGTTCAGCACGACGCGCAGGCGCAGGCACGCAGGGCCGCCGCCGTTCTTCATGCTTTCGCGCAGGTCGAACACGAGCACGTCGTGGATCGGGCCGTTGCCGGCCGCGAGTTCGTCGAGATAGGCCGCGACGTTGCCGTTCTCGCGGCATTCCTGCGGCACGACGAGCACCTGCGAGCCGTCCGCGCGCGACAGCAGCTGGCTGTTGAACAGGTACGACGTCACCGCGTCGTTCACGCTCACGGCGGCCTCGGGCACCTCGATCACGTTCAGGCGCGCACCGCGTGCGTCGAGCGCGGCGGTCAGCGTGTCGTAGATCGCCTGCTTGTTGACGAACGCGCGCTCGTGCGTGAACAGCGTGTCGCGGTTGCCGACCGAGATCACGTCGTTGTGGAACACGCCCGCGTCGATCACGTCCGGATCCTGCTGTGCATAGACCGTCGCTTCTTCGGCGAGCCCGTGGCGATGCGCGACCGCGCGGCTCGCCTCGAAGGTCTGGCGCGCCGGGAAGCGCTTCGGCTCGGGGCCGCGGCGGTATTCCGCGCGGCCGTACACGAAGAACTCGATGCCCGGCTTGCCGTATTCGGCGCAAAAGCGCGTGTGGTTCGCCGCGCCTTCGTCGCCGAGTGCCGGCGTGCCGGTCAGCGCTTCGTGCACCGCGAAATGCGCGGGATCGGCGAACAGCGTCGACAGCGTGCGGCGCGTCGCTTCGTGCTCGATCGCGCGATGCAGCTTGCTGCACAGGTTGGCCGGCGTGAAGTGCACGCGGCCGTCGCTCGTGTCGGCCGACGGGCTGACGGTGGCCGCGTTCGCGGTCCACATCGCCGATGCCGAGCTCGCCGCGGCGAGCAGTTCGGGCGCCTGCTTCGCGGCCTTCGCGATCACGTCCGCGTCCTTGCCGGAGAAGCCGAGCTCGCGCAGCAGGCGCAGCGACGGCCGCTCCTGCGGCGGCAGCACGCCTTGCGCGAAGCCGAGATCCGCGAGCTGCTTCATCTTGCGCAGCCCCTGCTTCGCGGCGGCCTTCGGGTTCGCGGCCGACTTTTCGTTGTTGAGCGACGCCACGTTGCCGAACGACAGCCCGGCGTAGTTGTGGGTCGGGCCGACGAGCCCGTCGAAATTGGCTTCTTGTGCGTTCATCGTCGTTCCCTCGATCAGAAATGCAGGCCCGGCGACAGGCTCGCGGGCAAGGTCAGTTGCGTGCTTTCCACCGACGCCATCGGATACGCGCAATAGTCGGCCGCGTAGTACGCGCTCGGGCGATGGTTGCCCGAGCGGCCGGTGCCGCCGAACGGCGCGGCGGACGACGCGCCGTTGGTCGGCCGGTTCCAGTTGACGATCCCGGCGCGAATCGTGCGACGGAAGTGTTCCCATGCGTTCGCGTCGTCGGCCAGCAGGCCGGCGGACAGGCCGAACGCCGTGTCGTTCGCGCGCTCGATCGCTTCGTCGAACGTCGCGTAGCGGACGATCTGCGCGAGCGGGCCGAAATGTTCTTCGTCCGGCAGGTTCGCGACGCCCGTGACGTCGACGATCGCCGCGTTCACGAAGCCGAGGCGCGGATCGCGCTGCGTCATCGCGATGACCGGCTTCGCGCCCTGCTCGATCAGGCGCGACTGTGCGTCGACGAGCTTCGCCGCGGCACGCGCCGAGATCACCGCGCCCATGAACGGCTGCGGATCGGCGTCGAACACGTCGGCCGTGATCTTCGACGTGACGTCGGCGAAGCGCGCGAGGAAGCGGTCGCCGAACGCGCCCTGCGGCACGAAGATGCGACGCGCGCACGTGCAGCGCTGGCCGGCCGACAGGAACGCCGACTGGATCGTGTGATGGACGGCCGCGTCGATATCCTCGACTTCGCCGATCACGAGCGGGTTGTTGCCGCCCATCTCGAGCGCGAGCACGATTTCAGGACGGCCGCCGAACTGCTTGTGCAGCAGCGTGCCGGTATCCGAGCTGCCGGTGAAGAACAGCCCGTCGATCTGCCGATGATTCGCGAGCGCGATGCCCGTGTCCTTCTCGCCCTGCACGAGGTTCAGCACGCCGTCCGGCAGGCCGGCGTCCTTCCACACCTCGACCGTCGCGCGCGCGACGCCCGGTGCGAGTTCGGACGGCTTGAACACGACCGCATTGCCGGCGATCAGCGCGGGCACGATATGGCCGTTCGGCAAGTGGCCGGGGAAGTTGTACGGGCCGAACACCGCGACGACGCCGTGTGGGCGATGGCGCAGCACCGCGACGCCATCGGCCATGTCCTGACGCTTCTCGCCGGTGCGTTCCTGGTAAGCCTGGATCGAAATGCCGACCTTCGCGGCCATCGACGCGACTTCCGTGCGCGCTTCCCACAGCGGCTTGCCCGTCTCGCGGCCGATCGCGGTCGCGATCGCTTCCTTGCGTTCGGCGAGCAACGCGGCGAAACGCTTGACGATCGCGCAGCGCGATTCGAAGTCGAGCGCCGACCAGCCGGCGAAGGCGCGGCGCGCGCTTGCGACCGCGCGATCGACGTCCGCTGCCGACGCGCTTTCACCCTGCCATGCGATCTCGTCGGTGCCGGGGTTGCGCGAAGCGAACACGGGGCCCGAGCCTGCGACCCAGGCGCCGTCGATGAAGAGTTCCGTCATGATTCGTTTATCCCTGTTTGACTTTGAGCGGCAGCACGCGGACCGGATCGCCGGCCTTCACGTCGAGCGCGACGGCATCGTCGGCCGACAGCACGAACGAGCCGTTCGCGACCACGCCCGGCGCGACGCCGACGCGGAAGTCGGTGAGCGACGTGTTCGACACGAGCGACTTCGGGGCGTCTTCCCGCGCATCCGGCACACCGATCGCGACCGGCACGACGGCGCTCTCGCGCACCGTGCGCAGGTCGTTGACGTGGCATTCGAGCACGGGGCCCGCGTCGAAGATGTCGACGTGATTCTGGTAACGCAGCCCTTCCGCTTCGAGCATCTTGCGGGCCGGCAGCGTGTCGCGGTGCGTGAGGCCGACCGCATCCTGCGCGTCCTGCGGCAGCAGGTCGACATACACCGGGTAGCGCGGCATCAGTTCCGCGAGGAACGACTTGCGGCCGTGCGAGCTGAGGTAATCGGCCGCGTTGAAATCGATCTGGTAGAAGTGCGAACCGACCGCGCGCCAGAACGGCGACGTGCCGTCCTCGTCGAAGTGGCCGCGCAGTTCCGCGCAGATGCGTTCCGGAAAGCGCTCGCGGAACTGCGCGATGAACATGAAGCGCGAGCGCGACAGCAGGCCGCCCACGCCGCCCGTGCGATAGCGCGGGCTCAGGAACAGCGAGCACACTTCCGCGTAACCGGTCAGGTCGTGCGAGATGTTCAGCGCGGACATCCGCGTCCACACGCCGAGCTCCTGGCTCGCGTGCACGACCGTGCTCACGCGATAGTTGTAGAACGGCTGTTCGAGGCCGACCTGCGTCTCGATCCCGCACACGCCCGCGATGTCGCCCGTCTTCGATTCTTCCATCACGAAGAAGTAGCCGGCCTCGCCGGCCGCCGCCTCGCCCGCGAGCGTGCGGCGCGTGCGCTCGATGCGCGCGGCGAGCGCGTCGCGGTCGGGCTTGAACGTGGTCAGGCCCGGCCCGGTTTCCTTCGCGAGCGACACGAGCGCGTCGACGTCGCCCGTTTGTACGACCCGAACGACGATCATGCTGCGTCTCCCTTCAAATCTTCATCGTCGCGGCGGTGCAGCGGCACGCAGCGCACGACATCGCCATCCTTCACATCGAGCGCCGCGCGCACGTCGCCGGCCAGTGGCGCGTCACCCGCGTCGCCCGGCAGGTCGGCCAGCACGCAGCGGAACGATTCGCCGCTGCCCGTCGACACCATGTAGGCGACATCGCCCTGCTGGTGCGCGGCCTCGCGCACGGTGCGCTCGGCGCCGTGCTTCACGCACGCGGTGCGGTCGACCTGCGCGGTCAGCACCGGGCCCGCGTCGAAGATGTCGACGAAGCGGTCGGGCTCGAAGCCTTCCTCGAGATGGATGTCGTACGCGAGCAGCGCCGATTCGTTCGGCTCGCCGAGCACGCGCTGCGCGGCTTCCGGCAGCAGCGGCACGTAGAGCGGATACGCCGGCATCACTTCCGCGATGAAGGTCCGGCTGCGGCCGCCCGACGCGATGTCGACGTCGGTGAAGTCGCGGCCGAAGAACTTGCGGCCCACCGCTTCCCAGAACGGCGATGCGCCGTTGCCGTCGCTCACGCCGAGCAGCAGCGTGAACACTTCCGGCGTGAAGCGGCGGCGGTTCGCGGCGATGTACATCATCCGCGCACGCGAGATCAGGTGCGCGGCCGCGTCGCCGCGCAGCGACGGATCGACGTAGAAGCCCGCCAGCCGGCTCTTGCCGGTCAGCTCGTGCGACATCGTGAGCGCGTGGATCTTGCGGTTCACGTGCAGCTCGCGCGACGCGTGGATCAATGCGTCGTTGCGGAACGCGTAGAACGGTTCCGAGTAGCCGGCCGCGGCCACGATGCTCGCCGTGCCGAGCAGCTTGCCGGTCGACGAATCCTCGAGCACGAAGAGGTAGAACTCCTCGCCGGCGAAGTCGACGTCCGCGCGAAACGAATCCTCGGAGAGCGCCACACGCGCTTCGAGCGCCGCGCGGTCGTGCGGCAGCGAGTGCAGGACCGGCTGCGCGGTGCGCGCCATGTGCGCGAGCGCATCGAGATCCGTGAGTTTGCCGGGGCGAACAAATAGCATCGTCGTTCCTGTCTGCGATGGGTGCGCCGATCAGCGCGCGGTGGCTTCCTGGGCGGCGAGCACTTGCTCGACTGCCTTCTCGAAGCGCTTCATGCCTTCGTCGAGCAGGTCGAACGGGATCACCAGCGACGGCACGAAGCGCAGCACGTTCGGGCCGGCGATCAGCATGATCAGGCCGTTTTCCGCGGCGGCGGTGACGAAGTCCTTCGCGCGGCCGTCGAATGCCGCGGTGAGTTCCGCGCCGACGAGCAGGCCCTTGCCGCGTACGTCCTTGAAGATGCCGAAGCGCGCGTTGATGCGCTCGAGCGCGCCTTTCAGGCGCACGCTGCGTTCGCGCACGCCTTCGAGCAGTGCCGGGTCGCTGATCAGTTCGACGACCTTGTCGCCGATCGCCGATGCGAGCGGGTTGCCGCCGTACGTCGTGCCGTGCACGCCGACCTTGAAGTGCGCAGCGAGTTCGTTCGTCGTCAGCATCGCGCCGATCGGGAAGCCGTTGCCGAGCGCCTTGGCGGTCGTCAGGATGTCCGGCGTGACGCCGGAATCCATGTAAGCGTAAAACTGGCCCGTCCGGCCGACGCCCGTTTGCACTTCATCGAAAATCAGCAGCGCGCCGTGCGCATCGCACGCTTCGCGCAGCGCCTTCAGGAAGGCCGGATCGGCCGGGATCACGCCGCCTTCGCCTTGCACGGGTTCGACGATCACGGCACAGGTTTGCGGGCCGATCGCGGCCTTCGCGGCTTCGATGTCGTTGTACGGCAGGTGCTTGATGCCTTCCGGCACGGGGCCGAAGCCTTCCGAGTATTTCGGCTGGCCGCCGACGCTGACCGTGAAGAACGTGCGGCCGTGGAACGACTGGACGAACGACACGATTTCATATTTGTCGGCGCCGTGGCGGTCGAATGCGACGCGGCGCGCGAGTTTCAGGGCGGCTTCGTTCGCTTCCGCGCCGGAGTTCGCGAAGAACGCGCGGTCGGCGAAAGTCAGCGATTCGAGACGCTTCGCGAGGCGCAGCACCGGCTCGTTCGTGTAGCCGTTGCCGATGTGCCAGAGCTTGCGGCCTTGTTCGTCCAGGACTTTCAGCAGTTCCGGGTGGCCGTGGCCGAGCGACGTCACGGCGATGCCGCACGCGAAGTCGATGTACTCGCGGCCGGCCGTGTCCCACACGCGGGAGCCCTCTGCGCGATCCGGCACGAACGGCGCGGGGGAAAATACCGGCACCATCACTTCATCGAATGTCTGGCGGTTCACGGTCGAGGTCGTCATGGTCGTTCCTTTCGGTTTCGTAAGAGGGTTCAACAGGATCAAGTTTAGGTAAGGGTGACGCAAGCGTCTTGCGGAATTGCGACGGGTTCTATCGGAAGCGGATAGTGCGGTTTGTTTTTGCCCTTCCGGGCGGGCGGGGGTTCGGTTTCGGTGGGCGTATTTTGAGGCTTTTTGGGTGGGTCGCTTGCGGTTGGCGTGAAGCACCTGTTGTCTTAGCGGTCTATTAGCGTCGCCCCTGCGCGGGGCGGCGGTTACTTTTCTTTGTCTTGCCAAAGAAAAGTAACCAAAAGAAAGGCGCTCGGAGAACGCATGACCTCCCGGTGCCGTGGCACTCGGAGTGGATCGCGCCTAAGTGTCCGCGCCAGTCCAGAACACGGAGTGGTTCGAGCAATGGTTCTGACACCCTCCACTACCCAACAGAGCGGTATACCGCCCGCTAGCTCCGCCCTCGCTGCGCTCGGCCGACAGGGACACCCCCGCCAGTAACGCTCCAGGTCAATCAGTTCCAGCAATCGCTCGCGAGCCCCCGAATTCAGCGAATCAAGGCATGCCCTCATTCGCCACGAAAAAGGGACGCAGCACGCACTTACGTGCTCACGCCGTTATCCAACACTCACCGATGGCAAGCAGTCCGATCGGGTACGAATGGTGTGAGAAAAGAGGGTTGCGTGCTTTGCTGATGCAGCGCTGGCAGAAGCATGTGAGCGCATGCAACGCGACGTGAAGTACCTTGCAGCCGAGCGTAGCGAGGATGGAGCTAGCGGGCGGTATACCGCTCTGTCGGGTAGTGGGGGGTGTCAGAACCATTGCTCGAACCACTCCGTGTTCGTGACTGGCGCGGACACTTAGGCGCGGTCCACTCCGAGTGCCATGGCACCGGGAGGTCTTGCGTTCTCACAGCGCCTTTCTTTTGGTTACTTTTCTTTGGCAAGACAAAGAAAAGTAACCGCCGCCCCGCGCAGGGGCGACGCTAATAGACCGACAAGATCACAGGTGCTTCACGAAACCCGCAAGCGAACCGCCAAAAAAACCAAAATCAATCCTTCCCCCCGCGCTCGACAAGCGCGCCCCCGCGAGGCTCGCCGCCGCCCCCGGTTTGCTTCTCGAGCCAGGCTCTCCGATCCTCCCGAGGCGTGACTCCAAACCTTTCGCGGTAAGCGTTAGAAAAGTGCGCAGCAGAAGAGAACCCACAGGCAAGGCTAACCTGAACAACCGACTTGCTAGTCCGCTGCAACTGAGTCCGAGCCTTGAGCAACCGAAGATTGAGGTAATACTTGGAGGGCATCGCCCCGAGATACTGTCGAAAGAGCCGCTCCAGTTGCCGGCGTGACACGCCAACGAGCTCGGCGATCTCATCGGTGGTCAACGGATCCTCGACATTGGCTTCCATCAAAAGCAAAGCATCATTCAACCGAGGATGCCGCTCGCCCGGCGCAGTAACAAAAGGAATCCGCTGCCGCTCCTCGCCGCTGCGCAAAGTCCCGGCGCCGAGCGCATCGGCGATCCTCTCCGCGAGATCCGGCCCATGTTCCCGGCCAATCATGGCCAGCATGAAATCAACGGTAGCCTGCCCACCCGCACAGGTAGCCCGATCGCGATCGATCTCGAAGATCTGCTGCGTGACGATCGACCGCTCGAACTGTTCGGCGAACTGCTGATACGTCTCCCAGTTCACGCTCACGCGATACCCGGAAAGCTGCCCGGCCATCGCAAGCCACCACACGCCATGATGAATCCCGGTCACGACAGGCGTGCGCTGCCCCACCCTCGCGAGGCTCGCGAGAAACAACCGATAGTCGGCAAACTGCTGAAACCGCTCCGACACGACGATGACCCAGTCACACGCGATCGCATCGTTGAACGCCGCATCGGCATGCCACTGCGCGCCGCCGGCGAGCGGCACCGGCCGCCCGTCCCACGAACACACCTGCCACCGATACAGCAGCCGCCCGTCGATCTCGTTCGCGAGATTCAGCGCATCGACGATCGGACCCACGCCCGACATCGACACGGGCGGCAATGCAACGATCGCCACCTGCGTCGTGCGGGTGGCGCCTGCGGGACGAGACACCGGTACCACGGTCGAAACCTGCCCTGTCGCGTTACTTGAGACTGCCCGACAGGAACTGCTTCAGCCGCTCGCTCTGCGGGCGGACCAGCACTTCCTTCGGATCGCCCTCTTCCTCGGTCCGCCCCTGATGCAGGAACATCACGTGGTTCGACACGTTGCGCGCAAAGCCCATCTCGTGCGTGACGACGATCATCGTGCGGCCTTCCTCGGCCAGCTTCTGCATCACCTTCAGCACTTCACCGACGAGTTCCGGGTCGAGCGCCGACGTCGGCTCGTCGAACAGCATCACGTCCGGATGCATCGCGAGCGCCCGCGCAATCGCCACGCGCTGCTGCTGGCCACCCGACAGATGCGACGGATACTGCTTCTCGACGCGCGGCGGCAAGCCGACCTTCTCCAGGTACTCGCGCGCCCGCTCCTCGGCTTCCTTCTTCGAAATGCCGAGCACGTGCACCGGCGCTTCCATCACGTTCTCGAGCACGTTCATGTGCGCCCAGAGGTTGAAGTGCTGGAACACCATCGCGAGCTTCGTGCGAATGCGCTGCAGCTGCTTGTGATCGGCGACTTCGAGCGCGCCGGCGCGGTCGGTCTTCGTGCGCACGGCCTCGCCGTCGACGACGATCTGCCCCGCATTCGGCCGCTCGAGAAAATTGATGCAGCGCAGGAACGTGCTCTTGCCCGAGCCGCTCGCGCCGATGATGCTGATGACGTCGCCGGCCTTCGCGTTCAGCGACACGCCCTTGAGCACTTCGTTGTCACCGTAGCGCTTGTGAATGTCGACCGCGGCAAGCTTGGTGGAAGCGGCAGCGCTCGGTTGAGTGATCTCGGCCAACTGGCTCTCCTCGAAGTGATTCAATGACGGGCGGCCGCGAGATACGCAAGCCAGTGGCGCTCCGCGCGGCGAAACGCCGCGACGAGTGCGAACGATACCGCAAGATAGATCAGCGCGGCGATCCCGAACGACTGGAACGCCATGTAGGTCGCCGAATTCGCGTCGCGCGCGACCTTCAGGATGTCCGGCACGGTCGCGGTGAACGCAACGGTCGTCGCGTGCAGCATCAGGATCACCTCGTTGCTGTACAGCGGCAGCGCGCGGCGCAGCGCCGACGGCAGGATCACGCGGCGATACATCGTGAACGGCGACATCCCGTACGCCCGCGCAGCCTCCACTTCACCGTGCGGAATCGCGCGGATCGCACCCGCGAAGATCTCCGTGGTGTACGCGCAGGTGTTCAGCGCGAACGCGAGAATCGCGCAGTTGAAGCCGCTGCGGAAGAACGCGTCGAGCAACGAGTGCGAACGCACGAACTCGAGGCTGTACATGCCCGTGTACAGCAGCAGCAACTGCACGTAGAGCGGCGTGCCGCGGAACACGTACGTGTAGAACCGCACCGGCGTCGACACCCACTTGTTCTTCGACACGCGTGCGACCGCGAGCGGCACCGCGCACACGAAGCCGAGCGAAATCGACGCGACGAGCAGCCACAGCGTCACCGCGAGGCCGGAGAGGCGCTGGCCGTCCCAGTAAAGGAACGCCTGGCCGAATTCCTGGAGAATTTCGATCATAGATCTGCGTGCCGCACGCCCATGGAATAACGCTTCTCGAGCTGGATCAGCACGAGGTTGGAAACGGTCGTGATCGCGAGATAGATCAGCGCCGCGACGAGGATGAAGAAGAACATGTTGAACGTGCTCTTGCCGGCGTCCTGCGCGGCCTTCACGACGTCCGCGAGGCCGATGATCGACACCAGCGCGGTGGCCTTCACGAGCACCTGCCAGTTGTTCCCGATCCCCGGCAGCGCGAAGCGCATCATCTGCGGAAACATGATCCGCGCGAACACCCGGGCGCCGCTCATCCCGTACGCCGCGCCGGCTTCGAGCTGGCCGCGCGGCACCGACAGGAACGCGCCGCGGAACGTCTCGGTGAAGTACGCGCCGTAGATGAAGCCGAGCGTCAGCACGCCGGCCACGAACGGGTCGATGTCGATCTGGTCCCAGCCGACGAAGTCGGTGAACTGGTTCAGCCAGATCTGGATGCTGTAGAACAACAGCAGCATCAGGACGAGATCGGGCACCGAGCGGATCAGCGTCGTATAGCCGGTCGCGATCGCTCGCAGCACCCGGTTGTGCGACAACTTCGCCACCGCGCCGATCAGCCCCAGCGCCACCGCAGTGGCGAGCGACAGCACCGACAGCTCGATGGTCTGCACGGTGCCGGCCCAGAGGACAGGACCAAAGCCGTAAAGGAACACGCGCGTCTCCAGAGTTGGAATGGATGCCGACGCGTCTGCCTGTCCCGCGCCGGGCTGACGCGGATAGTCGCAAGCGAAATTGATTGCCTCAAACCACCTTGCATGTGATTGCTGCGTCGCAACAATCCGTCCCATCATTTGCAACTACGGCCTACGCCGCTGTTTCAAAAGGGAAAAAGCCGCTTCCTGACAACCGGATAACCGGCGGGGAAGCGGACTTTTTGCAATTTTCCGGTCGCTTTTTCGATATAGCGCCGAAGACGGGTTGCGCCTACCGCCCTTTCAGGATGTCGGAGCGCGAAGTCGTATAGACAAGCCCGTCCGGGCCGAAATGGACGTTGAAGAATGCGTCGGTGTTGACGCCGTCCTCGAGCCAGCGCCAGCTCCAGACGATCTCGGGCTTGAGCGGATATTGCGCGATGTCGCCGGGCTTGCCGAGCAGGCGCCGCACCTCGTCCTCGTTCATCCCGGGGCGCACCTTCGCGAAATTCTCGGCGGTCAGCACCTGCGTCGCGCCCGTGTAGCGGCCGTTCGCATCGAGATCGACGAACCACGTCTGGTTGCCCATCGGGCCGCGCGGGTATTCGAGCCGCTTCGAGCCGTCGGTGAAGTCGCGCTCGGTCTCGGGCTTGCCCATCGTGCCGCGCACGTCGGCCTCGGTCGATTCGCCGACCTTCAGCCCCTTCAGCAGCAGCGGCGCGGGCTTGATCGCGTTGAAGAAATCCCTGATACGTTGCACGTCGAGATTGCCTTGCTTGTCGTCGCAGCCGGTCAGCGCCAGCGCGGCGGCCAGCATCGTCACGGGAAGCAGCCGGAAACGGAAATTCATTGGAAGAAATGCGCGTCGAGAAAACACGCGGCAAGGATACCCGCGCAATGCCAAAAGCGCGAGACGGGCGCGCGGCCCGTCTCGTGTTCAATGCATCGTTTCGGTTTCAGTCTCGGCCCGGGTCGTGCGGCTCGTCGCTTGCGGCGCGCGCGGCACGGCCGGCGGCACGCCGATACGGCGGCGTGTGCGCACGAGTTCGGCCAGCTGCCACGAACCGAGCGCCAGGCAGCCGAACAGCACCTCGCGGCCGCGCTTGACCAGCGCGAGCGACAACGCCGTCTCGCGATCGACGCCGAACATCTGCGCGAGCAGCACGACGGTCGCCTCCTGCACGCCAAGGCCGCCCGGCACCATGAACGCCGCATGGCGCACGGCCTGCGCCATCGCCTCGATCGCGATCGCGCCGCCGATCGACACCGGATGGCCGAGCAGCGCGAGCGCCCAGTAGATCTCGAGCGCGCCGAGCACGTAGCCGGCCAGCTGCCAGAAGAATGCGCTGAACAGCAGCCCCGTGCGCGACATCAGCCCGTCGATATCGGCGTCGAGCCGCTTGCCGTCGACGCCCTGCAGCAGCCGGTGCGAATCGCCGAGCAGGCGGCCCGCGAAACGCTCGATGGCATGGAAGATGCCGCCACGGCGCATCAGCACGACGCCGAGCACCGGCAGCGGCAGCGTGAGCAGCAACGCGAGTCCGATCGTGCCGCCGCCCATGCTGTCCGTTGTCGCAAGCAGCAGCACGAGGCCGAGCGCGGCGAACGCATACTGGACGACGATCGTCACGAGCAACTCGACGATCACCGATGCCGTCACGCGGCTCGCGTCGGGCACCTGCCAGCGCGCGAGGCGGATGCCGACGATCTCGCCGCCGATCCCGACCACCGGCAGCAGCCGGTTCACGGCCTCGCGCACGGTCGCGATCCACCACAGGAAGGGCAGCGACGAGCGCTTGTCGAGCAGCAGGTGCCACGCGTAGGCGTCGAGCAGCAGCGGCAGCGCATGGAACGGCACGAGCCACAGCAACGCGTAACCGGCGCGCGCGAGCATCTGCGATACGTCGCCGATGCCCTCGTGCAGCCCCAGCGCGAGCAGGATGCCGATGCCGAGCGGCCAGCCGAGCCATTTGATCCACTTGGTCATGACGGCTGCGCTCCCGGTGCGCGCGACGCCGGCACGGCGCGCCGTGCGGCGGGCTGGCCGAACACGTCGGCAAAGCCGCCGGTCGCGACGCCCGCCGCCTTCAGCGCGGCCGCGACGCGCGGCGACAGCAGCGCATCGAGTTCGTCCACCGGACGGTAGCCGGCCATCGTCGGCGTGATCGGGCCGTCGCCGGCCTCGGCCGGATGGCAGTAGATCTCGCCGACACCCGGCGGCAGCTTGGCGAGCGCATCGAGCAGCACGGCCTCGTCCATCGCGCCCGTATGCTCGATCCCGACCACGTAGTCGTTGTGTGCAAGCCCCGCGCGGTCGAGCCGCGCGCGCACGAGCGCGATCCACGGCTTGAGCAGCGCGGGTGCGCTCGTCTCGTAGGGCAGCCGCACCGCGCGCAACCCGTAGTCGCGGCCGATCTCGATGATCAGCGACAGGACGGTCGGATGCAGGTGGAAATGCTTGTGCGCGTTCACGTGGTCGAGCGGCAAGCCGCTCGCCGCGAACGCGTCGAACTGCGCGCGAATCTCGCGGCGCAGCTGCGCCCGCACGTGCGGCAGGAAGAAGAAGCGGCAGCCGTCCTTCGCCATCGCATCGCCGAACCGCCCGTCGGGGCCGACGAGCGCGGGAATCTCATGGGCGGGCAGCGTGGCCGGCCCGTCCGCGAGGACGAGATGCAGGCCGACCGCGAGCGACGGCAGCCGCCGCGCGCGCTCGATCGCATCTTGCGCGGCGGGCGCACCGACCATCAGGCTGGCGGCGTTCAGCACGCCGTCGCGGTGCGCGCGCTCGACCGCCGCGTTGACACGCGGGTGCAGCCCGAAGTCGTCCGCGGTGAAGATCAGCGCCCGCGCCGCCGGCTGTGTCGCCATGCATCAGGCCTCGTGTGCGCGCAGGAAGCGGAAGAACTCGACACCTTCGCGCAGGCGGCGCTTCATCATGTCCCAGCTCGTCAGCATCTCGCGGACGATCTCCCAGATCTTCGACGGACGGAAGTAGAACTGGCGATAGAACTGCTCGAGGTGGTGATAGATCTCGTCGCGCGACAGGTGCGCATAGCCGATCGCCGCGAGCTGCACGCCTTCCTTGCTCACCAGGTTGATGGTCTTGTTCTCTTCCATCCAGCCGTTTTCCACGGCCTGCTTGTAGAGCGTCGTGCCCGGATACGGTGCGGCGAGCGAGACCTGGATCGTGTGCGGATTGATTTCCTTCGCGTACTCGATCGTCTTCTTGATGGTCTCCTGCGTCTCGCCCGGCAGGCCGAGGATGAAGGTGCCGTGGATCTTGATGCCGAGCTTCTTGCAGTCCGCGCTGAAGCGGCGCGCGAAATCGGTGCGCACGCCCTTCTTGATGTTCACGAGGATCTGGTCGTCGCCGGATTCGAAGCCGACCAGCAGCAGGCGCAGGCCGTTTTCCTTCATGACCTTCAGCGTCTTGTACGGCACGTTCGCCTTCGCGTTGCACGACCACGTCATGCCCAGCTTGCCCAGGCCGATGGCGATGGCTTCCGCGCGCGGCAGGTCGTCGGTGAAGGTGTCGTCGTCGAACATCAGTTCCTTCACTTCCGGCATGTTGTCGCGGATCCACTTCGCTTCCGCGAGCACGTTCTCGACCGAGCGCGTGCGGTAGCGATGGCCGCTGACCGTCTGCGGCCACAGGCAGAAGGTACAGCGCGACTTGCAGCCGCGGCCCGTGTAGATCGACACGTACGGATAGTTGAGGTAGCCGATGAAGTAGTTGTCGATCTTCAGGTCGCGCTTGTAGACGGGCGCGACGAACGGCAGTTCGTCCATGTTCTCGAGGATCGGACGCGCTTCGTTGTGCTCGATCGAGCCGTCCTTCGCGCGCCAGCTCAAGCCCTTGATCTCCGGGAACGGCTTGCCTTCGGCGATTTCCTTGCAGGTGTAGTCGAATTCCTCGCGGCACACGAAGTCGATGGCCTCGCTCGCCGTGAGCGAGTTGTGCGGATCGACCATCACCTTCGCGCCGACCATGCCGACCAGCATCGACGGCTTCATCTTCTTCAGGTCCTGCGCGAACATCGCGTCGGTCGGGAACGACGGCGTGCTCGTGTGGATGATCACGAGGTCATAGTCGTTCGCGATCTTCAGCGTTTCCTCGACCGACAGGCCGTCGGCCGGCGCGTCGACGACGCGGCTGCCCGGCACGAGCGCGGCCGGCTGCGCGAGCCACGTCGGATACCAGAAGGAACGGATTTCGCGCTTCGCCTGGTAGCGCGAGCCGGCTCCGCCGTCGAAGCCGTCATACGAAGGGGCCTGCAAGAACAGCGTTTTCATGAATGCTCCGGTAGCCTGCATAGTTCGATTCGTCACAACGATTCAGTCAAAAAACCGCGGGCCGCCCTGCCGGCGCCCGCCTCTCTGTCATGTCGCGCCGCGCGGCCTCGCCGCGCAGCGCGTCTCGGCCCTCGGGCCGGGTTCGGTCGGAACGGCCCTAGCGGCCGTCCACTGCTTCCACTGCCGCCGTCGCGCGCTCGCCGCCGACGACCGTCATCCTCGCGCCGCGCCACACCACGTGCGTGCCGAACGCGGCCGCGAGCCATTCGAGCGCGAGCAGCGTATCGCGCACCGCGACGAGCGGCAGGTCGCGCCAGAACGCGCGCCAGCCGTCCTCGCCGCGCGCGTGCAGCACCAGCCGCCCGAACGCGCCCACCACGGCCGCCCAGCCCGCCAGCGCGCCGGCGAAGGTGCCGTCGAGGCGCAGCGCGAGCGCCGCGCCGATCGCGAGCCACGGCACGGTAAACGTAATGAACAGGAACGCGAAGCCGGCCGGGTTCAGCGAACGGATCGTGCGCAGCCAGCGGGTCTCGCGGTGCCACAGCGGCCCGAACGACGGTTCGATCACGTCGGTCGCGACCTCGACCTCCGACAGCACGGTGCGTCGCCCGAGGCGGCGCGGCAGCTCGGCCAGCCAGAAATCGTCGGCCAGTTCGTCCTTCAGCGCGGGAAAGCCGCCGATCCGGTCGAGCGTGTCGCGCGTCAGCGCGAGCGTCGCGCCGAAGCCGAAGCGGCTCGAGCGCCCGAGGTGCGTGATCCGCACCGACGGGGCGAACCATGCGTCGACGAATTGCGCGCCGATCCGCGTCCAGAACCCGCCGACGCTGCGCGCATGATACAGGCACGTGACGACACCGACCGACACGTCGGCGAGCGGCGCCGTCACGCGCTCCAGATAGTCGGGCTTCACCGCGATGTCGCTGTCCGCGATCACGATGCGGCCGTACTTCGCGCGCTCGGCGAGGTTGATCAGGTTGCTGACCTTCAGGTTCTTGCCATGCACGCGCGCGTCGATCACGAGCGTGATGTCGCACTCGGGATAATCGGCGCGCAGCCGTTCGACCACGGCAATCGCCGGATCGACCGCCGATGCGACGCCGAACAGCACTTCATACCGCGGATGGCGCTGCTCGCAGAACGTCGCGAGGTTTTCGTACAGGTGCGGCTCCGCGCCGCACAGCGGCTTGAGCACGCTGACCGGCTCGAAGCCGTCGCGCACGGCCGTGCGCGGCGTACGCGGCCGCGGCGCGAACGCGGCGACGAGCGCATAGCCGGCCGCGGCCAGCGTGAATACGATCAGGAGCCAGTCGAGCATCGTTGCGGTGGCCGTCATGCGCGACGCCTCCCGGCGAACTGAACGCCATGGAGAACGCTTGCACATGATTGAGCGTGATTCGGTATTCCGACAACGACGAACGCGGGCACGACCCGACTCCTTGTTCCAGCAGCGCCTGTATATAGGGGGAGGCTCGACCCATCCTTCGGATACGGCCATGCCCGGCTTCGCGTGGTGCATCTCCGCGCGACGCCCGGACGGGATGCGGGAAGATTCGTATGGCTACCTTCGGCACAACATGGGTAGGCGCCGGATTTTAGCAGCCTGCGGCACCCCGCGCTCGGCACTACGAGAAACGGACTGGTGCAATTCCGGCAAAGCTGTGCTGTCGGCGAACCATTTGGGCGCACCCGCGTTCACATTAGCGTAAGCGGTTTGCAGGCGTATTGCAGTCTTGAAAATCATACGTTTCGTGCAAATTTGTACGTCGATGCGGATTCACGTCCAATCGCCGTAAAGATCGGTAATTAATCGGCGATTAGATTGATTTTTGCAACGATCGCCGAATTCGACCCTGCGCCCCTGAAACGCGCATGGGTATCGGGCCACCGCCAGCACGTTCCGGAACCCTTTGGCAAAATCCTTGGCATTTGTTGCGTCAGCGCATCACCGCGCGCGCCCCTTTCGAAGGCCATCCGATGACTCCGTTTTCCGTACTCGATCTCGCCCCCATTCCGGCCGGCGCCGACGCCGCCCAGGCATTCCGCAACACCGTCGATCTCGCGCAGCATGCGGAACGCTGGGGTTACCAGCGCTACTGGCTCGCCGAGCATCACAACATGCCCGGCATCGCGAGCGCGGCCACGGCCGTCGTGATCGGCCATGTCGCGGGCGCCACGCGGACGATCCGGGTCGGGTCGGGCGGCATCATGCTGCCGAACCACGCGCCGCTGGTGATCGCCGAGCAGTTCGGCACGCTCGCGTCGCTGTATCCGGGGCGCATCGACCTCGGCCTCGGCCGCGCGCCCGGCACCGACCAGACCACGTCGCGCGCGCTGCGCCGCGACCTGATCGGCGGCGCCGACTCGTTTCCGGATGATGTCGCCGAGCTGCAGCGCTACTTCGCCGAGCCGGTGCCCGGCCAGCGCGTGCGCGCGGTGCCCGGCGCAGGGCTTGACGTGCCCGTGTGGCTGCTCGGCTCGAGCCTGTTCAGCGCCCAGCTCGCCGCGATGCTCGGGCTGCCGTTCGCGTTCGCGTCGCACTTCGCGCCGGATTACCTGATGCGCGCGCTCGAGATCTATCGCGCGCAGTACCGGCCGTCGGCCGCGTGGCCGAAGCCGCATGCGATGGTCGGCGTCAACGTGTTCGTCGCCGATACCGACGACGAGGCGCGGCGCCTGTTCACGTCGCTGCAGCAGCAGTTCATCAATCTGCGGCGCGGCACGCCGGGCAAGCTGCCCCCGCCGGTCGACGTGCTCGAGGCAAACGAGCTCGAACTCGCGACCGTTGCGCATTCGCTGTCGTTCGCGGCCGTCGGTTCGCGCGACACGGTGCGCGACAAGCTGCGCGACCGCATCGCGCAGACGGGGGCCGACGAGCTGATCGTCACCGCGCAGATCTACGACCACGCGGCACGGCTGCGCTCGTTCGAACTGACCGCGCAGATTCGCGACGAGCTCGCGAGCGAAGCGCGCTGACGGCACGCGCCCGGGCCGCCCGCGGCCGGCCCCGCATCACTGCGGGTGCACGGCCTCCAGCCCGTCGAGCAGCGCCTTGTGGAACGCGTCCGGATCCTGGATCTGCGGCGCATGGCCGAGCGCCGGGAACTCGACGAGCTGCGCGCCGGGAATCGCCGCCTGCGTGCGCTTCGCGAGTTCCGGGTAGCGGCCGAGCTTCGCATGCACGTCGGGCGGCGAAACGTCCTTGCCGATCGCGGTCGTGTCCTTGTCGCCGATCATCAGCAGCGTCGGCACGCGGATCGCGCCGAGTTCGTAGACCACCGGTTGCGTGAGGATCATGTCGTAGATCAGCGCGGAGTTCCACGCGACCGCGTCGCGACCGGCGCCACGGTACATCCCGGCCAGCATCTGCACCCAGCGCTCGTACGACGGCGACCACTTGCCCGCGTAGTACGTGCCCTGCTCGTAGCGGCGAATGCCGTCGGCCGTGGTCTTCAGCTCGCGCGCATACCAGTAGTCGACCGGCAAAGGCGGCACGCCGAGCGCCTTCCAGTCCTCGAGGCCGATCGGGTTCACGAGCACGAGCTGGTCGGTCGCCTTCGGATACATCAGCGCGTAGCGCATCGCGAGCATCCCGCCCGTCGAGTGGCCGACGATCGTCGCCGACTTCACCCCCACCGATTCGAGCAGCGCATGCGTATTGCGTGCGAGCTGCTGGAAGCTGTACTGGTAGCGATCGGGCTTCGACGACTTGCAGAAGCCGATCTGGTCCGGTGCGATCACGCGATAGCCGGCGCGGCTCAGCACGCCGATCGTGTCCTCCCAGGTCGCCGCGCAGAAGTTCTTCCCGTGCAGCAGCACGACGGTGCGGCCGTTCGGGTGGGCCGGCTGCACGTCGAGGTAGGCCATCTCGAGGGTTTCGCGCTGCGACACGAACGTGTAGAGATGCACGGGCGCCGGATAGGTGAACCCTTCCAGGCGCGGGCCATACACGGGCCCGTCGTTGCCGGCGGGCGATGCGGCGGCGGCCATGGCAGGCACGGCGCACGCGACGGCGACACCCGCGCCGAGCACGGCGGCGCGCACGGCAAACAACATCTTGCGAATCGAAAGCATGGCGATCACGGTGATTGGAGACGCACGCGGGCGGCCGGGCCGTCTCGCGCCCCGCGATTCTACGCGGTCGCGCTGACGACGGCGCGCAACACTCCGGCGCCGCGCGACTTCCGCGCGCGCGACGAACTCGGGTATCGTGTGACGTGACCCTGAAACGCGTGCAGGCGCTTCCCATGAAAAACGTCCTCAGCATTCAGTCGCACGTCATCTACGGCCATGCCGGCAACAGTGCGGCCGTGTTCCCGATGCAGCGCCTCGGCGTCAACGTCTGGCCGCTCAATACCGTCCAGTTGTCGAATCACATGCAGTACGGTCACTGGGCCGGCAGCGCGATCGATGCCGCGAAGATGGAGCAGCTCGTCGACGGCATCGCCGCGATCGGCGCACTCAAGCGCTGCGACGCCGTGCTGTCCGGCTTCCTCGGTTCGCCGCCGCAGGCGCGTGCGGCCGTCGAAATCGTCCGCTCGGTGAAGGCGATGAACCCGAACGCGTGGTACTTCTGCGATCCGGCGATGGGCCAGACGGGCGGCATCCGGCCCGAGCCCGGCGTCGAGGAGTTCATCGTCCAGGAGATGCCGGCGCTCGCGGACGGCATGTCGCCGAACCACACCGAACTGCAGAAGCTCGCCGGGCGGCGCATCGAAACCGTCGCCGAAGCCGTCGAAGCCTGCCGCTCGCTGATCCGTCGCGGCCCGCAGATCATCCTCGTCAAGCACCTGCACGACCGCAACAGCCCCGCCGATCGTTTCAACATGCTCGCGGTCACCGAAACCGAAGCGTGGATCGGCCAGCGCCCGCTGTACGCGTTTCCGCGCCATCCGGTCGGCGTCGGCGACCTGACCAGCGCGATCTTCGTCGCGTGCCGGCTGCGCGGCGACTCCGTGCGCGCGGCGTTCGAGCACACGCTCGCGGCCGTGCATGCGGTCGTGAAGGCGACCTACGATGCGCGCCGCTACGAGCTCGAACTCGTCGCCGCGCAGGACGAAATCGCGCGCCCGAGCGAATGGTTCGGCGCGTGGGTCACGGACGCCTGACACGCCGGCATCGCCTCCGCTTCACCGGTGCGCATCCCGCGCCGCATTGCTTTCCCGCCTCGTCCCTGCCGCACCGCGACCACTGGCGACATTCGCCCGACGCCGCTTCGAGATCGCTTCGATGCGGATGCAAACGTTTCCGGACTTCACATGAATGACACCGATTCCCCGCTATGCTCGCGGCGGCACCACCCGGCGCAGCCGCATCCTGCGACCCGGGTGCGCCCTTCCAGCAGATCCCGCCAATCGGCTCCCCCCTTTACCGCACGATAACGACCATGACCCGATCGAACCGTCGTGACTTCCTGCGCGTCGCTGCCGGCACCGCCGGCGCCGCCGCGCTGAACCTGTTCCCCCCCGTGATTCGCGATGCGCTTGCGATTCCCGCGAACCGCCGCACCGGCACCATCCGCGACATCGAACACATCGTGATCCTGATGCAGGAGAACCGCTCGTTCGACCACTACTTCGGCACGATGCGCGGTGTCCGCGGCTTCGGCGACCCGCGTCCGCTGCGCCTCGCGAACGGCAAGTCGGTGTTCCACCAGCCGGTCGGCCCGGCCGAGCTGCTGCCGTTCCATCCGGGCGCGGACAAGCTCGGCCTGCAGTTCCTGCAGGACCTGCCGCACGGCTGGCAGGACATGCACGCCGCGTGGAACAAGGGCCGCTACGACCAGTGGGTGCCGAACAAGGGCACCACGACGATGGCGTACCTGAAGCGCGACGACATCCCGTTCCACTACCAGCTCGCCGACGCGTTCACGATCTGCGACGCGTACCACTGCGCGATCCCGAGCTCGACCGACCCGAACCGCTACTACATGTGGACGGGTTACGTCGGCAACGACGGCACGGGCGGCGGCCCGGTGCTCGGCAACGAGGAAGCGGGCTACGGCTGGACGACCTATCCGGAAGTGCTGGAAAACGCCGGCGTGTCGTGGAAGATCTACCAGGACGTCGGCACCGGCCTGAACGCCGCCGGGTCGTGGGGCTGGACGCAGAACCCGTACATCGGCAACTACGGCGACAACTCGCTGCTCTACTTCAACCAGTACCGCAACGCGCTGCCCGGCACGCCGCTGTACGACAAGGCGCGCACCGGCACCAACATCAGCGCGGGCGGCACGCTGTTCGACATCCTGCAGCAGGACGTGAAGAACGGCACGCTGCCGCAGGTGTCGTGGATCTGCGCGCCGGAAGCATATTCCGAGCATCCGAACTGGCCGGCGAACTACGGCGCGTGGTACATCGAACAGGTGCTGCAGGCGCTCGTGTCGAATCCGGAGGTATGGAGCAAGACCGCGCTCTTCATCACGTACGACGAAAACGACGGCTTCTTCGACCACGTGCAGCCGCCGTTCGCACCGCAGTCGCGCGACAACGGGCTGTCGACGGTCGCGACGACCAACGAGGTGTTCCCCGGCGACGCATCGCACATGGCCGGCCCGTACGGGCTCGGGCCGCGGGTGCCGATGCTCGTCGTGTCGCCGTGGACGAAGGGCGGCTGGGTCTGCTCGCAGACCTACGATCACACGTCGCTGCTGCAATTCATCGAGGCACGTTTCGGCGCGCAATACCCGGTCAAGGCCGGCAACATCTCGCCGTGGCGCCGCGCGGTGTGCGGCGATCTGACCGCCGCGTTCGATTTCGCGACGGCCGATGCCGGCTGGCCGACGCTGCCTGACACGAGCGGCTACGCGCCGCCCGACCGCCTGCGCCATCCCGACTACATCCCCGTGCCGCCGGTACTGCAGAAGCTGCCGAAGCAGGAGGCCGGGCTGCGGCCGGCGCGCGCGCTGCCGTACGAGCTGTTCGTGCACGGCCGCGTCGAATCGGTGAACGGCCTGTTCCGGCTGACCTTCGCGAACACGGGCCGGGCAGGCGCCGCGTTCCAGGTGCAGTCGCGCAATCGCCTCGACGGCCCGTGGGCGTACACGGTCGAAGCCGGCAAGCGGATCGCCGACACGTGGAGCGCCGCGGCGTCGCTCGGCCTGTACGACCTCGACGTGTACGGCCCGAACGGCTTCTACTGCCATTTCCGCGGCCCGTTCGCGACCGGCGTCGGCAGCGCGAACGTGAATCCCGAGGTGATCTACGGCTACGACGTCGCGAACGGCAACATCACGCTGCGCCTGATGAACCGCGGCCACAAGGCCGTGCGGCTCAAGGTCACGAACGCGTACGGCCACGGGCGCGCGCGCACGTTCGACCTCGCACCGGGCCAGCACGTCGACGACTACTGGGATCTGCGCGGCAGCCACGGCTGGTACGACCTGACCGTCAGCGACGGCCGCCTGCTCGGCTTCCTGCGCCGCTTCGCGGGTCACGTCGAAACCGGCCGCCCGAGCACCAGCGATCCGCTGATCCGCACGCACGCATCGCACGACGATGCCGAAGCCGCATCGGACGCCCTGTCCGACTGACGGCATCCCGTGCGCGGCGCGGCCCCGGCGGGCCGCGCCGCCTCCCTGTCTCCCCCTCCTCTCCGCCCGCTCCGTTCGCGACGGGAAACTCCCGATACCGGCTGCCGCCGCACGCGCGGAAGCTATGCGCAAATCCGCACCGAATGCGCGGCGAATCGCCAAGACCCGGGCATATCGGCGACCTATAAATCGAGGCGATCGGGGCGCTTCTTCGCGGCGCCTGACGGGAGATTCTTCCGAGGATAACGATGCCGACCTCCCTGCCCGATTCCGAGAAGCGGTCGAACCGCCCGCCCGTCGCACGCACCCGGCCCGCCCGGGCGCATGCGGTACTCACTCGCAGGTGTCGAACAAGAGGAACAACATGAAATTCCGTCATTCCCTGCTGTCGGTGTCGATTGCATCCGCGCTTGCCCTCCTCTCGCAACAGGCCGCCCAGGCCGCCGATACGACCGACGTGAAGGTCGGCTTCGCCGCGCCGCTCACCGGCGTGAACGCCGGTTACGGCAAGGACCTGCAGAACGGCGTGCAGCTCGCGCTCGATGACGCCGCCGCGCAAAAGGTGCAGATCGCCGGCAAGCCGGCCCACTTCAACCTCGTCGTGCAGGACGACCAGGCCGACCCGCGCATCGGCGTGCAGGCCGCGCAGGCGCTCGTCGACCAGAACGTGTCGGTCGTGGTCGGCCACTTCAACTCGGGGACGACGATTCCGGCATCGGTCGTCTACGACAAGGCCGGCATCCCGGTGATCGATCCGGCCGCGACCAACCCGACGCTCACCGCGCGCGGGCTCGCGAACATGTTCATGGTGATCGCGACCGACGGCCAGAACGCGGGCAACGCGGGCAAGTACGCGGTCGACGTGACGAAGGCGAAGCGCATCGCGATCATCGACGACCGCACCGCGTTCGGCCAGGGCGAGGCCGACGAGTTCGAGAAGGCCGTGAAGGCAGCGGGCGGCAACCTCATCGGCCGCGAATTCACCAGCAACCAGGCGGTCGACTTCCGCGCGCAGATCACGAGCCTGAAGGCGAAGAATCCCGACCTGATCTTCTTCGGCGGCCTCGATTCGCTCGCCGCGAACTTCATCAAGCAGATGCGCCAGCTTGGGCTGAACGCGCAGTTCGTCGGCGGCGGCGGCGTGAAGGACAACGAGTTCATCAAGATCGCGGGCCCGGCCGCCGAAGGCGCGATGGCGTGGGAGTACGGCCGGCCGCTCGACGAGCTGCCGCAAGGGAAGGATTTCGAGGCGCGCTTCAAGAAGCGCTTCGGCGTCGACGTGCTGTCGTACGCGCAGTTCGGCTACGACGCGGCGTGGGCGGCGATCAAGGCGATGCAGGCGGCCGCCTCGACCGACCCGAAGGTCTATCGCCCGGCGCTGAAGAAGATCGACTTCGAAGGCGTGACCGGCCGCATCTCGTTCGCGAACGACGGCTCGCTGAAGAGCGGGATGTCGACGCTGTACCAGGTGAAGAGCGGCGCGTGGAAGACGATCACGACGAAGGGAGGCTGATCGGCGGTGCCGGCGGCGGCAACGCCGCCCGCCCCCGGCGATCGATGAACGGATATCGATCTTGTATGACGACTGATGTTGAGGCGATTCGACCGGGCCGGCGGCACTGTAGGCCGCGCCGCCCGGTGCGTCAGCCGGCCTCGGCCTCGGCCGCCTCGTGCGCGCGGCGCAGCCGCTCGCGGCTGTTGGTGAGGTGCGTGCGCATCGCCGCGCGTGCCGCTTCCGGGTCGTGGCGCGCGATCGCCTCGTAGATATCCTCGTGCTCGTGGTTCAGCCGGCCGACGTAGCGCTCCAGATCGTCGCCGGCAAAGCGGGCCGAATTCACGCGCGTGCGCGGAATGATCGACGTGCCGAGCTGCGTCATGATGTCGACGAAATAGCGGTTGCCGGTGGACTGCGCGATCTGCAGGTGGAACTGGAAGTCGAGCTGCGCCGTGTCGCGGCCGCCGCCCGCCCCCGATGCGATCGCGTCGAGCGCGCGCCGCAGCGCGGCCAGGTCGGTATCGTTCGCGCGTTGCGCGGCCAGGCTCGCGCATTCGCTTTCGAGGCTGATGCGCAGTTCCAGCACCGCGAGCACGTCGCGCAGCGTCGTGATCGTCGCCGGGTCGATGCCGAGCGTCTGGCGGCGCGACGGCTCCAGCACGAAGCTGCCGATGCCGTGGCGCGTCTCGACGAGGCCGCTCGCCTGCATCCGCGAGATCGCCTCGCGCACGACCGTCCGGCTCACTCCCTGCGCCGCCATGACTTCGGTTTCGGTCGGCAGCTTGTCGCCGGGACGCAGCGTGCCGTTTTCGATCTGCGCGGTCAGCGCGTCGACGACATCTTGTGCGAGGCTGCGTGCGCGACGGCGCGGCGCTGCGGGAAGCGTAGGCACGGACATGAGGCCGGTTCCTTTTTGAATGATCGTAATGTGAGCCGAGGGTTTACGCGGGGTTTGAGCGAAAGCCGATGATTCATTATACTGCGTCACAAGTCATCCGACGACTGATGATCGAAACACGGATCTCCTGTCGACTCAAGCGAGCAGTCCTGCGCCGCCTGGTCCCATGTCTTACGATCAGCCAGCGTTCGCGTTCTGTGCTCCGCTGGTCAGGTTGTCGCTCCCACCCCGTTTCGGGTTGCGTCGACCTGCGGGGCTTGCGCGCCGCGCATGTCGGTTGTCGAATGATCGCACCTCCCGTCGCGCGCGGCAAAGCTTTTGCCGCACGGCATTGCCCACCCTTTCGCCATCGCCGCCCATGAACGCCGTCACTGCCTCGCCCTCCCACGACACGCCGCGTATCGTCGACCTGCAAGCGATTCCGGTCGCCGGCCACGACAGCATGCTGCTCAACCTGAGCGGCGCACACGGCCCGTTCTTCACCCGCAACCTCGTGATCCTGAAGGACAGCGCGGGCCGCACCGGCGTCGGCGAAGTCCCGGGCGGCGAAAGCATCCGCCGCACGCTCGACGATGCGCGCGCGCTCGTCGTCGGCCAGCCGGTCGGCAATTACCACGCGGTGCTCAACGACGTGCGGCGCACCTTCGCCGACCGCGACGCGAGCGGCCGCGGGCTGCAGACCTTCGACCTGCGCACGACGATCCACGCGGTCACCGCGCTCGAAGCCGCGCTGCTCGACCTGCTCGGCCAGCATCTCGGCGTGCCGGTCGCCGCGCTGCTCGGCGAGGGCCAGCAGCGCGAGCGCGTCGAAATGCTCGGCTACCTGTTCTACATCGGCGACCGCACGAAGACCGCGCTCGCCTACCGCGACGGCAGCGGCGCGACCGACGACTGGACGCGCGTGCGAGACGAAGCCGCGCTGACGCCCGAGGCCGTCGTGCGGCTGGCCGAGGCCGCGCATGCGCGCTACGGCTTCAACGACTTCAAGCTGAAGGGCGGCGTATTCGAAGGCGCGAGCGAGATCGAGGCCGTGACGGCGCTCGCCGAGCGCTTCCCCGACGCGCGCGTGACGCTCGACCCGAATGGCGCGTGGTCGCTCGACGAGGCCGTGCGGCTGTGCCGCGACCAGCATCACGTGCTCGCCTACGCGGAAGATCCGTGCGGCGCGGAGAACGGCTACTCGGGCCGCGAGGTGATGGCGGAATTCCGCCGCGCGACGGGGCTGCCGACGGCCACCAACATGATTGCGACCGACTGGCGGCAAATGGGTCACGCGGTGCAGCTGCAGGCCGTCGACATCCCGCTCGCCGATCCGCACTTCTGGACGATGCAGGGTTCGGTGCGCGTCGCGCAGATGTGCCGCGACTGGGGCCTCACATGGGGCTCGCATTCGAACAATCACTTCGACGTGTCGCTCGCGATGTTCACGCACGTCGCGGCCGCCGCGCCGGGCCAGGTCACCGCGATCGACACGCACTGGATCTGGCAGGACGGCGAGCGGCTGACGCGCGAACCGCTGAAGATCGAGAACGGGCTGGTGGAAGTGCCGAAACGGCCGGGGCTCGGCATCGATATCGACATGGATGCCGTCGCGGTCGCGCACAAGCTGTACAAGCAGCACGGGCTCGGTGCCCGCGACGACGCGGCGGCGATGCAGTATCTGATTCCGGGCTGGACCTTCAACAACAAGCGCCCCTGCCTCGTGCGCTGAGTGCGGGTGCGGCCGGGCGGCAGGGTCGCCCGGTCGAACTTGGGCCGGGCCTACTCGGCCAGCCCTGGCCGGCCGCACCTACCCGGCCAGCCCAATCCCCCTCGCCATCCCCGACGCGGCGAACACGATGACGATCACCAGCACCGCCTGCCAATGGCCGATCCGCACATAGGTGCGCGCACGGCCGAGATCGGGCATCTGCTGCTGCCGCGCGGCGATGCGCCACCGGATCAGCCCGAGCATCGGCACGACCTCGAGCAGCAGGATCACCACGAGCGCGGTCATCTTCAAGTGAAAGAGCGGTTCGTGCAGGTAATACGCGGCGCCCTTCTCGAAACCGCCGAACGCGCGCATCAGGCCCGTCACGATCAGCACGAGCGCCGCTAGCCCCCACGCGGCATCCGCCTTGAATACGCCGGGCAAGTCGGCCGCCTGCGCCGACGCGATGAGCCGGCGCAACGCGCGGTTACGCCCCGCGATCGCGGCAAACGCGACGCCGAACGCACTCAGGTGAACGGCAGCCAGCAACCAGCGGACGATCATCACGCCTCCTTGTCGCCCGCACGCCGTGCGCGGGACTTGTCAGACGATCTGCTTGAGCGCGGCGTCGAGCGCGAGCACCGCGACGCGGTCGCCCTCGGTCGCGAGCGGCGCACGCATGACGATCTGCCGGTTATGGCCGACGGCCGCCGGGGAATCCCACAGCAGTTCGACCTTCGGTCGATTGAAGAAGCTGCCGCGGCGCGGCGGCACGACGGCCGGCTGCGCGTCCGCTGCACCGTCGCCTGCGGCAGGCGCCGCGCGGCCGGGCCAGCGCACCGACAGTTCGCGCGCATCGTACTGGCCGACCTTGCGGCTTTCCATCCACACGATCGCGGTGCGCGTCAGCACGTCGAGCGAAATCGCATAACGGCCGACCGCGAAGCGGCGCGCGGCCACGTTGGTCCGCCACAGCGGCCGCGGGCGGCAGATCCAGACGATCGCCGCATAAAGTGCCGGTGCGGCGACGAGCCAGCCGTTGGTCGCCGTCACCGCATGCAGCGCGAGGCGCCAGCCGTCCACCCAGACGAACATGCCGATCGACCAGACCGCGAACAGGAAACCGATCAGCGCGAAGACGCGTAGCGCCTGGCGCAGCCACTGCGGCAGCGGATGAAACGGCCGTTCGGCGCGCGCGACGGCGCCCGGCAGCGCGAGCAGCAGGAAGATCAGCAGCAGGTAGATGAACGCCCAGGGCGACGACACCATCGCCGACAGCGACGAGCGATAGCCCATCTGGGACATCGAGAACAGCCAGCGCGCGAGCAGCACGAGACCGATCGCACGCAACGCGAAGATCACACCGGCGCCGGGGGCCGGCGCTGCGCGCGTGGATTTCGTTCTCGCCAAGACTGCTCTCCTCTGGATATTCGTGCGGGGCCGGATTTCACGGCACGGCCATTATAGGGACATTACCGTCTGGACAGACGGACGGATGCCCTGCCGGGCCGCTTCGGGGGCCGTTCGCGGCGTCGGGCGCGGCGAGAATACAACAGATCCGCGCCGTGGATGTGACAACGCCCCGCCGGGAACCCGGACGGGGCGTCGATGGCAAGCCGCGCGCCGCAGCGCGGCGGCGGCCCGCAATCAGCTTGCGTTGACTTCGCGCAGCACCGTGCGGCGCTTCTGGCGCAGCAGTTCCTCGTAGCCCTTCACGTAGTTCTGCGCCATCACCTTCGACGAGAAGCGGGCTTCGAACGCGGCGCGGACCTTCTCGCGCGGCAGCGTATCGAGGCGCTTGAGCGCGGCAACCGCCGACAGCTCGTCTTCGACGACGAAGCCCGACACGCCGTTGTCGATCACTTCCGGCACCGAGCCGCGCTTGAACGCGATCACCGGCGTGCCGCAAGCCATCGCCTCGATCATCACCAGGCCGAAGGGCTCCGGCCAGTCGATCGGGAACAGCAGCGCGTGCGCGTTGCCGAGGAATTCGGTCTTTTCGGACTCGCTGATTTCGCCGATGTACTCGACGTGCGGCAGCGCGAACAGCGGCTTGATCTTCTCTTCGTAGTACGCGCGGTCAGCCTTGTCGAGCTTCGCGGCGATCTTGATCGGCAGGCCGGCCTGCTCGGCGATGCGGATCGCCGTGTCGACGCGCTTCTCCGGCGAGATGCGGCCCAGGAACGCGAGGTAGCTCGGCTTGACGTTCGGGATCGGCGTCAGCAGGTTTTCCGGCAGGCCGTGGTAGACGGTCGACAGCCAGTTCGCCTGCGGCAGCGGGATGCGCTGGTTGTCGGAGATCGACACGACCGGCACGTCGCTGAATGCGTTGAAGATCGGCTGCAGTTCCGGCAGGTCGAGACGGCCGTGCATCGTCGTCAGATGCGGGACCGGCTGGCGCGAGAACAGCGAGAACGGGTAGTAGTCGATGTGGCAGTGCAGGACATCGAACTCTTCCGCGCGACGGCGCACCTGCTCGAGGAGCAGCATGTGCGGGGCCATCACGTCGCGGATCGTCGGGTCGAGGCGCAGCGCCTGCGGCCAGCAGGCTTCGAGCTTCGCGGAGGTTTGCGAATCGCCGCTCGCGAAGAGCGTGACGTCATGCCCCATCTCGACGAGTGCTTCGGTGAGGTAGGACACCACTCGCTCGGTGCCACCGTACAGTTTCGGGGGCACCGCTTCGTGCAACGGAGCGATTTGGGCGATTCGCATGCGTAACTCCTAAAAAATCGGCTAAAAACCAGGTATGGGTCGGCAACCTGCCGGCGGTCCGGGCTGGATGCAGGTCGTCCGAAGATCGGACGAATCAGCCTGCCGGGGGCGTCGAACCCGCGCTGCTCAAGGAGCGTCGGCGACGCGACAGGCATAGAACGTTTGAAACGAAGACCCGTTGACAGGGGTTCGTAAAAAACCTGGAATCGAACCCGGAGCCGATTATCTAGGGTTAATCCCGATACGGCGCACAACATTTCAAACACTTTACTTTGTTACAAAGGTGCAACACTTTGCAACCCGCGGACTTGGGTGTCCGTTCTAGAGTGGAAGGCCCTTTTGGCATTCCTTGACCCCGTGACCGCCGGCAGCGTGATTCCGGCACATGAGGCAGGACGGGATGCCGGATTTTATCTCAAAATCGACCGCGAGCCCCTGGCCAAGGCAAGATTCGCGCAGCGCGACACGCGGGCTTGTTTACAATGCCGGATTATTCAGTCCGGGCGAACGCCGGCCTGCGATCCAGCCGCCACGCTCACTCACCGAATCACCGCACGCATATTTTGGAATCTCTCACCCCTGCCCAGCGCAACGCCCACAACGCGAAGCTGTCGAGCTACGCGCATCGACCGATCGCGTTCCTGTTCCGCTACATCCGCCTGCATCCCGTCGCCCACCTGATCGTGCTCTGCAGCGTGCTGGCCGCCGTCGGCTGCGCGCTCGGCTCGCAATACGCGATCAAGCACCTGATCGACGTGCTGGCGACCGGGCGGCATCACCCCGGCCCGCTGTGGAGCGCGTTCGCGCTGCTCGTCGGGCTGATCGCGGCCGACAACCTGCTGTGGCGCGTCGGCGGCTGGTTCGCCGCGCACACGTTCGTCGCGGTCACCGGCGATCTGCGGCGCGACTTGTTCCAGTACCTGATCGGCCATTCGCCCACCTACTACGCCGAAAAGCAGCCCGGCACGCTGGCGAGCCGCATCACGGCCACGTCGAACGCGGTCTACACGTCGGAGAACACGATGGCGTGGAACGTACTGCCGCCGTGCATCGCGGTGATGGGCGCGATCCTGATGATCATCGTCGTCAATCCGATGATGGCCGCCGGCCTGCTCGGCTGTTCGGCCGTGCTGTCCGTCATCCTGTTCAAGCTCGCCGGGCGCGGCTCGGCCCGCCACCACGCGTTCGCGGCGAAGGCCGCGGCGGTCGACGGCGAGCTCGTCGACGTGATCGGCAACATGGGCCTCGTGCGTGCGTTCGGGATGACGCTGCGCGAGCAGAAGCGCTTCGGCGCGACGGTCAAGGCCGAGATGGATGCGCGCCAGCAGAGCCTGCTCTATCTCGAGAAGCTGCGCCTGCTGCACGCGGTGATCACCGCGATGCTGTCCGCCGGCCTGCTCGGCTGGGCGCTGTGGCTGTGGGACCAGGGCCGCGCGACGTCGGGCGACATCGTGCTCGTCAGCTCGCTCGGCTTCACGATCCTGCACGGCACGCGCGATCTCGCGGTCGCACTCGTCGACGTCACGCAACACATCGCGCGCCTGTCCGAAGCCGTCAAGACGCTGCTCGAGCCGCACGGGATGCCGGACCGCTCCGACGCGCAGCCGCTGTCGGCCACGGGCGGCCGTGTCGATTTCGAGCGCGTGACGTTCGCGTATCCGCACCGCCGCGCGATCCTCGACCACTTCGACCTCCGTATCGAGCCGGGCCAGCGCGTCGGCCTGATCGGCAAGTCGGGCGCCGGCAAGTCGACCGTGCTTGCGCTGCTGCAACGCTTCTACGACACGCAGGACGGCGCCGTGAAGGTCGACGGCCAGGACGTGAAGACAATCACGCAGGACAGCCTGCGCCACGCGATCGCGCTCGTGCCGCAGGACATCTCGCTGCTGCACCGGACGATCTACGACAACATCGCGTACGGCCGCCCCGACGCGACCCGCGACGAAGTGCTCGCCGCCGCGCGCGACGCGCGCTGCGCGGAATTCATCGAAGCGATGCCGGAAGGCTATGACACGATCGTCGGCGACCGCGGCGTCAAGCTGTCGGGCGGCCAGCGCCAGCGCATCGCGATCGCGCGCGCGATCCTGAAGGATGCGCCGATCCTGCTGCTCGACGAAGCGACGTCCGCACTCGACAGCGCGTCCGAGGAAGCGATCCAGAGCGCGCTCGACCGCCTGATGGTCGGCCGCACGGTGATCGCGATCGCCCACCGCCTGTCGACGCTGCGCAACTTCGACCGGATCATCGTGATGAACAACGGCAAGGTGATCGACGACGGCCCGCCCGACGTGCTGCGCAACCGTCCGGGCCTGTACCGCGACCTGCTCGCGAAACAGCACGGCCGGCATCACTCCGCACCGGACGGCAGCACGCCGACCGGCGAACGCGTGGCCTGACACCTCGGCTGCAGCCGACAAAAAAGCCGCAGTGCTTCAGGCACTGCGGCTTTTTTATCGCTCGATGAACCGCCGTTTACGCGTGCTGCAGATCGCGCAGGAAGTTGTCGCGCCACACCGACACGTTGTTCTCGCGAAGCTGCGCGATCATGTCCGTATAACGCGCGCGCCGCTCGGCGAGCGGCATCGTCAGCGCCTGCGACAGCGCATCGGCCATCCCGTCGATATCGATCGGATTGACGATCAGCGCCCCCGTCAGCTCGCGCGCGGCGCCGGCGAAGCGCGACAGCACGAGCACGCCCGGATCGTCCGGATTCTGCGCGGACACGTACTCCTTCGCGACGAGGTTCATCCCGTCGCGCAGCGGCGTCACATAGCCGACCCGCGCGAGCCGGTACAGCGCAGCGAGTAGCTGGCGGTCGTACTGGCGATGGATATAGAGGATCGGCGCCCAGTCGAGCTCGGCGAAGCGTCCGTTGATGCGCCCCGACTCCCCTTCGAGCTGCAGGCGGATGTCCTGGTACGCGCGCAGTTCCGCCCGGGTCGACGGCGCGATCTGCAGGAACGACACGCGATTGCGATGCGACGGCTCGTGCTCGAGCAGCTTCTCGAACGCGCGAAAGCGCTCGACGAGCCCCTTCGAGTAATCGAGCCGGTCGACGCTCATGATCAGCTTGCGGCCGCGCAGCGACGTCGCGAGCGTGCGCACCGCCTTGCCGTGCTCGCCGGCCTGCGCGAGCGACGCGATCTCGTCCGGATGCACGCCGATCGGATAGGCGGCCGCGCGCAGCGTCCGGCCGAATGCGCGCACCGTCGCCAGGTGGCCGTCGCGCTCGATCGTGCCGCCCGCTTCCGACTCGACGTAGTCGCAGAACGCGCGCAGGTCGGGTTCGGTCTGGAAGCCGAGCAGGTCGAACGCACACAGCGACTCGACGAGATCGCGATGCGGCGGCACGCTGACGAGCACCTGCGCAGCCGGAAACGGAATGTGCAGGAAGAAGCCGATGCGGTTCTTCACGCCGGCCGCGCGCAGCGCGCGCGCGAACGGGATCAGGTGATAGTCGTGCACCCAGATCACGTCGTCGTCCTGCAGCAGCGGCACGAGCTGCTGGGCAAGCCACACGTTCACGCGGCCATAGCCTTCGAACTCGTGACGGTCGTACTGGATCAGGTCGGTGCGGTAGTGAAACGCGGGCCACAGCGTCGCGTTCGAGAAGCCGCGGTAATACTGGTCGTAGTCGCGCCGCGACAGGCCGATGGTCGCGAACGTGACCGGCCCGTGCTCCTCGACGCGGATCTGCGGCGCACCGGACGCGACGACCTCGCCGCTCCAGCCGAACCACATGCCGCCCGTCTCCTTCAGCGCATCGTAGACGCCGATCGCGAGGCCGCCCGCTGCCGGTTCGCCTTCCGAAATCGGCGCGACGCGGTTTGAAACAATGATGAGGCGACTCATGCGTCAGGCTGCTCCGCACCGAGCCAGCGCGCGATCTGCTCATGCAGCGCGTCGACCGAATCGAGCCGCGCGCGGGCAGACGTCTCGCCCGCGCCGACCTTGATCGACAGGCCGCCGCGCGCGTTGACCACCGCGAAGCCCTTCTCGTCGGTCAGGTCGTCGCCCGCGAACACCGGCACACGCCCCGCGAACGGCGGCTCGTCGAGGAACGCAGCGAGCGCGCGCCCCTTGTCGACGCCTTTCGGCTTGATCTCGAACACCATCTTGCCGGGCTGCAGCACATACGCATCGGCATAGTCGGCGACGAGGCGCTCGGTGGCCGCGCGTGCAGCCGCCTCGCGCTCGGGCGCGTTGCGGTAGTGCAGCGCGACGGCCGCGCCCTTGATTTCGAGCAGCATGCCCGGATGACGGTCGACGACGGCCGCCAGCTCGCGCTCGATGCGCAGCAGGCGTTCGTCGTTGAAGCCGATGCGCTGCGTGTCGCCGTTCGCATCGCGGCGCTCCGCGCCGTGCAGGCCGGCGATCGGCATGCCGGGCATCTTCAGGAACGTGTCGATATTGTCGATGCCGCGCCCGGACACGATCGCGACCGCGCCGTGCGAGCGGCGCCGCAACTCGTCGAGCAGCGTCAGCAGCGACGGCGGAACATGAATGCTGTCGGGCGTCGGCGCCAGTTCGACGAGCGTGCCGTCGAAGTCGAAGAAGAACGCGGTATCGGTCAGGGACAGGGAAGCCGGAACGGATTGCATCGATTCGATAGTGTGAGGGCCGGCGGGCAAACGCCGGGCGGCCGCTGCGCGAATGGAATTGTGCGCATCTTACCGCGCCTGCGCATCGAGATGGGCGAAACCGGTGCGGCGCCGGCTTCGCGCCGCCGCGCGCGTCAACTGCGACATATTGCCCCGCTCGCCCGCGGCGTACGGGTTTCGAAAGGACGCGGGCGCGCGAATTGCGCTACAGTCGCAACCGCCTGCCGCGCGACGCATGGCGCCGCGCCGGCCGGCCCACCTTCCGTCCGATCGAGCCCCAGGATGTCGTCTCGCACCACGCCGCACCGGCGCTTCTCCCGCCTCATCCGCACGGCCGCGGCTCTCGCCGCCGCCGTGGCGCTCGCCGCGTGCACGCACGACGAGCCGCGCTGGAACCTGACCAACGTCACCGGCCACCTGCCCGACCTGTCGTTCACGCTGACGGGCGGCGACGGCCATCCCGTCGACGCCGATGCGTTCCACGGCCAGGTCGCGCTCGTCTACTTCGGCTACACGCACTGCCCCGATGTCTGCCCCGAAACGATGGCGCGGCTGATGGAAGTGCTGGCGAAGCTCGGCGCGCAGGCCAACAACGTGCGCATCCTGTTCGTCTCGGTCGATCCTGCACGCGACACGCCGCAGGCAATGCAATCGTATGTCGCCGCGTTCGACGCCGCGCATGCGCGCGGCCTGACCGGCACCGACCGCCAGATCGAATCGCTCGCGAAGCGCTACCGCGTCGCCTACCAGATGGAAAAGCGCGATCCGTCCGGCGGCTACGAAGTCACGCACAGCTCGGCCGTCTATATCTTCGACGCGAGCGGCCGCGCCCGCCTGCTGGCGACCGACCGCGACTCGCCCGACGCCATCGCCGCCGATCTGCGCCGGATCATCGACACCGCCTCCACGACCTGAATTCATCCCGACATGAAAACGACAACGACCCTCAAGACGCTCGCCCTCCTCGCCGCGCTGTGTGCCGGCGCCCACGCGTATGCCGCCGGCGCGGTCACCGCGCAGGACGCCTGGGTGCGCTGGCTGCCGAACAAGCTGCCGGCCGGCGGCTACGTGACGCTCGTGAACACGAGCGACAAGCCGGTCGATCTCGTCGACGTCGACAGCCCCGACTACGGGATGGCGATGCTGCACCAGACCGTCTCGAACGGCTCCACGCAGAAAATGGAAATGGTCGACAAGCTGACGATCCCCGCGCGCGGCAAGGTCGACATCGCGCCGGGCGGCTACCACTTCATGCTCGAGGAGCCGAAGCACGCGATCAAGCCAGGCGACACCGTACACCTGCGCCTGAAGTTCTCCGACGGCGAAACGGTCGATGCGCCGTTCGCCGTGAAATCGCCGGCCCAGGCGAAGTGATGCGCGCGCGATGAACCTCCTGTACTGGCTCGATCCGTGGGAACCGTCGCCCACCGTGGTGATCGCGGTGCTGACCGCCGCCGTGCTGTTCGCACGCGGCGTGAAGAAGGCGAAGGTGTCGCCGCTGCGGCAGTTCTCGTTCTGGTTCGGGCTGACGGCGCTCTACATCGCGCTGCATACGCGGCTCGACTATTTCTTCGAGCACGAATTCTTCCTGCACCGCGCGCAGCATCTGGTGCTGCACCACCTCGGGCCGTTCTTCATCGCGCTGTCGTATCCGGGCGCCGCGATGCGCGCGGGCATTCCGTTCCGCTGGCGGCAGCGTTTCGTGCGCCCCGCGCTCGCGTGGGCGCCCGTGCGCGCGACGCTCGACGTGGTGTTCCATCCCGTCGTCGCGGTCGTGCTGTTCGTCGGGCTGATCTATTTCTGGCTGCTGTCGCCGATTCACTTCATCGCGATGCTCGACTGGCGTCTCTATCGCGTGATGAACTGGAGCATGGTGATCGACGGGCTGCTGTTCTGGTGGCTCGTCGTCGATCCGCGTCCCGCGCCGCCCGCGCGGTTGTCGCCGGGCCGCCGGATCCTGATCGTCGTCGCGGCGATCCCGCCGCAGATCGCGCTCGGCGCGCTGATCTTCTTCACGCCGCACGAGCTGTATCCGATCTATTCGATCTGCGGCCGTGCGTTCACATGGCTGAGCCCGCTGCGTGACCAGCAGATCGGCGGCCTGCTGCTGTGGATTCCCGGCTCGATGATGAGCGTGATCGGCGCGCTGATCGCGCTGCGCCACTGGCTGCGGCTGTCCGCGCGCGGCCGCCTGATCGATGAACGTGCCGCGGCACAGCGCGCAGCCCGGCCGCCGGTCGCGCACGCCGCGCACTGACGGCGGCGCGTCGCATCGCGCATTACGCGCGTGCGCTGCTCATCCACACGTGCGGGATGCCGTCCTCGTCGTGCACGTCCGAACTCGGCGTGAAGCCGAATGCGCCGTAAAAACGCTGCAAGTGGGCCTGCGCATGCAGGCTCACCGGCGTATCCGGCCACTGCGCGCGGATATGCTCGAGCGCGCGCGACAGCAGCCCGTTGCCGAGGCCCGCGCCGCGAAACGCGGCGGTCGTCAGCACGCGGCCGATGCGAACATCGGTGTGCTGCGCATCGGGCAGCAGCACGCGCAGATAGCCGGCCAGGCGACCGGCCGGATCGAAGGCGGCCAGGTGCCATGCGGCCTGGTCCGCGTCGTCGATGTCGCGATACACGCAGTTCTGCTCGACGACGAACACCGCGCTGCGTGCTTCGAGGATCGAATAGACTTCGCGCGCCGTCAGCGCGTCGAAGGATTTCCAGCGCCAGTCGAGATCGGCGGCGCTCGGGGATGCAGCGGATGCGTTCATGGTCGGTCCTGATTCGGGCGCGCCGGCCGGCGCGCGGCAATCGACGATTATGCCTCGAAGCGCACGCGCCGCGCGACCGACTGCCCGCGCATATAAACAGGCCCCGCATTGCGCGGGGCCTGTCCGTCATGCCGGCATCTGGCCGAAGCGGCCGCTGTTGAAGTCCTCGATCGCGGTACGAATCTCCGCTTGCGAGTTCATCACGAACGGCCCGTAACCGACGACGGGTTCGTCGATCGGTTCGCCGCTCAGGATCAGCAGCTTCGCGTCGCCGTTCGCTTCGATCTCGACATCGCTGCCATCGCGGCCAAGTTGCACGAACTGCGCTTCGCGGGCGACCGTCTCGCCATTCACCTGCACGGTGCCGCTCAGCACGACCACCGCGAGCGTACGCCCGTCGGCGATCGGGAACCGCGCATGGCCACCGGCCACGAGCCGCACGTCCCACACGTCGATCGGCGTATGCGTGCGGGCCGGGCCGCGCCGCCCGTCGAGCTCACCCGCGATGATCCGCGCGCGCCCCGCGCCGTCCGGCAGCTCCACCACGGGGATGTCGGCGTTCAGCAGCGTCTGGTAGCCGGGCGCGCCCATCTTGTCCGCGGCGGGCAAGTTCACCCACAGCTGCACCATCTCGAGCGGGCCACCGCGCTGCGTGAACCCTTCCGAGTGGAATTCCTCATGCAGGATCCCGCTCGCGGCCGTCATCCACTGCACGTCGCCCGGGCCAATCACGCCGCCCGCGCCGGTCGAGTCGCGGTGCGCAACTTCGCCGTCATAGACGATCGTCACCGTTTCGAACCCGCGGTGCGGATGCTGGCCGACACCGCGCGGTACCGAGGCCGAGCCAGGCTCGAACGTGGTCGGGCCGGCGTAATCGAGCAGCAGGAACGGGCTCAGGTGCGCGCCGTGGGACTGGTAGCTGAACATCGAACGCACCGGGAAACCGTCGCCGACCCAATGGCCGCGCGGCGCACTGTACACACCCTGGATCTTCTTCATTGCCTTCTCCGAATTGCGGCGAAACACGTGTTTCGCATCCTGGGTAGAAATATAGTGGTGGAACGATCGATCCGGTAGACTGCCAAAATCGCACGCAGCGTTCCATTTCATGAACGATAAAGCGCGGGATCTGAACGATCTCTATTACTTCGTACAAGTCGTCGAACACGGCGGCTTCGCGCCAGCCGGGCGGGCGCTGGACATGCCGAAATCGAAGCTGAGCCGCCGCATCGCGCTGCTCGAGGCGCGGCTCGGGATGCGGCTGATTCAGCGCTCGACGCGCCGCTTCACGGTCACCGACGTCGGTCAGACCTATTACGCGCATTGCCGCGCGATGCTCGTCGAGGCCGATGCCGCCGACGAGGCGATCGCGCTGCTGCACGAGGAGCCGCGCGGCATCGTGCGCGTCAGTTGCCCGATCGTGCTGCTCGATTCGCTGGTCGGCACGATGATCGCCGCGTTCATGGTCGCGTGCCCGCGCGTCGAGATTCATCTGGAAGCGACCAACCGGCGCGTCGACGTGGTCGGCGAAGGCATCGACGTCGCGATCCGCGTGCGCCCACCCCCGCTCGAAGACAGCGATCTCGCGCTGCGCGTGCTGGCCGAGCGCGGCCAGTGCCTCGTCGCGAGCCCGGCGCTGCTGCGCGAGCACGGCGCCCCGGCCGTTCCCGCCGATCTCGCGCGCCTGCCGAGCCTCGATCACGGCGCCCCGCAGTCCGCGCACGTGTGGCGGCTGCGCGGGCCCGACGGCGCTCACGCGGAAATTCATCACCAGCCGCGCTTCGTGACGGGCGGCATGCTCGCGCTGCGTGCGGCAGCCGTCGCGGGCGTCGGCATCGTGCAGTTGCCGACGATGATGGTGCGCGATGAGGTTGCGCGCGGCGAGCTGGTGACCGTGCTGCCCGACTGGGCGCCGCGCCGCGAAATCGTGCATGCGGTGTTCGCGTCGCGCCGGGGATTGCTGCCAGCGGTGCGCGCCCTGCTCGATTTTCTCGCGGAGCGGTTTGCCGAACTCGAACCCGATTGAGCGCGCCGCTTCACGCGTGACCGGGCGCTGCAAACCCTGCGCGCGTGCCGTAGACTGCGGTACGCGCATCGCGCATTCCACAACCCTGATCGCTTTCCCGCCATGTTCACGCTGTCCAACGACCCCAACGCCTCCAAGGCCGATCAATACGCGACGCTCGTCGAGCAGGCACGCGCGCTCGTCGAGTCCGAACGCGACCTGACCGCGAACGCGGCCAACTTCTCCGCGCTGGTCTACCACTCGCTCGACCGTCTCAACTGGGCCGGCTTCTACTTCTTCGACGGGACGGAACTCGTGGTCGGGCCGTTCCAGGGCAAGCCGGCCTGCGTGCGGATCGCGCTCGGCAAGGGCGTGTGCGGCACGGCCGCGCAGACGCGCGAGACGCAGGTCGTGCGCGATGTGCATGACTTCCCCGGCCATATCGCGTGCGACGCCGCCTCGGAATCGGAAATCGTCGTGCCGCTGGTGGCCGCCGACGGCACGCTGATCGGCGTGTGGGACGTCGACAGCCCGGTCGCCGCGCGCTTCGACGACGAAGACCGCAAGGGGATGGAAGCGCTGTGCCGCGTGTTCGTCGAATCCGCGTGGCAGAAGGCACGCGGTTGAGGGGCGGCTAAGCCGCGCTCCGCCACCGAGCAGCTGGTCACCGCGTTCACGCGTAAATCGCGCCGCGCTTCGCGACCTCGAACGAAAACGAAACGGGCCCCGCAAAGGGGCCCGCTCCACTATGCCACCGCACCACCGTTCGTGGCGCACTGCAGGTATCAGGCGGCGTGCGTGCCCGACAACACCGGGAACGCCTGAGGCTTCGCGTCCTCGGTCAGCACCTCGAAGCCCGTTTCCGTCACGACGACCATGTGCTCCCATTGTGCCGACAGCGAATGGTCCTTCGTGACCACCGTCCAGCCGTCCGCCAGCATGCGCGTGTCGCGCTTGCCCGCGTTGAGCATCGGCTCGATCGTGAAGATCATCCCCGGCCGGAGCGGCACGCCGGTGCCCGGGCGGCCGTAGTGCAGCACCTGCGGCTCGTCGTGATAGACGTCGCCGATGCCGTGCCCGCAGTACTCGCGAACCACGCTGAATCCTTCGCGATGCGCGACCTGCTGGATCGCGTAGCCGACGTCGCCGAGCGTCGCTCCCGGACGCACCGCGCGAATGCCCGCGTGCATCGCCTCATAGGTCGTCGCGACGAGGCGCCGCGCGAGTTCGTTCGGTTCGCCGACGAAATACATGCGGCTCGTATCGCCGAACCAGCCGTCCTTGATCACCGCGATGTCGAGGTTCACGATGTCGCCGTCGCGCAGCGGCCGCGACGTCGGAATGCCGTGGCACACGACATGATTGACCGACGCGCACACGGTCTTCGGATAGCCGTGATAGCCGATGTTCGCCGGGACCGCGCCGAGCACGTCGACGATGTAGTTGCGGCAGAGCACGTCCAGCTCGTCGGTGGTGACACCCGGCTTCACGTGCTCGGTGATCATCGTCAGCACCTGCGACGCGAGCTTCGCCGCTTCACGCGACTTGGCGATTTCCGCGGCGCCGCGGATCGGGATGTCTCGTTTCGCCATTACGCCACCTGCTCGATGCGGTGCTCGACCGGTTCCGCCGGCCCCGTCTCGCCGCCCCGTGCCTCGGCCTCGATCAGCATTCGGCAGATGTCGCCGTAGGACAGCGCCGGATTGAGTTCCGCCAGCATCCCGACGCGCAGCCAGTGTTCGGCCTGCGCATTGATCGAGCGGCTCAGCGCCGTGCTGGTCGAGCGCAGCCGCTCGTGCATGTGCTCGGAAATCTTGATGATGCCCATATATCCCCAATTAAACGAAACGTAGTCGATTCGTATATTACGCCGCGCACGACTGCCGAGCAAGCCGTTCGAATTCCATCGAGCCGCCTGAGGTCAAACCCCGTTGACATCGAATTCCAGTTTGCTGGAAAATAAATCCATCATGAAAGAATCAGCAACCGCCGTTGCCGACGACACCGGCATCAACGAACGCATCGCCCGGCGCGTACGCGACCTGCGCACCGTGCGAGGCTACACGCTCGATGCGCTGGCCGCGCGCTCCGGCGTCAGTCGTTCGATGATCTCGCTCATCGAACGCGCTTCGGCCAGCCCGACGGCGGTCGTGCTCGACAAGCTCGCGGCCGGGCTCGGCGTGTCGCTGGCCGGCCTGTTCGGCGGCGATCAGGACGACACGCCCGTGCAGCCGCTGGCCCGCCGCGCGCAGCAGGCCGAATGGCGAGATCCGGCGTCCGGCTACGTGCGGCGCAACCTCTCCCCGGCCGGCTGGCCGTCGCCGATCCAGCTCGTCGAGGTGGATTTCCCGCCCGGTGCACGCGTCGCGTACGACAGCGGCGGGCGCGAAAGCGCGCTGCATCAGCAGGTGTGGGTCATCAGCGGCCGCGTCGACGTCACGTTCGGCGACGCGCTTCACGAACTTCACGAAGGTGACTGCCTGGCCATGCGGCTCGACCAGCCGCTGATTTTCAGCAATCCGTCGTCGCAGGCCGCGCGTTATGTCGTCGCGATCTGCGATGCGTCTGCCGCCGCCGGCGTGCGGAATCCCTGATGAACGCGTCGCCGCAATGGCCGCGCGCGCCCTATCCATTGCCCACAGGAGCCGGTATGAATTCCCCGAAACAGCGCGACGACGTGCGCCTGATCGATTGCAGCGAGGCCGAGCATGCGCCGGCCATCCTCGAGATCCTGAACGACGCGATCGCGAACTCGACCGCGCTGTACGACTACAAGCCGCGTCCGCCGGAAGCGATGGTCGCGTGGTTCGCGGCGAAGCGCGCGGGCGGCTTCCCGGTCATCGGCGCGGTCGATGCATCGGGCACCCTGCTGGGCTTTGCGAGCTGGGGCACGTTCCGCGCGTTTCCCGCCTTCAAGTACACGGTCGAACACAGTGTGTACGTGCATCGCGACCAGCGCGGCCGCGGGCTGGGCGAGGTGCTGCTGCGCGAAGTGGTCCGGCGCGCGCGCGAAGCGCAGGTGCACGTGGTGATCGGCTGTATCGATGCGACCAATGCGGGAAGCATCGCACTGCATACGAAACTGGGCTTCGTGCACTCGGGCACGATCACGCAGGCCGGCTTCAAGTTCGGCCGCTGGCTCGATGCGGCGTTCTATCAGCTGACGCTCGACACGCCGGCGCAGCCGGTGGATGGTTGAGCCGAATGATGTCGCGCACAACCCGTGTGCGCGACATGCTGCCGCTCGGCCGGACCGACAGCGGCGTTCACTTCGTTCGCACGCTGCCGGACCTTGGGCCCGCTATTTCCGCAAGCGCGGCGCAACGACGCGCTCGAGGCGCTCGGCAGTCCACGACGGTTGCGGATCGTCCCAGCCATTGTCGACGAGGAGCCCGTTCCGGTCGATCGTGAAGTTCACCGGGATCCGCCACATGCGCCCGTAGCCTCCGGCATAGGCACTACCCAACAGCCCCACCGGAAAGCTCAGGCCGGCCGCCACCTGCCGCACCTCCGCGAGGTTGTCCGCCCCGTCCAGGCTGAAGCCGAGCACGCGCAGGCCGTCCGCCGCATGGCGCGCGGCATACGCCGACAACAGCGGCAGTTCGGTCCGGCAGGGCTCGCACCATGTGGCCCAGAAGGTCAGGATGACGACATAACCCCGCCAATCCTCGCTGGCGATACTTTGTCCGTCGAGCGTATACAGGACGAGGCCGGGCGCCGGACGGCCGACCGTCAGACTGCCGGCCTGCGCCGCCGGCAGCCATCCGCCGACGCCGGCGCCCAGTGCAAGCCCTCCGGCCATGCGCAGCCAGTCGCGCCTCGCCCGGCGACGCCTGCTGCTTCGGCCAAAACCGTCAGAACGCATAGCTCGCCCCCACCGTGCCCGACCAGCGCGGAAACAGCTGATAGCCGCTGAGCCTGCTATACAGCGCCTTCTGGACGAACGCATAGACGTTCAGGTTCTTCACGACGTTCACCGTCACGCCGGGCGACAGATAAACGACCGTGCCGGCCGTGTTGCCGGTGTCGGCGAGCGCCCCCTGGTCCGAACTCTTGCGCGTCACGTTGACCTGGAGCTGCGGCACGATCCTCGGGTTCTCCTCGTAACGCAGGCCGACGCTGACCGTCGCCTGGTTACCGGGCCGGAAGTCCTCGCCGAGGCCGCGAAGATTCTCGACCACCGCAGCCTGGAATTGACCGTTGATGAACGCGTCGAAATTCTGGCTGATCGGCTGATAGTAGTACGCACCGACGATCAGATCGGTACTGCCCGTCCCGGGCTGCAGGCTCGTATCGAGGGCCTGGCCGTTCGCGCTGTTCGGGCCTGACGAGAAAAACACCGGGCTACGCCCGACGTTGGCGCCCGTCAGCACGTTCTGGCCGCCGTACTTTCCCGTCGGCAGCTTGACCCCCAGTTGCACGCCGAGATTGCGGGTCGGCAGGAAGCCCTGATAGCTGGCGATCAGCTTGATGTCGCCCAGCCCCTTGCTGGTGACGCCGCTCAGATTGTCGGATGTGAGCTGGTCCGGCGTGGCATTCCCGTACGTCGAGTGGCCACGATCGACGAACGGCACGATCGCGCTGAAGTTCCACTTGGGATTCGGGCTGTAGCTGATGCCCAGGTTCCAGTAGCGGTTGATCGTCTGGTTCTCGACCTCCTGGCTGCCGCCTGCCGCATTGATCGCCGCCGGTACGACGGCCGAAACCGCATGCGATCCGCTGCGCAACTGGTTCTGCGGGATGAAAGTGTAGTCCAGGCTGATACGCCAGCCCGGCATGGCCGAATACCCCGTCGCGGCATCCGTGCTCAGCGAGCAGCCACAGGTCGCGCAGGCGTGGGCGGCCCCCGGCAGGGTCAAGCCCGTCAGACAGGCGAACGCGGCCAACGCCGCGCCGACGGTCTGCTTCGATTCGATTCGCATCTCGTTCCCCTCTCATGTCGTGTGCATGCACGCGCGTGATCCGCAACATGGCGGACGCGCGGTGCGAGATGACCCGATTGCCGGCTCGTGGCCGCGGGCGTTTCACGCGCCGCGGGGGAGCCTGTCCGGATCAACTGCTGGAGTGCCTACGTCAGAGATAGAACGGCGAATCGCGGGGCCGGCCCGCCCGGGGGATATCCCGAAGGACGAACGGGCGTGAAGCCGCTGGATATGCGACGGCATAGCCGGGAACCGCCAGCCATTGCGGCAAGGACGGTGACGGTGCAGCCGCATGATGCACGAGCAGGTCGCAATACCCGCAAGCCGCGAAATGGTCAGCGGCAAGGGCGTGATTGTCTGCGTCGGGCTGTCCATCGGCCGAACAGATCGATGCGACTGGCGCATTCTGGTCATGGGAGACCAGGCCATGGCTCACGAGCGGCGCAATGACGACGAGCAGCATGGCAAACATGCCAAGCCACGCTGCCAGACGATTGCGGGAACGTGCGGTCATGATGAGCGGCATCGGGACGGTGGCTGGATCTTAGCCGAAGCGAGCCGCGGCAACCGGACAATCGTCGTCGGCACGATGCGGCCCAGCCCTGGACGGTTCTCGTGACGGCGCGCGTTCGAAACCGGCCGCCGGGATCCGGCAGCCGGTTTCGATGACGATCGTGCTGCGGATCGATACGCGCGCACTGTCCGCTCGTCGATTTGACTTCATTGAACTGTCCCCCGCCTGGTCGATTGGCTAGGTGGCGCCGAAGTCGCATGGCGCGCGTTGAGCCTTTCGATTTCTGAATTCGATCATGCAAACGGCGTGCCATATGAAGCAAGCGCCCGCTGTCATTACACGTCAGGCGTATGCCAAAAAAAACGCCACCGTGTTGATCGCATGAAGTGTTTCAGACCTGCAACGCTGTCGTCGACATCGTGACGAACGTGTCGGGCACGACGCGTCATACGGACGTTCTTCCAAGCTGACGTCGAACGGATACGGCCACTTGCCTGCTTTGCGCGAGACACTCAATCGAAGTCGCGCAACACCATCGGTACGATGCGCGCTGTCGCAGACAATTTCGCGTACGACAGGTCATTCTGTCGCATCAAAGAATGCGTTCGTTTCAGCCTCGTAACGCATACGTGAATTTCGCTCCAGACGACTCATGTTCAATCCGCGCGTCGAACGTCGGACGCTTGGCGGTTGCAACGTCGGGGAGTCGGGGAAAGTGGCTCCAGGCGCAGAAAAAAGAAAAGCCCCGCCGAAGCGGGGCTTTATCTGGAGGCGCGAGCCGGAGTCGAACCGGCCTAAACGGCTTTGCAGGCCGCTGCATAACCGCTTTGCTATCGCGCCAAAAGCGGACTGTGCGAATGCCGTGAGGCAAGCGACAGATTTTTTATTCGAGGACGGAAAGTCCATCAAATAAAAAGGGAAGCGTGGCTTCCCCATTACTTGGAGCGGGAGACGAGTCTCGAACTCGCGACCTCAACCTTGGCAAGGTTGCGCTCTACCAACTGAGCTACTCCCGCATTGTCCTGCATCTGCAGCGCTTCGCCGACCAACACGCTGCCAGAAAAATCTGGAGCGGGAGACGAGTCTCGAACTCGCGACCTCAACCTTGGCAAGGTTGCGCTCTACCAACTGAGCTACTCCCGCATGTGTCCTGCATCTGCAGCGCTTTGCCGACCAACACGCTGCCAGAAAAAATCTGGAGCGGGAGACGAGTCTCGAACTCGCGACCTCAACCTTGGCAAGGTTGCGCTCTACCAACTGAGCTACTCCCGCGTATTGCTGCGTTACTGCTTCCCCGTCACACACTTACTTCGTCGTGCAGCGGAGAAGCGAGATTATGTCGAAGGCACATTCGTGTGTCAAGGGCTTTTCCAGCCCTTTTTCCAAAAACCTGCTCGACCGGACGCATCACGCGCCGCCGCGCTCGCGAATCTGCGGCCACGCGAGCTTCATGTAGTACAGCATCGACCAGATCGTCAGCACCGCGGCGAGATACATCAGCCATTCGCCCCACACGCGCGTGTCGATCGTCGCGACGCCGAGCGGCAGCGGCCCGTAGAACAGCAGCATCGGAATCGCGACCATCTGGCATGCCGTCTTGAACTTGCCGAGCTGGTTCACCGCGACGCTCTTCGACGCGCCGATCTGCGCCATCCACTCGCGCAGCGCCGAAATCGCGATCTCGCGGCCGACGATCACGAGTGCGATTGCCGCGTCGACCCGCGAAATCTGCACGAGGATCAGCAGCGCGGCCGTCACCATCAGCTTGTCCGCCACCGGATCGAGAAATGCACCGAACGACGACGTCTGGTTCCACTTGCGGGCCAGATAGCCGTCGAACCAGTCGGTCAGCGCCGCAAGAATGAAGATCGCCGCCGCCGCGAGATTGCGGTGCGCGCCGCCCATCACCGTGTCCGGCAGATAGAACACGCCGACGACGAGCGGAATCAGCACGATCCGTACCCACGTCAGGAAAATCGGGAAATTGAACGGCATGGCATGCGGGACAGTAAAGGATTCGCAATTGTGCCGTGTCGACCGGCCTGCCACAAGAACGGCGGCCGGCCGCACGGCCGCGTCAGTGAAGCTGCTTGTAGATCTGCTCGGCGAGCGCGTGCGAGATGCCCTCGACGCTCGCGAGCTCCTCGACGCTCGCGGCCACCACGCCGCGCAACCCGCCGAACCGCGCGAGCAGCCGCTGCCGGCGCTTCGCGCCGACGCCCTCGAGTTCCTCGAGCCGCGATGTCTGGCGCGCCTTCGCCCGCTTGGCACGCATGCCGGTGATCGCGAAGCGGTGCGCCTCGTCGCGGATCTGCGCGACGAGCATGAGCGCGGCGCTTTCCTTGCCGAGTTCGAGCGGCGTGCGGCCGTCCGCGAACACGAGCGTCTCGAGGCCGACCTTGCGCCCCTCGCCTTTCGCGACGCCAACCAGCATCGACGTGTCGAGACCGAGCTCGGTGAACACCTGGCGCGCGATTTCGACCTGACCCTTGCCGCCGTCGATCAGCACGATGTTCGGCAGCAGGCTCGACGCCTCGGCCTGGCGCGTCGACTCGCCGTCGATGCCGGCCGCATCGTCGGCGGCAGCCGCCTGCGCGGCCTGCTCGACCATCTTCTCGTAGCGGCGCGTAAGCACCTGCCGCATCGCCGCGTAGTCGTCGCCGGGCGTGATCCCGGTGATGTTGTAGCGGCGGTATTCGCCCGACTGCATCTTGTGATGGTGGTAGACCACGCACGACGCCTGCGTCGCCTCGCCCATCGTGTGGCTGATGTCGAAGCATTCGATCCGCAGCGTCGCGAGATCGTCGCATTCGTAGCTGAGCGTCTCCGCGAGCGCACGCGTGCGCGCCTGCTGCGAGCCCTGCTCGGACAGCAGACGCATGAGCGCGATCTGCGCATTCTGCTCGGCCATCGACAGCCACGCGCGCCGCTGCCCCTGCGGCTGCCGCACCAGCGACACCTTGTGGCCGGCCTGCTCGGACAGCAGCTCGAGCAGGTCGCGGCTCGCGGGCGCATGACTCACGACCAGCACCGGCGGCACGCGGTTGCCGAGATAGTGCTGCGCGATGAACGCGTCGAGCACTTCGGCCTCGACCGACGCCCCCGCGTCACCGCCCGTGCGGCCGGGTTCTTCCGCGGGCAGGTCCGGCAATGTATCGGCGGACGCATCGGCCGCCTCCGCCAGCTCGGACTCGTCGCCGATCCCGCCCTCGGCGAGCGTCAGCGCGCTTTCGACGTGCGTCGGGAAATACGCCTTGTCGCCGAGATGCCGGCCGCCGCGCACCATCGCGAGGTTCACGCACACGCGCCCGCCTTGCGCGACGACGGCCAGGATGTCGACGTCGCTGTCGCTGCCGACCTCGATCGCCTGCTGATGCAGCACCGTCGCGAGCGAGCTCATCTGGTTGCGCACGGCCGCCGCCTGCTCGAATTTCAGTTCGGCCGCGAACGCGTGCATCTTCTGCTCGAGTTCCTTCATCACTTCGGACTGCCGGCCGAGCAGGAAACGCGCGGCGTTCGATACGTCGATCGCGTAATCCTCGTCGGAGATCGCGCCGACGCACGGCGCCGTGCAGCGCCCGATCTGGTGCAGCAGGCACGGCCGCGTACGGTTGTTGAAGACCGAATCCTCGCAGGTGCGCAGCTGGAACACGCGCTGCAGGATCTGGATGCTCTCGCGCACGGCCCAGGCGCTCGGGAACGGCCCGAAATACTGGTTCTGCTTGTCGACCGAGCCGCGGTAGTAGGCCATCCGCGGAAAACGGTGCGCGGTGAGCTTCAGGTACGGATACGACTTGTCGTCGCGAAACAGGATGTTGTAGCGCGGCGCGAGCGCCTTGATCAGGTTGTTCTCGAGCAGCAGCGCCTCGGCCTCCGAGCGCGTGACGGTCGTCTCGATGCGCGCGATGCGCGTGACCATCATCGCGATGCGCGGCGACAGCTGCGTCTTCGTGAAATAGCTCGATACGCGCTTCTTCAGGTCGCGCGCCTTGCCGACATAGAGCACGGCGCCCGCCGTGTCGTAATAGCGATAGACGCCCGGCATGTGCGGCAACTGCGCAAGGATCTTCTTCGGTTCGAACGGGGTATCGGAAGCTTCAGGGGATGTCATGCGTGATCCGGGCGCCTTGTAACGCGGAACGGGTCTATTAGAATCGCCAGTTTAGAGCATTCACCGGCCCGCTTCGATGCCCCGCACCACCGCTGCCCCCCGGCCCGCCGCGCCGCTCGCGCCGGGCGAACCGATCGCCTGCGACCTCTTCTGTACGGTGATCGACAATTTCGGCGACATCGGCGTCTGCTGGCGCGTCGCGCGCCAGCTCGCGCACGAGCACGGCTGGCAGGTTCGCCTGTTCGTCGACGACCTGCGCACGTTCGCGCGCCTGCTGCCCGGGGTCGATCCCGACGCGGGGCGGCAGACGGTCGACGCGATCGTGATCGAGCACTGGCATGCGCAAGCCGGCGACGCGCTGGAGATCGCCGATGTCGTCATCGAAGCGTTTGCGTGCGAGCTGCCCGGCGCGTATCTCGCGGCGATGGCGCGGCGCGAACGGCGCCCGGTGTGGATCAACCTCGAATACCTGAGCGCCGAAGACTGGGTCGCCGATTTCCATCTGCGGCCGTCGCCGCATCCGCGCTACCCGCTGCTGAAGACGTTTTTCTTCCCCGGCCTGTCGGCCGGCACCGGCGGCGTCCTGAAGGAACACGACCTCGATGCGCGCCGCACCGCCTTCGACGCCGATGCGGCGGCGCGCGACGCCTGGTGGCAGCGCGCGACCGGCGGCGCGCCGCCGGCCGCCGGCACGACGGTCGTCAGCCTGTTCGCGTACGAGAATCCGGCCGTCGACGCGCTGCTCGCGCAGTGGCGCGACGGCCCGACACCGGTCGTCGCGCTCGTGCCGGCCGGCCGCGTGTCGCCTGCCGTTGCGCGTTTTTTCGGGGTCGAGTCGTTCGGCGCGGGCACGCATGCGCGCAGCGGCAACCTGACTGCCCACGGGCTCGCGTTCGTCCCCCAGGCCGAATTCGATCCGTTGCTGTGGGTGGCCGACCTCAATTTCGTGCGCGGCGAGGATTCGTTCGTCCGGGCGCAGTGGGCCCGCAAACCGTTCGTGTGGCACATCTACCCGCAGGCCGACGACGTCCACCTGCCGAAGCTCGACGCCGCGCTCGCGCACCTGTCGGCCGGCCTCGCCGACGCGCCGCGCGCGGCGCTCGAACGGTTCTGGCATGCATGGAACGGCGTCGGCACGCCCGACTGGGCCGATTTCTGGCAGCACCGCGCCGCACTGGACGCCAACGCGGCCCGCTGGGCCGATGCGCTCGCGGCCGTCGGCGATCTCGCCGGAAAGCTGGCGGAATACGCAAAATCTCAGTTAAAATAAGCGGTTATCCGACGGCTGACCAGGCAAGCGCTCGCTTTTGGCGTCCACCGGAACGCACCGCTTGCGCCGTCAGCCGTTGCGCAACGCTCAGGCACCTATTTATTTGATTTGATCAGGACAGTTTTTTATGAAAACCGCACAGGAACTCCGCGTAGGCAACGTCGTGCAGATCGGCAGCGACGCATGGGTCATCGCCAAGGCTGAATACAACAAGTCGGGCCGCAACTCCGCCGTCGTCAAGATGAAGATGAAGAACCTGCTGACGAACGCAGGCCAGGAAGCGGTCTACAAGGCTGACGACAAGTTCGACGTCGTCGTGCTCGACCGCAAGGAAGTGACGTACTCGTACTTCGCCGATCCGATGTACGTGTTCATGGACGCCGACTACAACCAGTTCGAAGTCGAAGCGGAAATGATGGGCGAAGCCCTGAACTACCTCGAAGACGGCATGGCTTGCGAAGTCGTGTTCTACAACGAGAAGGCAATCTCGGTCGAACTGCCGACGGTCCTGGTTCGCGAGATCACCTACACGGAACCGGCAGTCAAGGGCGACACGTCGTCGGGCAAGGTGCTGAAGAACGCCAAGCTCGCAACGGGCTTCGAACTGCAAGTGCCGCTGTTCTGCAACACCGGCGACAAGATCGAAATCGATACGCGTACGAACGAATACCGCAGCCGCGCGTAATCGCCAGCGATACCCGCATCGAACAAAGCGCCCTTCGGGGCGCTTTTTGTTTGTCCGGCGCCAACAACCGGGCGAGAGTCAGGCTCATGTAAAGCACAAAAGCCACCGGTAAAGATATTCAATTTGTATCATCGGTAACTGTTTTATAGCGCCGGAGAAATATTGCTCGTTACGCGTTCAGCGGGGCATAAAATCAGTTTTTAATCTGACATGCGGCTGCGGTCACGATGGCCGACAGCCCGCCTCTCTTGACTCGACTTGCGTCCACCATGCCACACGCCCTGATTGTCGAAGACGATCCCAACAGTCTGTCCGGCCTCACCGCGCTGCTCGCCGCGGACGGCTTCTCGGTCGACACGGCCACGTCGCTCGCGGAAGCGCGCACGGCGCTCGGCCGCTCGATTCCCGATGTCGTTCTGGTCGACCTGAACCTGCCGGACGGCAGCGGGTTCGACCTGCTCCAGCACCTGCCGCAGCAACAGCCGAACGGCTCGCTGCCCGTCATCGTGCTGACCGGCAATGCGACGGTCGAGAGCGCCATCGAGGGGCTGCGTCACGGCATCTGGGACTACCTGCTGAAGCCGATCAACATCCCGCGCCTGCGCAGCCTGCTCGCGCGGATCCCGCGTCCGTACGAACTGATCGACGAAGTGCAGTCGCTGCGCGCGTCGCTGCGCCATCTCGGCCGCTTCGGCGCGCTGGTCGGCCGCAGCGACGCGATGCAGCACGTGTACGACATGATCGAGCACAACGCGCGCACCGAAACGGCGGTGCTGTTCTCGGGCGAAGCCGGTACCGGCAAGAAGCTGGCGGCGCGCACGCTGCACGACCTGAGCCGGCGCCGCAAGGGGCCGTTCGTGTCGTTCGACTGCCGGACGATCGCACAGGCCGGCCGGCACGGTGCGTCGCTCGACAGCGTGCTGTTCGGCCATGAGCGCGGTGCGTTCGATGGCGCCGAGCGCCGCGAATCGGGCCTGTTCGAACAGGCCGGCGGCGGCACGCTGTTCCTCGACGAAATCACCGCACTGCCGCTCGTGCTGCAGGAAGCGCTACTGCATGCGCTCGATTCGCAGAACTTCATGCGGATCGGCGGCACGAGCTCGATCACGAGCGATTTCCGGCTGATCGCGACCACGCGCCGCCCGGCGCGCGAAGCGGTCGCGAACGGCACGCTGCGCGAGGATCTGTGGCTGCGCCTCGATGCGGCATCGATCACGATGCCGCCGCTGCGCGATCGCGACGGCGATGCGCTCGCGATCGCGGATGCGCTGATCGACGAACTGAATCGCGACGCGCGCGCAACCGGCCGCAGCACGACCGACAAGCGCACGGCGCCGGGCTTCGTCCGTGAATGCCTGTCCTACGAATGGCCGGGCAACGTGCGCGAGTTGCAGGAGCGCGTGCGCTTCGCGTACGACGCATCGGGCGATTTCATCGAGACGCTGCGCGCGGGCGAGCCGAGCTTCTCGGCCGGCGCCGCACTGAACGGCAGCAGCGTGCAGATCAAGGTCGGCACGCCGCTGTCCGACGTCGAGGATCTGCTGATCCGCGCGACGCTCGACGCCGTCGGCGGCACGCGCCACCGTGCGGCAACGCTGCTCGGCATCAGTCCGAAGACGCTGTACAACAAGCTGCAGCGGATGAAGGTGAACTGAGCAGGCGGCGATGCTTGGGGGCTCTGGTAGGGCTTGACCGTTAGTTGCACCAAAGCACACTGCGTCGACCTGCCTGACTCCAGAAGCTGCCGGGTTCGCACCGGCGGGAAGGCATAAAAAAGCCGCGCGATTGCGCGGCTTTCTGTTTTGGTAACCGGAATGGCGCGGGGCGCGCCATTCCCTCCCCGCTCAGGCCAGTGCGCTGCTCAACAGCGCCTGCGCCTGCAGATACTCGGGCTGCGCGATCAGCTTGTCCCACTTGAGCGCCTTGCCGCGCCCACGCATCCGCTTGATGCGTCGCAACGACTCGTCCGTGGCCCGCGCTTTCAGCCCGTTCAGCACGACCTCGGCCGCGTCCGGCTGGTTGCAGACGAGCACCATGTCGCAACCGGCCGCGAGTGCGGCGTCGGCCGCCTGCGTGAGCGTGCCGCCTTCGCGCGCGGCTTCCATCGACAGGTCGTCGCTGAAGATCGCGCCCGTGAAGCCGAGCCGTCCGCGCAGAATGTCCTGCAGCCACACGCGCGAGAAACCGGCCGGCCGCTTGTCGACCTGCGTGTAGATCACGTGCGCGGGAATCACCGCGGACAGCGACAAACCGAGCCAGTCGTACGGTGCGACGTCCTGCTTGAGGATCGCGTCGAGCGTACGGTCGTCGGTCGGCAGCGCGACGTGCGAGTCGGCCTCCGCGAAGCCGTGCCCCGGGAAATGCTTGCCGCAGTTCGCCATCCCGGCGAGCGACAGCCCGTGGTTCAGGCTCTTCGCGAGCAGCGTGACGACGCGCGGATCTCGATGGAACGCGCGATCGCCGATCACTTTCGAGTGCCCGTAGTCGAGGTCGAGCACGGGCGTGAAGCTCATGTCGATCCCGCACGCGCGCAGCTCGGCGGCCAGGACGTAGCCGACGGCCGTGGCGACCTTCGTCGCGAGCAGCACGTCGCGATCCCACAGCTCGCCCAGGCGGCGCATCGCGGGCAGCACCGTGAAGCCGTCGGTGCGGAAACGCTGCACGCGCCCGCCTTCGTGATCGACGGCGATCAGGATGTCTTCGCGCACCGCGCGGATCGAGTCGGTCAGCGCGGTCAGTTGCGCGCGGTTCTGGAAGTGCCGCGCGAACAGGATCACGCCGCCGGTATTCGGATGCGCGAGGCGCCGCGCATCGTCGCGCGACAGGGCCGTGCCGACGACGTCGAGCATGACCGGGCCGGGAGTCGTTTTCATCGAATCGGGAATTCCGTCAGGAGGAGGTTCGGGAAACAGGTGCAGGCGCGGCGTCCGTCTCGGCGACCACGAACGACACCGCGTAGTCGCGTTCGTCGCTGACCGTCACGCGCGCCGTGATGCCACGGGCCGCCAGCCAGTCGGCCAGCTCGCCCGACGCGACCACGTACGGCTCGCCGCTCGGGTGGTTGAGGGTCTGCAGCGCACGCCACGTCATCGGCCAGTGCATGCCGAGCCCGATCGCCTTCGAGAACGCTTCCTTCGCGGAAAAGCGCGTCGCGAGGAACGCGATGCCGCGCGCCTCGGAGCGGGCGCGGCGCGCATGGAACACGCGCAGCTCGTCGGGACCCAGCACCTTCTCGGCAAACCGGCCGCCCGTGCGTTCGAGCACGGCCGCGATGCGGCTCACCTGGGCGATGTCGGTACCGATGCCGTAGATCGCCATGTCAGTACGCGCCGGTACGACCCGGCCGGGCCGGGTCAGGCATGACGCGCGACGCGCGGCGGCATGCCATCTTCAGCGCGCGCCGCCATGCAGCGCGGCAACGCGTGCGGCGACCATGATCGCCTTCATTTCGCGCACCGCGTTGTCCCAGCCCGCGAAAATCGCGTGCGCGACGATCGCGTGGCCGATGTTCAGTTCGACGATGCCGTCGATCGCGGCGATCTGCTGCACGTTCGTGTAGTGCAGGCCATGACCGGCATTGACCTTCAGGCCGAGCTGCGCGCCGGCCTGAACGCCCGCGACGATGCGCTCGTATTCGCGCTGCTGCTCGGCTTCGTCGTGCGCTTCGGCGTAACGGCCCGTATGCAGCTCGATCACCGGCGCGCCCGCTTCGTGCGCGGCACGGATCTGCGTCTCGTCCGGATCGATGAACAGCGACACGCGCACGCCCACGTCGGCAAGCTGCTTGCATGCCGCACGCACGGCCTCGAAGTGGCCGGCGACATCGAGACCGCCTTCGGTCGTCAGTTCCTCGCGCTTCTCGGGCACGAGGCACGCGTCGTGCGGACGCACTTCGCAGGCGATATCGAGCATCTCGGCCGTCACCGCGCATTCGAGGTTCATGCGCGTCTTCAGCAGCGGACGCAGCTTGCGCACATCCGCATCGACGATGTGGCGGCGATCCTCGCGCAGGTGCAGCGTGATCGCATCCGCACCGGCTTCTTCGGCGGCGAGCGCCGCGCGGATCGGATCGGGATAGGTCGTGCCGCGCACATTGCGCAGCGTCGCGACGTGGTCGATGTTGACGCCGAGGTCGATGGCGGTGGGCGTGGTCAGGAAGAAGCTCATAGGTTTTGCAGGTCGATCAGGATCTGACGCGTGGCAAGCGGCGTGCCGCCGAGATAGGTGTTCAGCAGGAAGCGCATCAGCGTCTTGCTTTGCGCAACCGTCTGGGCTCGATGGTAATCGTCCTGCTCCATATCGAGCAACGTCTGTCCGGAAATGACCGGCCAGTGCGACGGGACTTCGTCGTCCGCATTGCGCACGCCACGCTCGGGATCGAACACGTAGCGACGATCAGGCTCGACCGCGCGGCGCGCGACCGTGCGGTTCAACGCCATCGCGTAGCCGGTCTCGCGCAGCAGCACGCGCTCGAACGAGCGCAGCACCTGCACCGCGGGTTCGCCGTGCGCGAGGCGCGTGAGGGTCAGCACGTAATGATTGAAGAGCGGCGGCTGGGGATCTTCGCGTGCGCAGAATTTCACGAGCAGCTCGTTCGCGTAGAAGCCGCACAAGAGCCCGTCGCCGCCGAGCGGCAGCATCCCGCCGACCCACTCGGCGCCCGTCAGCGTGCGCACCTCGGATTTGCCCGACCAGGACAACAGCAGCGGCTGGAAGGTCTGCAGTACGCCGCGCAGCGCGGAGTGCGGGCGCTTCGCGCCCTTCGCGACGAGCGCGAGCCGCCCATGATCACGCGTCAGCACGTCGATGATCAGGCTCGTTTCCCGATACGGATAACTGTGCAGCACGTACGCCGGCTGCTCGGCGACACGGAAATCGGACGTGCGTGACGTCGCGCGCCGCGCCTTGCGCGGCGGTTCAGGCGGTGCCGGCAGCGGCGCGTCGTTCGCGCCGGCCGTCACCGCGTCTTCAGTCGACGTCAGCGCGTCATTCGTACCCATAGGCGCGCAGCCCCGCCTCGTTGTCGGCCCAGCCGCTCTTCACCTTCACGAAGGTCTCGAGGTACACGGGGCCGTCGAACAGCTTCTCCATGTCCATCCGCGCTTCGGTGCTGATCTGCTTGAGCTTCTCGCCCTTCTTGCCGATCACCATCGCCTTGTGCGAATCACGCTCGACGAGGATCGTCGCGAAGATGCGCTTCAGGCGCCCTTCTTCCTCGAACTTGTCGATCAGCACGGTGCTCGTGTACGGCAGTTCGTCGCCGGTCCAGCGGAACACCTTCTCGCGCAGGATTTCGGCTGCGAGGAAACGCGAGCTGCGGTCGGTCAGCTCGTCCTCGCCGTAGATCGGATCGCCTTCCGGCAGGTACGGCTTGATCGTGTCCAGCAGGCGCTTGATGTCTTCCGGCTTCTGCGCCGACAGCGGCACGAGCTCGGTGAATTCGCGCAGCTCGCTCACCTTCTGCATGAACGGGAACAGCGTCGCCTTGTCGTTCACGCGGTCGATCTTGTTCGCGATCAGCAGCGTCGGCATGCCGGGCGGAATCAGGTCGAGCACCTTCTGGTCGTCGGGGCCGAAGCGGCCGGCCTCGATCACGAACAGGATCACGTCGACCGACGTGAGCGTCGACGTGACCGCACGGTTCAGCGAACGGTTCAGCGCGGTGCTGTGACGGGTCTGGAAACCCGGCGTGTCGACGAACACGAATTGCGCGTCGTCGAACGTATTGATGCCGGTGATGCGGTGGCGGGTCGTCTGCGCCTTGCGCGACGTGATGCTGATCTTCTGGCCGACGAGTGCGTTCATCAACGTCGACTTGCCGACGTTCGGGCGGCCCACGATCGCGATCATGCCGCAACGGAAACCGGTAGGAGCGGGAGTGTTCATATCGTTTGGGAGACAGGTTCGGAAACGGCCGCGCGGCGCGCGGCACGATCGATGGGCAATTCAGTGGTCGGCATCGGCCACGCGCGCCTGCGCGGCGGCGAGGCTCGCGCCGCCCGGCGGCGTCTCGGCATCCGGTGCCGCGGCGTCGCGTGTGCGCGCAGCCGCACGCGAAGCGGGGTCGGTACCGGCGGAAGACTTGTCGGCGGACGACGATGCCGGATCGGCGGCCTGGCCAGCCGGCTTGTCGGCTGCGCGTGCACCGGGCGCGGCTTCCGCGGGCTTCTCCGCGGCCTTGTCGGCTCGCTCGGCCGGCTTGTCGACAGCCTTGTCGGCCGCCGGCTTCGCCGCCCGTTCGCCCTTTTCCGCCGCCGCGTCGACATGCGCCGCGCGAATCGCGGCCATCGGCGCCGCGGCCGTCTCGGTGCCGGCCAGAGCGGTTGCCGCAGGCGCCGCACCGGCCGCCCTCGCCTCGCGCGCCGCCGCGCGTTCCTTCCGCTCCGGCGAGCGCAGGTCGAGCGCTTCCTGCACGCCCTTCACGCCCGGCACGATTTCAGGTTCGACGTGTTTCGACCCGCGCGCGTTTTTCGAGCGCTTCGGCTTCGCGGCCAACATCGGCGCGGCCGCCATCACTTCATCGAGCGCCTTCTTCGCGGCAGCCTGCTCGGCTGCGCGCCGGCTCGCACCGGAGCCCGACACCTTCACGTCGAGCTTCGGCACCGTGCATTCGACTTCGAATTGCTGATTGTGCGCCGCACCATGCGTCGCGACCACCGTGTAGGTCGGCAGCGCGATCTTGTGCCCCTGCAGGTATTCCTGCAGCAGCGTCTTCGCGTCCTTGCCGAGCGTGCGCGGATCGATATGGTCGAGAATCGGGATATAGAGGCGCTTGATGACCCCTTGGGCGGCTTCGAAGCCGCCATCGAGGAATACGGCCCCGATGATGGCTTCGAACGCGTCCGCGAGGATCGACGGGCGGCGGAACCCGCCGCTGCGCAGCTCGCCCTCGCCGAGCCGCAGTCCGTCCGAGATATTCAGGGCCTGAGCAATTTCGTACAGCGACTGCTGTTTGACGAGATTGGCGCGGACGCGCGACAGATCGCCTTCGTCCAGCTTGCTGAAACGCTGGAACAAAAGGGCAGCCACCGCGCAATTCAGAACGGAATCGCCGAGAAACTCGAGCCGTTCGTTGTGCGTGGCACTGTGACTACGATGGGTCAAAGCCTGGCGCAACAATTCCGCATTGCGAAATTCGTAGCGCAGCCGGCTTTCCAACTGGGATGAGGGCATGTGCAGGAGTATAACGCGGGCGCCCGGTCGGGCCGAAACGGCACGGCCGGACCCGAAAAGGCGTGACGAGGCGGTGTTACCGCCGGTTCTTAAAGTAGTTCGGCACTACGCGACGCGGCCCGTGCGTCGCGTAGTGCGAGTGAGTCGATTGCGATCAGTTGAAGGAACCGATGCGCTTGAGGTCGCTGAAGTTCATCCAGATGAAGAACGCGCGGCCGACGATGTTCTGGTCCGGCACGAAACCCCAGTAGCGGCTGTCCGCACTGTTGTCGCGGTTGTCGCCCATCATGAAGTAGTGACCGGGCGGCACCTTGCAGATCACGCCGCGGCTGTTGTACGTGCAGTTGTCGCGAAACGGATAGTCGTATGCGCCCATCACGAACGGCGGCACGGCCGGGTTGTTGAGGATCGCGTTCTTCTTGTTGCCGATCGTCTCCTCGAACTGCTTCGCGTAGTTCTGGCGCTCGTCGTCGAAGAAATCGGGCAGCGGCGTTTCGGGCACCGGCTGGCCGTTGATCGTGAGCTGCTTGTCCTGGTACGCGACGGTATCGCCCGGCAGGCCGATCACACGCTTGATGTAGTCGACCGACTCGTCCTTCGGATAACGGAACACGACGACGTCGCCGCGCGACAGCGGGCTGCCCTGCGTGATCTTCGTGTTCGTGACCGGCAGGCGCAGCCCGTATTCGAACTTGTTGACGAGGATGAAATCGCCGACGAGCAGCGTCGGCACCATCGAGCCCGACGGAATCTTGAACGGCTCGACGACGAACGAACGCACGACGAACACCGCCAGGATCACCGGAAAGAAGCTCGCCGTGTACTCGAGCCACCACGGCTGGCGCAGCTTCTCGTCACGCAGCTTCGAACGCGTCTGCACCGCGTTTTCATCCGCGAAGCGCTTGTCGATGCGCGACTGCTGGCGATCGAACTCCTCGATCGCCGAGTCGGCCGCCTTGCGACGCTGCGGCAGGAACACCAGTTTGTCCAGCACCCACGCTACGCCCGTCAAGATGACGAGCACAAAAAGAATCAGCGCAAAATTCATAAAAGGATCAGTCCTGTTATTTGTCTTCGACGCGCAAGATCGCAAGGAACGCTTCCTGCGGGATCTCGACCGAGCCCACCTGCTTCATTCGTTTCTTGCCTTCCTTCTGCTTCTCGAGCAGCTTCTTCTTTCGCGTGATGTCGCCGCCGTAGCACTTCGCGAGCACGTTCTTGCGCAGCGCCTTGATGTTCTCGCGCGCGACGATGTGCGCGCCGATCGCGGCCTGGATCGCCACGTCGTACATCTGGCGCGGGATGATCTCGCGCATCTTCGCGGCCACTTCGCGGCCTCGGTATTGCGACTGCGAACGGTGCACGATGATCGACAGCGCATCGACCTTGTCGCCGTTGATCAGCATGTCGACCTTCACGACGTCCGACGAACGGTACTCCTTGAACTCGTAGTCCATCGACGCATAGCCGCGCGATACCGACTTCAGGCGATCGAAGAAGTCGAGCACGATCTCGGCCATCGGGATCTCGTACGTGAGCTGCACCTGGCGGCCGTGATACTGCATGTTGATCTGCGAGCCGCGCTTCTGCTCGCACAGCGTGATCACCGAGCCCACGTAATCCTGCGGCATGTACAGGTTCACGGTGACGATCGGCTCGCGGACTTCGGCGATGCGGCCCGGCTCCGGCATCTTCGCCGGGTTCTCGACCATGATCGTCGAGCCGTCGCTCTGCACGACCTCGTAGACGACCGTCGGTGCGGTCGTGATGAGATCCATGTCGAACTCGCGCTCGAGCCGCTCCTGCACGATTTCCATGTGCAGCAGCCCGAGGAAGCCGCAACGGAAACCGAAACCGAGCGCCTGCGACACTTCCGGCTCGTACTGCAGCGAGGCATCGTTCAGCTTCAGCTTCTCGAGCGATTCGCGCAGCGCGTCGTACTGGTTCGCCTCGACCGGATACAGCCCCGCGAACACCTGCGGCTTCACTTCCTTGAAGCCCGGCAGCGGCTCGGCGGCGGCCTTGGTTGCGTGCGTGACGGTGTCGCCCACCTTCGCGGCCGTCAGCTCCTTGATGCCGGCGATGATGAAGCCCACCTGCCCTGCCGACAGCGAGTCGAGATTGCGCGACTTCGGCGTGAACACGCCAACGTGCTCGACCGGATACTGCGCGCCGGTCGCCATCATCTTGATTTTGTCCTTCGGGCGCAGCGTGCCGTTGACGATGCGCACCAGCATCACGACGCCGACGTAGTTGTCGAACCACGAATCGATGATGAGCGCCTGCAGCGGCGCGGCCGGGTCGCCCTTCGGCGGCGGCACCTTCGCGATCAGCGACTCGAGCACGTCCTCGACGCCGAGGCCCGTCTTCGCGCTGCAACGCGTCGCGTCGGTCGCGTCGATGCCGATCACGTCCTCGATCTCCTCGATCGCGTTCTCGGGGTTCGCGGCCGGCAGGTCGATCTTGTTCAGCACGGGAACGACCTCGACGCCGAGCTCGATCGCCGTATAGCAGTTCGCGACGGTTTGCGCCTCGACGCCCTGGCTCGCATCGACGACCAGCAGTGCGCCTTCGCACGCGGACAGCGAACGGCTGACTTCGTACGAGAAGTCGACGTGCCCCGGCGTGTCGATCAGGTTCAGGTTGTAGACCTTGCCGTCGCGCGCGCGATAGGACAGCGCGGCAGTCTGCGCCTTGATCGTGATGCCGCGCTCGCGCTCGATATCCATCGAGTCGAGCACCTGCGCTTCCATTTCACGGTCGGCGAGGCCGCCGCATACCTGGATGATGCGATCCGCGAGCGTCGACTTGCCATGGTCGATGTGCGCGATGATCGAGAAATTGCGAATATGATCCATTCAGTGCCGATCAAGCGAAAAAGGCGCGCTCGACGACTGCAGAGCACGCCTTGTGTAAGTCGGTGAAAAAACAGCTTATTTTAGCCGAAAAGGCCTTTGCCGGGCGGTATTTCCAACGCCGGGCCAAGCCCCGTGCGAAACGACGCCCGCCGGCGGCAAGTCAGGCTCGGCGCCGGGCCGCCAGCGCGTCGCGCACCCGCGCGTCGTCGAACCGGTGGCGGCATACCTCCGCCCCGTCCAGCAACAGTACGGGCACGTCCTCGTCGTAGCGGGCGACGAGTGTCGGATCGGTGTCGATGTCGACGTAATCGACCGCGACGCCGAATTCGGCCGCCACCGGCGCCAGTGCGTCGCGCAGGTCGTCGCACAGGTGGCACCAGCCGCGGCCGTAGAGCGTGAACATCGGCGCGTTACTTCTGGCGCGGCCGCACGGGCACGAACTGCGTGTTGTCGCCACGCCGCACCAGCACCGCGACCGCCTTCTGCGGATCGAGCTGCGCGGTCACGTCGGCGAACTGCTTCGCGTTCGTGATGTCGGTGTCGCCGACGCGCAGCACGATATCACCGCGCTGCAGGCCCGCACGGGCGGCCGGGCCGTCGACGCCGTCGATCTGCACGCCGTTCTTCAGCTTCAGCGTCTTCATCTGCTCCGCCGTCAGGTCGCTGACCGTCAGACCGAGCGAATTGGTCTGGCGCGGCTTCTGCGGCGCGTTCTTGCGCTGCTCGGCCTTTGCCGTCGTTTCGGCCGGCGTTTCCGCGATCGTGATCGGCAGATCGCGTGCCTGACCCTTGCGCCATACGCTGACCGTCGCCTTCGTGCCGGGCTTCGTGTCGCCGACCATGCGCGGCAGATCCGAAGCCGTATCGACAGAACGGCCATTGAACTTCAGGATGATGTCGCCCGGCTGGATACCCGCCTTGTCGGCCGGGCCACCCGGCTCGACGCTGCTGACGAGCGCGCCCTCGGCCTTCGGCAACCCGATCGAATCGGCCACGTCCTTCGTCACCTCGCCGATCGCCACCGCGATCCGGCCGCGCGTGACCTTGCCCGTCGCCTTCAGCTGGTCGGCCACGCGCATCGCCTCGTCGATCGGAATCGCGAACGAGATGCCCATGAAGCCGCCGGTACGGCTGTAGATCTGCGAGTTGATGCCGATCACCTCGCCCTGCATGTTGATCAGCGGGCCGCCCGAGTTGCCGGGGTTCACGGCGACGTCGGTCTGGATGAACGGCAGGTAGTCACCCGTATTGCGGCTCTTCGAGCTGACGATGCCGGCCGTGACCGTGTTGTCGAGGCCGAACGGCGAACCGATCGCGACGACCCACTCGCCAACGCGCACCTTGTTCGAATCGCCGATCGCGACGACCGGCAGGTTCGACGCCTGGATCTTCACGACCGCGACGTCCGTGCGATCGTCGACGCCGATCAGCTTCGCCTTGAATTCGCGCTTGTCGGTCAGCGTCACGTAGATGGTGTCCGCATCGTCGACGACGTGCGCATTGGTCATCACGTAGCCGTCGGCCGACACGATGAAGCCCGAGCCGACGCCGCGATTCTGTTCGGTGTCGGGCGGATTGTCCGGCGTCGGCGCGTTCTTCGGATTGCCGCCGCCATTGCCGCTACCGTTGCCCGGCGCCTGCGGCAAAGGAATGCCGAAGAAGCGGCGGAAGAATTCCGACATGTCGCCGTTGTCGAAGCCCGGCGGGAGCATGCCGCGCGGGCCGCTGCTCGTCGGCACGTTGGCGGTGGTCCGGATGTTCACGACGGCCGGCCCGACCTTTTCGACCAGATCGGCGAAGTCGGGCAGACTGGCAGCGGGAGCCGTCACCGCAAACGCGGTATGCGGCACGAGCGGCAGGCAGGCAGACAGCGCCGCCGCCGCGAGCCATTTGCGCAGCGCGAGTTTCATCATGTCGGAAGCCGTAGCGTTACTTGGAAGCCTTGTATTCTATGGCAGACGCGAACTGCTGCAACGTAGCCGGCGGCACTTCTCCGAGTACGGTGATCCAGTAGTCGCCACGGCGCTTCACGAGCACGTTCGTTGCGCCGGTGCTGCCCGCGCCTTCCTTGCGCGTATTCTTTTCGGCCGGCTCGATGAAAACCGAGATCGTCGCGAGACCGTCGGTGAAGACGGCCTGATCGACCGGGATCGGCGGCTCGCCCGCGTCGCGCGCGGCCATCGGCCGGCGCACTTCACGAATCTTCTGGAAACCGGCCACGCTCGGGGCAAGCTGCCAGCCCTGCGCTTCCATGTCGACCGTCGCGACCGGCGGCCGCACGACCGTCCAGCCGCTCAGGTTGCGCATGCCGGCCGCGATCGCGGCCTTGTCGCCGCTTGCACCGCCCGTCTGCAGTTGCGAGAACGCGATCTGCTCGAGCACGTGATCGTTCGCATCGAGCGTCTGCGAGCGCAGCAGCAGCCCCGTGCGCGCGTCCGCCCACAGCTTGTACGTGAAACGGTACGCATCCTTCGGCACGAGTTCGACGACCTGCGCGTCGATCCCTGCCACGCGGTCCTTGCCGAGCGACTTCGCATCGTAGACGGACATCACGTGCTCGCCGCTCGCGCCGAGCAGCGCGGGGAACGAGTCACGCGTCTGACGGCGCTCGACCACGCACAGCTTGCGCTCGGGCACGAACGTGTACAGCTCGTCGTTATGTCGCAGCAGCTTGCGCGGCTTGCCGTCGAGCGTCTCGATGCGCTCGAACTCGCCGTCGCGGGACGCGACGTGCGCGATGCGCGACGACTGCACATACCCGCCGCGCTGGTAGACGAACGTGCCTTCGTAGCTCTGCTGCTGCGCCGCTTGCTGGACGCGGTCGAGCCAGTCGGCGGCACCCTTGCGGGTCGCGACGGGATCGTCCGGTTGCTGGGCGCTGGCAGGAAGGGATTGAACGGACAACAGGGCGGCTGCGCAAAGCAGGAGGGCCGGCAGCCGCTTCCATCCGGAGATGGCGTGATTCAACTGCAATGTCCGCATCGGGTTTATTGGCCTGGCGTGGTGGTCACGGCAGCGCGGATCAGCGGCATCGAACCCGTGACGACGGGCTGCTGCGCGAATTGCTGGTGCGCTTCAAGATATTGGTCGAGGCTGGCGTCGCGGATGATGTTGACGTCCTGCAGGCCCGGCTGGGCCGATGCCTGCGCAACCGTCACGCGCTGCAGGTTGCCGCCTTGCGGCGCACCGGCCGACGCGACCTGGACGGCGCCCGGGGCACCGGCCGTCTGCATTTGCGGGACGACGATCCACGTCAGCGTGGCCGCTGCGGCAGCGACCGCGAACGCGGGCACGACGCGCCGGCGCAGCGACAGAAGCTTGCGCGCAACGGGTGCGGCCGCCGGCGCGAGCAGGTGCGGCTCGCTTTCGAGCGCAGCCGACATGCGCGCGGTGAACGCCACGCTCAGCGCGGGCGACAGCGCGAGTTCGTCCGAGCGCAGCGCATCGCCGATCAGGTGGTAATGGGCCCACGTGGCGCGATCCGCGCGGTTGAGCTCAGCTAGAAACTGCCCGTTGTCCGGGCCCTCGAACATTTCGCCGTCGACCAGCGCGGAAAGGCGCTCGCCGCGCGAGCACGCTTGCGACTGCGTATTGACCGACCCCATGATGCTCCCCATCTTGCACACCCCGTCGTGACATCACGACTCTAACCGTAACTAGACCCCGACCCGCGTCGCTCCGCCTGTCGCGCTTACCAGCGCTTGCCTTCGGGCGTATCGAGCAGCGGACGCAATTTGGCAGCGATTGCCTCGCGTGCGCGGAAGATCCGCGACCGGACCGTCCCGATCGGACAGCCCATCATTTCCGCGATCTCTTCGTAGCTCAGGCCCTCGATCTCGCGCAGCGTAATTGCCTGGCGCAGTTCTTCGGGCAGCAGCGCCATGGCAGCGTTGACCGTCTCGGCAATCTGCTTGCTCATCAACATCGACTCAGGCGTGTTGATATCCCTTAGTTGGTCTGCGTCGGAGAAAGTTTCCGCTTCCTCCGCATCGGCCTCCGTCGAAGTCGGCGCCCGGCGGCCTTGCGTCGCAAGGTAGTTCTTCGCCGTGTTGACGGCAATTCGGTACAACCACGTATAGAACGCCGACTCGCCGCGGAATTGCGGCAGCGCACGATACGCCTTGATGAACGCGTCCTGGGCCACATCCTCGACCTCGGCGGGATCCCGCACGAGGCGCGAAATCAGCCGAATGATCTTGCGGTGGTATTTGGAGACCAGGAGTTCGAACGCTGCCTTGTCGCCCTTCTGTACGCGCTCGACCAGAGCCTGATCGATTTCTTTTTCACTCACCTGACAAATCCGTTAACTAGGGATGCAACGCGGAGCGCTATTGTAGCGTTCCCGCGCCGGCCGCTGGTTACGGTAGGTAACCGTGCCGCCGTCAAACCCGCCCCGCCGCGCCCGCCGTTCTCGCCAGCACGGACAGCGCGCTGAACGATGCGGCGTCGAGCGCATCGGCCGGAATCAGCAGCGGCCGGGCCCGCCGGGCGCCCTGCCCGACCGACAGCACCAGCAGCAGGCTGCTCCAGTGCGCATGCCCCGTCACGCGGCCGCGTGCCAGCAGGCGCCCGGTGCGGCCAAACGCCGCGACTTCCCCGAATGCATCGATCTGCAACTCGGCCGGCAACCGGCGGGCACAGGCCCGCGCAGCGCACACGGCCAGCAGCGCGGCCGTCACGGCCGACACGCCTGCGCCGACGGCCGCGCCCGCGCGCGGCGCCCAGAACAGATAGGCCGACGCGGTAGCCGACGCGACGAACACGGCCAGCACGAAATACGACACGGCCGAGGCCCGCAACGCAAAGCGTTGCGGGCGCCCGGCCGGAGCATCGAATGGACTCGTCAAGCGATTGCGGCGTCAGACGCGCTTGAACACCAGCGTGCCGTTGGTACCGCCGAAGCCGAAGTTGTTCTTCACGGCAACGTCGATCTTCATGTCACGCGCTGTGTTCGCGCAGTAGTCGAGATCGCACTCCGGGTCCTGGTTGAAGATGTTGATGGTCGGCGGCGACACGTTGTTGTGCAGCGCCAGCACCGTGAACACCGATTCGAGGCCGCCCGCGCCGCCCAGCAGGTGGCCCGTCATCGACTTCGTCGAGTTCACGATGAGCTTGTACGCATGCTCGCCGAAGGCCGCCTTCACCGCGTCGGACTCGTTCTTGTCGCCCAGCGGCGTCGACGTGCCGTGCGCGTTCAGGTACTGGACCTCGTCCGCGTTCACGCCGGCGTCGCGCAGTGCCGCGACCATGCAGCGGCGCGGGCCGTCCATGTTCGGCGCGGTCATGTGGTATGCGTCGCCCGTCATGCCGAAGCCCGAGACTTCCGCGTAGATCTTCGCGCCGCGCGCCTTCGCCGCTTCGTACTCCTCGAGCACCATCACGCCGGCACCCTCGCCCAGCACGAAGCCGTCGCGGTCCTTGTCCCACGGACGGGATGCGCTGGCCGGATCGTCGTTGCGGGTCGACAGCGCACGCGCTGCCGCGAAACCGCCGATGCCGAGCGGCGACACGGTCGATTCGGCGCCGCCCGCAACCATCACGTCGGCGTCGCCGGCCTGGATCAGGCGCGCTGCGAGGCCGATGCTGTGCAGGCCGGTCGTGCAGGCCGTCACGGCCGCGAGGTTCGGGCCCTTCAGGCCGAACATGATGCTCAGGTGACCCGAGATCATGTTGATGATCGAACCCGGCACGAAGAATGGCGAAATCCGGCGCGGGCCGCGATCGACGTAGGTCTGGTGCGTATCTTCGATCATCGGCAGGCCGCCGATGCCGGAACCGACCATCACGCCGATGCGTTCCGCATTGGCTTCGTTCACTTCCAGCCCGCTGTCCTTGATGGCCTGGACGCCGGCGGCGATGCCGTAATGGATGAACGTATCCATGCTCCGGGCTTCCTTCGCCGGGATGTACTCCTCGGCGCTGAAACCCTTCACTTCGCCCGCGAAATGGCAGGCGAGGTTCGACGCATCGAACTTCGTGACGGTGGCGATACCGGACTTGCCGGCGACGAGATTGGCCCAGCCGTCGGCAACATTATTGCCAACAGGCGAAATCAGCCCCAGGCCTGTAACAACAACACGACGGCGGCTCACGGTAACCTCTTTTCCATTATTGGATGACAAAAACAAAAGCCACAGAGGCCACAGGAACCAGCCCTGCGAGCCCTGTGGCTGTTAGTCCGTCCGGCGCGAAGCCGGCAGGATGGCGCGTCAATCGCGAAGATCGCGGCGACGTGGCGGACAAGCGCGAAAGGCGCTTACGCCTTGACGTTTGCGCGAGCGTAGTCGATCGCTTGCTGAACGGTCGTGATCTTCTCTGCTTCTTCGTCCGGGATTTCCATGCCGAACTCGTCTTCCAGAGCCATCACCAGCTCGACCGTGTCGAGCGAGTCGGCGCCCAGGTCGTTCACGAACGAAGCTTCGTTCTTGATCTCGGCTTCCGCGACGCCCAGTTGTTCAGCGACGATCTTCTTGACACGTTGTTCGATGTTGTCCATTACCCCTCCGAGGGAAAGTTCAGATTTACAAGTGCGCGCATTTTATCAGGTTTGCTGACGCCAAAACGCGCGGTGGCTTGATGGTCGATCAAGCGCCGATCCGCCTGAAAAACGGGATACGGCGCGGATGGTAAACGAAAATCGTTACGACATGTACATGCCGCCGTTCACGTGCAGCGTCGTACCGGTGATGTAACCGGCTTGCGGCGATGCGAGGAACGCGACGGCATGGGCGATGTCTTCCGGGCTGCCGAGGCGGCCGAGCGGAATCTGGGTCTTGAGCGCGGCCTGCTGTTCTTCCGGCAGCGTCTTCGTCATGTCGGTGTCGATGAAGCCCGGCGCCACGCAGTTCACGGTGATGCCGCGGCTGCCGATTTCACGCGCAAGCGCACGCGTCATGCCCGCCACGCCGGCCTTCGCAGCCGCGTAGTTGACCTGACCCGGGTTGCCGGCCGAGCCGACCACCGACGTGATGTTGATGATGCGGCCGCCACGCGCCTTCATCATCGGGCGGAGCACCGCACGCGACAGGCGGAACACCGACTTCAGGTTGGTGTCGATCACCGCGTCCCAGTCCTCGTCCTTCATCCGCATCGCGAGCTGGTCCTGCGTGATGCCCGCGTTGTTGACGAGCACGTTCAGCGCGCCGAATTCCTTCACGGTCGCATCGATCAGCGCCTCGGCGGCTGCCGCGTCGTTGACGTTCAGCACCGCGCCGCGGCCCGTGACGCCCGCTTCCGCGAACGCCGCGGTAATCGCAGCGGCGCCCGATTCGCTCGTCGCCGTGCCGATCACCGTCGCGCCCAGGCGCGCGAGTTCGAGCGCGATCGAACGGCCGATGCCGCGCGATGCGCCGGTGACGATCGCAACCTGTTTATCGAGAGTCTTGTCCATGAATCGAATATCCGTCTCTTGAGAAAAGGCGCCGCGTCAGGCGGTCACCAGCTTGAGTGCTTCGTCGAGCGAAGCCGGATCGAATACCGACGCGCCCGTCAGGTTGACGTCGATGCGTTTCGTCAGGCCGGCGAGCACCTTGCCCGGGCCGCATTCGATCACGTGCGTGACGCCCGTGCCGGCGATGTGCTGCACGCACTCGACCCAGCGCACCGGGCCCGCGGCCTGGCGCACCAGCGCATCCTTGATCGCAGCCGGATCGCTGACCACGGCGACGTCGATGTTGTTGACGACGGGAATCTGCGGCGCCTTGACGTCGACGTTCGCAAGATAGTCGCGCAGTTGATCCGATGCCGGCTTGAGCAGCGACGAATGGAACGGCGCCGACACCGGCAGCGGCAGTGCGCGCTTCGCGCCCTTCGCCTTCGCGATCTCGCAGGCCTTTTCGACCGCGGCCTTGTTGCCTGCGATAACGACCTGCGCGGGCGCATTGAAGTTCACCGCTTCGACGACGCCCGCTTCCGCTGCTTCGGCGCAGACCGCGCGCACCGTGTCGTCATCGAGACCCAGGATCGCGGCCATGCCGCCCTGGCCGACCGGCACGGCCGTCTGCATCGCCTGCGCACGGAAGCGCACGAGCGGCACCGCGTCCTTGAACGCGAGCGCGCCGGCAGCGACGAGCGCCGTGTATTCGCCGAGGCTGTGGCCGGCGACGATCGCCGGCGCCGGGCCGCCTGCCTGCTGCCACGCGCGATAGCACGCATAGGCTGCGGTCAGCATCACGGGCTGCGTGTTGGTGGTGAGGCTCAGCTCTTCGGCCGGGCCTTCGGCGATCAGCTTGCCGAGATCCTGATTGAGTGCATCGGACGCTTCCTGGAGCGTCTCGCGCACGACGGCCAGATCGGCGAATGCGTTGAGCATGCCGACCGCCTGCGAGCCCTGCCCCGGAAATACGAATGCAAATTTCATATCGTCCCCAATTGAATCGATTCGGACGGCGCGCACGAATGGCGCGCCGATGGGATCCGCGCGCAGCAGTCGCGCGCCGCGGATCAGTAGCGGAAGACCGACGCGCCCCAGGTGAAGCCGCCGCCGACGCCTTCGATCAGCACGTGCTGGCCGCGCTGGATACGACCGTCGCGCACTGCGGTATCGAGCGCCAGCGGGATCGACGCGGCCGACGTGTTGCCGTGCTGGTCGACCGTCACGACCATGCGCTCCTGCGGCAGGCCGAGCTTGCGGCAGGTACTGGTCATGATGCGGATGTTGGCCTGGTGCGGAATCAGCCAGTCGATCTGCTCGGGCGCGAGATTCGCCTTCGCGAGCGCCTCGATCGCGACCTTCTCGAGCACGTTGACCGCGAGCTTGAACACGGCCTGACCGTCCATGTACAGGAACGCGCTGCCTTCGATCACGCCGCGATTGACGTTGCCTGGCGTGCAGAGGATGTGCGAATAGCTGCCGTCCGCGTGCAGCGCGCTGCCGAGCACGCCCGGCTCTTCCGATGCGGACAGGATCACCGCGCCCGCGCCGTCACCGAACAGCACGCAGGTCGTGCGGTCCTTGAAGTCGAGAATGCGCGAAAACGTCTCCGCGCCGACGACGAGCGCCGTGCGGTGCTGGCCGCTGCGGATGAAGCTGTCGGCCGTCGCCATCGCGTACGCGAAGCCCGAACACACGGCCTGCACGTCGAATGCCGCGCCGCCGTTCTTGATGCCGAGCTTGTTCTGCAGCAGGCACGCGGTGCTCGGGAACACGAAATCGGGGGTCGAAGTCGCGACGATGATCAGGTCGATCGACTGCGGATCGATGCCGGCGGCTTCGATCGCGCGACGCGACGCCTCGAGCGCGAGATCGCTGGTCGTGACGTCGGGTGCGGCGAAATGGCGCGCATGGATACCCGTGCGCGCAACGATCCATTCATCGCTCGTCTCGATGCCTTCCTTCGCAAGGCGATCGGTCAACTGCTGGTTCGTGACGCGGTCAGGCGGCAGGTAGCTGCCCGTGCCGAGCACGCGGGAATAGAGAGTCGATTGGGCCATTTATGCTTTAGAGGATTGCGCAGCGGAAGGGTCGGCGTGATGGCCTGCGGCGGGGCTTGCATGGCCCGCACCGCCCGCGTCGTGTTCGCCTTCGCCGAGCGACACTGAATTATCCGCCATCGCGCGCGCGAGGCGCTCCAGCACGCCGTTTTTGACGGCATCATACCCGCGTTTGATCGCCCACTCAAACGCGTAGGCATCGGCCGAACCGTGGCTCTTGATCACGAGGCTTTTCAGCCCCAGCAGCGCCGCACCGTTGTACTGGCGGTGGTCGACGCGCTTCTTGAAACGCATCAGGACCGGCAGCGCGAGCAGCGCCATCAGCTTCGACATCAGCGAACGGCCGAACTCCTCGCGGATGATGTCCGACAGCATCTGCGCGAGCCCCTCGGACGTCTTCAGCGCGACGTTGCCGACGAAGCCGTCGCACACGATCACGTCGACCGTGCCCTTGTAGATGTCGTTGCCTTCGACGTTGCCGCGGAAATTGAGCGTGCTGGCACGCAGCAGTTCGCCTGCGCGCTTGATCGTCTCGTTGCCCTTGATCATCTCTTCGCCGATGTTCAGCAGGCCGATCGTCGGACGCTCCTTGCCTTCGAGCGCCGCTACGAGTGCGTGCCCCATTTCCGCGAACTGCAGCAGGTGCTGCGGCTCGCAGTCGACGTTCGCGCCGAGGTCCAGCATCATCGTGTAGCCGGTCGGGTTCGGCAGCGCGAACGCGATCGCGGGCCGCTCGATGCCGGGCAGCGTCTTGAGGACGTAACGGGAAACGGCCATCAGCGCGCCGGTATTGCCGGCGGAGATGCAGGCCTGTGCCGCGCCTTCCTTGACGTGGTTGAGTGCGACGCGCATCGAAGAATCCTTCTTCTTGCGCAGCGCCACTTCGACAGGGTCGTCCATCGCCACGACTTCGGTGGCGGGAACGATGGTCAGCGCGGGATCGTCGAGGGCTTTCAGCTTTTTCAACTGAGCGCGGATCGCGCTTTCGATGCCGACGAGCATCAGGTGCGCATCGGGATGCGCGCGGACGAACTTGACTGCTGCGGGAACGGTCACGGACGGGCCGTGGTCGCCTCCCATGCAATCGATTGTGAGCTTTACGGTCATGGAATGCGACGAATTTCAGGCACAAAAAAGCGGCAGTTGAATGCCGCCTTTTTGTTGAGCCAGGAAAGTGTCAAGCGAACCAGTTGTCACGCGAACGGCAAGCGTAGCGCGCAACGCGTGACTTGACGCTTAGTCGTTCTTCGTCTTGACGACTTTCTTGCCGCGGTAGTAGCCGTTCGGGCTGACGTGGTGACGCAGATGCACTTCACCCGTGCTCGGCTCGACTGCCAGCGGCGCTGCCGTCAGGAAATCGTGCGAACGATGCATGCCGCGCTTCGACGGCGACTTCTTGTTTTGCTGGACTGCCATGACTAACTCCTAAATAATTTTCCGGATTCTAACACAGCCCGATCCGGCGCTTAACTACCCTGGCCCAAAGCCTTTACGCCTTCCCGCGCCACAACTGCTTAGTGTTTCTTGGTGCCGTCACCGTCCTTCTTCAGCGCTTCCAGCGCTGCGAACGGATTCGGCCGTTTGCCTTCGTCCCCGGCTTCGTCGGACTCTTCGTCCGCCTCTTCCGCGGGACCGCTCGCACCCGACACGAGGCTTTCGTGAACTGCCGGGCAAACCTCGTGCTTGGGCACGAGCGGCAACGAAAGCAGCAATTCCTCTTCGATCAAGTCGACGAGATCGAACTGGCGTGAGCCCACGATCACATCGGCTTCATCGTCGTCGAGCGGAAATTCTTCAGCTTCTTCTTCGGTCGCGACGACCCGGTACGTCATGTCGACGTCGAACGTCTGGTCGTACGAGGTCATGCAGCGCTGGCACGTGAGCCACGCATCGCCGTGCACCGCAAGGCGCAGATACGGCTGCTGCCCGTCGGCGCCGTCGTCCTGCAATTCCTTCTGGGTGAACCCTTCCGCCTGCCATGTGAAGACCGTGTCGCGATCTGGCGCGTCCGCGGGCACTTCGTTTAACATGCGCGGCAGTTGCGAGAGGCGCACCGCACCCGCTGCCTGCCGCCCGCTGCGGGCGAACTCGAACAGGTCGATTGCATGCGGATCAAGCGCCGCAGCCGGCTTGCCAGAAGAAGTGTTCATATGCGCTCCTGCCTACAGGCTGACTTGCGAATCCGGCTTGGTACCGCTCGCGTACGGCTCATCCGCGGATGACGTACTTTACTTCCGAAGACCCGGCAGGCGCCACCACACGGAAGCCTGCCGACGAAAAGCGGGAAAGCATACCTGTTTTACCTTTTGCGGTCAATCACTTAAGCTTGCGTCCGCGCAACGCCGCACAACACCTGACGACTCACCGATCCAACCGACCATGCCGGATACCGTTTGCCGCCCGCCGCGGCTGATTCTTGCCTCCAGTTCACGCTACCGCCGCGCGCTCCTCGAGCGCCTCGGCCTCCCCTTCGACGTCGTGTCGCCCGACCTCGACGAAACCCCGCACGACGGCGAAACGCCGGCCGCGACCGCCCTCCGGCTCGCCAGCGCGAAAGCGCGCGCCGTCGCCGCGACGATCGACGCGCCCGACGGCGTGCTCGTGATCGGGTCGGATCAGGTCGCGACCTTCGACGGGCTCCAGATCGGCAAGCCCGGCACCCATGAGCGCGCGCTCGCGCAACTCGTGTCGATGCAGGGCCGCGCAGTCGAGTTCCACAGCGCGCTCTGCCTGTACGACAGCCGGACGGGCGAAGCGCAGGTCGAGGACGTCGTCACGCACGTGCGCTTCCGCTCGCTGCCCGAGGCCGAACTCGACGCGTACCTGCGCGCCGAAACGCCGTACGACGTCGCCGGCAGCGCGAAGTCCGAGGGACTCGGCATCGCGCTGCTCGACGCGATCGACTCGAATGACCCGACCGCGCTCGTCGGCCTGCCGCTGATCGCGCTCACGCGCATGCTGCGCGCCGCCGACTATCCGTTGTTTGCAACCACCCGTGGAGACCGCGCATGACCGCCGGCACGCTTTACCTCGTCCCGAACACGCTCGGCGAAGGCGACGAATCGATGCTCGCGGCCGTCCTGCCCGCGGCCGTGCAGGCGCGCGCCGGCACGCTCGGCTATTACATCGGCGAGAACGCGAAGACGACGCGTGCATTTCTGAAGAAGATCGGCACGACGCGCCCGATCCAGGAAATCGAGATCAGCGAACTGAACGTCAACACGCCGGCCGGCGCCATCGACCGGCTGCTTGCGCCCGTGCTGGCCGGTGCGGACGCCGGCCTCGTGTCCGAAGCCGGCTGCCCGGCCGTCGCCGATCCCGGTGCGTTGCTGGTGCGCCGCGCGCACGAGCGCGGCGTGAAGGTGGTGCCGCTCGTCGGGCCGAGTTCGATCCTGCTTGCGCTGATGGCATCGGGCCTGAACGGCCAGAGCTTCGCGTTCAACGGCTACCTGCCGGTCGACGCGGCCGCGCGCGCCAAACGCCTGCGCGAACTCGAACAACTGTCACGCAAGGCGCGGCAGACGCAGATCTTCATCGAAACGCCGTACCGGAATCAGGCGATGCTCGACACGCTCGTCGCGACCTGCGCACCGTCGACGCAGATCTGCGTCGCGGCCGACCTGACCCTCCCGACCGAGACGATCGCGAGCCGCACCGTCACGGACTGGAAAAAGGCGCCTGCACCGAATCTGCACAAGCGCCCTGCGATCTTCCTGCTGCTGGCGAACTGAACGCGGCAGGCGAGCCGCCGAGTGAACAGCGGGCCATCGCGGCCCGCCCGCCTCCGGTCAGCGCAGGCTGACCGACGCGCCGCCGGCGGTCAGTGCCTTCATCGCGGCGCCGCCGACGGCCGCGCCGAACTTGCGCGCAACGCGGTTCGTCAGGCTTTCCTTCACCGTATAGTCGACGAGATCCGGCGCCTTCAGGACGTCGCGCGCGACCGTGTCGGTCGTGCCGTAACCATCCGCCAGCCCGAGCTCGACGCTCTTCTCGCCGGTCCAGAACAGCCCCGAGAACATGTCGGGCGTCTCGTGCAGCCGCTTGCCGCGGCCATCCTTCACGGCCTTGATGAACTGCGCGTGCACCTGGTCGAGCAATGCCTGCGCATGCGCGTCCATCTTCGGCGTTTCCGGCGAGAACGGGTCGTAGAAGCCCTTGTTTTCACCCGACGTATGCAGGCGCCGCTCGACACCGAGCTTGCCCATCAGCCCGGTAAAGCCGAACCCGTCCATCAGCACGCCGATCGACCCGACGATGCTCGCCTTGTCGACGAAAATCTTGTCGGCCGCAGACGCGATGTAATAGCCGCCCGATGCGCACATGTCGGTCACGACGACATACAACGGCTTGTCCGGATGCTTCGCGCGCAGCCGGCGGATCTCGTCGTAGACCATCCCGGCCTGCACCGGGCTGCCGCCCGGGCTGTTGATCCGCAGCACGACCCCGGCCGTGCCGTCGTCGTCGAACGCGGCGTCGAGCGCCGTGTTGATGTCGTCGGCGTTTGCATTGACGCCGGCCGCGATCTCGCCGTCGATCGTCACGAGCGCCGTATGCCGCCCGCTCGACGAGAACTTCGAATCGCTCGAGAAATCGATCAGCGCGAACGCGAACAGCACGAATACGGCGAGGAACGCGAAGCGGAAGAAGATCTTCCAGCGCCGCGCCGCGCGCTGCTCCTTGACGGCCGCGAGCGCGATCCGCTCGAGCGCCGCACGCTCCCAGTTCGGTTCACGGCTATCGGGACGGGAGGAAGAATCCGGGGAATTCGGTTGGTCGGCCATGCAGGGTTGTCGTTAGTCGGTCGTGGCGGGAATGGCGGGACGCAGGTCGGCGTCGGGCACCCAGAATACCGCACGCCCGTCGGACGTGTCGCGCTCGTCGACCTCGACCGGCCGCAGGCGGCCACCGCGGCACGGCCCGCCGACGCACTTGCCGGTGTTCGGCGCGTAGATCGCGCCATGCGTCGCGCACATCAGATAGAGGCCCGACGATTCGAAGAACTGCCCTTCGGCCCAGTCGAGCTCCATCGGCACATGCGCGCAGCGATTCAGGTAACCGTATGCCTGGCCCTCGTAGCGCACGAAGAACACGACGGCCTGCTCGCCGCGCAGCGTCGCGTCGACGCGCACGCCGGCGCCGCCGTCGGCCAGCGCATCCGATGCGCACACGCGCACGGCGTCCGGCGCCGCGCTCATGCGTATTCCCGCAGCCACGCGGCCAGCGCGCCGACGTCCGGCGCGACGAAGCGTGGCGCGAGCGCGGCCAGTGCGTCGGCCGTGTGCGCGCCGTACGCGACGCCGACGCCAGCGGCCCCGGCACTCGCGGCCATCTGCAGGTCGTGGGTCGTGTCGCCGATCATCACGGTGCGCGACAGGTCCTGCCCCAATTCCCGCGACAGTTCGTGCAGCATCGCCGGATGCGGTTTCGAGAAGGTTTCGTCGGCGCAGCGCGTCGCATCGAACAGGCTCGTCAGCTTCGACTGGTCGAGCACGCGGTTCAACCCGACCCGACCCTTGCCGGTTGCAACGGCGAGCAGATAGCCCGTGTCGCGCAGTTCGGCGAGCAGTTCGCGCACGCCGGCGAACAACTCGATGCGCTGGTCGTCGAGCAGATAGTGATAGCGGTAGCGCTCGGCGAGCCGCGAATAGTCGGACGGATCGAGGGTCGGAGCCGTAATCTGCAGCGCATCGCGCAAGCCGAGGCCGATCACGTAGCGTGACGCCTCGTCGGACGGCGTGGGCAGGCCGAGATCGCGGCATGCGGCCTGGATGCTGTGCGCGATGTGCGCAGTCGAATCCATCAGCGTGCCGTCCCAGTCGAAGACGATCAGGTCAAATTGCTGTCGAGCCATGCGGTTCAGGCGGTATCGCGCAGTGCGCTGAGTTGATCGAGGAAGCGCCGGCATTCGTCCGGCAGCGGCGCATCGAACTGCAGTGCCTCGCCGGTCAGCGGATGAGCGAGCCGCAGCCGGTACGCATGCAGGAACATCCGTTTCAACGACGGCTGCGCATTCGCGCGCGCCAGCGCCTTGTTCAGTGCGAAATCGCCATACTTGGCGTCGCCGGCGATCGGCAGGCCGAGATGCGCGAGGTGCACACGGATCTGATGGGTCCGACCCGTTTTGAGTTCCGCTTCGAGAAGCGCGTACTCGGGCCACAGGTCGACGAGGTTGAACACCGTATGCGACGGGAGCCCGTCGTCCTGCACTCGCACGCGGCGCTCCCCTTCCGGGGTCGAATACTTGAACAGCGGCGCCTTCACGGCGCGGCGACGCCCCCAGTCGGACTGCCATTCACCGTGGACGCACGCGAAGTAGCGCTTGTCCATCTTGTTCTCGCGAATCTGTTCGTGCAGGCCCACCAGCGCCGTGCGCTTCTTCGCGAGCATCAGGATCCCGGACGTCTCGCGGTCGAGCCGATGCACGAGTTCGAGGAATTTCGCGCGCGGGCGCGCCTGGCGCATCTGCTCGATCACGCCGAACGCGACGCCGCTGCCGCCGTGGACCGCCACCCCGGCCGGCTTGTTGATGACGAGCATCGCGTCGTCCTCGAACAGCACGTCGAAGTGCGCGGGCGGCACGATGGTGGCTTCGGCACGCGCGAGGTCGGCGGCGGCCACGCGCACGGGCGGCACGCGGACGATGTCGCCGAACGCGAGCCGGTACTGCGCATCGACCCGGCCCTTGTTCACGCGCACTTCGCCGCTGCGCAGGATCCGGTAAATATGGCTTTTCGGCACGCCTTTACAGACGCGCAACAGGAAGTTGTCGATACGCTGACCGGCCGAGTTTTCGTCGATCTCGATCATCGATACCTGGCCGCTTGCGACCGAATTCTGGGATATTTTGCCTAACTCGTTCATACTGAATATAATTTTGCCCAGCCTGACGTTGCGGGCGGCCTCACCGGCCGGCCCGGACCAACCGGGCAAGGCGCAAGCGCAAACCGTTATTTTACTTGCGCCGGGGGTCTGCTGCTCGCCCCTAATCAAAGAGATGCAGCAAGTTGCACGCACGGCGCCGCCCGTCGGCAAGGATCGCGCCCACAGGCGGATTCGGTCGGCAAGGCGCCGCGGTAACGGAAAGTTGGTTGAAAAGAATTTGATCGGCAGCCCGACGGCGCGAAGTGCGTCCCGCAGGCTGCCGGTTGCGAAAATTACGGCGTTGCGCCCGATTTGGCTCCGCGAAGCGTGCGGGGCCTGGCGACGTCAAACCAGGGAAGTACACCCCAGGCGGGAAAGTCGGGCTGGATTCGATACTCCCCGCTGCGGCCCGAGCCGCAGCATCTGCCGCCCGTTGGCACGCGCGTCGCATGGCGACGCGCCCCGCGGCAGTGCCCGGCCTCAGGCTTAGCGCGCTTTGACAGCGTGCGGTGTGTGGACGCCGTGCTTTGAAGCCGTGTTCGCAGGTGCCCTATGGCCGCCGGCCCCGTCTTACGGGCCCAAGCGCCTCTTCAGGCAATTCTCCCCGCCATCGTTCCCGCTCCAGCGTGCTCGTGACAACACAACAAGGCGCGGCCTGCCGTCGTTCCCGCCCTCGCGACTGACAACCGCGAGGCGCCGCCAGCAGAGCCGCCTGGAGTCGTTCATGAAACGCATGCTGTTCAATGCGACGCAGCAGGAGGAGCTGCGCGTCGCCATCGTCGATGGGCAGAAGCTCATCGACATCGACATCGAGACAGCCGGGCGCGAACAGCGCAAAGGCAATATCTACAAAGGTGTCATCACCCGTATCGAGCCGTCGCTCGAAGCGTGCTTCGTCAACTACGGCGAGGACCGCCACGGCTTCCTGCCGTTCAAGGAAGTCGCCCGCCAGTACTTCAAGGAAGGCATCGACATGCGCTCCGCGCGCATCCAGGATGCCCTGCGCGAAGGCCAGGAACTGATCGTCCAGGTCGAGAAGGAAGAGCGCGGCAACAAGGGCGCCGCCCTCACCACGTTCATCTCGCTCGCCGGCCGCTACCTGGTGCTGATGCCGAACAATCCGCGCGGCGGCGGCGTGTCGCGCCGGATCGAAGGCGACGAGCGTCAGGAACTGCGCGAGACGATGGCGCAACTGCAGATCCCGGACGGCATGAGCATGATCGCCCGTACCGCGGGCATCGGCCGCAGCGCCGAGGAACTGCAGTGGGACCTGAACTACCTGCTGCAACTGTGGCGCGCGATCGAAGCGGCGTCGCAAAGCGGCAACCCCGGCCAGCCGATGCTGATCTATCTGGAATCGAGCCTCGTGATCCGCGCGATCCGGGACTATTTCCAGCCCGACATCGGCGAAATCCTGATCGATACGAACGAAATCCACGATCAGGCCCGCGCATTCATGGACATCGTGATGCCGGACAACGTCGCGAAGGTGAAGCGCTACCACGACGACGTGCCGCTGTTCTCCCGCTTCCAGATCGAACACCAGATCGAAACCGCGTACTCGCGCACGGTGCCGCTGCCGTCGGGTGGCGCGATCGTGATCGACCACACCGAAGCGCTCGTCGCGATCGACGTGAACTCGGCGCGTGCGACCAAGGGCGCGGACATCGAGGAAACGGCGACCCGCACGAACCTCGAAGCGGCCGACGAAGTCGCCCGTCAGCTCCGCCTGCGCGACCTCGGCGGCCTGATCGTGATCGATTTCATCGACATGGAATCGGCGAAGAGCCAGCGCGAAGTCGAGCAGCGCCTGAAAGACGCGCTCAAGCATGACCGCGCACGCGTCCAGATGGGCAAGATCTCCCGTTTCGGCCTGATGGAACTGTCGCGCCAGCGCCTGCGTCCGGCCCTGTCGGAAGGCAGCCACGTGACCTGCCCGCGTTGTAACGGCACCGGCCACATTCGCGATACCGAATCGTCCGCGCTGCAGGTCCTGCGGATCATTCAGGAAGAAGCGATGAAGGAAAACACCGCGGCGATCCACTGCCAGGTGCCGGTCGAGGTGACCGCCTTCCTGCTCAACGAAAAGCGTCAGGAAATCAACAAGATCGAGTCGCGCTTCAAGGTCGGCATCGTGCTGATCCCGAACAAGCACCTCGATACGCCGCACTATAAGCTCGAGCGCCTGCGCCACGACGACGCCCGTCTCGACGACCCGCGCGCGTCCTGGAAGATGGCCGAGGAAGCCGCCCGCGAACTCGAGTCGGAAACCGGCTACAGCAAGCGCGCGGCGGAAGTGAAGCCGAAGCAGGAAGCCGCGGTCAAGGGCATCACGCCCGAGCGTCCGGCACCGAGCCCGGCACCGCAGCGCCCGGTCGAACCCGTTGCAGCGCCCGCGCCTGTCGCGCCGGCAACCGGCGGCTTCATCGGCTGGCTGAAGGGCCTGTTCGGCGTATCGCCGGCGCCCGCAGCCGCACCGGTTGCTCCGGCCCCGGCGAAGGAGCAGACAGCCCGTCCGGCTCGCGGCGAACGCGCCGAGAAGTCCGAGCAACGCGGCGAACGCGGCGGCGATCGCAACCGCAACCGTCGCGGCGGCGCCCAGCAGGCGCAAGGCGGCCGCGACCAGGTCGCGGCAGGCCGTGGCCAGCCGCAACGCCAGGAGCGCGAAGGCAAGGAAGTGCGCGAACCGCGTGAGGCTCGTGAGCCGCGTGAAGGCCGCGAACCGCGCGAGGGTCGTGAACCGCGTGAAGGTCGCGAGAACCGCGAAGGTCGCGAGGGCCGTAGCCCGCGCGAAGGCCGCGAGCCGCGTGAAAGCCGTGAGCCGCGCGAACCGCGCGAGAACCGCGAACCGCGTGAACCGCGCGAGCGTGTCGAGCAGCCGGACGGCGTTGAAGCTGCGGGTCGTGGCGAGCGCCAGGAACGTCGCGAGCGCCGCAAGCCGACTCAGCATGCGGCCACGCTGGAAACCGTCACCCGCGGCGAAACCCATCCGGACCCGGAAGCCGACAAGGCCGTCGCAGAAGCCCTGCCCGGCGCCGAACTGGCAGCCGACGCGGAAGCCGGCGCGCGTGATGGCGAGGAACGTCGCCGTCGCCGTCGCGGCCGCCGTGGCGGTCGTCGCGAGCGCGAGGAAGACGGCGCAGTCGTCGACCACGCCGAGCAAGGCGCAGAGGGTGAAGTGACGGTGCAAGCCGTGACGCCGGAAGCACCGGCTGCTGCCGAACCGGCCCAAACGGCCGCACCGGCAGTCGTCGTGGCAGCCGCCGCGGCAAGCGCCGTCGTCGCCGAAGCCGTGGTCGAGCACCATGCCGAACCGGCAGCACCGGCCGCTGTCGAGCCGCAGCCGGCACCGGTACACGTCGAAGCAGCGCCGGTCGAAGCAGCAGTGGTCGCCCAGGCAGAGGAAGCGGCACCGGTCGCCGCGGCCGTCGATACGGAAGCCGGTCCGGCTCCGGTCGCGGTTTCGCCGACCGACGCGTTCGAAGTGCCGGCAGCACCTGTCGCCGTCGAGGCGCCGCAGCCGGCCCCCGTCGAGCAAGCCGCACCGGCCGTGACGACCGAAGCCGCTCCGGTGGCTGCGGAGCCGGCCCATGTCGAAGCCGCGCCGGTCGAGGCCGTCGCCGCACCGGCACCGACTCCGGCCCCCGCCCAACCGGCAGCCGCGCCCGCTTCGGCGAGCCTGGATACCGTGCTGGAGCAGGCTGGTCTCGTCTGGGTGAACACGGACGCCGGCAAGTTCGCCGCTGCGCAGGAAGCCGCGTCGCGCCTCCCGCGTCCGGCTCGCGTGCCGCGCGAACGCAAGGCGCTGCCGCCGGTCGATACGGCCCCGATGCAGCAGGTCGAAACGACGCATCACTGATCGACGCATCGTCCGACCAGGAAAAGCCCGCCTCCGGCGGGCTTTTTCATGTCCGCGCTGCGGGTTTCCGCCCACCGGACCGACCCGCCGCTTGCGGCTAAAATAGAGGTCTGGTTCGCACTTCTTTCAACATGTCCCGACGCATCATTCCTCTCGCCGACGTCAGCGGGATGCCGGACGTCTCCGGCGTCGCGCACGCCCCGGACGGCACGCTGGCCGACACGTTCGCCAGGCCGCTGCGCGACCTGCGCATTTCGGTGACGGATCGCTGCAACTTCCGCTGCGTGTACTGCATGCCGCGCGCCGTCTTCGACAAGGACTACCCGTTCCTGCCGCACAGCGCGCTGCTCACGCACGAGGAAATCGAACGCGTGGCGCGACTCTTTGTCGCACACGGCGTCGAGAAGATCCGCATCACGGGTGGCGAGCCGCTGCTGCGCAAGAATCTCGAATTCCTGATCGAGCGCCTCGCCCGCCTGACCACGCACGACGGCCGCCCGCTCGACCTGACGCTCACGACCAACGGTTCGCTGCTCGCACGCAAGGCGCGCGCGCTGAAGGACGCCGGGCTCACGCGCGTGACGGTCAGCCTCGACGCGCTCGACGATACGTTGTTCAAGCGCATGAACGATGCCGAGTTCGCGAGCGCCGACGTGCTCGACGGCATCTTCGCGGCCCAGGCCGCGGGTCTCGCGCCGGTCAAGGTCAACATGGTCGTGAAGCGCGGCACCAACGACAGCGAGATCCTGCCGATGGCCGAGCGTTTCCGCGGCACCGGCGTGATCCTGCGCTTCATCGAATACATGGACGTCGGCACGTCGAACGGCTGGAACATGACCGAGGTGCTGCCATCGGCCGACGTCATCGCACGGATCGCCGAACACTTCCCCCTCGTGCCGCTCGATCCGCACACGGCGGCCGAAACCGCGCAGCGCTGGGGCTATGCGGACGGCGGCGGCGAGATCGGCGTGATTTCCAGCGTCACGCAGGCCTTCTGCGGCGACTGCACGCGCGCGCGGCTGTCGACCGAAGGCAAGCTGTACCTGTGCCTGTTCGCGTCGGCCGGCCACGATCTGCGCGCGCTCGTGCGCGGCGGCGCGAGCGACGCCGAGATCGCGACCGCGATCGCCCGCATCTGGCAGGCCCGCACCGACCGTTATTCGCAACTGCGCGGCAGCGCGTCGGCCGACGCCGTGCCCGACGGCGCCGGCAAGCGGGTCGAGATGTCGTATATCGGCGGCTGACGCACGCCGCCCATCCCGCCCGCTTACCATGCCCGCCTCCGCCTCTCCCTCGATTGCCGGCCTGCTGCTCGCAGGCGGGCGCGCCACACGCATGGACGGCGTCGACAAGGGCCTGCAGTTGCTCGACGGCATGCCGCTCGCGCTGCGCGTGCTGCGCCGGCTCTCGCCGCAGGTCGACGAGACGCTGATCAGCGCGAATCGCCATGCCGATCGCTATGCCGAACTCGGTGCGCCATTCGATGCGCGCATCGTCGCGGACGAAACACCCGACTTCCCCGGCCCGCTCGCGGGCCTGCTCGCCGGCATGCGGGCGGCACGCGCGCCGCTCGTCGCGTGCTCGCCATGCGATACACCCTATCTGCCGGCCGACCTCGTCGCACGGCTACAGGCGGCGCTCGACGCGCAGCAGGCCGACATCGCCATGGCGGTGACCGTCGATGCACAACAAGTGCGCTCGCCGCAGCCGACGTTCGCGCTGCTGCGCACGTCGCTGGCCGACGATCTCGCCGCCCGGCTCGCCGCCGGCGACCGCAAGGTGCGTGCGTGGTACGCACGCCACAAGACGGTCGAAGTCGAGTTTCACGACGAGCGTGCGTTTTACAATGCCAACTCCTGGCAGGAACTCGCCGCGCTGGCCCGCCGCTGACGGCACCCGCGCGGTTCCCGCCCGCCGCGCGCAACCCGCGCCCAGGCACCCTCCTCGCGCCACCGGCCACGAACCCGATACGCCTTGCGGCGCAGTCCGACTGATGATCACGCAATCCTCGCCCGCCCCCCGAACCGCACCCGATTCCGATGCCCCGCTGTCGCTCGCCGACGTGCAGGCGCTCGCGTGCCGCTTCGCGGTGCCGGTCGACGCGTGTGACACGGTGGCGCTGCGCGAGGCACTCGATCGCGTGCTCGCGGCCGACGTGAACGCCCCGTTCGACATTCCCGCGTACGACAACTCGGCGATGGACGGCTACGCGTTCGACGGCAGTACGGGCACGCACGCATCGCCGCAAGCGGAGGTCACGCTGGCGGTCGCCGGCACGGCGCTCGCCGGCCATCCGTTCGACGGCGCCGTGGCGGCCGGATCATGCGTGCGCATCATGACGGGCGCGCCGATGCCGGCCGGCTGCGACACGGTGATTCCGCAGGAACGCGTGCGCGTCGACGGCGACACGATCGACTTCGCCGCGCACGACATCGCGCGCGGCGCGAACTGCCGCAAGGCCGGCGAGGATCTCGCGCGCGGCGCGTGCGCGCTTGCCGCAGGCCGCATCCTGCGGCCGTCCGATCTCGGCCTGCTCGCGTCATTCGGTGTCACCGAGGTTTCGGTGCGCCGACGCGTGCGCGTCGCCGTCTTCTCCACCGGCGACGAACTGCGCGAGCCCGGCGAGCCGCTCGGCCCCGGCACCCTGTACGACAGCAATCGCGGGATGCTGATCGCGATGCTCGAAAGGCTGCATGTCGACGTTGTCGATCTCGGGATCGTCCGCGACGACCCGGCCGCACTCGAAGCCGCGTTGCGCGGCGCGGTCGCCGCGCAGGCCGACGCAGTGATCACGTCGGGCGGCGTATCGGTCGGCGAAGCCGACTTCACGCGTGACGTCATGGCACGGCTCGGCGACGTGACGTTCGCCAGCGTCGCGCTGCGTCCCGGCCGGCCGCTCGCGTGCGGCACGCTCGCTCGCGCGGCCGAAGGCGCCGGTTACGCACTGTTCTTCGGGCTGCCCGGCAACCCGGTCGCGTCTGCCGTAACGTTCTACGCGATCGTGCGCCCCGCGCTGCTGACGCTGGCCGGCGCGCAGGCCCAGCCGCCGGCGATGCATTCCGCACTCAGCACGCAAGCGCTGAAGACGCGCCCGGGCCGCACCGACTACCTGCGCGGCGTCGCGACGCGCGCCGCCGACGGCCGCTGGCACGTCGCACCGGCCGGCTCGCAGAGTTCCGCGTCGCTGAGCGGCCTCGCGGCCGCCAACTGTTTCATCGTCCTGGGCCACGATACCGCGGCAGTCGACGCGGGCACCCCGGTCGACATCCTGCCGCTCGACGGCCTGATCTGAATTCCACTATCGGTATATCTCTACGGGGGCAATCCGCACATGAAGAAACAAATTTCGTCGATCGCAGCGGGGCAGACCGCAAAAGCGCTGATCCTCGTCTACCTGACGTTCAGCGTGCCGATCGTGCTGCTCGGCATTCTCGTCGCCTACGTCCGCTACGGGATGGTCGAACTGAGCACGATCCTGAGCGCGCTGCTGCTGAACGCCATCCTCGGCTTCGTGCTGCTGTGGATCGCATGCCACGCGTACAACTGGGTCGCATCGCGCTTCGGCGGCATCGAGATCGTGCTGTCCGACCCGCCGGAAGAAGCGTGAGCGGCACACCGCTGATCCGCGCGGCTCAGGCACGCGACGTCGGCGCGATCCTCGCGCTGATGCGCGAGCTGGCCGAGTTCGAGAAACTTGCGCACCTGTTCGTCGCGACCGAGGCCAATCTCGCCGACGCGCTGTTCGGCGAGCAGCCTGCCGCCGAGGCAAGGGTGGCCGAGCACGACGGCGCGATCGTCGCGTATGCGCTGTTCTTCCACAATTATTCGACGTTCCTCGGCCGTCGCGGCCTCTATCTCGAGGACCTGTACGTGCAGCCGTCGCAGCGCGGCACGGGCCTCGGCACCGCGATGCTGCGTCAACTCGCTGCCTTGGCCGTCGAGCGCCGTTGCGGACGCTTCGAATGGTCGGTCCTCGACTGGAACCAGCCGGCGATCGATTTCTACGAAAAGATGGGCGCAACCGTGCTGCCCGACTGGCGCATCGTTCGCGTCACGGGCGACGCACTGGATACGCTCGCCGGGCATTGACTGCGAGCCGGCCATCGCGTCAAACGAAAACGGGCGCCGCGGCGCCCGTTTTTACTTTCCAGCCGATCTCGGCCATGTGCGTCATGCGTCGTCCGCATCGGCACCGTCGGCCCCTTCCGCACCCAGCAGCCCTGCCGCCGTATCGCCCGGCAGCGCCTCGACCTGCTTCAGCTTGCGATTCATCACGCGCGTGCGCTGCTCGGCGGCCTCGATCGAGCGCGTGACCGTTTCGAGCTGCGACTTCGTTCGCGCGAGCACGTCGCCGAACTTGCCGAACTCCGTCTTCACCGCCCCGAGCACCTGCCACACCTCGCTCGACCGCTGTTCGATCGCGAGCGTACGGAACCCCATCTGCAGGCTGTTCAACAGTGCGGTGAGCGTCGTCGGGCCGGCGACCGTCACGCGATAGTCGCGCTGCAACAGGTCGGTCAGCCCCGGGCGGCGCAGGATCTCCGCATAGAGCCCTTCGGTCGGCAGGAACAGCAGCGCGAAATCAGTCGTGTGCGGCGGCGCGACGTACTTCTCGGCGATCGTGCGCGCCTCCAGCCGCACGCGCGCCTCGAGCGCGCGGGCCGCTTCCTCGACCGCCACCGCATCGGCACGCTCCTGCGCGTCAATCAGCCGCTCGTAGTCCTCGCGCGGGAATTTCGCGTCGATCGGCAACCATACGGGTGGCGCGTCGCGGGTGCCGGCCTCGCGCCCCGGCAGCCGGATCGCGAACTCGACGCGCTCGCTGCTCTTCGGCACCGTCGCGACGTTCTTCGCGTATTGCTCGGGCGTCAGCATCTGTTCGAGCAGCGCCTCGAGCTGCACTTCACCCCAGGTGCCGCGCGTCTTCACGTTGGTCAGCACCTTCTTCAGGTCGCCAACGCCCGCCGCGAGCGTCTGCATCTCGCCGAGCCCGCGATGCACCTGCTCGAGCCGGTCCGACACGAGCTTGAACGATTCGCCGAGCCGCTGCTCGAGCGTCGCGTGCAGTTTCTCGTCGACGGTGCGGCGCATCTCCTCGAGCTTCGCCGCGTTGTTCGTCTCGATTTCCTTCAGCCGCTGTTCGAGCGTCGCGCGCACCTCGCCGATCCGGCGGTCGTTCGCTTCGGTCAGTTGCGTGAGCTGCCGGTTCAACGTGTCGCCGAACAGCCTGAGCGCGCCTGTCTGCTCTTCGCGCGCCTGCTGCGCCTGGCGCTGCACGCTTTCGCGCATCGCGTCGAACTGCTGCGCGTTGCCGGCGACGAGCTTGCCGAGCTGCTGTGCAAAACCTTCGATCTGGTTGTTCTGCACGGTCGCGACGCTCGTCAGTTGCGCGGCGAGCGTCTGCTGAAGCTGCGCGAAGCTGCCGGCCAGCTCGGTGCGCGAGCCGCGCGCGTTCTCGACGATCTCGCCGCGCAATTCGCGTTCGAGCCGCTCGACTGCGCGCGCCTGCGCATGCGCGGCGTCCTCGATCTGGTCGCCGAGTATCGCCGCATCGTCGTGGCGGCCACCGCCACGCACGAGCGCGACGATCGCCACCGCAAGCGCGACGGCCAGCACGACGACCGCCGCAAGCAACAACGTCATCGTCATGCGCGCGACTTCCCGATCACGTCGGGGTTGATCGGATTCGGCGGCTGCCCAGCGCGCGGCCCTTCGCCCAGCGCGGCGATCAGGTTGTCGGCGGCGAGGTTCGCCATCGCGCGGCGCGTCTTTTCGGTCGCGCTCGCGATATGCGGCGTCAGCACGACGTTCGGCACCTCGAGCAGCGCCGGATGGACCGTCGGCTCGCCTTCGTACACGTCGAGGCCGGCCGCGGCAATCGTCCCAGCGCGCAGCGCGACGGCCAGCGCCGCGTCGTCGACGATCCCGCCGCGCGCGATGTTGGTCAGCGTCGCGGTGGGCTTCATCTTCGCGAGCTCGGCCGCGCCGATCGTGTGATGGTTCTCCTTCGTATACGGCAGCACGAGCACGACGTGATCGGCGCGGGCGAGCAGCGCGTCCTTCGACACGTACTCGGCATTGAGCTCGGCCTCGATCTCGGGCGCGACCCGCGACCGGTTGTGATAGATCACCTGCATCCCGAAGCCACGCGCGCGGCGCGCGAGCGCCTGGCCGATGCGCCCCATCCCGATGACGCCGAGCGTCGAGCCGTAGATGTCGCTGCCGAGGAAACCGTCGTACGCCCACTTCTGCCAGAGGCCGGCCCGCAGCCAGTGCTCGGATTCGGCGATCCGGCGGGCCGCGGCCATCATCAGCGCCCAGCCGAAATCGGCGGTCGACTCGTTCAGCACGTCAGGGGTGTTGGTGCCGAGCACGTTCGCCGCATTGAACGCGGCCATGTCGAAATTGTTGTAGCCGACCGCCATGTTCGCCACGACGCGCAGGCGCGGCGCTGCCGCGAGCTCCGCCGCACCGACCGGATCGCCGGCCGTCAGCGCGCCGTCCTTGTCGGCCAGACGCGCGGCGAGCGCGTCGGGCGCGAGTGCGTCGCCGTTGTTCCAGTCGACGTCGAAATACTGCTTGAGCCGCTCGATCACGTCCGGAAAGATCGGACGCGCGACCAGGATCTTCTGCATCGCCATCTCCGCATGCCACGGACGGATCGCCGCGCGCCATGCGCCGCCGGGACCGCCCGTTCTAGGTTGAAAATCGTCAGCTTACGCCGTGAAGAAGATCCACGACGTGAGCAGGAATACCGGTATCAGCACGACCAGCGCCCAGCCGAGATACGCGAAGAAGCTCGGCATCTTCACGCCGCGCGATTCGGCGATCGCTTTCACCATGAAGTTCGGCGCGTTGCCGATATAGCTGTTCGCGCCCATGAACACCGCGCCTGCGGAAATCGCGGCCAGCGTCGACGCGCCGGTCGTCATCAGCGACTGCGCATCGCCGCCCGCGAGGTTGAAGAACACGAGATAGGTCGGCGCGTTGTCGAGGAACGACGACAGGATGCCGGTCGCCCAGAAGTACATCGCGTCGATCGGCTTGCCGTCCGGCCCCGTGACGAGATGGACGATCTGCGCGAATGCGCCGTCGGCACCGGCGCGCAGGATCACGATCACCGGCGCGATCGTCACGAAGATCCCCGCGAACAGCTTTGCGACTTCCTCGATCGGCGCCCAGTTGAACGCGTTGCCCTCGCGCGCGGAACGCGGCGTCAGCGCGAGCGACGCGAGCGTCACGCCCACGAGCGCGACGTCGCGCACGAAATTCTGCAACGCGACGTGCGTGCCCCACACGTCGAACGTGACGCCCGGCTTCCAGATGCCGCTCATCAGCACCAGGCCGATCACGGCCGCGAGCAGCACGAAATTGATCTTGCCGTCGATCGACAGCCGGTCGCTGTCGGGCGTCGGGTCGAGCGCGACCGGCCGCTCCTCGCCGCCCTTCCGGTAGAAGTACGTATCGAGCGCGAAGAACAGCGTCAGCAGCACCGCGCAGATGAACAGCATCGGCAGCGCAAGGTGCGTGGTCGTCCAGAAGAAGCTCACGCCATTCAGGAAACCGAGGAACAGCGGCGGATCGCCGAGCGGCGACAGCGAGCCGCCCGCGTTCGCGACGAGGAAGATGAAGAAGATCACGACGTGCACGACATGCTTGCGGTTGTCGTTGGCGCGCAGCAACGGCCGGATCAGCAGCATCGCGGCGCCCGTCGTGCCCATCACGCTGGCGAGCACCGTGCCGAGCGCGAGGATCGCGGTGTTCAGCTTCGGCGTGCCGTGCAGGTTGCCGTTCACGCAGATGCCGCCCGCGACCGTATAGAGCGCGGTGAGCAGCACGATGAAGGGGATATATTCCTCGAGCAGCGCATGCACGAGCGTACCGAACGCGGTGCCCGCGCCGAACGCGAACGCGAACGGGACCAGGAACAAGACTGCCCACCCGGCCGCGATCTTGCCGAAGTGGTGATGCCAGAACACGGGGGCGACGAGCGGGAACAGTGCGATGGACAGCAGGATCCCGGCGAACGGGATGCCCCAGAGAGCGGACAGCGTGGCACCGTCGAGCGTTGCGGCCGATGCAAGCGCGGGGACGGCGCCAAGCGCGATCCCCGACGCCATGCCCGCCCAGGCGGCATGTCGTTTCATGCAGAACTTCCTTGTTCGAGTGGTAGTGGATGCAGCGGGCGCGTCATGCGCCCCGTACGACGATCACGTGAACGCGGTACGGGCCATGCGCGCCCAGTACGATGGTCTGCTCGATATCGCCCGTGCGCGACGGGCCCGATACGAAGTTGACCGCGCGCGGCAATTCGCCGCGCTCCGAGCGGATCAGCGCAAAGGCGTCTTCGTGACCGGCGACGATCCGCGACGCGGGAACGATCGCGATGTGCGTTTCCGGCAGCAGGCCGGCCGACGCATAGGTGTCAGGGCCGGACAGCAGCACCAGCGAGCCCGTTTCGGCCGTCGCGCAAAAGCAGCCGGTGAGGCCGACCAGATCGCCGTCGCGCGGCTTGCGGCATTCGACCGACAGGCCTGCGCCCGCCCAGTCGAAATCGGCCAGCGTGCGCCACGCGACGGCCTGCGTCGGCAGGCCGTGGGCGCAAAGGTAGCGAGCCGCGGCGGCCGGTACGTCGGCAAGCGTCGCGACTTCGTCGACCGTCGTCGACAGGCGTACCGCTTCGTCGACGAAGGCCGCGACGAGATCGGCCGGCGCCGGCGGGCGCGGGCCTTCCGGATGACGGGCGAGATAATCGGTAACGCCGTCGCGCTCGGCCGCATCGGGTTCGGCCGCACGCCCCTGCGCCGCGCGAATGCGCGCGAGGATCTGGCGACGGGCAGCGGAAGTGTCCATGAACGGTCCTCGTGACGTTGGCGGGCGATACCGTCGGATTATACCGGCCGACCTCGCCGCCACGCAGTTTTGGCCGTTCGGCCGACGCTTACTTCGACGCGTCTTCCTCGACTGGCTGCGCGATGCCGAACACCTGGCGCAGGTAGGCGAGATACGCCTTGTCGTCGCACATGCTCTTGCCCGGCGAATCCGACAGCTTCGCGACCGGCTGGCCGTTGCAGCGGACCATCTTGATCACGATCTGCAGCGGCACGTAGCCGAGATCGTTGGTGAGGTTCGTGCCGACGCCGAACGCAAGCTTGCAGCGGCCGCGGAAACGTTCGTACAACTGCATGACCTTCGGGATGTCGAGTGCGTCCGAGAACACGAGCACCTTGGTCCGCGGGTCGCAACGGTTCATCTCGTAATGACGCAGCATCCGCTCGCCCCATTCGAACGGATCGCCCGAATCGTGGCGCGCGCCGTCGAACAGCTTGCAGAAGTACATGTCGAAGTCGTTCAGGAATGCATCCATCCCGTAGACGTCCGACAGCGCGATCCCGAGGTCGCCGCGGTATTCCTTCGCCCACATCTCGAAGCCGTAGATCTGCGAATCGCGCAGCCGCGGGCCGAGGGCCTGGCAGGCCTGCAGGTACTCGTGCGCCATCGTGCCGAGCGGCGTGATGCCGTGCTTCATCGCATACAGCACGTTGCTGGTGCCCGCGAACTGCGGGCCGAGGCCGTCGCGCAGCGTGAGCGCGACCTCCTCGTGCCAGACCTTCGAGAAGCGCCGGCGCGTGCCGTAGTCGGCGATCTTGCAGTCGGCGAATTCGGGCTTCGCACCGAGCAGCTTGATCTTCTCGCGCAGCCGCTCGCGGCCCTCGCGATAATCGGGCTCGCGCTGGGTATTGCGGAAATACACTTCGTTGACGATCGCGAGCACCGGGATCTCGAACAGGATCGTGTGCAGCCACGGCCCCGTGATCTCGATGTCGATTTCACCGTTGCCCTTCGGCGACGGCGTGATCGAGATGTACTTCTCGTTCAGGTGGAACAGCGCGAGGAAGTCGACGAAATCGCTCTTGATGAAACGCATCCGCCGCAGGTAGTCGAGTTCGACGTCGGAAAAACGCAGCGCGCACAGGCCGCGCACCTCGTCGCGGATCTCGTCGATGTACGGCACGAGATCGACGCCGGGCGTGCGGCACCGGAAACGGTATTCGACGCTTGCAGCGGGGAAGTGATGCAGGACGACCTGCATCATCGTGAACTTGTAGAGATCCGTGTCGAGCAGCGAAGTGATGATCATGATGACGGCAGCGCCAATATCGTGACAGGGCCCCGGCGCACCGCGCGCCGCCCGGTCTGCCGGCCATGTTACCCGAATGCGGGCCCGACCATCGTGAAACCGCCTGCCGCCACGCTCCGGCCGCACTGCCCGTTCCGGCGTATCGGACACGCACTGCCGCCGGGGCGTCCCTTCAGCGCCCCGTGGACGGCCCCATAAACTAATCACGAAACGATATAAGCCGGATAGCCGACCACGCCATGCGGGTTTTGCGCTTCAGTTACAATGCCGGTTTTGGCGCAAACGCCACCCCATATATACCGCCAAGCAGGAGCGTTTTAATGACTCACGTTGTGACCGAAGGCTGCATCAAGTGCAAATACACGGACTGCGTGGATGTGTGCCCGGTGGATTGCTTCCGTGAAGGTCCCAACTTTCTCGCCATCGATCCGGACGAGTGCATCGACTGCGCCGTGTGCGTCGCCGAGTGCCCGACCAATGCGATCTATGCCGAAGAAGACGTTCCGGGCGACCAGCAGCAGTTCACCGCGCTGAACGCCGAGCTGGCGAAGGACTGGCCGTCGATCACGAAGACCAAGCCGGCACCCGCCGACGCGGACGAGTGGAAGGACGTGCAGGACAAGCTGCACCTGCTCGAGCGCTGATCGCGCAGCGGCCGCAGAAATTTTTTTATGCGCCGCGGCTCAAAAGTATTGACGACCTGATCAACGCTCCATATAATCTCGTTTCTCTGCTGTTGTTGTTTGTTCCCCGATAGCTCAGTCGGTAGAGCGCCGGACTGTTAATCCGTAGGTCCCTGGTTCGAGCCCAGGTCGGGGAGCCAAAAACGCAAAGGCCCGTTGAAAGTGGACGGGCTTTTTGCTGGTAGACAAACACGCATGCAGATGTACCGATTTATTCCCCGATAGCTCAGTCGGTAGAGCGCCGGACTGTTAATCCGTAGGTCCCTGGTTCGAGCCCAGGTCGGGGAGCCAAATAGCGAAAGGCCCGTCATTCGACGGGCCTTTTGTTTTTCCGGCCCACCATTCGGCTTTCGTCGTCCGGTCGCGCGCGCATGCTAGAGTTTCTGTCCCGCATTCGCATCCGGTTCCGTCGATGAAGCACCGCCTCCTCCGCTCAGCCCCCTACGCCCTCCTGCTTTCCGCGTTCGCCGCGGCGCCGCTCGCGCACGCGGAGGAAGTCGGCAGCGTCAACACCCATTTCCGCGTCACGGGCTCCGATCGCGTGGTCGTCGAGGCGTATGACGATCCGATCGTGAACGGCGTGACCTGCTACGTGTCGCGCGCCCGCACCGGCGGGATCAAGGGCACGCTCGGCGTCGCCGAGGATCCAAGCGAAGCGTCGATCGCATGCCGGCAGGTCGGCCCGATCAGCTTCAAGGAGCCGCTCAAGCAGCAGACCGACGTGTTCAGCGAGCGCATGTCGTTCATCTTCAAGACCCTGCATGTCGTGCGCGTGGTCGACACCAAGCGCAACACGATCGTCTACCTGACCTACAGCGACCGCATCGTGAGCGGCAGCCCGAAGAACGCCGTCACCGCGGTACCGATGCCGGCCGGCACGACGATTCCGGTCAAGTAAAGCCCGCGCCTGCCGGGCGCGCGAGCGATACACTGTCGATTCGACCGCTCCCGCGCCCGATCATGTCCGCCACCCGCCTTCCCGACTCCGCACGCTACTGGCGCACGCCGCTGCTGCCGGACGCGGATCTCCTCACGGCCACCTATCGCGATCATGCGTTCGCCCCCCATTGGCACGACGCGTACACGATCCCCGTGATTCTCGAGGGGGCGGAACGCTTCACCTATCGCGGCAGCGGCTATGTCGCCGAAACCGGCTCCGTGCCCGTCATCAATCCCGGCGAGGTGCATACGGGGTCGCGCGCGGCCGATGAAGGCTGGTGCTATCGCGTCAGCTACATGCCGGTCGAATTCATTCGCGAACTCACCTGTTCGATCGCCGGCCGCCCGCAGGACGCGCCGTGGTTTGCGCCCGACGTGATTCGCGACGCCGATCTTGCGGCCCGGCTCACGCTGGCGCACCGGATGATGGAGGCCGGCAGCGAGCGCGCATTGCCGTTGCAGGCTCATGGGCAGCCGGCTCATGATCCGGCGAGCGGCGCACCGCGCGCCTACGATCCGCTCGCCGCCGAAACGGCGATGCTCGATGCGTTGTCGACGCTGATCGTGCGCCATGCTGACGCACAGCCGCGACCGGCGCCGCTCGCGGCGGACGAACCGCGCGTCGACGTCATGCGCGAGCGGCTCGCCGCCGACCTCGTGTGCACGGTGACACTCGACGAAGTCGCGCAGGCGGCCGGCCTGTCGCCGTTCCATGCGGCGCGCCTGTTCACCCGCACGACCGGCATGCCGCCGCATGCGTGGCGCAACCAGTTGCGCTTGCAGCGCGCGCTGGCGCCGCTGCGCGCGGGCGTGCCCGTCGCCGACGTCGCGGCGGCCAGCGGCTTCGTCGACCAAAGCCACTTCACCCGGCATTTCAAACGCATGTTCGGCGTGCCGCCCGGGCGCTGGCAGGCGAGCTGACGCGCAGCGTCCGGCCCGCCACCGCGATACCGCGCTCCCGCAAGCGCAAGAACATACAAGCCGGCACACTCCCTGCCCGCTATCCTCCCGTTCATGGAGGAGCACCCTTTGAATCCGATACCCGCATCGCCTGCCCGCCGCCCATTGAACGAATGGCTCGACGGTGCGCGCGACACGATCCCGATGATGATCGGCGCCGCCCCGTTCGGCGTGATTTTCGGCACGCTCGTGGGCGGCGGCCCGCTCGCCGCATGGCATGGCGCGCTGATGTCGCTCGTCGTGTTCGCGGGCTCCGCGCAGTTCATCGCGCTCGGCCTGATCGCGGGCAGCGCGAGCTTCATCGTCGTGCTCGCGACCACGCTGATCGTGAACCTGCGTCACCTGCTGTACAGCGCGACGCTCGCACCCTATGTCGCCCACCTGCCGCTGCGCTGGCGTGCGACGCTCGGCGCGCTGATGACCGACGAGGTGTTCGCGGTCGCCTATGCGCACTACCGGCATTTCCCGCCGGGCGCGATCGGCCCCCACTACTTCTTCGGCTCGGGGCTCGCGATGTACCTGAACTGGCAGGTCTGGACGCTCGCGGGCATCGGCTTCGGCGCGGCATTCCCGGGCCTGCAGTCGCTTGGCCTCGATTTCGCGATGGCGGCAACCTTCATCGCGATCGTCGTCCCGCAACTCGGCACCCTGCGCTATTTCGCGGCAGCCGTGACGGCCGGCACGCTCGCGTACTTCTGGCAGGGCTGGCCGTACAAGCTCGGGCTGCTCGGCGCGGTCGCCGCCGGCGTCGCGGTCGGTGTCGCGCTCACGTTGCTGCACGAACGCACGCGCGCCGGCTCGCGCACGGAGGCAGCATCGTGAGCTACGCGCTGCTGATCCTCGGGATGGCCGTCATCACTTACGCGATCCGCTCGACGCTGTTCCTGTTCGGCGAACGGCTGACCTTCCCGCCGCTCGTGCGGACCGCGCTCGGCTTCGTGCCCGTCACCGTGCTGACCGCGATCATCGTGCCGATGGTCGTCTCGCCGCACGGCGGCACCGCCGAGCTGACCTGGCGCAATCCACAGCTCGTCGGCGCGCTCGCCGCCGTGCTCGTGTCGGCCGCCACCCGCCGCCCGCTCGTGACGATCGCGGCGGGGCTCGCGGTGTTCTTTTTCTGGCAAGGGGTCGTGCTGCCCCACTGGCTGCCCGCCTGAGTACTCACTCGGTCATTCGTACTCAAGTTTCCGCCCGGCGCGCCGATATAGGGAATGAATACCCGCCACCGGCCTCGGCGCGCACCGGTCAGTCGACGCTGCGCCCGTCCCGGTGCGCCGTGCCGGCCGCCGGCTGGCACGGGCCGCCATCGAGACGATTCATGGGCCAGATCACCCTTTTCCTCAAGGACGACACGCTCGAGTCCCTGCGCAAGGACTATGACGCGTTCGTCCGCGTGTCGCTGAAACTCGACCCGCAGTTCGCGACGCCGTCGTTCGAGGATTTCCTGCGCGCCAAGCTGCTCGACAACATGGTGCCGCTGACCGAGCACGCGGTGCAGCGGATGCTGCAGGGCGGCCAGTACGCGTGGGCAAAACGCACGCTCGACAAAGAATTTCCGGACGTCGTCGCGATCCTGATGCGACAGGCCGGTGAATTCGGCTTCGGCTTCGCGTCACGCTCCGAATGGACCCCCGACGAACTCGCGAAGGCTTGCCGCGACTGGGCGAAAGCGATCGTCGCCGAAGCGCAGGGCGACCCGTCGCTGATCGATCCGCTCGCCTCGCAGATCAAGGGGGCCGCGCAAGATATCCAGACGCTCGAGGAACTGATGCAGACGCCTGCGTGGCGGCTCGCGGAATCGCTGCGACAACGGGTCTACGAGGCCAAGCTCGCATGCGAGATGAGCGTCGGCAGCACCGCGCGCGACAAGCTCGGCGAACTGCGCGGGCTGCTGCGGCTCGGGCTCGCGCACGGCTCGTTCCAGAAGCAGGAAGCGCAGCAGATCATGGAGTACCTGCGGCTGCTGAAGCCGGAGATCTTCGTCGAGGAACCGTACGACGTCTTCGCCCGGCTCGCCGCGTGGCTGCGCAACGTCTTCACCCCGACGGCCGCGCGGCCGGCGCAGGGTCAGCCGGGCCAAGGGCAAAGCCAACGGCGGCCGTAACGGCGCGCCCGATCGCACCGACCAATGAAAGCAGCCCGGTTCGCGCAACGCGAACCGGGCCGTCGGATGGCCGCCGTCGCGACGCGCCGTCGAGGGCGAGCGTCGCGCGGCGCCTGCCGCGCCTTACTGCGTGGCGCCCTGGGCCGATGCACCGCCCTCGGCACCGACCGACGCACCGCCTTCGGTCGCTTCGCCGGCCTTCGCCTTGGCCGAGCCGACATGGCTCTTGGCCGACTTCGCGGCATGCTTCGTGTGCTTCTTGGCCGAGTGGACAGCCGACGACGTCGACTCCTTCGCGCCATCGGCTGCCGCGCCGACCGCATCGGTTGCGCCGCCGACCGCATTACCCGACGCGTTCGCGCCCGCACCGCCCTGCACGCCGGCACCGGCCGCCGGCGTCTGCGCCTGTACGCCGACACCGGCTGCACCCTGCACCGCCGTACCCGTCTGGGCAAATGCGGCCGAAGTGGCGAACGCCGTCAACGCGGCACCGATCAGCATCGTACGAATCTTGGACATGGCAATTCTCCTCAGGAAGTTGTGCGCCCGAACCGCAGCGATGCGGTCCGTTGCGTCCCCCGCCGCAACACGCAGCAGGTACGACAAAAGACCCGCGGCCCGCGCGGCCGGTTCTCGAATCTCTCAGACTGTTACCCACCGTTTCATTTGCTGACGAATGGCTCACACTCCCTCACAACTGAGGGCCGCAGCCGGCCGCGCTCGCGCGCCGGCCCGCGGTGCCGTATGATGCGAGGCGATTCCTCCCGCGCAATGCGCACCTCCTTCGTCATGCCCAATCTGGATTTCACGCTGACCGGCGAATACGTCGAGCTGCACAACCTCCTCAAGATCACCGGCCTCGCGGATAGCGGCGGCACCGCGAAGCTGATCGTCGCGTCCGGCGCGGTGAAAGTCGACGGCGCTGTCGAGCTGCGCAAGACCTGCAAGATCCGCGCGGGCCAGGTCGTCCTGCTCGGCGACACGCGCATTGCAGTGCGCGAAGCCTAGTGCCGACGGTTCCCCCTGCCTGCGACATGGCCATCGGCGCGCGCGTTCGACACCGTTCGAATAAAGCCGTAAGCTAGCCGTCTCTCAAAATAAATACATATAGCGCGGGCCCGCACCCGCGCGAGCGCCCATTCCATGTCGCATTCCGGTCTTACGCGGACGGCCGCCGCGCCGCCGTCCCTGTCCAGTCATGCCGCCGATACCGCGCGCCTCGCCGCGCCGCTCGCGATCGCGCAGCTCTCGCAGATGGCGATGAGCGTCACCGACACGGTGCTGCTCGGCTCGCTCGGCCCCGATTCGCTCGCGGCGGGCGGGCTCGGCGCGAACTTCTTCTTCGTCATCGTGACCGTGCTGCAAGGCGTGCTGTCGTCGGTCAGCGTCAGCGTCGCGCATGCGCGTGGCGCCAAGGCCGACGAGCGCGTCCCGCACATCTACTGGACCGGCTTCGCGCTGTCCGTGCTGCTCGCGATTCCGGCCGTCATCGCGCTGTCGCTGTCCGAACCGATCCTGCTGATGTTCCACGAGCCGCCGCTGCTCGCCCATCACGTCGGCGAATACACCGGCATCCTGCGCTTCGCCGCGCTCGGCAGCCTGATCGGCGTCGGGCTGATGCGCGCGTTCCTGCCGGCGATCGGCGCGGCGCGCCGGCTGCTGTGGGTGTCGATCGGCGGCGTCGGCGTGAACGGCGTGCTGAACTACGGGCTGATCCACGGCGCGTTCGGGCTGCCGCGCCTGGGTTTCCTCGGTTCAGCGGTCGCGACGACGATCACGATCTGGCTCACCGCATTCGCCCTGATCTGGCTGCTGCACGGCCGGCAACGCTTCCGTCATTTCGTCACGGCCGCCCGCCCGAAGCTGCCGATGATGGGCGAGCTGATCGGCATCGGCTGGCCCGTCGCGATCACGTACGGGGTCGAGTCGACGCTGTTTCTCGCGACCGGCCTGACGATCGGCGTGCTCGGCGCGACGTCGCTGGCCGCGCACCAGATCGCGCTGAACGTCGCATCGGTGGCGTTCATGGTGCCGCTCGCGATCGGTCAGGCCGCCAACGTGCGGGTCGGTTACTGGGTCGGCGCAGGGGCGCCCGTCGCCGCGCGGCATGCCGGCTTCGTCGCGCTCGGCCTCGGTGTAGCGTTCATGACGCTGTCGGGCATCGTGCTGATCGTCGCGCCGCATGCGATCGTCGGCCTGTACCTGAACCTCGACGATCCGGCCAACGCGGCCACCGTGTCGCTCGCCGCGTCACTGCTCGGCATCGCCGCGGTGTTCCAGATCGTCGACGGCGCGCAGACCGTCGCGTCGGGTGCGCTGCGTGGCCTGAAGGACACGCGCATCCCGATGCTCGCGGCCACCCTCGGCTACTGGGGCATCGGTTTTCCGACCGGCTACTGGTTCGCGTTCCATGTGGGCCTCGGCGCCCGCGGCCTCTGGTGGGGCCTCGCGGCCGGCCTCGCCAGCGTGGCCGTGCTGATGGCGTGGCGCTTTCATCTGAAGAGCGCGTCGCTCGTGACGTCGCCGCACTGAACGCGACAAGACGCGAAATCCGGGCCGGCGCTATGCTAGTCGGCTGAAGATCTCGAGACGCCGCGCAAGCGGCGCGACTGCCTCACGATACGTCTGATTACGTCTGATGCCGCGCGACCACGCGCGGCCTTTCCCCTTTTCTGGAGGAGTGGATCATGAACGAAGCAGTTCGGATGGAACGCGATACGTTCGGCGAGATCGCCGTGCCGGCCGACCGGCTCTGGGGCGCGCAGACCGAGCGCTCGCTGCAGAATTTCCGGATCTCGACCGAGAAGCAGTCGCCCGAGCTGATCCACGCGCTCGCGATCGTCAAGCGCGCCGCGGCGGCCGTGAACCAGTCGCTCGGCGTGCTGGCCGACGACAAGGCGCGCGCGATCATCGACGCGGCCGACGAGATCATCGCCGGCAAGCATCCGCGCGAATTCCCGCTCGCCGTGTGGCAGACGGGCTCCGGCACGCAGACCAACATGAACCTCAACGAGGTGATCGCGAATCGCGCGAGCGAACTGATGGGCGGCGAGCGCGGCGAAGCGCGCAAGGTTCATCCGAACGACGACGTGAACCGCGGCCAGTCGTCGAACGACGTCTTTCCGACCGCGATGCACGTCGCGACCGCGTACGCGATCGTCAACCACCTGCTGCCGGCGCTGCGCACGCTGCGCACGACCCTCGACGCGAAGTCGAAGGCGTTCGCCGACATCGTGAAGATCGGCCGCACGCACCTGCAGGACGCGACGCCGCTCACGCTCGGCCAGGAGTTTTCCGGTTACGTCGCGCAGCTCGACCAGGGCATCCGTCACGTCGAATCGGCATTGCCGCACCTGTACGAACTCGCGCTCGGCGGCACCGCGGTCGGCACGGGGCTGAACGCGCATCCGGAGTTCGCGGTGCGCGTCGCCGATGAAATCGGCCGGCTCGCGAAGCTGCCGTTCGTGACGGCGCCGAGCAAGTTCGAGGTGATGGCAGCGGCCGATGCGCTGGTGTTCGCACACGGCGCGCTGAAGACGGTCGCGGCCGGCCTGATGAAGATCGCGAACGATGTCCGCTGGCTCGCGAGCGGGCCGCGCTGCGGGCTCGGGGAACTGTCGATTCCTGAAAACGAGCCGGGCAGCTCGATCATGCCGGGCAAGGTGAACCCGACGCAGTCCGAAGCCGTAACGATGCTCTGCTGTCAGGTGTTCGGCAACGACGTCGCGGTCAACGTCGGCGGCGCAAGCGGCAATTTCGAGCTGAACGTGTTCCGGCCGATGATCGCGCACAACGTGCTGCAGTCGGTGCGGCTGCTCGCCGACGGCGCGCAGAGCTTCAACGACCACTGCGCGGTGGGCATCGAGCCGAACCGCTCGCGGATCGACCTGCTGCTGAACGAATCACTGATGCTGGTGACGGCGCTCAATCCGCACATCGGCTACGACAAGTCGGCGCAGATCGCGAAGAAGGCGCACAAGGAAGGCACGACGCTGAAGGCGGCCGCGCTCGCGCTCGGCTACCTGACCGAGGCGGAATTCGATGCGTGGGTACGTCCCGAGCAGATGATCGGGACGCAGTAACGGCAGTTACGGCAGGAAGAGGCAGGATGACGGGCGCGGCGCGATGCGCGGCGCCCGCAGCGGTCAGACCGCGCCCTTCGCGACCTCTTCCGGCTTCATCTCGACGATCTTGTCGAGCGCGGCCCGCACGTCGGCCGCATATTTCGCGAGCACCTTCTGCTCGTCGGTCTCGGGCACGAACGGCGGCACCGGCACCGGGTTGCCGTTCTCGTCGACCGCGACGAACACGACGAGGCAATCGGTCGTCTGGCGCAGCATGCCGCCCTTCGGATCGCCGGCATGCACGGACACATGGATGTGCATGCTGGTGCGGCCCGTCGCGACGACGCGCGCCTTCAGCTCGACCAGATTGCCGACCATGATCGGACGCTGGAAACGGATGTTGCCGACGCTGACCGTCACGCAATAGCGGCTCGACCAGACGGCCGCGCACGCATATGCAACCTCGTCGATCCACTTCATCAGCGCGCCGCCGTGCACCTTGCCGCCGAAGTTCACGGACGACGGCTCGGCGAGGAAGCGGAAGACGGTTTCGGTGCGGTCGAGGGCGGCCGGTACGGGGGACGGTTGGGACATCTTGTTGGCTCCAGGCGGCAGGGGCGCTGTAATCGGGCCATTATACGTTGCACTGCGGCAACGCGTCGCGGGGCGCCCCGTGTGGCGCGGCTTCCGGCGATATGCCCAGCGCGCGCACGGCCGCCTCGGTCAGCGACGCACCGTGATGCCCTGATCGATCGTTCCGTACATCTCGATGCTGCCGCCGCGCTCGCCGGACGCGCCCGCACCGCCTTGCACACAGGCCGCGCAGACGAGCGCGGCCGCCAGCAAACAGAAAATCGTCTTCATCATTGCATCGTGTCCCGTGCGGCCGCCCGCTGCGGCCGCTTTCGGCCATTCTACGCGCGCGCCGCAAGCGGCCGCAGCCGGGGTCCGCCGCATCGCCGACGCCCGCGCTAGTGCATCCGACATTTCAGCCAAAAGCGAAACATCGCATGCGCGCGCCCACTACACTGAAGCTCATCCCGCCTGACGAGACACGACGATGACCGACCAAGACGACCACCACTTTCCGGGCCTGAGCCGCATCGGCTCGCTGATCGCCGACCCGGGGCGCGCCGCGATGCTGTGGGTGCTGATGGACGGCAGCGCGCGACCGGCAGGCGAGTTGACGATGATCGCGGGGCTGTCGCCGTCCGCCGCAAGCGCCCATCTCGCGCGCTTGACCGAGGGCGGCCTGCTCGCGCTCGACGTGCGCGGCCGGCACCGCTACTACCGCATCGCATCGGCCGACATCGCGGCATCGCTCGAGGCGCTCGCGAACGTCGCCCGCGCAGCCGCGCCGCATCGCCCGGTTCCGGCGCCGTCCCGCACGGTTCCGGCCGAGTTGCGCTATGCGCGCACCTGCTACGACCACATGGCTGGCGAACTGGCGGTGCGCATCTTCGACGGGCTCACCGCGCGCGGCTGGCTGCTTGCCGACGGCGATGCGATCGAAACCACCGAGCTCGGCACCCAGGCGCTCGCGCAATGGGGCATCGACGTCGCGCAGCAACGCACGCGCCGGCGCCGCTTCGCATGCGGCTGCCTCGACTGGAGCGAACGGCGCTCGCATCTCGGCGGCGCACTCGGTGCGGCGCTGCTCGATAGCTTCTGCGCGCACGGCTGGATCGAACGCGCCGCACGGCCGCGCGTGCTGCGCGTCACGGTGCCCGGACAGCAGGTTTTCGACGGGTGGCTTACGTCCGCTTGACGCCTGGATTGCGTCTGCACGACAACGGCGCGCGATGGACAGGTTTTGTTACATCGCGTGCCATTCGACTTACAAAACACCGAGCATTGAAACAGGCCGAGCGGATATTGTGAACTCAACGGCACGAATTGACGCGCCGCGACAAAGACGAAGACGCTCACCATGGCCACCCTGTTCACGCTCAAGCGAACCGCCCGCTGCACGCTGGTCGCGTTCGTCGCACTTGCGGCACTGCCCCCCGCATTCGCGCAATCGGCCGGCGCGCCGCCCTATGCGGCCGCAGCACGGCAACCGGGCGGCGATCCACCCAGCCGTGTCGCGCGGCTCAATTACCTGTCGGGCGCCGTGACGACCGAACCGGCCGGCACCGATACGTGGTCGTACGCCGCCGTGAACCGGCCGCTGACGACCGGCGACCAGCTCTGGAACGATGCCGGTGCGCGCTCGGAACTGCACATCGGCTCGACCGCGGTGCGGCTCGGTGAATCGACGAGTTTGTCGGTGCTGAACCTGGACGACACGACGACCCAGTTGAAAGTGGGGCTCGGCACCGTATCGACGCACGTGCGCGATCTGCCGGCCGGTGGATCGTACGAAATCGACACGCCTAATCTCGCGCTCGGCATCACGGGCCCCGGCGACTATCGCGTCGACGTCGCGCCGAACGGTGCGAGCACGACGGTCACGGTGCGCAGCGGCAGTGCGACCGTCTACGGCAGCAACGGCCAGTACCCGCTGTCGCCCGGGCAGCAGGTCGTGTTCACGGGCACCGACCTGCAGGTCGCGCAGCAATCCGCCGCCCCGGGCCCCGATCCGCTCGACCAGTGGGCCGCCAGCCGCGACGCGGCCGAGGAGCGCTCGGTATCGGCCCGCTATGTGTCCCGCGACATCCCCGGCTACCAGGATCTCGACGCGAACGGCACGTGGCGCGAAACCCCGAACTACGGCCAGGTCTGGGTGCCGAACGACACGCCGGCCGACTGGGCGCCGTATCACGACGGCCACTGGATCTGGCAGGCACCGTGGGGCTGGACGTGGGTCGACGACGCGCCGTGGGGTTTCGCACCGTATCACTACGGCCGCTGGGCATACGTGGACGATAGCTGGGCCTGGGTACCGGGCCCGATGGTCGTCAGCCAGCCGCCGGTCTATGCGCCGGCACTCGTCGCGTTCGTGGGCGGGGGCGGGGGCCCCGATTGGAGTGTCGCGCTCACGGTGGGCGGCGTCGCCGCGGCCGGCTGCGCGTGGTTCGCGCTCGGCCCGGGCGAACCGTGGCATCCGGGCTGGGGCGGCTGGAGCCCGCACTACTACGACCGCGTGAACCGCAACGTCGTGGTGAACAACGTCAACGTGAACAAGACCGTGAACGTGACGAACATCACCAATGTCACCAATATCACCAACATCAACAAGACGTACGTGAACTTCCGCGCGCCGCACGCGATCACGGCCGTACCGGCCTCCGCGTTCGTGCACGGCCAGCCGGTCGCGCACTTCTCGCAGCACATCGATCCGCAACAATGGCGCAACGCGCACGTCACGCCGGGGACACCGGGCATTGCACCGGTGCGCCAGAGCTTCACGGGCGGGCTGCGCAATGCGAGCTACCGTCCGCCTGCCGCGATTGCCCAGCACCCGTACGTCGCGACGCGCAATCCCGCCGTGCCGGCCGCGTATCGCGACCATGCGGCGGCCCACCTCGCGCAGCAAGGCGGGCGCGTACCGGGTGCCGGCGCACCTGTCGTGAAGACGAACGTGCCGGCCGACTATACGGCTCGCCCGGTCCGCATTCCGGGCAAGCCGGACGGCGGCGCATGGGCGATGCGCAACGTGCAGCTCGTGAATCCGCACGGCCCCGTCGTGCAACCGGCTCGCGCGCCTCGCGAAGGCCAGCCGGCCGCCGTGCAGGCCGGGCGGCCTGGCACACCGATGCCGGGCATGCCGAATGTCGCGCGGCCGGCGAACGGCGAAACCCCCAACGCAGCGCATTTCGCCAACGGCGGCATGCCGCAGGCGCCCGGCAACCCGGTGCCGCATCAGGCATTCGGCCCCGGTAACGGCGTCCCGCATCCGCCGGTCGCGAACAACGGTCCGGGGGGCATCGGCAATGCACACGCGGCCGAAACGCCGTCACCCGCGTGGATGCAGCCGCACACGCCGATGGAGCGTCAACGCCCTGCGCCGCCGACCGCGCTTCACGCGGCGGGCCAGAATGCGCTGCCGCCCGTGCGAAGCGCGGCGGTACCACATCCGGAAGGTGTGCCGACGCCGCAGGGCGCGCAGCCCGGCAGCCGGAACGAAGTGCCGCGCGCCCTGCCGCAACCGCGGCTCGACAACACCGCGCAGATTCCGCAGCCGCGTCCGCGCCCCGATTTCCAGTCGCCGGCCCAGCATGGGCAATCGCAACCGCACGCCGATTTCGCACAACCGGAGCCGCATCGCGAAGTCGCGCCACCCCGTGTGAACGAGTACCGTCCGCCGGCCCCCGCCGTGCACGACATGCCGCGCCCGCAACCGCAGGCGCCGCGCATGGAGCCTCGGCCGCAACCTGCACCGCGTATGGAGCCGCGACCGCAGCCGGCGCCACGCATGGAACCGCGTCCGTCGATGCCCGCTCCGCGCATGGAACCGCGGCCGCAACCGGCGCCGCACGTCGAGGCGCCCCACCCGAGCAACCCGCCGCCGCAAGGCGGTCACGAAGAGCGGCATCGCCAGTAAAAGCGCCGCAAACGTGAAACAAAAAGGCCCGACCGGGATCAGCCGGTCGGGCCTTTTTTCCACGGGGCGCGGCGCGATGCATCCGCGCGGCCCGGGTTGCTCGATCAGACCGCCATCGGTGCGGTCAGCGGCTCATGGTGGCGGTAGCCGACGAGCGAGAAATCGGACGGCTCGATCTGTTCCAGCCACTCGGGCGCGTAGACGCCCGTCTTCGCGTATTCCGGCACGCGCGCGGCAATCTCGAGCCGCGGGCTCTCGTAAGGCTCGCGCGTGAGCTGGCGCTGCAGCATGTCGAGCTGGTTCTCGTAGATGTGCGCGTCGCCGATGAAATACGTGAACCAGCGCGGCGTGTAGCCCGTCAGGCGGCCAACGAGTTCCAGCAGCGCGGCCCCTTCCGTCAGGTTGAACGGCGTACCGAGGCCGACGTCGTTGCTGCGGATGTACAGGCACAGCGAGATTTCGCGCTTCGTCGCATTCGGCAGGAACTGGTACAGCAGGTGGCACGCGGGTAGCGCGATCTGGTCGAGCACGGCCGGATTCCACGCGTGAAACAGGATGCGGCGGTCGGACGGATTCTCCATGATCGTGTCCAGGCACTGGCGCAACTGGTCGATCGCCTTGTACAGCAGCACCTTCGGCGCGCCGTCTTCGTCGAAACGCGTGACGATCCGGAAGCCGCGGCGCGTCGCATCGGCGATCTGCGCGTCGGCGCCCGCGTCGAGCACCTTGTAGCCCGGCCACTGGCGCCATTGCACGCCGTACACGTCACCGAGATCGTCGACGCCCTGGCGATACGGGTTCGCGAGCCATTGCGCGTTCTCGTTCGCATTCGCATCCCACACCTTGCAGCCGAGCGCGCGGAAATCGGCCGCACTGCGCGTCGCGCGCAGGAAGCCGACCAGTTCGCCGATCGCGGACTTGAATGCCAGCTTCTTGGTCGTCACGGCCGGGAAGCCTTGCTGCAGGTCGAAGCGCAGCATCGCGCCCGGCATGCTGATGGTGCGGATCCCCGTGCGGTTCTCCTGCCAGGTGCCGGTATCGAGAATGGTACGAACGAGATCGAGATACTGTTTCATGCGGGTTCCTTCGGCCGCGAGGGCGGCCGTACCCGCCAATTTTAGCAAGCGTGGTGAGGAAGCTCCGGCAACGGCGCCGAAAACCCTGCCAGCGTGTCGCCGCGATCGCGCATGCCGTGTGCGCACATCAGCCGGTAGAGCGTGACGCGCGACACACCGAGTTCGCGTGCGGCATCCGCGAAACGGCCGCGATGGCGCAGCAACGCCTGCTCGATCGCCTGCCGTTCGGCCGCCTCGCGCGCCTCCAGCAGCGACACGGGTGCGAGCGTCGCGAAGTCGTTCAGCTCGAGATCGGCCGCGGTGATCATCCGGCCTTCCGACATGACGATCGCACGGCGCACGCGATTGATCAGCTCGCGCACGTTGCCCGGCCACGAATAGCCGTACAGCGACGCGACCGCATCAGGGGAAAAGCCGCGCAGGCGACGATGCGCGTCGCCCTTGAAACGCTCGAGCATGTGGCGCGCGAGCACCTCGATGTCCTTGCCGCGCGCACGCAGCGGCGGCTCCTCGATCTTCAGCACGCACAGGCGATGGAACAGGTCCTCGCGGAACCGCCCTTCGCGCAGCGCCGCTTCCATGTCCACGTGCGTCGCGCAGATCACGCGCACGTCGACGGGCACCGACACATGGGCACCCAACCGCTCGATCTTGCCTTCCTGCAGGAAGCGCAGCAGGCTCGCCTGGCTTTCGAGCGGCAAGTCGCCGATTTCGTCGAGAAACAGCGTGCCGCCATTGGCGGCCTCGACGCGGCCGATCTTGCGCTGGTTCGCGCCGGTGAACGCGCCGCGCTCATAGCCGAACAGTTCGGCCTGCAGCAGCGTCGACGGAATCGCACCGCAATTGATCGCGATGAAAGGCGCCTGCGCGCGCGACGAACGTTCGTGAATCGCGACCGCGGTCAGTTCCTTGCCCGTACCCGATTCGCCGGAGATGAACACCGGCGCGTCGGTCGCCGCGACGCGGCGTATCGTCCTGAAGAGCCCGAGCATCGCATCGCAGGTCCCGACCATTTCGCCTTCGCTGCGTCCGGCGCCGACGGGCGGTGCAACGGTTTCGGTCAGCGCGATCATCCCGTGTGCATGGCCGACGGTCTCGACGATCCGCGCCGTCTCGTACGGCATCGTCACGTAGTCGAAACAGTAGTCGCGAATGAGATGGCGCAGCGTAGCGTCCTGCAACTGGCCGCGTCGCGTCGCCGCGATCCAGCCGATGTGCTGAATGCTTAGACATGATTCGAGTTCGCGCAGGTCGGAAGGCTTGAAGCCCGGCGAAAAATCGAGCAGCCCGGCCGTTGCGACACCATGCTGCACGACGCGCCGTACGTCTCGCACGGTCTCCGCGAGATCGACACGCCAACCGCATTCGTCGAAATGGCCGCGCAACGCATCGTTCGGTTCGCGCGAATAGTAGATCACGTGCCGCAGATCGGCGCCCATATGCTCACCCCGTTCATCAACCGTCTAACGATTGCCGTGCACGCCAGGTCACGTGCGAAAAGGATCGAATCGGGTCAGCCGAAGGCGGCTCGATTCGCCATGCCGATGCGTGGCGACGACAAAGCCTCGCATGATGGCGCTTATCTCGCGTCCAGTTATTTTGATCAAGACAGCTTAGTTATAGGCACTGAATACGACAATCCGATTTCAGCGCGGTGAGCGATGCGGCCGTATCGCTCAGGAGGTCGATGCATGTCAATCGTCTGCACATAGCCCCCGGCGCAGCGATACGCTCTGTCATCAACACTTGCGACGATTTTCATCCTTGAAGCGTATCGATTGAATCAGCAGTATTCCCGAGCCCCCTCGTTTCACGCCTGAAACATTTTCAGCGGTTTTTCGAGACAATTCGCAACGCTTGAGCACGAATCGCAGTCTCGACAACGGTCCCGGCGCGATGGCATGCATTTCGCTGAACATGGAAACCGTCGGAGACAGCGACCATGCGAAAACATCTTTTACTTTCTTTCGTGCCGATGGCCATTGCGGTCGCGGCCGCCGGCCCGCCCGCGCCCGCACGCGCAGACGAAAGCACGAATCCGGATCGCGCCATGCTGCTTGCGGCAAACACGCCGAGCATGCAGCACGGCAACGGGTTCGGCATCGTGACCGTGTCGTCACCGCAACCGTTGCCGGCCGGCAGGACGTCGGTGACCCTGTGGGACGAGATCCCGCCACCGCCTCAATTGCCGACGCCACTTCCGGCACCGCAGCAGGGCGATTTGCAGCACGCGATGGAAGGCACCACGCAAGGCAGTACCCACCAGTGATGCACGAGCCGATCCATTTGATCAGGATGACGTATTGATTTGAGCGAGCCGCCAGCCTCGACCCGATGCCGGCATCGTCGTGCTCGCAACACGAAACGGTTCTTGTGCTCCGTCCCCCGGCGGGCACTCTTTTTATTCATTCCGTCGCCGCGACGCCTTGCCTCGAGCGTCGCGGCGCGCAGTGAGGAGAGGCGGACGCGCGCACCCGGAACCGGCGCGTGCCGCCGTTCCGGTAGAATCGGCGCCATTCCGGTTTTCCTTTCCCCGACCTTCATGACGACGTTGACCCTGATCGTCGCGCGTGCCCGCAACGGCATCATCGGCCGCGACAACCAGTTGCCCTGGAAACTTCCCGAGGATCTCGCCTTCTTCAAGCGCACGACGATGGGCGCACCGATCGTGATGGGCCGCAAGACCCACGAGTCGATCGGCCGGCCGCTGCCGGGCCGCCGCAATATCGTGGTCACGCGCGACGCAACGCGTCGCTTCGACGGCTGCGACACGGTCACGTCGCTCGCCGATGCGCTGACGCTCGCCGCACGCGACGGCGTGCCCGAGGCGTTCCTGATCGGCGGCGCGCAGCTCTATACCGAAGGTCTCGCACTCGCCGACAAACTGGTCGTCACCGAGATCGATGCCGACTTCGACGGTGACGCCTCGTTCCCGGCACCCGACGCCGCGCAGTGGCAGGAAGTGTCGCGCGATGCGCACCAGGCGGCCGCGCCGAATACGTTCGGCTATGCGTTCGTCGTCTACGAACGCAAGCGCGGCTGACGCGTCACGCGCCATGAAAAAAGCCCGACCGGTTCATGCCGGTCGGGCTTTTTCGTTTGATGGCGGCCGATGCCGCGCGCCGCTTACTGCCCGGCGATCGTCATCTGCTCGATCAGCACCGAGCCCGTTTCCTTCGTGCCGCGCACGATCGAATCGGCACCGATCGCGACGATATGCCGGAACATTTCCTGCAGCGTGCTCGCGACGGTGATTTCCTCGACCGGATACTGGATCACGCCGTTCTCGACCCAGAAGCCCGCCGCACCGCGCGAATAGTCACCCGTCACGTAGTTCACGCCCTGTCCCATCAGCTCGGTCAGCAACAGGCCCGTGCCGAGCTTCTTCAGCATCGCGTCGAAATCGTCGCCCGCCTGCGTGTTCGAGCTGCGCAGCGCGAGGTTGTGCGAGCCACCCGCGTTGCCGGTGGTCTGCGTGCCGAGCTTGCGCGCCGAATAGGTCGACAGGAAGTAGCCTTCGACGACGCCGTCCTTGACGACGCTGCGCGCACGCGTGCGCACGCCTTCCTCGTCGAACGGCGCGCTGCCCATCGCGCGCGGCACGTGCGGATCCTCGACGACCTGGATGTGCGGCGCGAACACCGGCTTGCCGAGGCTGTCGACGAGGAACGACGTCTTGCGGTAGAGCGCGCCGCCGCTCACCGCCTGCACGAATGCGCCGAGCAGGCCGGCCGCGAGCGGCGCCTCGAACAGCACGGGCACCTTGCGGGTATCGAGGCGGCGCGCGCCCATCCGGGCAAGCGCACGCTCGGCCGCGTAACGGCCCACCGCTTCGGGCGCCGCGAGATCGATCGCGCTGCGCTTCGACGAATACCAGTCGTCGCGCTGCATGTGACGGCCGCTGCCCGCGATCGGCGCGCATGCGATGTAATGACGCGAGTACGGGTAGCCGGACAGGAAGCCGCGCGACGTGGCCAGCACGAACTGCGAATGCTGGGCCGACACGCTCGCGCCTTCCGAGTTGCGGATCTGCGGGCTGACCGCGAATGCGGCGTCTTCCGCGCGGCGGGCGAGCTCGACGGCCTCGTCGGCCGACAGCGCCCACGGGTGGTAGAGGTCGAGGTCACGCGGGTCGGTTTCGAGCAGCTCGGCTTCGGCCAGGCCGGCCGCCTCGTCCTCGGCCGTGAAGCGCGCGATGTTGTACGCCGCGGCGACGGTATCCTTGATCGCGCCCGGCGAGAAATCCGACGTGCTCGCGTTGCCGCGCTTCTTGCCGATGAACACGGTCACGCCGACCATCTTGTCGCGGTTGTGCTCGATCGTTTCGACTTCGCCGCGGCGCACCGACACCGACAGGCCATCGCCCTCGGAGATTTCGGTCGCGGCGTCCGTCGCGCCGAGCGCCTTCGCATGGCGAAGGATGTCCGAGGCGATTTCCTTGAGCTGGTCCTGCGTGTGCGGGAAATAGCGCGCTTGTACGTCGAGATTGGCTGCCATCGTCTTGGTATCCGGTGGCGGGCGGGCGCCCGCATGTTCAAAATGTTGCGTATCCCGCGATCATAGCAAGGTCCGGGGCCGGACACCGACAAGCTTGGGGTGTCCGCGGCGCGATACAATGCCGTCCATGACACGCAAAACCCGAATCCAGCCGATCGAGCATGCCGCCGAAGACGACGACAATGGCTACGATCGCCCCAGCAAATCCCAGTTGAAGCGCGAGATGCACGAGCTGCAGGTGCTCGGCCAGGCACTCGTCGATCTGCCGAAGGACGCGCTGAAACGCATGCCGATGCCCGAAAGCCTCGGCGACGCCGTGCGCGAGGCGCGCCGGATCACCGATCACGAAGGCAAGCGCCGCCAGCTCCAGTACGTCGGCCGCGTGATGCGCTCGCTGACCGACGACGAGACGGCCGCGCTGCGCACCGCGCTCGACGCGCAGCGCGGCGTGAACAAGGCCGCGACGGCCCGCCTGCACTGGATCGAACGCACCCGCGAACAGTTGCTCGCGAGCGACGACGCGCTGACCGAATTCCTGCGCCAGCATCCGGAAGCCGACATCCAGGAAGGCCGCACGCTGATTCGCAACGCACGCAAGGAAGCGCAGCAAGGCAAGCCGCCGCGCTATTTCCGCGAGCTGTTCCAGTGGATCAAGACCGCCGGCGGCACGTCCCATGCGGACGACGAAGCGGCGGACGATGCCGGAGACGACCATGACGACGACGAAGCGTAACCATCCGGACGAGCTCGTCGTCGGCCTCGTGTCGATCAGCGACCGCGCGAGCACCGGTGTCTACGAGGACAAAGGCATTCCCGCGCTGCAGGAGTGGCTCGCCGGCGCGCTGGTGTCGCCGTGGCGCGCCGAAACGCGCCTGATCCAGGACGACGCGCCGACGATCTCCGCCACGCTCGCCGAACTCGTCGACGTCGCGGGGTGCGACCTCGTGCTGACGACGGGCGGCACGGGCCCGGCGCGCCGCGACGTGACGCCCGAGGCCACGCTGGCCGTGGCGACGAAGGAAATGCCGGGATTCGGCGAACAGATGCGGCAGATCAGCCTGAATTTCGTGCCGACCGCGATCCTGTCGCGGCAGGTCGCGGTGATCCGCGAGACGGCCGACCATGCGGCGCTGATTGTCAACCTGCCCGGCCAGCCGAAGTCGATCCGGGAAACGCTCGAAGGGCTCCGCGACGCCGACGGCAAGTCGACCGTGCCCGGCATCTTCGCCGCGGTGCCCTACTGCATCGACCTGATCGGCGGCCCTTACATCGAGACCGACGCCGCGGTGGTCGCGGCGTTCCGGCCGAAAAGCGCTCAGCGCGCACCGCGCTAGGCGCGTGCCGGATCGCTCAGGCGGCCGGCGCGGACTCGCCTGCCGAAGCCGATGCGGCCGGAATCAGGAAATGCTCGCGGTAGTACTTCAGCTCGTCGATCGACTCGTGGATGTCCGCGAGCGCCGTGTGCATTGCCCGCTTCTGGAAACCCTTGTAGATCGCGGGCTGCCAGCGACGGCACAGCTCCTTGAGCGTGCTGACGTCGAGGTTGCGGTAGTGAAAGAACCGCTCGAATTCGGGCATCCAGCGCGCCATGAAGCGGCGGTCCTGGCAGATCGAGTTGCCGCACATCGGCGACTTGCCGGGCGACACGTACTGCGCGAGGAAGGCCTGCAATTGCGCGGCGGCTTCCGCCTCGGTCACGGTCGACGCGCGCACGCGGTCGATCAGGCCCGAGCGGCCGTGCGTCGACTTGTTCCAGTCGTCCATCTTCGCGAGCGTTTCGTCGCTCTGGTGGATCGCGAACACGGGGCCTTCGACGGCGATGTCGAGCGTGGAATTGGTCACGACGACCGCGATCTCGATGATGCGGTCGTTATCCGGGTCGAGGCCCGTCATCTCCATGTCGAGCCAGACGAGGTTCAACTCGTTGCGCACGAGCGCGGGCTGGCTGGCGGAAGCGGCGGTATCGGTCATGAGTCATCCTGGAAAATGGCGGACGGCGCGCGGCGCCGCCCGGGCGGCCGGCATCGCATCAGCGGGGCCGGTCCGCTAGAACATATAATTCTCGCATAGAACCCTTTGGCGCCTTCGATGTCACCCTTTTCGTTCACCCTGCTGTTCGCGCTCGCCGTGCTCGCGATGGTCGTCACCAAGCTGTGGCTCGCGTCGCGGCAGATCCGCTTCGTCGCGGCGCACCGCAACGGCGTCCCCGCGCAGTTCAGCGCAACCATCCCGCTGACCGCCCACCAGCGCGCGGCCGACTATACGGTCGAGCGCACCCGGTTGACGATGCTCGAAATCGTCGTCAGCGCGGCCGTGCTGGTCGGCCTCACGCTGCTCGGCGGCGTCGGCGCACTCGACACGCTGCTCACCGGCTGGATCGGCCGCGGCTACGGGCAGCAGGTCGCGCTCGTCGCCGCCGTGCTCGTGATCACGAGCGTCATCGACGTCCCGTTCGAGTATTACCGCCAGTTCGGGATCGAACAGCGTTTCGGCTTCAACCGGATGACCAAGCGGCTGTTCTTCACCGACATGCTGAAAAACTCGCTGCTCGGCGCCGCGCTCGGCCTGCCTCTGCTGTTCGTCGTGCTGTGGCTGATGAACCAGGCCGGCAGCCTGTGGTGGCTGTGGACCTGGATCGTCTGGGTCGCGTTCCAGATGCTCGTGCTGCTGATCTACCCGACCTTCATCGCACCGATCTTCAACAAGTTCGAACCGCTGAAGGACGACGCGCTGCGCGCGCGCATCGAGTCGCTGATGAAGCGCTGCGGCTTTGCGGCGAAGGGGCTGTTCGTGATGGACGGCAGCCGCCGCTCCGCGCACGGCAACGCATACTTCACGGGCTTCGGCGCGTCGAAGCGGATCGTGTTCTTCGACACGCTGCTCGCGCGCCTGTCCGGCCAGGAAATCGAAGCCGTGCTCGCGCACGAACTCGGCCACTTCAAGCGTCGCCACGTGATGAAGCGGATGCTCGTGTCGTTCGTGCTGAGCCTCGTGCTGCTCGCGCTGCTCGGCTGGCTGGCGCAACGCACGTGGTTCTACACGGGGCTCGGCGTCACGCCATCGCTCGACACGAGCAACGCGGGCGCCGCGCTCGTGCTGTTCTTCCTCGCGATTCCCGTGTTCCTGTTCTTCGCAACGCCGTTCGGCAGCCTCACGTCGCGCAAGCACGAATTCGAGGCCGACGCATTCGCCGCCAGCCAGACCGACGCGCAGGATCTCGTCAGCGCGCTCGTGAAGCTCTATGAGGACAACGCGTCGACGCTGACGCCCGACCCCGTCTACACGGCCTTCTACTACTCGCATCCGCCTGCATCGCAGCGGATCGACCGCCTGATGCAGCACGCATGAGCCGGCCGACCTCCCGCAAGCCGGCCCCGCGCGCGTCGAATGCGCAACGGGTCGAAGGCCGCGTGATCGCGGCACACGGGCGCCACTACATCGTCGCGCCCGACGACGGCGGCCCGATGCTGCAGTGCTTCCCGCGCGGCAAGAAGAGCGACATCGCGGTCGGCGACCGCGTCGTGTACGAACTCGCATCGGCCGACCAGGGCGTCATCGTCGAGATCGGCAAGCGGCGCAACCTGCTGTATCGCTCCGACCAGTTCAAGTCGAAGCTGTTCGCGGCCAACCTCGATCAATTGCTGATCGTGCTCGCGACCGAACCCTACTTCAGCGAGGACCTGCTCGGCCGCGCGCTGATCGCCGCCGAGGCGAACGAGCTGAAGCCGCTCGTCGTGCTGAACAAGATCGACGTCGAAGCCGCGCTGCCGGTCGCGCGCGAGCGCCTCGCGCCCTACCGCGCCCTTGGCTACGACGTGCTCGAGCTGTCCGTGAAGGGCTCACCCGACGACGCGCGCGCACAACTGATGCCGCACCTCGCCGGGCATTCGACGATCCTGCTCGGCCAGTCCGGGATGGGCAAGTCGACGCTCGTGAACCTGCTCGTTCCCGATGCCGAAGCCGCCACGCGCGAGATTTCGGCCGCGCTCAACAGCGGCCGTCACACGACGACGTTCACGCGCCTCTACCCATTGGCGGGCGGCGGCGCGCTGATCGATTCGCCGGGCTTCCAGGAATTCGGCCTCTACCACCTGACGGAAGGCCGTCTCGAGCGCGCCTTTCCGGAGTTCCGGCCGCTGCTGGCCGACTGCCGTTTCTATAATTGCCATCATCTGCACGAACCCGGCTGCGCGATTCTCGACGCTGTCGCCGACGGCCGCATCGCACCGTCGCGGCATGCGCTGTATGCGCAGCTCGTGCACGAGGCGAGCCAGATCGTCCGCTGACCGCACGGCACGCGCGCGGCGGCCAGCCGGCGCCATGCGGGCCGGCGTTCACCGATAGGAGCCGCGATGCGTTTCAAGGCACCCGATCTCGCGACGGCACAGCACTGGGCCAACGTGCTTCAGGTAGCCGGCATCGGTTGCGAGCTGCATAACTGCTACGCGACCGGCGCGCTCGGCGGCCTGCCCGCCGACGCCTGCACGCCCGAACTGTGGCTCGACGACGAACGCGACGACGCGCTCGCGCGCAAGCTCCTCGATGCCGCGTCGCACGGCCCGTCGGCCGGCGCCGCGCCGTGGCGCTGCCGGCAGTGCGGCGAGGCGCTCGAAGCCCAGTTCACCGCGTGCTGGCAATGCGGCGCCGTGCGCGATCCGCTGGAGGACGACTGACCCACAGCAAAAAGGCCGGCTTCAAGCCGGCCTTCTGCCTTTCATCGGGTACCGCACTGCCCCGTCACGACACCCAGACGGCGAGCGTCAGCATCAGCAGCAGAATCATCCACAGGATCACCGCACGCCAGACGAGGCCCACCGCGGATTGCAGCGTCCGCGGCGTGCAATCGTCACCGACCGTCAGCGGGCCGCTGTCGCCGACGGCCAGCGCATCGAGGCTCGACGGTTCCGCGAGCGGCCCCGCGAGGCGTGCGCCGAGCGCGCCGCTGCCGGCTGCCAGCAGGACGCCATCGTTCGGATCGGGCCACTGGCGCGTGTGGTTGCGCCACGCATAGATCGCGTCCTCGAAATTGCCGACGATCGCGAAGCCGAGCGCGGTCAATCGCGCGGGAATCCAGTCGATCACGAAGAACGCACGCTGCGCGAACGTCGAGAACGCCGCCGTGCGGTCGTCGCCCGGCGTCGACCAGCTGCGCGCGAGGTATTCGGAAATCCGGTACAGCACGGCACCGGCCGGCCCGATCGGCAGCACGTACCAGAAGAACACGCCGAACACGTGGCGATGCGATGCGACCACGGCGTGAATCAGCGTATGGCGGACGATTTCGCCGACCGGCATGTCGACCGTGTCGATGCCTGTCCACTCGTGCAGGATTTCGCGCGCACGCGGCACGTCGTCGTTATTGAGCGCGAGGTGGATGTCGGTGAAGTAATGGCTGAACTGACGGAAACCGAGCGTGAAATACACGACGACGACGTTCCAGATGAATGCGAGCACGAAGCTCACCTTGAACAGCAGGAAATAGATCAGCGCGACGATCAGCACCCACGGCAGCACGACCGCGAGCCAGGCGAGGATGCCGTGCTTCTGCTTGCCCGCGTCGAGACCATGCGCGACGGTTTCCGCATGAAACTGGAACAGCGCGAACACCGGATTGTTCGGCGACAACGCGCGGACCTGTTCGATGATGAGAGCGAGGAGAACCGAAAAGAAAGTCATGCGTGGCGCCGTCTTCGGAGTTATGTCATTTTTTGCATAACGATAGCACAGCGTAAGCACCGGATGGCTGCCGGTGCAGTCGCCCGCCAGCCGGCCACGCACGCCGATAATCGTGCACGCCTAGCCGGCGGCCAAGAAGCGGTACAGATTGCGCAACATGCCGGCAGTTGCGCCCCAGATGAAGTAATGCCCGCCGGGTTCGCCATTCGGATAGGGCATCGCAAAAAAACGACGCTCGCCGCCTTCCCAGCGGAACACACGAACCTGATGGTTCGCGGGATTCATCAGGAACGCGAGCGGGACCTCGAAAATCTCGGCCACTTCGAACGTGTCGGCCTGCACGGTGAACGGCGGATGCACGAGGCCGACCACCGGTGTCACGCAAAAGCCCGTACCGGTCAGGTAGTCGGGCAGCGCGCCGAGGATCTCGACACGCTCGTCTGCCAGACCGATCTCTTCCTTCGCCTCGCGCAACGCGGTGGCGGTTGCATCGCGATCGAACGGCTCGCGACGACCGCCGGGGAAGCTGATTTGTCCGGCGTGGTCGTTCAGGTGGTCGGCGCGCTGGGTCAGCAGCATGGTGAGACCGGACTCGCGGACGACGAGCGGCACGAGGACGGCCGCGCTGCGTGGATCGACGCCCTCCTGCAGCCTCGCCTCGCCGGGCTCGACGCTCCATTCGAGCGTGCGCGCGAAACGGTCGCGCAGGCCGGACGGCGTCATCAGGCGGGAATCGATGGCCGGCAGGCCGGCGCCGGTGCCTTCGACCGGCAGGACTTCGGGATCGATGATGGGGCGGCGATTCAATGGGGCTCTCGGGTTCGTGTCGTATCGAGCATATTCTCGCGCCAGAATGAAAAAAGCACCCGGTTGGGTGCTTTTTCCTTACAGCTCTTACTCTTGGGAAGCTGCTGCGGCGCGATCCTTCGACACCAGCTTTTCCTTGATACGAGCCGACTTGCCCGAACGCTCGCGCAGGTAGTACAGCTTCGCACGACGCACATCACCGCGGCGCTTCACGACGATGCTTGCCAGCAGCGGCGAGTACGTCTGGAACGTACGCTCGACGCCTTCGCCCGACGAGATCTTGCGGACGATGAAGTTCGAGTTCAGACCACGGTTGCGAATCGCGATCACGACGCCTTCGTAAGCCTGAACGCGCTTGCGGTTACCTTCAACCACGTTCACGTTCACGATCACCGTGTCGCCCGGGGCGAATTCGGGGATCGTCTTGCCGGCGAGCGCGCGCTCGATTTCTTCCTGCTCAAGTTTTGCGATCAGATTCATTACTGACTCCTTATGCCATCGTGTCGGCGTTCACACCCGCCTGCTTCCAGGCCTGGCCCCGATAGAGGATGGATTCACATCAGGCGCCGCACACGTATGTACGGCACCGCCAATTCCCGCTCGCGCAGCCGCCTCAGGTGGCGTCCTTCGCTTCGCGTGCGAGGTTCGCGAGCCACGCCTCGTCGGCACGGCTCAACAACTTCTCGCGGCGCGCCCGGACGATCAGGTCCGGCCGCTTCCGCAACGTATTTCTCAATGCTTCCTGGCGCCGCCACTTCTCGATCTCGGCATGATGCCCGCCGAGCAGCACGTCCGGTACGCGCACGCCGTCGTATTCCTCGGGGCGCGTGTAGTGCGGACAATCGAGCAGGCCGTCAGCGAAACTGTCCTGCACGGCCGACAGCGAATCGTTCAGCACACCTGGCAGCAACCGTACGACAGCATCCATCATCGCCATCGCCGGCAATTCTCCGCCGGACAGGACGAAATCGCCGAGGCTGATTTCCTCGTCGACGCAACGATCGAGCAGGCGCTGGTCGATCGCTTCGTAGCGGCCGCACAGCACGACGACACCGGGTTCCTGCGCCATCCGCACCGCACGATCGTGCGTGAGCGGCGCGCCCTGCGGCGACATCATCACGACACGCGTGCTCGCGATGCCCTGCTCCGCCTGCGCCGCTTTCGCGGCATCGATTGCGGCTTCGAGCGGCCTGGCCAGCATCACCATGCCCGGACCACCCCCGTACGGACGATCGTCGACCGTGCGGTAGTTGTCCGTCGTGAAATCACGCGGATTCCAGGTGCGCAGCCCGAAGCGCCCTTGCTTGACGGCCCGGCTGGTGATCCCCCAGTCGGTCAGTGCACGGAACATCTCGGGAAAGAGCGTGACGACGTCGAACTGCACCGCGCTCTCGGTAACCTGGTTCATTTCAGTAATCGGCTTCCCAGTCGACGACGATGCGACGCGCCGCCTGATCCACCGTTTTGACGTATACGCCGACGAACGGAATCAACCGCTCGTCGGTAGTCGGCTGACCGTCTTTGCCGGTCGCCGGATACTCGACACGCATGATCGAATGCACGCCATTGTCGATCATCCCGCTCACCTTCCCGAGCGCCACCGATTGCTCGTTGACGACGTCGAGACCGATCAGGTCGACCCAATAGAATTCGTCCGCGGCCAATGCCGGGAAATCTTCCCGGCGCACGAACACGCGAAAGCCGCGCATCGCGTACGCGGCATCGCGGTCGCTGACGCCCGCGGGTTGCGCAACGACGGTGTCGCTGTGCGCCTTCGACTGCACGATGCGGACGGAAAGCCGCTCCGCACCGCGTTCCAGCCACCAGTGGCGCGCCTTGAGCAGCGCATCGCCACCGCGGCCGGCGTCGGCATGCGTCGCCACCTTGACCCAACCCTTCAGGCCATAGGCGTCGACCACCGCTCCGACCTCGACGGCATCGTCGGGCCAGGCTTGCGCCACTTCGAGACTGCCCTGCTGCTCGGCAGCCTGACCGGCGTTCGCGACAGCGTCGCGCTCGACCGGCTTGCGGACGAATGCGCCAAACGACGCACGCCCGCGCCTTGCATTACCGGAATCGTGACCCGCCATCAATGCACCTCACAGCCGGCACGACCGGCACACCGTGCCATGTTAGGCAGCCGGTTGCGCCTTTTGCGCTTCCTTCACGAGACGCTGGACGGTCGGCGACAGTTGCGCGCCAACACCTTGCCAGTACGTCAGACGATCCTGAGCGATACGCAGCGATTCGCCCTTCGTAGCGACCGGGTTGTAGAAGCCGACGCGCTCGATGAAGCGGCCGTCACGACGGTTGCGCGAATCGGTAGCAACGATGTTGTAGAACGGGCGCTTCTTCGAGCCGCCACGAGCCAGACGGATGATAACCATATGATGTCCTTCGGGAAAACCGGGTTCGAAACTACTGAAACACGCGATTATAGCCGGAAACTAGAGGTACAACAAACACTTACGCGGAAAAAATCCGGAGGCGGCCTGTCCGCCGGGCATACAATCGTCGTGTCCGGGAGGTTCCACACCGTCATGCCGCCCCTTCGCGCCGCCTCGATGCGCCGCGCGCAGCACCATTTCGCGGCGCTGCTTGCCGGCCTTGCCTGCCTCGTGTCCGCACTGGCGTTTGCCGCGCCGTTGCCGGTGGGCGAACTCGTCGTGCCGCCCGGCTTCCACGTCGAAGTGCTGGTCGACGCGGTACCGACCGCGCGCGAAATGGCGTGGTCGCCACGCGGCATCCTGTATGTCGGCACCCGGGAAGGCCGCGTTCACGCATTCGTCATGCACGAGGGCCGGATCAGTGCGCGCTATGTTGTAGCGTCCGGGCTCGACATGCCCGTCGGCGTCGCCTACCGTGGCGGCGCGCTCTATATATCCGCCGTCTCACGCATTCTGCGTCTGGATCGTATCGACGACCGGCTGGCCACGCCGCCCGCACCTGCCGTCGTCACCGACGCGCTGCCGACCGAACACCATCACGGCTGGAAATTCATCGCGTTCGGCCCCGACGGCAAGCTGTATGTCCCGACCGGCGCACCGTGCAACGTCTGTCTCGCCGATCGCAACCGCTACGCGATCATCGCACGCATGAAGGCGGACGGCAGCGGGAACGAGGTGGTCGCCCGCGGCGTACGCAATACGGTCGGCTTCGCGTGGCACCCCGATTCGGGCGAGCTTTGGTTTACCGACAACGGGCGCGACATGATGGGCGACGACGTGCCCGACGACAAGCTGAACCGCGCACCGCGCGCCGGCCTCGACTTCGGCTTCCCATACTGCCATGGCGGCGACACGCCCGACCCCGAATTCGGCGGCGCCGACGTATGCCGCCGTTATGTGCCGCCCGTATTGAAACTCGGGGCTCACGTCGCAGCACTCGGCATGCGCTTCTATACAGGGTCGATGTTTCCGGCGTCGTATCGCAATAACGTCTTCATCGCCGAACACGGCTCGTGGAATCGCAGCACGAAGGTCGGATACCGCGTGATGCGCGTCGTCGTCTCGGCGGATGGCAGCCAGTCGCGCCAGACCCCGTTCGTCACGGGCTGGCTACGACCCGACGGCACGGTATGGGGGCGCCCCGCCGACGTACTGCCGCTGCCGGACGGCTCGCTGCTTGTCAGCGACGACTACGCGGGTGCGATCTACCGCGTGACCTATGCGGCACCTTGACGCAGGACAGGGATGACCGGGCCCGACCGGGCATCGTAGAATGCGTGCCGGGCCGCGCGCCCGCGCCGGCCCGCCGGCCGCCCATGCCAACGACAATACGCCGCCATCCATGTCCAGCAGCACCGCACCGTCCCGCCGCTTTCGCTCCAAGACGCTCACCGCCGCCCTCGCGTTCCTGCTCGGATCGCTCGGCGCGCACCGCTTCTATCTGTATGGCTTTCGCGACGTGTTCGGCTGGGCGCACCTGCTCGCGACGATCGCCGGCATTCCGGGCTTCCTCCTGCTCGCCGCAACCCAGCGCAGCGCGGGCCTCGGCTGGTGGCTTGCCGTTCCCGGCGCGATCTCGCTGCTGGCGGCGTTCCTTGCCGCGCTCGTCTACGGGCTGCGCCCCGATGAAAAATGGGACGCGCAATTCAACGCGGAGACAGGCAAGCACAGCAAGTCGGGCTGGACCGTGATCTTCGTGGTGATCTTCTCGCTGCTGATCGGTGCCTTCCTGCTGATGACCGCGCTCGCGCTGTCGTTCCAGACGTACTTCGAGTCACAGGTCGAAGCGGCGAAGCAGATTTCGCAGTAAGCGTAACGGCCGCTACGCACAGGCGCCCTGCTTCGGTTTGGCACGCCGGTCAGAACAGGTTCAATTGCGAGTCGTCACGCGACTGCATCGACCGCGTCGCGGCTGAACGAACAGCAACGCGCGGCGCCGCGGCGGCCGGCGCACCGCGAAACTGCGACAGATCGAGAATCCCGTTCGTGCGCTCGTTCAACCCGAGCCGCTTGACGGCCTGGCGGAAACGCTGCCGCAGCAGGTCGGCCCAGATCCCCTCGCCCTTCATCCGTTTCGAGAAATCCGAGTCGTAGTCCTTCCCGCCGCGCATGTCGCGCACGCGGTTCATCACGCGCTCCGCGCGATCCGGAAAATGCGCGGCAAGCCAGTTCTTGAACAGCGGCGCGACTTCCCACGGCAGCCTCAAGATGATGTAGCTCGCATGCGTCGCGCCGGCTTGCGCGCACGCCTCGAGCACGCGCTCCATGTCGGGCTCGGTGACGAACGGAATCATCGGGGCAATGCTCACGCCGACCGGCACGCCCGCCTCGCTCAGCGCACGAATCGTACGCAACCTGCGCGCCGGTGTTGCCGCGCGCGGCTCGAGCGTGCGCGCGAGATCGGCATCGAGTGTCGTGATCGTGACCGCCGCCATCACCTGCCCGCGTTCGGCCATCGGCGCGAGCAGGTCGAGATCACGCTCGATCAGCGACGACTTCGTGATCGCGGCGAACGGCAACCCGCGATCGTGCATCACCTGGATCACGCTGCGCGTGATGCGCAGGTCGCGCTCGACCGGCTGGTAGGCGTCGGTGTTGACGCCGAGCGCGATCGGCTCCGGCACGTAGCGCTTGCGTGAAATCTCGCGCTCGAGCAGTTCGGCCGCATTGACCTTCGCATAGATGCGGCTTTCGAAATCGAGCCCCGGCGACAGGCCGAGATAACTGTGCGTCGGCCGTGCAAAACAATAGATGCAACCGTGCTCGCAGCCGCGATACGGATTGAGCGATACGCTGAATGGAATGTCGGGCGACTGGTTGCGCGTCAGGATGCTCTTCGCACGCTCCTCGAAGACCTGCGTGCGCAGCGGCGCGGGGAAATCGGTATCGTCCGACTCGTGTGTCCAGCCGTCGTCGACCGCTTCGCGCTGCGCGATCTCGTACCGCCCCTGCAAGTTGTCGACCGCACCGCGCCCCTTGCGGGGCACGGGCGGCGCTATCGGAAATTCGCTGTCGGATCGATCGTCCATGTGCCCACCCATTCGCCTGCACCCAATACTGTATATTTATACAGTATTGGGTGCAGGCTGCCAAGGGCGGGATAAAGGGCCCGACGGGCCGCCGCGGGCGCGTCAGTCGCCTACCGCGATCGTCAGCGTCTCCTTGATTTCTTCCATCACGACATAGCTCTTCGACTGCACGGCGCCGGGCAGCTGCAGCAGGATGTCGCCGAGCAGCTTCCGGTAGTCGGCCATCTCGCCGATCCGCGCCTTGATCAGGTAGTCGAAATCACCGGACACGAGGTGACACTCGAGCACCTCGTCGATCTTCATCACTTCGCGGCGGAACTGCTCGAACATGTTGCCGCCCTTGTGGCCGAGCGTGATCTCGACAAACACCAGCAGCGCGGCATCCAGCTGGTGCGGGTCGACCCGCGCGTGATAGCCGGTGATCACGCCATCGCGCTCCATACGCCGCACACGCTCGATACACGGCGTCACGGTCAGTCCAACCTGTTCCGCAAGGTCTTTCATCGCCATCCGGCCGTCGTCCTGCAGCAGTTTCAGGATGCGTCGGTCGAGCTTGTCGAGCGAGCGTACGGGCTGACGTTGCGTTCTCATTTGTTTATGCTGAAAACCTGAAAAATACGATAACAAAACCTACACATTCGACAATACCATAGCGCAAAAAACTAGATCAGCTAGAGGTTACACGGAGACGCAGGTGCGCCCGGCCTCGATCTGGTCCCTTCCATCTGGAGCAGCTATGCGAGTCGTCATTCTGGGCAGCGGTGTGGTGGGCGTGGCAAGCGCGTATTACCTCGCGCGCGCCGGCCATGAAGTCACGGTGATCGACCGGGAAGCCGGCCCGGCGCTCGAGACGAGCTTCGCGAACGCAGGCCAGATCTCCCCCGGCTATGCCGCGCCGTGGGCCGCACCCGGCGTACCGCTGAAGGCCGTCAAGTGGATGTTCGAAAAGCACGCGCCGCTCGCGATCCGCCTCGACGGCACGCGCTTCCAGCTCCAATGGATGTATCAGATGCTGCGCAACTGCACGGCCGAGCGCTACGCGGTCAACAAGGGCCGCATGGTCCGCCTCGCCGAATACAGCCGCGACTGCCTGCAGGCACTGCGCGCCGATACCGGCATCCAGTACGAAGGCCGCACGGGCGGCACGCTGCAACTGTTCCGCACGCAGCAGCAACTCGACGGCGCGGCGAAGGACATCGCCGTCCTGCAGGAAGCGAACGTGCCGTTCGAACTGCTTTCCCCGGCCGACCTGAAGAAAGCCGAGCCGGCGCTTGCCGCCGTCTCGCACAAGCTGACGGGCGGCCTGCGCCTGCCGGGTGACGAAACGGGCGACTGCCAGCTGTTCACGACGCGCCTTGCCGCGCTCGCCGAATCGCTTGGCGTGAAGTTCCGCTACAACACGCCGATCGATGCGCTCGCGATCGCGGGCGGCAAGATCGCCGGTGTGCAGTGCGGCAGCGAAACGGTGCGCGCGGACGCGTACGTCGTCGCGCTCGGCTCGTACTCGACGAGCTTCATCTCGAACCTGATGAAGATCCCCGTCTATCCGCTGAAGGGCTATTCGATCACCGCGCCGATCGTCAACGAAGCGGCCGCGCCCGTGTCGACCGTGCTCGACGAGACCTACAAGATCGCGATCACGCGTTTCGACCAGCGCATCCGCGTCGGCGGCATGGCGGAAATCGTCGGCTTCGACAAGAAGCTGCGTGCCGCACGCCGCGAAACGCTCGAAATGTGCGTGAACGACCTGTTCCCGGGCGGCGGCGACACGTCAAAGGCAACGTTCTGGACGGGCCTGCGCCCGATGACGCCGGACGGCACGCCGATCGTCGGCCGTACGCCGGTGTCGAACCTGTTCCTGAACACCGGCCACGGCACGCTCGGCTGGACGATGTCGTGCGGCTCGGGCCAGCTGCTCGCGGACCTGATCTCGGGCAAGATGCCTGCGATCCAGGCCGACGACCTGTCGGTGCATCGTTACCTGAAGGACGTGGCCGGCCAGACGCGCCCGGCATACGCATAAGCCGACACAGCCCGCGGCCGTGCAAACGGCCGGCATCAAAAAGAACGGCGCCCTTCGGGGCGCCGTTTTCATTTCATCGAATCGCGTTGTCATGCCGGGCAGCGGCGTGATGGTTCATGAGGTGTCACCCTCTTTCCCCGCTGCCGATGGCGAAAAAAGGGGCGCTCGTCGCGCCCCTCTTCTCGTGTGCTTACCGCTGAAGCGGCTTTAGCCTAGCTCGGCTACGAGCTCCGGCACGAGCGCGAACAGATCACCGACGAGGCCATAGTCGGCCACGCTGAAGATCGGTGCTTCCGGATCCTTGTTGATCGCGACGATCACCTTCGAATCCTTCATGCCGGCCAGATGCTGGATCGCACCCGAGATGCCGACCGCGATGTACAGCTGCGGTGCGACGATCTTGCCGGTCTGGCCGACCTGATAGTCGTTCGGCACGTAGCCTGCGTCGACTGCCGCGCGCGAAGCACCCAGTGCTGCCGACAGCTTGTCCGCCAGCGGCTCCAGCACCTTCGTGTAGTTCTCGCCGCTGCCCAGACCGCGGCCGCCCGACACGATGATGCTTGCGCTCGTCAGTTCCGGACGGTCCAGCTTCGTCACTTCACGGCTCACGAACTGCGACTTGCCGGCATCGGCTGCCGCGTCGATCTTCTCGACCGACCCGCTGCCGCCTTCCGCTGCCACCGGATCGAAACCCGTCGCACGCACCGTGATGACCTTGATCGGATCGCTCGACTGCACCGTCGCGATCGCGTTGCCTGCGTAGATCGGGCGCTCGAACGTGTCGGCCGAATCGACTGCCGTGATGTCCGAGATCTGCGCGACGTCCAGCTTCGCGGCGATGCGCGGCGCGATGTTCTTGCCGTAGGCCGTCGCCGGCGCGAGGATGTGCGAGTAGTCCTTCGCGATGTTCAGTGCGGTCGCTTCGACGTTTTCCGCGAGGCCCGCTTCGAGTTGCGGCGCGTCGGCCAGGAGGACCTTCGACACACCTGCGATCTTCGCTGCTGCGTCCGCAGCCGCTTGCGCGTTGTGGCCCGCGACCAGCACGTGAATGTCACCGCCGATCTTCGCTGCCGCCGCCACCGTGTTCAACGTCGCGGCCTTGATCGACGCGTTGTCGTGTTCTGCAATCACCAGAATCGTCATTTCTTTCCGCTCCCTCTTACAGCACCTTGGCTTCGGTCTTCAGCTTCTCGACCAGCGTCTTCACGTCCGGCACCTTCACGCCGGCGGCGCGCTTCGGCGGCTCGACCACTTTCAGCGTCTTCAGACGCGGCGTAACGTCGACGCCCAGGTCTTCCGGCTTCACGGTTTCCAGCGGCTTCTTCTTCGCCTTCATGATGTTCGGCAGCGTCACGTAACGCGGCTCGTTCAGGCGCAGGTCGGTCGTGATGACGGCCGGCAGCGACAGCGACAGCGTTTCCGCGCCGCCGTCCACTTCGCGGGCGACCGTTGCCTTACCGTCGGCCACCGTGACCTTCGATGCGAACGTCGCTTGCGGCAGGCCAGCCAGCGCAGCCAGCATCTGGCCGGTCTGGTTCGAATCGTCGTCGATCGCCTGCTTGCCGAGGATCACCAGTTGCGGCTGTTCCTTGTCCACCAGCGCCTTCAGGATCTTTGCGACGCCCAGCGGCTCGACGCCATCGTTCGATTCGACGAGGATCGCGCGATCCGCGCCGATCGCCAGCGCCGTACGCAGCGTTTCCTGCGCTTGCGTGACGCCCACCGACACGGCGATCACTTCGGTCGCCACGCCCGCTTCCTTCAGGCGCACGGCTTCTTCAACCGCGATTTCGTCGAACGGGTTCATCGACATCTTCACGTTCGCGATGTCGACACCCGTGTTGTCCGACTTCACGCGGACCTTCACGTTGTAATCGACCACTCTTTTCACTGGCACCAGGATTTTCATGCACACGCTCCAAAGTTACGAATACGACCAGAGGCCATTCTATAGCGAGGCCTCATGACTGCGCGGCCAAGCGGACCCAACCTTCGTGGTTGTCGAGGATACCGCTTCTTGGCGACGCGCCAATGATATCGAACGGTCGTTCTATTTTAAAAGAGAAAAAACCCGGACGCAAAGCCCGGGTTTTCGATCATCGACTCTAATCTCGCCGGGCGCCGCGTGCTTCACCTGTTACCAGGCGGCAATGACCGCGCCGCCGAACTTGCCTTCGATGAACTGCTTCACGTCGGCCGAATGATAGGCCGCGACCAGTTTCGCGACCCACGGCTTGTTCCGGTCCGCCTCGCGGATCGCGAGGATGTTCGCGTACGGGCCGTTCGGGCCCTCGATCGCGATCGCGTCCTGTTTCGGTTTCAACCCCGCTTCCATCGCGTAGTTGGTATTGATCGCAGCCGCGTCGACGTCACCGAGCGAGCGCGGAATCTGCGCCGCATCGAGTTCGACGATCTTCAGCTTGCGCGGATTGTCGACGATATCGAGCGGCGTCGCCTTCAGCCCCGCGTCCGCGCGCAGCTTCAGCAGGCCCTGCTTCTGCAGCAACAGCAGCGCACGGCCGCCGTTGGTCGGATCGTTCGGGACCGCGATGCGCGCGCCCGGCTTCAATTCGGCCAGCGACTTCACGCGCTTCGAATAGATGCCCATCGGGAACGTGACGGTATCCGCGACCTTGACCAGCTTGTAGCCGCGGTCCTTCACCTGCGCCTGCAGATACGGATCGTGCTGGTAGCTGTTCGCATCGAGGTCGCCCGACGCAAGCGCGGCGTTCGGCTGCACGTAATCGGAGAATTCGACGATGCGGATGTCGAGGCCGCTCTTCGCCGCGACCTTCTTCACCGCTTCCATGATCTGCGCGTGCGGCCCGCCCGTCACGCCCACCTTGATGGTTTCGGCCTGCGCGTGTGCGCCCGCGAACAGCGAGGCCGCGCCCAGTACCGCCGCGAATTTCAGCATGAAGCGTCGTTGCATCGTGTGTCCCCTGACGGATCAATCTTGTTTTACTTGTGGCTCAGCCGGCGGACGAGCCAGTCGCCGAACGACTGCACGATCTGCACGAACACGATCAGGATCGCGACCACCGTCCACATCACTTCGGGCAGATAGCGCTGGTAGCCGTAGCGGATCCCGAGATCGCCGAGGCCGCCGCCGCCGATCGCGCCCGCCATCGCCGAATAGCCGACCAGCGACACGAACGTGATCGTCAGGCCCGCGACGACGCCCGGCAGCGATTCGGGCAGCAGCACCTTGAAGACGATCTGCGACGTGGTCGCGCCCATCGATTGGGCAGCCTCGATCAGCCCGCGGTCGACTTCGCGCAACGCCGTCTCGACGAGACGCGCGATGAACGGCGCGGCCGCGAGCGTCAGCGGCACGACCGCCGCGGCCGTGCCGATCGACGACCCCGTGACGAGCCGCGTAAACGGAATCACCGCGACCAGCAGGATGATGAACGGCGTCGAGCGGACGGCATTCACAATGCCGCCGAGCACGCGATTCACCGCGAGGTTCTGCAGCACGCCCTGGCGGTCGGTCAGGTAGAGCAGCACACCGAGCGGCAGGCCGACGAGCGCGCCAACCACCCCGGAGATGCCGACCATGATCAGCGTCTCCCAGAACGACTGGACGAACATATCGAACATCTCACTCAACATACGAAAGCTCCTCTACCACCACACCTTGCTCGCGCAGGAACGCGAGCGCCTGGCCGACCTTGCCCGGCTCGCCGCCCGCGAGCACCGCGAGCGAACCGAATGCCTGCCCCTGGATCTCGTCGATCTGGCCGTGCAGGATGTTGAAATCGAGTTCGTACCGGCGGATCGTCTCGGACAGGATCGGCTGGTCGACACCCGAGCCCGTGAACGCGAGCCGCAGCAGATGCCCGCTGCCCGTCTTCAGCCGCTCGGCCACGCGCACCTTCAGCGCGGGCGGCAATTCCTGCGCGATCACGTCGCCGATCAGCGCGCGCGTCACTTCGTGATGCGGCTGCAAGAACACGTCGATCACGCGGCCTTCCTCGACCACGCGCCCCGCATCGAGTACCGCGACGCGATCGCACACCTGCTTGATCACTTCCATCTGGTGCGTGATCAGCACGATCGTCAGGCCGAGCTCACGGTTGATGCGCTTCAGCAGATCGAGAATCGAACGCGTGGTCTCGGGATCGAGCGCGGACGTCGCTTCGTCCGACAGCAGTACCTTCGGCCGGCTCGCGAGCGCGCGGGCGATGCCGACGCGCTGCTTCTGCCCGCCGCTGATCTGCGACGGATAGCGATCCTTCTGCGCGGACAACCCGACGAGGTCGAGCAGCGGCAGCACGGCGGCCTCGATCTCGGCACGGCTTGCGCCGGCCAGTTCGAGCGGCAGCGCGACGTTGTCGAACACCGTGCGCGACGACAGCAGGTTGAAGTGCTGGAAGATCATGCCGATCTCGCGGCGCGCCTCGCGCAGCGCGCCAGCCGGCAGCAGCGTGAGATCGCGCCCGCCGACGACGACATTGCCTTCGGTCGGCCGCGTGAGCAGGTTGATGGTGCGCACGAGCGTGCTCTTGCCGGCGCCGCTTCGGCCGATGATGCCGAACACCTCACCCTGCGGAATCGTCAGGTTGATGTTGCGCAGCGCCTCGACCCAGCCACCCGGCCCGGGAAATCGCTGCGAAAGATTGCGTAATTCGATCATGTAAACAAAACGGCGGCCCGGCTGGCGAGTTGGCCCGCCAGTCGGCCGCCGATGCATCTGGAATAGCCGTCGATTTTACCGCAAACCCCTCATTCCCCTTAATAATCGATTTCGATCTTTTCATAACCGCACGAAATTAGAGGAGCCCCGCTGGCGCGCCGCGACGGCGCCGCGACTATGATCCGGAACACACATGCCAACCGACAGGGGACACGCCAGATGACCGCCACCACTACGCCGGCCGCCGCACTCGCCACCGCCGGACCGGCGACTTCGTCGCCGCCCGCGCCGACCATGGGCCGGCTGCGTACCGCTGACGGGCTCGAACTGGCGTCGTACCGGTGGCCCGCCGGCGACGGCTCCACGCCGCCGCGCGCGACGATCGCGCTCGTTCACGGTCTTGCCGAACACGCGGGCCGCTATGCTGCGCTCGCCGGCCGGCTGAATGCGGCCGGCATCGACGTGCTCGCGATCGACCTGCGCGGGCACGGCCAGTCACCCGGCAAGCGCGCGTGGGTCGAGCGCTTCGACGGCTACCTGAACGATGCGGATGCGCTTGTCGCCGAAGCCGCGCGCGGCAATTCGCCGCTGTTCCTGATGGGGCACAGCATGGGCGGCGCGGTCGCGGCGCTGTACGCGATCGAACGCGCGCCGACGCGCGGCCACGTGCTGACGGGCCTCGTGCTGTCGAGCCCGGCGCTCGCGCCGGGACGCGACGTGCCGCGCTGGATGCTCGCGGTGAGCCGCGTCATCAGCCGCGTATGGCCGACCTTCCCTGCCATCAGGATCGATGCAGCACTGCTGTCGCGCGATCCGGCCATCGTCGCGGCCAATCGTGCCGATCCGCTCGTGCATCACGGCGCGGTGCCCGCGCGCACCGGCGCGGAGATTCTCGACGCGATGGCGCGCATCGAAAGCGGCCGCGGTGGGCTGCGCGTTCCGGTGCTCGTCTATCACGGGACCGAGGACAAGCTGACCGAGCCCGACGGCAGCCGGGCGTTCGGCGCACGCGTCGGCTCGCCCGATCGCACGCTGACGCTATACGAAGGTGGCTTTCACGAAACGATGAACGATCTCGAACGCGATCGCGTGATCGACGCGCTGATCGCGTGGGTTCACGCGCGCGTGCCGGCGCGCTGAGCACGCGCGACACTGGCGGTCAATCGATAATCAGATACCGGCCAGCACGCGCAGATGCGCGACGACGCTGCGCCCGAGCGCGGACAGGTTGTAGCCGCCTTCGAGGCAGCTCACGATGCGGCCCTGCGCATGCCGGCGCGCCACGTCGACGATCTGCGCGGTCAGCCATTCGAAGTCGGCTTCGACGAGGCCGAGGTTGCCGATATCGTCCTCGCGATGCGCATCGAAACCCGCCGACACGAACAGCATCTGCGGCTTGAACGCATCGAGGCGCGGCAGCCAGAACATGTCGACGGCTTCGCGGATCGCCATCCCGTTGCTGCGCGCTGGCATCGGCAGGTTGACCATGTTCGGCGCCTGGTGATCGACGCCCGAGAACGGGTACAGCGGATGCTGGAAGAAGCTGCACATCAGCACGCGCTCGTCATTCGCGAATGCGGCCTCGGTGCCGTTGCCGTGATGCACGTCGAAATCGATGATCGCGACACGCTCCAGACCGTGTACGTCGAGCGCGTGCCGCGCGGCGATCGCGACGTTGTTGAAGAAGCAGAAACCCATCGCACGCGCCGGCTCCGCATGGTGGCCAGGCGGGCGCACGCCGCAGAACGCATTCGCATAGCGACCTTCGATCACCGCGTCGGTCGCCGCGATCGCGGCACCGGCCGCGCGCAGCGCCGCACGCCACGTATCGCGGTTCATCAGCGTATCGGGATCGATCTCGACGTAGCCGTCGACCGGCGTCATGCTCCGGATGTAGTCGATGTGCGCCTGCGTATGCACCCGGCCCAGCGCCACCTCGCTCGCGAACGGCGCGGTTTCGTGCACGATCAGGTCGTCGATGCGGCTCGCGATCAGTTGATCCTGGATCGCCGACAGGCGGGCCGGGCATTCCGGATGCCATTCCCCCATCTCGTGCAGCATGCAGTCGGGGTGCGTATAGAAAGCGGTTGCCATAAGCTGTCATCCGCGGCGCACGGTGCGCCGCAGGTCTCCATCAATGATGTCCATCGTCTGCCGCGAATTCGCCGCTAACTTACCACAACGGGGGCCCGCCACGCCCCGGCGCGCCGGATCCGTCGGGTATACTGCGCCGAACCCAATCGCCTCGTCCGCCCGCTTCGACATGAATTCCAGCAAGCCTGCCGCCCTTCTCTCCGCGCTGTTCCGTGCTCGCGTGCCGCTCGTCGCGGCCGCTGTGGTCGCGGCCCTCGGCACCGCGCCTGCCGGCGCGCAGACGCAACCCGCGAAGTCCTCGGGCAAGCTCGTCGCACAGGCCCAGCCGCAGCAGCCGACACCGCAAGGCCAGACCTTCGAAGAGGAAATTGTTCCGCAGCGTTACGCGAACAACGCGAAGGTCGATGCGTTCATCGACGAGATGGTCAGCCGCAACGGCTTCGACTCCGCGAGCCTGCATGCGCTGTTCTCGCGCATCAGCTATTCGGCGACGGCCGTCAAGCTCGTGAAGCCGGCCCCGTCGCCGACGGTCAAGAACTGGCGGGTCTATCGCTCGCGCTTCATCGAGCCGATCCGCATCAACGCGGGCGTGAAATTCTGGAAGGCGAACCAGGCAACGCTGCAGCGCGCATCCGCGCAATTCGGCGTGCCGCCCGAGGTGATCGTCGGCATCATCGGCGTCGAGACGATCTACGGCCGCTACATGGGCAATTTCCGCGTGCTCGACGCGCTGACGACGCTCACGTTCGACTATCCGGATACGCCGAATCGCGACAGCCGCCAGGCGACGTTCCGCAAGAACCTCGAGGACTTCCTGGTCTGGACGCGCGACAACCAGCTCGACCCGACCACCGTGCTCGGCTCGTATACGGGCGCGATCGGGATTCCGCAGTTCCTGCCGAGCAGCATCCGCGAGTATGCGGTCGACTTCGACGGCACGGGCCATGTCGACCTGCGCAGCAGTCCTGTCGATGCGATCGGCAGCGTCGCGAACTACCTGAAGCAGCACGGCTGGGAAACCGACCGCCCGGTGGTCTGGCAGATCACGCCCGATACGGGCAGCCTGGGGATCGCACAGGCCGCCGCCGACGGCCAGCCCGAACCGCACTGGGCGCTGTCGCAACTGCTGCGCGCGGGCATGACGCTGAACGAGCCGACGGTCAACATCACGACCGAAGGCGGTACCCCTGTGACGGTGGTCGACCTGCCGTCGCCGGGGCGGGCGACCGAGTACATGCTCGGCCTCAAGAATTTCTATGTGCTGACGCGCTACAACCGCAGCTTCTTCTATGCGCTCACCGTGTACCAGCTTGGCGAGGCGGTGAAGGCGCAGATGGAAGCGAGCGGCGCACTTCAGCCGGCCACCGTCGACACCGAGTCGCAATAAGCACCAACCGCTCAAAGAAAAAGCGCCGCACAAGCGGCGCTTTTTTTATCGCACGCGCGTTGCGCGCACCTGCCTGCGTTCAGGCAGGGAACACGCCCGTGGACAGGTAGCGGTCGCCGCGATCGCAGATGATGAACACGATCGTCGCATTCTCGACCTGACGCGCGATGCGCATCGCGACTTCACATGCGCCGCCCGAGGAAATGCCCGCGAAGATGCCTTCGACCGACGCGAGCCGGCGCGCCATCGTTTCCGCCGCGGCCTGGCTCACGTTCTCGACGCGGTCGACCCGGCTGCGATCGAAGATGGTCGGCATGTACGCTTCCGGCCACTTGCGGATGCCCGGAATGCGCGAACCGTCTTCCGGCTGCGCACCGACGATCTCGATCGCCGGATTCTGTTCCTTCAGATAGTGCGACGTGCCCATGATCGTACCCGTCGTGCCCATGGCCGACACGAAGTGCGTGATGCGCCCTTCGGTATCGCGCCAGATTTCCGGGCCCGTCGCTTCGTAGTGCGCAATCGGATTGTCGGGGTTCGCGAACTGGTCGAGGATCACGCCCTTGCCTTCGCGCTGCATCTGGTCCGCGAGATCGCGTGCGAGCTCCATGCCGCCCTTCACCGGCGTCAGGATGATTTCGGCGCCGTAGGCAGCCATGCTCTGGCGGCGCTCGACCGACAGGTCCTCCGGCATGATCAGCACCATCTTGTAGCCGCGGATCGCCGCTGCCATTGCCAGTGCGATACCCGTATTGCCGCTCGTCGCCTCGATCAGCGTATCGCCCGGCTTGATGCGCCCGCGCGCCTCGGCCTTGCTGATCATCGACAGTGCCGGACGATCCTTCACGGAACCCGCCGGATTGTTGCCTTCGAGCTTCGCGAGCACCACGTTGTTGCGCGCGCGAATTTCATCGTCCGGCAAGCGGACCAGTTGGACGAGCGGCGTATTGCCGATCGTGTCTTCGATAGTTTTGTAAGCCATGGATATACCGTGAGTACGAGGCCGATCAATCGATCGATTGTAAACCAGCACCGCTGCTCACGCCGGCAACCCCATTGCGACGATGGAATACGCGTGCCGTGCAACCCGCCGCCACCTACACCGCGCCCACGCAAAAAAACCCGCGGCATGCCGCGGGAAGCCGTCGCAATGACGGCGACTGAAGGAGCTCGTTGTCGGTCGCGCGCGACGCGTTACTTCTGTGCGGTGCGGGCAGGTGGTGCCGCGGGCTTGCCGGGCGGCTTGCCCGGTGCCGGCGGCGTGGCACCCGTGCCGGCCGCGCCGACCGTCAGGCCTTCCTGCTGAAGCCGCTCGACGGTATGGCCGCCCATGCCGTTCACGCGCGACGCGAGATCTTCCGCATTCTTGAACGGACCGCGTGCGCCGCGTTCGTCGAGAATCGCCTTCGCCCGTGCCGGGCCGATGCCTTTGATGCCGACGAGCGCATCCTCGTTCGCGGTGTTGACGTCAACGGCCGCCCAGGCCGACGCGATCGTGCCGAGCATTACCGCTGCGGCCAACCATTTCCTGATCATGTACTGGATCTCCGATGAAAAACGGCCGGCGGCTGCCGACCGTGAGACCCAGTCTATCGATGCAACGCTTCCGCTTAAACCTGGCCAGATAGCCAACGCACATAGCGGTCGACGCCTTCCTGCACGGTCAGGAACGGTGCGTCGTAACCGGCCGCGCGCAGCTTCGTCTGATCGGCCTGCGTGAAGCACTGGTACTTGCCGCGCAGTGCATCGGGGAACGGCACGTATTCGATCAGCCCTTGCTCGACCTGCTGCGCAAGCGTCAGCGGCGGCTGGTTGTCGAGTGCACGTAGCGTGTTCACGACCGTCGACGCGATATCGTTGAACGGCTGCGCACGGCCCGTGCCGAGGTTGAAGATGCCCGACTTCTCCGGATGATCGAAGAAGAACAGGTTCACCTTCGTCACGTCCTCGACCGACACGAAGTCGCGCGTCTGCTCGCCCGGCGCATAGCCGTTGTACTCGCCGAACAGCTTCACCTTGCCCTCCGCACGGAACTGGTTGAAGTTGTGGAACGCGACTGACGCCATGCGCCCCTTGTGCGTCTCGCGCGGGCCGTACACGTTGAAATAGCGGAAGCCGGCGATCTGGCTCTTCGCGGTCGGCAGCACGCGACGGATCACCTGGTCGAACAGGAACTTCGAATAGCCGTAGATGTTCAGCGGCGCCTCGACCTCGCGCTCCTCGACGAAGCGCGTCGATCCGCCGTAGGTCGCGGCCGACGATGCGTACAGGAACTGCGTGCCCTGCGCGAGGCAGGCGTCGAGCACCGCGCGGCTGTAGCGGAAGTTGTTGTCCATCATGTAGCGGCCGTCGGTTTCCATCGTGTCCGAACAGGCGCCTTCGTGGAAAATCGCGCGTACCTTGCCGAAATTACCGCGCGCGAAACGTTCGACGAATTCCGTCTTGTCCAGATAGTCGTCGATCTCGCAATCGACGAGATTCCGGAACTTGTCCGCACGCGTCAGGTTGTCGACTGCGATGATGCGCGTTTCGCCGCGCTCGTTGAGCGCCTTGACGAGGTTCGCGCCGATAAAACCGGCTGCGCCGGTGACGATGAGGGTCATGATCGTCCTGCCTGAAAAGTGCGAGCCATGCGTGCGGCGCGCTCGTCGCGCCACCGCATGCGCTCAGTGAAACAGTTCGTCGTAGTCCACCGTGGCCGTGCCGAGCTTGCCGACCACGATGCCTGCCGCGCGATTCGCGAGCACGACGGCATCGACGAGCGGCACGCCCGCGCCGAGCATCGTCGCGACCGTTGCAATCACGGTATCGCCCGCGCCCGACACGTCGAACACCTCCCGCGCGAGCGCCGGTGCGTGCAGTTCGCCGGTGGCGGAAAACAGCGTCATCCCTTCTTCCGAACGCGTGAGCAGCAGCGCGTCGATGCCGAGTTCCGCGCGCAGCTTCGCGACGCGCGCGCGCAGATCGTCTTCCGACTTCCACTGCCCGACCACTTCGCGCAGTTCAGCGCGATTCGGCGTGATCAGCGACGCGCCGCGATAGCGTGCCCAGTCGTCGCCCTTCGGGTCGACGAGGACGGACTTGCCAGCCGCACGCGCCTTCTCGATCATCGTCGTGACGTGCGTCAGGCCGCCTTTCGCGTAATCCGACATCAGCACGACGTCGTGCTGCGGCAGCAACGCATCGAAGCGCGCGAGCCCCGCGAGCAGCACCTCGTGCGTCGGCATGGCCTCGAAGTCGACGCGCAGCAGTTGCTGCTGGCGCGCGAGCACGCGCAACTTGATCGTGGTAGGCAGCGCCGGGTCGCGCTCGAGATGCGGCGTCACGCCGCTGCTGCCGAGCAGCTCGACGATCCGCTCGCCGGGTTCGTCGCACCCGACGACGCACAGCAACCCGGCCTGGCCGCCGAGCGTCACGGCGTTGCGCGCGACGTTGGCCGCACCGCCGAGGCGCTCTTCCTGACGCTGCACGTGCACGACCGGCACCGGCGCTTCAGGCGAAATGCGATCGACGTTGCCGAACCAGTAACGGTCGAGCATCACGTCGCCGACGACAAGCACGCGCGAGCGCGCGAGCTGCTCGCGCGGCACCGGAACGACTTCGCGAAGAGTATTCATCGTGTGGTCAGCCACGGGTGGACGACTGGGGATCGACATACGGCCGGCCGATCGCGTAGTAGTCGATGCCCAGTTCGGCCATCGCATCCGGCTCATAGAGATTGCGACCGTCGAAGATCACCGGTGCCTTCAGTTCGGCCTTCAGGCGCGTGAAGTCGGGGCTCCGGAATTCCTTCCATTCGGTCACGATCACGAGCGCGTCCGCCCCCGTCACGGCGATGTCCTGCGTCTCGACGAGATGCAGCCGCGCCAGCGCGTCCGGATCGGCGCCGAAATCGAGCGCAAACACGCGCCGCGCCTCGTCGACCGCGACCGGATCGTACGCACGCACGGTCGCGCCGCGTTCGAGCAGCGCGGCGATCAGGCGACGGCTCGGCGCCTCGCGCATGTCGTCGGTGTTCGGCTTGAACGCCAGGCCCCAGACCGCGAACTCGCGGCCGCTCAGGTCGGCGCCGAAGCGCTGCTCGATCTTGCTGATCAGCACGTCCTTCTGCGCATAGTTGGCCGCCTCGACGGCCTCGAGGATACGCAGCGGCTGGCCATTCTCACCGGCCGTGCGAATCAGCGCCTGGACGTCCTTCGGAAAGCACGAGCCGCCGTAGCCGACGCCAGCGTACAGGAAGTGATAGCCGATGCGCGGATCGGAGCCGATCCCGCGGCGCACGGCCTCGATGTCGGCGCCGACCTTGTCGGCCAGATTCGACATCTCGTTCATGAACGAGATGCGCGTGGCGAGCATCGCGTTCGCCGCATATTTCGCGAATTCGGCCGAACGCACGTCCATGTAGATCGTGCGCTCGTGGTTGCGATTGAACGGCGCGTAAAGCTTCTTCATCTTCTCGCGCGCGATCGTGCCCGTCTCGTCGTCGTCGACGCCGATGATGATCCGGTCCGGACGCATGAAGTCTTCGACCGCGGCGCCTTCCTTCAGGAATTCCGGGTTCGACACGACCGAGAAGCGATGCGCGACGCTGCCTGCCAGACCGCGGGCGGCGAGCGCCTCATCGACCACGCCGCGCACGCGCTGCGCGGTGCCGACCGGCACCGTCGACTTGTCGACGATCACCTTGAAGCCCGTCATGTGGCGGCCGATGTTGCGTGCGGCTTCGAGCACGTACTGCAGGTCGGCCGAGCCGTCCTCGTCGGGCGGCGTGCCGACGGCGATGAACTGGATCTCGCCGTGCGCGACGCTCGCCTCGATATCGGTCGAGAAGCGCAGGCGCCCCGCCGCGCGGTTGCGCGCGATGATGTCCAGCAGCCCCGGTTCGTGAATCGGCATCCCGCCGTTGTTCAGGATGTCGATCTTGCGCTGATCGACGTCGAGACAGAAGACGTCGTGACCGATCTCCGCGAGGCACGCGCCCGTGACGAGACCGACATAGCCGGTGCCGATGATGGTGATTTTCATAGATGTTCCGGTACTTCCCGGTAATTGACTAACTTGGCCGCCGGGACGAGCCCGGCGACAACCGCAGCGCGTTGGCTCCGCGTGCCGGGATCAGCCCGGCATCGCAGGTTCGACGCGGCGCGGCGCATAGGTTTCCCAGCCGCTGCATCCGGGGCACTGCCAATAGAAGAGCCGTGCCCGGAAACCGCAATTCTGGCACGTATACCGTGGCAGATTCTTCGTGCGCTGCTTGATCAGCGCACGCATCATTTCAAGTTCCTTACGACGCGGTTCGTCGGCCGCCGCGATTTGCGCATCGAGCAGATGCAGCATCCCCGACAGGTTCGGTGACTTCTCCATCTGCGTGCGCGCGAGCGTGTGCGCCGCATCCTGGCCGCGCAACCCTGCGATGTGCTGGTATGCGATGTCGAGCAGGTCGTTCGACGGATAGCGGTCGATATACCCCATCAGCAGCTCGGCGCCTTCGGCATGCTTGCCGAGCGCGACATACGCCTTCATCAGCTTGTCGGCGACGAGCGGCAGATACGCGGGATTCTGCGCCTCGACGCGCTTCCAGTGCTCGATCGCGGCCGCGTGGTTGCCCTCCGCTTCCGCCGCGTCGCCGGACAGCACCGTCGCGCGCACGTTTTGCGGGTTCACGGCCAGCGCCAGGCGCAGCTGTTCGGCGGCCGCTGCCGCGTTCTTGCGCTGCAGCGCGTCCTGCGCGAGTTCGCAGTGGAACTGGGCAATTTCGACGCCAAGCGGCTTGTCGCTCATCGACTCGATGCGCTTTGCCGTATCGATCGACTTGTTCCAGTCCTTCTCGATCTCGTAGATCGTCAGCAGCGCCCGCTGCGCGCCGAGCGCGTAATCGCCGTCGGCGAGCTTGTGAAACGCCTCTTCGGCACGATCGAGCAGCCCGGCCTTCAGAAAATCCTGGCCGAGTTCGTACAGCGCGTGGTCGCGCTCGTTGACCGGCAGGTCCGTGCGGCTCAGCAGGTTCTGGTGAACGCGGATCGCGCGATCGGTCTCGCCGCGGCGGCGAAACAGGTTGCCGAGTGCGAAGTGCAGCTCGACCGTCTCGGGATCGAGCTTGGCGACCTCGATGAACGCATCGATCGCCTTGTCAGGTTGTTCGTTCAACAGAAAATTCAGGCCGCGAAAATACGATCGCGGCAGGTTGGCACTCTCCGACAGGAGATTCTTCAGGTCATAGCGTGACGCCGCCCAACCCAGCGCGAACGCGACCGGAATCGCGAGCAACCACCAGAAATCCAGATCCATGCGAAATATCGAAGCAGAGACGAAAACCGCGCGATGATCGCGCGGCGTCCGTGTTAAATGACGGGCGGCATCGGCGGCTGGTCGATGACGGCCGGCGTTTCGCGCGCCGCGCGCAGATCGCGCTTCAGGCGCCCGTTCTCGAGACGCAGGCGGAAGATCGAAGGCAGCGCGGACAGCAAGCCGGCCAGCAGCCCCACGGCGAAGAACGCCAGGCCGATCAGGATCAGCGGCGCTTGCCATGAATAGCCGGCAACGAAATTCAGCGTCGCGGTTTGCGTATTGGCCAGCGCAAGCACCAGCAGCAGTACGAACACCAATACCCGGATCAGCCAGACGATAAACTTCATGAAGCCCTCTCTTTGTTGAGGTTTGCCGCGGCGCGCGACTCCCCTTCGTCGCGCCGAATCGACCCGTATTGTAAAGGATGCGTTTCCGCGGCTGCGCAGATCCTGCGCGCCCCCGTTGCGCGGCGATCGCCGGAAATGAAAAAAGCGCCCGCAAGGGGCGCTTTTCTTTTCAGCCTTCGCCGGATGGGTTCCGGGCAAACCGGATGACGCTTAACGCTCGTCGTCCGGATCATCAGCCTTCAGCGGTTCACCGGCACGGCCGTCGACGCGTTCGCGCAATTCCTTGCCAGGCTTGAAGTGCGGCACGAACTTCTCGGGCACCTGCACTTTCTCCCCTGACTTCGGGTTGCGTCCGACGCGCGCCGGGCGACGGTTGAGGCCAAAGCTGCCGAAACCCCGAATTTCAATGCGATGCCCTTTCGCCAGGGCGTCAGACATCGCATCGAGCATCGTTTTCACCGCGAAATCCGCATCCTTGAGGACAAGTTGCGGAAATCGCGATGCCAGCTGCGCGACCAACTCGGATTTGGTCATACTTCAGCAGACCTCGTGAGGCTTACTGGTTCTGGCCGTCGAGCTTCGCCTTCAGCAGCGCGCCGAGGTTGGTCGTACCGGTCGCAGCAGCGCTGGAGTCCGACTGCAGGCCGCGGATCGCTTCCTGTTGTTCAGCCGAATCCTTCGCCTTGATCGACAGGTTGATGCCGCGCGACTTGCGATCGATGTTGATCACCATCGCGTTGACCTTGTCGCCTTCCTTCAGCACGTTGCGTGCGTCTTCGACGCGATCCTGCGAGATTTCCGACGCGCGCAGGTAGCCTTCGATGTCACCCGTCAGCGTAACGACCGCACCCTTCGCATCGACCGTCTTCACGACGCCGTCGACGATCGAGCCCTTGTCGTTCATTGCAACGTAGTTGCTGAACGGGTCGCCTTCGAGCTGCTTGATGCCGAGCGAAATACGTTCCTTCTCGACGTCGATACCGAGGACGATTGCTTCGACTTCGTCGCCCTTCTTGTACTTGCGAACCGCTTCTTCGCCAGCTTCGCTCCACGACAGGTCCGACAGGTGAACCAGGCCGTCGATGCCGCCCGGCAGACCGATGAACACGCCGAAGTCGGTGATCGACTTGATTGCGCCCGTGATCTTGTCGCCCTTCTTGAAGTTGCGGCTGAAGTCATCCCACGGATTCGGCTTGCACTGCTTCATGCCGAGGCTGATACGACGACGGTCTTCGTCGATCTCGAGGACCATGACTTCGACTTCGTCGCCCAGCTGGACAACCTTCGACGGAGCAACGTTCTTGTTGGTCCAGTCCATTTCCGACACGTGGACGAGGCCTTCGATGCCCGATTCCACTTCGACGAATGCGCCGTAGTCGGTGATGTTCGTGACCTTGCCGAACAGGCGCGTGCCCGACGGGTAACGGCGCGAGATGCCTTCCCACGGATCGTCGCCCAGTTGCTTGATGCCCAGCGAGACGCGGTTCTTCTCTTGGTCGAACTTGAGGATCTTCGCGGTGACTTCCTGGCCAACCGACAGGACTTCGCTCGGGTGACGCACACGACGCCATGCGATGTCGGTGATGTGCAGCAGGCCGTCGATGCCGCCGAGGTCGACGAACGCGCCGTAGTCGGTGATGTTCTTGACCACGCCGTTGACGATCGCGCCTTCCTTCAGCGTCTCGAGCAGCTTCGCGCGCTCTTCGCCTTGGGTTGCTTCGATCACTGCACGACGCGACAGCACGACGTTGTTACGCTTGCGATCGAGCTTGATCACGCGGAATTCGAGCGTCTTGCCTTCGTACGGGGTCGTGTCCTTGACCGGACGCGTGTCGACCAGCGAACCCGGCAGGAACGCGCGGATGCCGTTGACCATCACGGTCATGCCGCCCTTCACCTTGCCGGTGATCGTGCCGGTGACGAGTTCGTTGTTGTCGAGCGCCTTTTCCAGCGACAGCCACGATGCAAGGCGCTTCGCCTTGTCGCGCGACAGGATCGTGTCGCCATAGCCGTTTTCGAGTGCGTCGATCGCGACGGACACGAAATCGCCCGACTGCACCTCAACCTCGCCCTGATCGTTCAGGAATTCCTCGATCGGAATGTAAGCCTCGGACTTCAGGCCTGCATTGACGACCACGAAGTTGTGGTCGACGCGCACGACTTCGGCGGAAATCACTTCGCCGGCGCGCATGTCTTGGCGGGTCAGCGACTCTTCGAACAGAGCCGCGAAAGATTCAGTATTCGGGGTAGAGGTTTGCAGGTCGGACATAAAAATCTGATTGTGCATGGATCGCTGTGCCACGCCGGCCGGAATGGCAGACTGAAAGGGCCAGATCGAGGTCCACACGGGGTTAAGGGTTCGAAACACGCTCCGCACTTACGCACGGAGCACCTACCGCTGCCCGCCTTCTCAGGCCGGCTGGCCGAGCGCCCGGTACCACTGCAGCACCTGGTCGACCGCTTCATCGACCGACAGCGCCGACGTATCGAGCAGCTTGGCATCTGCTGCGGGCTTGAGCGGCGCGGCCGCGCGATTGCTGTCGCGCGCATCACGTTCACGAAGATCCCGGAGCAAGTCATCTATATTAGCAGAAAAACCTTTTTGCATCAATTGCTTATGCCGTCTGGTCGCGCGCGCCTCGGCGCTGGCCGTCAGGAACACCTTCAGCACGGCGTCCGGGAAGATCACGGTACCCATGTCGCGCCCGTCCGCAACGAGGCCCGGCGTCTTGCGGAACGCGCGCTGGCGCGCGACGAGCGCGGTGCGCACCGGCCCGTGCACGGCGATCGCCGATGCGCGGTTGCCGACCGCTTCGGCGCGGATGTCGTTCGACACATCGACGCCGTCGAGCTGCGCGCAGCCTTCGCGGAACGTGATGTGGAGATCGTCGATCAGCTTCACCAGCGCGTCGATGTCCTCAGCCTCGATGCCGTAGCGCACGCTCGCGAGCGCGGCGAGCCGGTACAGCGCGCCGCTGTCGAGCAAGTGGAAGCCAAGATGCGCGGCGACGAGCGCGGCGACGGTGCCCTTGCCGGAAGCAGTCGGGCCGTCGATCGTGATGACGGGAGTCGGGTGAAAGGGTCGGGTCGATTTCATCAGAACAGTGGGGTCAGGCTTTGGCGAGCGCGGCGAAGCGGTCGAAATAGTCGGGGAATGTCTTGCCGACGCACTTCGGATCGTTGATCCGCACGGGCACGCCGCCCAGGCTGACGAGCGAGAAGCACATCGCCATCCGGTGATCGTCGTACGTGTCGATCGCCGCGTTCGGCGTGAGCTTTTCCGGCGGCGTGACGACGAGGTAGTCCGGGCCTTCCTCGACGATCGCGCCGACCTTGCGCAGCTCGGTCGCCATCGCGGCGATGCGGTCGGTTTCCTTCACGCGCCAGCTCGCGATGTTGCGCAGCGTGCTCGTGCCGTTCGCGAACAGCGCCGCGACCGCGATGGTCATCGCCGCATCGGGGATCAGGTTGAAGTCCATGTCGATTGGCTCGAGCTTGCCGTGGTCGTGGCCGATGCCGCGCACGTCGATCCAGTCGTCGCCCATCGTCACGTTCGCGCCCATCTGCATCAGCGCGTTCGCGAAGCCGACATCGCCCTGGATGCTCGCCCGCCCCACGCCTTCGACGCGCAGCGGGCCGCCGCCGAGCGCGCCGGCCGCGAGGAAGTACGACGCGGACGACGCATCGCCCTCGACCATGATCCGCCCCGGCGAGCGGTAGCGGACGCCGGCCGGCACGACGAAGCGCTGCCAGCCGTCGCGCTCGACGGTCACGCCGAAGCGCTCCATCAGCCGGATCGTGATGTCGATGTACGGCTTCGAGATCAGCTCGCCATCGACCTCGACGACGATCTTGCCGTCCTTCGCCTTCACGAGCGGCAGCGTCATCAGCAACGCCGTGAGGAACTGGCTCGACACGTCACCGCGCACGCGGATCGGCGCGTCGACGGAAATGTTCGCCGGCTTGATCCGCAGCGGCGGGTAGCCTTCGTTCAGCTCGTAGTCGATCTGCGCGCCAATTTGCCTCAGGCCGTCGACGAGATCGCCGATCGGCCGCTCGTGCATGCGCGGCACGCCGTGCACGCGATAGTCGCCGCCGTTCACCGCGAGCGCGGCGGTCAGCGGCCGCACGGCCGTGCCCGCGTTGCCGAGGAACAGGTCGGCCGTCTTCGCGGTGAATGCGCCCCGCGTGCCCATCACGACGCAGGTGTCGCCATCGCGCGCTAGCTTCACGCCGAGCTTGCCGAGTGCGTCGAGCATCACGCGCGTGTCGTCGGAGTCGAGCAGGTTGGTGATCGTGGTTTCGCCTTCGGCAAGCGCCGCGAGCAGCAGCACGCGGTTCGAAATGCTTTTCGAGCCGGGCAGGCGCACGGTGCCCGATGCGCTGGAGTACGGGCCGAGATCGAGATAGTCCATGGGAATCGTCCTGTTATTTCTTGACCGGTTCGGCAGCGGGCGTACCGCCACGCTCCTGCCATGCCTTGCGCGCAGCGCGCGAGCGCGTGAACACCGCTTCGAGCGCGGCGCCGTCGCCGGCGTCGATCGCCGCGCGCAGCCGCGTGAGCACACGCGTGTAGCCATCGAGCTCATCGAGCAGCGCCGCGCGGTTCGCGACGCACACGTCGCGCCACATCTCCGGGCTCGACGCCGCGATGCGCGTGAAATCGCGGAAGCCGCCCGCCGCGTATGAAAATTTCAGTTCCGCATCGGCCTCGCCGAGGATCTGCTCGACGAGCGCGAACGACAGCACGTGCGGCAGATGGCTGATCGACGCGAACACGCGATCGTGCTGCTCCGTGCTCATCGTGCGCACGTCGGCGCCGGTCGCACGCCACATCGCGTCGATCCGCGCGACCGATTCGGGGGCGTTCTCCGGCAGCGGGCACAGCACGACGTTGCGGCCGACGTACAGATCCGGCAATGCGGCCTCGACGCCGCTCGACTCTCGACCGGCGATCGGATGCCCCGGCACGAACTGCGCGATCCGCGCGCCGAGCGCTTCGCGCGCGGCAGCGACGACATCGGACTTGGTGCTGCCCGCGTCGGTGACGATCGTCGCCGCTCCAAGCCACGGCGCAATGCGCGCGAGCAACGGGCCCGTCTGCGCGACAGGCGCCGCCAGCAGCACCAGATCGGCGCCAGTCAGCGCGTCGCGCAATTGCGCGTCGTCGTCGAGCGCTGCCGCACGGTCGATCACGCCGAGTGCGAGCGCACGCTCGACCGAAGCACGCGAACGGCCCACGCCGACAACCTCGCCCGCGCCGCCCGGCGCGCGCTCGCGCAGCGCGCGGGCCAGCGATCCGCCGATCAGGCCGACGCCGAAGATGACCAGTTTGTTGAATGCAAAGCCTGACACGACAAGAGCCAAGTTACGCGCACAGGACGACACCCCGCACGCGGAATTCCAGATTCCGGGCCACGGGCCCGCATCCGGCGCAACCTGCGCCGGATGCCGCCCGAACCCGCCTTCGGCAGCGCCGATCGGCCTGCCCTGCCCGCGTGGACCCAACGCCTGCGCGAACAGGCGACGGGCCGCCACGCATCAGCGTGCGCGCGGATACGAACCGAGTATCTTCAGGAACGCGGCCTTCTGGCCGAGTTCCGCGAGCGCGGCCGCAACCGACGCATCGTCCCGGTGCCCTTCGATGTCGATGTAGAAGTAGTACTCCCACGTGCCGACGCGCGCCGGACGCGACTCGAAGCGCGTCATCGACACGCCGTGCCGCGCGAGCGGCTCGAGCAGCTTGAACACGGCGCCCGGCTCGTTCTTCACCGACACGATCAGCGACGTCTGGTCGTGACCGCTCTGCCCGGCCGGCTGCTTGCCGATGATCACGAAGCGCGTGCGGTTGTGCGGATCGTCCTGGATCAGCGAGAACGCGATCTGCAAGCCGTAGTGTGCGGCCGCGCGGTCGCCCGCGATCGCCGCGACGGTCGGATCGGCCGCCGCGAGACGCGCAGCCTCCGCGTTGCTCGCCACCGCCTGCCGCTCGAGCTGCGGCGCATTCGCCGCGAGCCACTGCTGGCATTGCGCAAGCGCCTGCGCGTGTGCACAGACGCGCTTCACGCCGTCGAGCGTGCCGCTCTGCGTCAGCAGGTTGTGATGGATCGGCAGCGCGAGTTCGCCGCTGATCAGCAGTTGCGTCTGCAGCAGCAGGTCGAGCGTGCGCGACACGGCGCCTTCGGTCGAATTTTCGACCGGCGCGATACCGAACGCGGACGCACCGGCCTCGACCGAGCGGAACACCTCGTCGATCGACGGGCACGGCAGCCCTTCGATCGACTGGCCGAAATACTCGAGCATCGCCTGCTCGCTATACGTGCCGACCGGCCCGAGGAACGCGACGTGGATCGTCTGCTCGAGCGCGCGGCTCGCGGCCATGATCTCGCGCCAGATGGCGCTGATATGCTCGCTCGCGAGCGGCCCCGCGCTCATGTCCTGCAGCCGGGCGATCACTTGCAGCTCGCGCTCCGGCCGGAACACCGGCGCGTTGAAATGCTTCTTGACCTCGCCCACCTCCAGCGCCACCGCGGCGCGCTGGTTCAGGAGCGCGATCAGCTGCGCGTCGATCGCATCGATGCGATCGCGCAGCGGTTTCAGGCGGGAATTCAGTTCGTCGTCCATGCGTTTTGCCGTGCTGTTTGAACAGCGCCGCCGTCAGGCGCCGCGCTGCTCGAAGTCCTTCATGTACTCGACGAGCGCTTTCACGCCCTCGAGCGGCACCGCGTTGTAGATCGACGCCCGCATGCCGCCGACGGACTTGTGGCCCTTCAGCTGCAGCAGCCCGCGCGCCTTTGCGCCGGCAAGGAAGTCTTCGTTGCGCGTTTCGTCGGCCAGGAAAAACGGCACGTTCATCCGCGAACGTGCTGCCGGCTCGACCTTGTTCAGATAGAAACTGCTCGCATCGATCGTGTCGTAGAGTAGCTTCGCCTTTTCGATATTGCGGGCCTCGATCGCTTCGAGGCCACCCTGCCGCTTCAGCCACTGGAACACCAGGCCCGCGATGTAGATCGCGTAGGTGGGCGGCGTGTTGTACAGCGAGTTGTTCGCGGCGATGGTCTTCCATTCGAACGCGGACGGGCAGATCGACAGCGCACGGTCGAGCAGATCCTCGCGTACGATCACGAGCGTCACGCCGGCCATCCCGATGTTCTTCTGCGCGCCGCCGAACAGCACGCCGTACTTCGCGACGTCCATCGGACGCGACAGGATGTGCGACGAGACATCCGCGACCAGCGGCACGTCGCCGAGATCGGGAATCTCGAACGTCTCGACGCCGTCGATCGTCTCGTTGGTACACAGATGCACGTAGGCCGGATCATCCGACAGCTGCCATTCGGCGCGCGCGGGTGCGCGCGTGAAGCCGTCTTCCGTCTTGCCGGTCGCGGCGAGATGCGGCGTGCCGTATTTCTTCGCTTCGGTGAACGATTTCTGCGACCACGAGCCCGTGACGACGAAGTCGGCCGTCTTGCGCGACCCGAGCAGGTTCATCGGCACGATCGCGTTTTCCGCGATACCGCCGCCCTGCAGGAACAGGATCCGGTGGCTGGCCGGCACGCCGAGCAGGTCGCGCAGGTCGGCCAGCGCGGCCTCGTGGATCGACATGAATTCCTTGCCGCGATGGCTCATCTCCATCACGCTCATGCCGCTACCATGCCAGTCGAGCATTTCGTCGGCAGCTTGCCGCAGCACTTCCTCGGGCATCGCCGCAGGGCCGGCGGAGAAATTAAAGACGCGCATCGTGAAAACCTCGGAGGGACGCGACCGGCTCGCCGCCGGCAGAACGCGCCAGAAAAGAAATGGCCGCTTGCGCTCGCGCGCAAACGGCCATTATCGCACTGTCGTCAGGCTCCCGCCAAACCCGGCCGACCGGCCGGGGGCGTGCCCGGACGGCTTTACTTGCCCGGCTTGACTGCTGCGACTTCCTTGTCAGCCTGCGTGCGCGTTGCCTGGATAGCTTGCGGCATGTACTTCTGCATCAGGCCGTTGACCACGTCGCGACCGACCTGATCCTGAACCTGGATGAACTTGCGGCCCGTCGGGCTCTTGTAGAACGTCGTCAGATCCTTGATCTCCGACGTGCTGTAGTACTTCGCGTATGCGTCGTACTGAGCCGACATCGCGTCGTTCTGGAACTGCTGCGTACCGAACACCTTGCCTGCGCCGTCGACCAGCTTCGGCACCGCGTTCTTCTGCAGCGTCGGAACGGCAGCCTGCTTCTGCTTGTCGTTCAGCGTCTTGTTTTCCGACAGCGCGTCCGACAGGATCGCCGGAACGAGTTGCTTGGCCTGCATTTCGGCGCTGTTGCCGATTGCCGACACGAGCTTCGGCGCGTCGATCGCGTCGAGCAGATCCTTGATCGCTGCCTTCTTGTCGGCGTCGATCGGCGCAGCTGCTGCCGGAGCTGCCGGTGCGGAATTCGACAGCGCTTGCGCCATCGCGAACGTCGGCACCAGTGCAGCCAGCAGAACCAGTTGCTTGAATTGCTTTTGCATCATCACTCCCTTTTGGAAATATGAATGGTTGCTCGCCGGCCGCGGCGCTTCGCGCCTGCGGCGGCTAGAGTCTCATCCGTTCTTCAGGCTTCGCCGTCCGACGCCTCGTCGGCTTCGCCCTCTCCCTCTTCGGCCTCCGCGATCTGCTGCAGGCCAGAGAGCTTGGTACCCTCATCGAGACTGATGAGTGTAACACCTTGCGTGGCGCGCCCCATCTCGCGAATCTCCGAGACACGGGTGCGAATCAACACGCCGGCCGTCGTGATCAGCATGATCTGATCTTCGGCATCGACGAGCGTTGCAGCCACGACCTTGCCGTTACGCTCGGACGTCTGGATCGCGATCATACCCTTCGTGCCGCGGCCGTGACGCGTGTACTCGGTGATCGGCGTGCGCTTGCCGTAGCCGTTCTCGGTCGCGGTGAGCACCGTCTGCTCCTCGCTGCCGGCAACCAGCATCGCGATGACCTGCTGGCCATCCTCGAGCTGCATGCCGCGCACGCCGCGCGCCTCGCGCCCCATCGGACGCACGTCGTTCTCGTCGAAGCGCACGGCCTTGCCGGAGTCGGAGAACAGCATCACGTCGTGCGCGCCGTCGGTGATCGACGCACCGATCAGGAAATCGCCTTCGTCGAGGCCGACCGCGATGATGCCCTTCTTCATCGGACGGCTGAACGCCTCGAGCGGCGTCTTCTTCACGGTGCCGAGCGACGTTGCCATGAAGATGAACTTGTCGGCCGAGAATTCCTTGACCGGCAGCACGACGTTGATCTTCTCGCCTTCCTGCAGCGGGAACATATTGACGATCGGGCGGCCGCGCGAGTTGCGCGAGCCCTGCGGCACTTCGTAGACCTTGACCCAGTACACGCGGCCGCGGTTCGAGAAGCACAGGATGTAATCGTGCGTGTTCGCGATGAACAGCGTCTCGATCCAGTCGTCTTCCTTCATCTGCGTCGCCTGCTTGCCGCGACCGCCGCGCTTCTGCGCACGGTACTCGGACAGCGGCTGCGACTTCACGTAGCCCGCATGCGACATCGTGACGACCATGTCCTGCGGCGTGATCAGGTCTTCGGTGTTCAGCTCGGTCGCGTTCAGCTCGATCTTCGAGCGGCGCGCGTCGCCGAACTCGGCCTTCACCGAGGTCAGCTCCTCGCCGATCATCGTCGTGATCCGCTCGGGGCGCGCGAGGATGTCCAGCAGGTCGGCAATCTGGGCCATCACTTCGCGGTACTCGCCGATGATCTTGTCCTGCTCGAGGCCGGTCAGGCGCTGCAGACGCATCTGCAGGATTTCCTGGGCCTGCGTGTCGGACAGGCGGTACAGCCCGTCGGCCTGCATGCCGAACGCCGGGTTCAGGCCTTCCGGGCGGTACGCGGAGCGGCCGCCGGCCGCCGCGTTCTCGCTCTCGGCACGCGTGAGCATCTCGCGCACGAGCGACGAATCCCACGGCTTCGCCATCAACTCCGCCTTCGCGATCGGCGGCGTCGGCGCGGCCTTGATGATCGCGATGAACTCGTCGATATTCGCGAGCGCGACCGCGAGACCTTCGAGCACGTGGCCGCGTTCGCGGGCCTTGCGCAGTTCGTAGATCGTGCGGCGCGTCAGCACTTCGCGTCGATGCGACAGGAAGCACTGCAGGATTTCCTTCAGGTTCAGCAGCTTCGGCTGGCCGTCGACGAGCGCGACCATGTTCATGCCGAACGTATCCTGGAGCTGCGTCGCCTTGTACAGGTTGTTCAGCACCACTTCCGGCACTTCACCGCGCTTGAGCTCGATCACGACGCGCATGCCGCTCTTGTCGGACTCGTCGCGGATGTCGGAGATGCCCTCGAGCTTCTTCTCGTTGACGAGCTCGGCGATCCGCTCGAGCAGCGAGCGCTTGTTCACCTGGTACGGCAGTTCGTCGACGATGATCGCCATCCGCTGACCGCGGTCGATCTCCTCGAAGTGCGTGGCCGCTCGCATCACGACGCGGCCGCGCCCGGTGCGATAGCCGTCGCGCACGCCGGCGACGCCATAGATGATGCCGGCCGTCGGGAAATCCGGCGCCGGGATGATCTCGATCAGCTCGTCGATCGTCGCTTCCGGGTTGCCCAGCAGGTGCTGGCACGCGTCGACGACCTCGTTCAGGTTGTGCGGGGGGATGTTGGTCGCCATGCCGACCGCAATACCCGACGAGCCGTTGATCAGCAGGTTCGGGATGCGCGACGGCAGGACCGACGGCTGCATTTCGTTGCCGTCGTAGTTCGGCTCGAAATCGACCGTTTCCTTGTCGATGTCGGCGAGCAGCTCGTGACCGATCTTCGCCATGCGAATTTCGGTGTAACGCATCGCCGCGGCATTGTCGCCGTCGATCGAGCCGAAGTTGCCCTGCCCGTCGATCAGCATGTAGCGCAGCGAAAAGTCCTGCGCCATCCGCACGATCGTGTCGTAGACCGCGGTATCGCCGTGAGGGTGGTACTTACCGATCACGTCACCGACGATACGCGCCGACTTCTTGTACGCGCGGTTCCAGTCGTTGTTCAGTTCGTGCATCGCGAACAACACGCGCCGGTGCACGGGTTTCAGGCCATCGCGGACATCCGGGAGGGCACGTCCGACGATCACGCTCATCGCGTAATCGAGATACGAACGGCGCATTTCCTCTTCTAGGGAGGTGGGCAGGGTCTCTTTGGCGAATTGATCCATGTATCCGTATCGTTTCGGAGCGAAGACGGCGAACGCCTTTCGCGTGGGCGCTGCATGCGCAACGCAACGCGAGATTCTAACATGCGCCCATCAGCCGCCAATTCGCCCCCTCTATATATGAATAGCAAAAATCGCGGCGTCGGCGAATCGACCGCAATTGCACATCGCAATCCTCCCCGACTCGGCATCACAGACGATTGCCACGTCACGCGTTCTTCGCGCACGAGTAAACAACTGCATTCATCGGCGCAATTTCGCCGCCACACTCTTGACAATTTCTAAAAGTTACGGCAGGCCAGTGTTGCGCATGCACCACAAAGTTGAAGCGATCTTGGGGTGGGGAGGATTTTTTTTCGTAGGAAGGGAACGATATGGCAAAATGCCAACGCACTGAAAGTTAGACGCTGCTCGAAGTCTACACAGAGGCGGCGCCGCGTTTTTTGTGCCGCACCAATGTTATACTTCGAGCAATGTATGACTTGTCACCGTCAACAGGCTCGCAGTAAACCTGCGGTAATCTCAATTTCGAGAGGAGAAATATGAATAAACTTTCAAAGCTCGCGTTCATTGCAGCTACCGCAGTTATGGCTGCATCCGCTTCGGCACAGTCGGTGCCGGCGTCGCGCCAAGCCGTGAATGACAACTGGGTCAACGGCACGGGCGAATGGGTGTGGATGAACGGTACGAACGAGCTCTGCTGGCGCGATGCGTTCTGGACGCCGGCCACCGCCAACGCGAAGTGCGATGGCGCACTGGTCGCCCAGGCACCGGCACCGGCTCCGGTCGCTCCGGTCGCTCCGGCCATCACGAGCCAGAAGATCACGTATCAAGCTGACGCACTGTTCGACTTCGACAAGGCAACGCTCAAGCCGCTGGGCAAGCAAAAGCTGGACGAACTGTCGTCGAAGATCCAGGGCATGAACACGGAAGTGGTCGTCGCAACGGGCTACACGGACCGCATCGGTTCGGACAAGTACAACGACCGTCTGTCGCTGCGCCGTGCGCAAGCCGTGAAGTCGTACCTGGTCAGCAAGGGTGTGCCGGCCAACAAGATCTACACGGAAGGCAAGGGCAAGCGCAACCCGGTTACGACTGGCTGCAACCAGAAGAACCGCAAGCAACTCATCGCCTGCCTCGCACCGGATCGCCGCGTGGAAGTCGAAGTGGTTGGTACGCAAGAAGTCCAGAAGACGACCGTTCCGGCAAACTAAGCCGCGGTTTTCGACTGCTTCAAAGCCCCGCTCCGGCGGGGCTTTTTCTTTGACGCCCGCCCAAGGCGCTCGCCGCTTCGCCGCTCGTCCGCTTCTTATATACTCGGGGCTGACGAATCGCAGCACCGCCCTCCTTCCGTAGCCCGTTTGCCGACATGACCAACGCCGATCCGCACGAACTCCAGAAATTCAGCGACCTCGCCCATCGGTGGTGGGATCCGAATGCCGAATTCAAGCCGCTGCACGACCTGAACCCGGTCCGGCTCGGCTGGATCGATGCGCATGCGCACCTCGCCGGCAAGCGCGCACTCGACATTGGCTGCGGCGGCGGCATCCTGTCCGAATCGATGGCCGGACTCGGCGCGCAGGTGAAAGGCATCGACCTGTCGACCGAAGCACTCGGCGTCGCCGACCTGCACAGTCTCGAAAGCGGCATCTCGGTCGATTACGAGGCCATCGCGGCCGAAGCAATTGCCGCGCGCGAACCGGGCACCTACGATGTCGTCACGTGCATGGAAATGCTCGAGCACGTGCCGTCGCCCGGCGATATCGTCGCCGCCTGCGCGACGCTCGTGAAGCCGGGTGGCTGGGTGTTCTTCTCGACGTTGAACCGCAACCTGAAGGCATACCTGTTCGCCGTGATCGGCGCGGAGTACATCGCACAAATGCTGCCGAAGGGCACGCACGACTACGCGCGCTTCATCCGTCCGTCGGAACTGGCCAGCTTCGTGCGGGCAACGGACCTGCACATCGTGGAGATCAAGGGCATCACGTATCACCCGATCGGCAAGCGCTTCGCGCTGTCGAACGACGCCGACATCAACTACCTCGTCGCGTGCCGTCGCGGCGCGTGACCTTCCAACCGGCATGACGACTCCCCTCTCGACCGCGCGGGCGGCACTCGACGAACCGCGCCTGCTGCACTGCGATGCCGTGCTGTTCGACCTGGACGGCACGCTCGCCGACACGGCTCCCGATCTCGCGGCCGCCGTCAACAAGATGCAACGCGTGCGCGACCTGCCCGAGACACCGCTCGACGTGTTGCGGCCGCTAGCCTCGGCCGGCGCGCGCGGCCTGCTCGGCGGCGCGTTCGGCATCGATCCGCACACGCCCGGTTATGAAGCGATGCGCGACGAGTTCCTGGCCAACTACGCGACGGATCTATGCGTGCATACGACGCTGTTCCCCGGCATCGACGACGTGCTCGACGAACTCGACGCGCGCGGCGTGCGCTGGGGCATCGTCACGAACAAGGCCATGCGGCTCACGGCGCCGCTCGTCGACCTGCTCGGCCTCGCGCGGCGCGCCGCCTGCGTCGTCGGGGGCGACACAACGCCGCACCCGAAGCCGCACCCGGCCCCGCTACTGCATGCGGCCGACCAGTTGACGCTCGCGCCTGCGCGCATCGTCTACGTCGGCGACGACCTGCGCGACATTCAAGCCGGCAGCGCCGCCGGCATGGCGACGGTCGCGGCGGCGTACGGCTATTGCGGGGAGGGCGCCGCGCCGGCCGACTGGCAAGCGCAGCATCTCGTCGACACGACGCTGCAACTGCGCGAACTGCTGCGCGATGTTGGGCTATAATGGTCGATCTTATCCGCGGGGGCGACCTGGTTTCGACAGGGGTTGTGAAGCGGCTAGGGCATGTCGAGGACCCGTCACCTCGTTAATCAATGGGAAAATCGTAACTGCAAACGACGATACGTTCGCACTGGCAGCCTAAGGGCCGCCGTCCTCTGCCTAGTTCACTGACGGGCTAGTGTCGCAAGACCGGTAGCAATACCGCCAGAGGTCATTTACGTCAGTTAAGCCCTGTCGGCGTCGCGACGCCAGGGTCGAAAACCTAGCGAATCGCCGTAGTGCAGCGTGTTCGTCCGCGTCGCTGCGGTTAAATCAAATGACTGAACTAAACATGTAGAACTAGTCGTGGAGCGCTTCTGGACGCGGGTTCGATTCCCGCCGCCTCCACCATATTCCGCGCTCGCCGCACGAACCCCGCATGACGCAAGTCTGCGGGGTTTTTTGTTGCCGGCGAAACGCACTCGCCCTCTCCTTCCGAAAAAGCGCCCAGCCACGGGTGGGCCGGGCGGAATGCCACCGGACTTCCGGCGACAGGAGGTGACGGATAGCCTGCCGTGCCCGCGCACTCATCGATTGCGCCAGGCAGCGGCCCGCCCGGGTGCTGCGGCTCCAGGCGCGACGCGTCGTCGCACCCGGCATTCACGCACACCGGGCAATACACGGTTTAGCTGCCGCGATACAGCGACTTCATTTCTTCAGCGGTGGCCGGACGCACGCCCATCGCACGCGAACCCGATGCCGATGCGCCCTGTGCCTGTGCGCCGTAACCGCTGGCGTCGGCGCCTTGCGCTTGCGCCAGCGCAGCGCGCTGCTGCTCTGCAACACGCGCAGTGGCAGCCTGGATCGCTTCCGGGTAGTGCGGATCTTCACCGCGAGCGGAGTTGTAACCAGCTTGCTGCAGCTGGACCAGTTCGGCACGAACCTGCGCGCGGGTGATCGTCGAACCCGACTGGGCGAACGACACGACCGGGGCAACGAGAGCGGCAGCAACGACAACAGCTTGAACGAGCGATTTCATGATGACCTACCTCCAGATTTGTCTGTGTTCGCGGTGAACACCTTGTTCATCGCTGACAATCCGAAGTTTATGTAGGCGGATGCTTAAGAATAAGGCAGGTTTCTGGAAGACATCCTTCCTGATTTACGGGTTAACCCTAAATCACCGGCCGGGCCGGCAATGCACCTCCCCTTCATCGTCCGGCATCGAATCGCATGACGATTCGACGGAAAGCAAAAGCCCCGCGAAGCAGCAACGCATCGCGGGACTCGGACAAAGCCGGAATCGCACGGTAGTCCGGTTGTCGCCGGTCAGCCAGGTCGGCATGCGCGCGCAACCCCCGCCCGTCGAATCGGTGCTGCGGGCGGGCCCCTCGTTCGGACGCGCCCGTCAGCCAGGTTACCGGCTATCCATCGGACACTTCAGATTGCAGCCGTTGGGGTCCCCCAGGTCACCCTTGCGGCGCAAGGCCGACTTCTTGCCGCTCTGGTATTTCTGCGACGGCGCGGACGCTGCGAACGGCATCTGCGGATGCTCGTTCAGGCGAAACTGTTCGCTCAGGATACCGCCAGGCACACCGGGCGAATTCTGCGCGAGCGCAAACGGCGAAACAGCGGCCAGCAGCCCCGCGGTCAACACTGCCGCGGCGAGGGGAACGGAAAATTTCATGGCGGGATGACGCTTGAACGGCGTACTTGTTGGAACGTTGGTCAAGCGGCAAGCGTAGCGTAAATCCCCTGCTGCTGCATCGCGGTTCGATTGCGTCCGCGTTACCGGGCATTGCCCGCCGGCACGCTCGCGCCGTCGCCGCCGGCCAGCCCCGACGCGATGCTCGTCAGCGTTCCACACGCAGCCGGATCGTAGCCGTCGAGATGCGCGACGCGCTCGACGAAGCGCGCATCGCGCAGCAGCGCCAGCACGCCGGCAAGCGGCCGCGCATCGAGCCGCGCGCGCTCACATGCGAAGTAATAGTCTTCGTCGACGACCGGGATGAAATCGAGCCCGAAATGATGGGCGGCCGGTTCGACGCCGAAGCCGAGATCGGCCATCCCGCTCGCGACGAACGCCGCGATCGCCGAATGCGTGAGCTCGGCCGATGCGTAGCCGTCGATGCGCTCGGGATCGATGCCGATCGCGCGCAGCGCGAGATCCAGCAACATGCGCGTGCCCGACCCCGGCTGGCGGTTGACGAAGCGGATGTCATTGCGCGCGAGATCCGCGAGCCCGCGAACCTGCTTCGGGTTGCCGCGCGGAATGAATAACCCCTGCTGGCGCCGTGTCAGGTGGATCAGCACATGGCGCGTGTCGTCGAGCCACGGCCGGTAGATCTGCGCGCACTGCGCGCGAAACGCGCCGCGAGGCAGATGGAAGCCGGCCAGGTCGCACTCGCCGCGGGCAAGCGCCTGCACGGCCTCGACGCTCTCGCGATACTTGATGTCGACAGCCGCCTGCGCATCGACCAGCGCGGAGACGAGCGTCGCGACTGCGTAGCCGTGCGACGCATGGATACGCACGGCGCCGTCGCGCTGCGCGAGCCGCCGGTTCAGGTCGCTCGCCACTTCGGCGGCCAGCGTGCGCAGGTTCCCGTCGAGCCGGCTGCGCGCGAGGCGCTGCGCATCGACGACGGCCTGCCCGAGCGCCGACAGCGTCGAGCCCTTGCCGCGCGCGGTTTCGATCAGTTCCCCGCCGATGCACGCCTCGAGCGCGCGCAGCATGCCCCACGCGTGCCGATAAGACAGCCCTTTCGCTTGCGCGGCCTGCGCAATGCTGCCCGTGTCGGCCACGAGTTCGAGCAACGGCGCGACATCCGACAGGCTGGCCGCACGGCCTTCCGTGTCGCGCACGGTCAGATACGCGTCGCATTCGATGCGAATCAATTATGCACTCCGATTTCCTATTGCGACCGCCAAATCTTCCGCTTATCGTTGGTCAAAATCAATCTGAACGAAGTCGCGATGCGCACTATATGAACCTCGAGCGCATATGAGACTTTGGAGGAGCACAACCGATGTCCCCGAATTCCCAAGCGCCCGACGCGCTCGTCGAGCGCCATGCGCGCGCCGGCCGGTCGCTCGTGGCGATCCTGCACGCGATCCAGGACGACGCAGGTTACGTGCCGCCAGGCTGCGTCGCGCCGCTCGCCCGCGCACTCAACCTGTCTCGCGCGGAAGTGCACGGCGTCCTGACCTACTACCACCACTTCCGCACCGCGCCGCCCGCCCGCGTGACGATCCAGATGTGCCGCGCCGAAGCGTGCCGCAGCATGGGCTGCGAAGCGCTGGCCGCGCATGCGGAAGCCCGCACGGGTTGCCGGTTCGACACGGCGCACGGCGATGCCGCCGATGCGCATGCCCCCGGTGAAGTCGCACTCGAATCGGTCTACTGCCTCGGACTGTGTGCGCAGTCGCCGTCGCTGACGGTCAATGGCGTGCTGCATGCCAAGGTCACGCCGGAGAAATTCGACGCGCTGCTTGCCGACGCCGTCGCCCGCACCCCGGAGGCCGCATGACGACCCGCGTCTATGTCCCGCGCGATTCGTCCGCGCTGGCGCTCGGCGCCGACGCGCTCGCCGCCGCGATCGAGGCGGAAGCCGTACGCCGCGGCATCGCCATCGAACTGGTCCGCAACGGTTCGCGCGGGCTGCTGTGGCTCGAGCCGCTCGTCGAGGTCGGCACGGCCGCCGGCCGCGTCGGCTATGCGAACCTGTCGGCCACCGACGTGCCGGCCCTGTTCGACGCACACTGGCTCGACGGCGGCACGCATCCGAGCGGCGTCGGCCTCGTCGACGCGCTGCCCTATCTCGCGCGCCAGCAACGTCTCACGTTCGCCCGCATCGGCCTGACCGACCCGCTGTCGATCGACGACTACCTGCGATACGAAGGCCTCGCCGGCCTGAAGAACGCGCTCGCGCTCGACGGCGATGCCGCGTGCGAAACATTGATCGAATCGGGGCTGCGCGGCCGCGGAGGCGCAGCGTTCCCGGCCGGCATCAAGTGGCGCACGGTCCGGCAAGCACGCGCCACGCAGAAATACATCGTCTGCAATGCGGACGAAGGCGATTCGGGCACCTTCTCCGACCGCCTGCTCATGGAATGCGACCCGTACTGCCTGATCGAAGGGATGATCATCGCGGGCGTCGCGACCGGTGCGACGGTCGGCTACATCTACGTGCGCAGCGAATACCCGCACGCAATCGCCACGCTCGAAGCCGCGATCGTCCGCGCACGCGAAGCCGGCTGGCTCGGCGAGCACGTGCTCGGCTCCGCGCACGCGTTCGAGCTGCACGTCGCGAAAGGCGCGGGCTCGTACGTGTGCGGCGAGGAAACGGCGCTGCTCGAATCGCTCGAAGGCAAGCGCGGCGTCGTGCGCGCGAAACCGCCGCTGCCCGCGCTCGCTGGCCTGTACGGCCAGCCGACCGTCATCAACAACGTGATCACGCTCGCGACCGCGCCCGTGATCTTCGCGCGCGGCGCCGCGTTCTATCGCGATTACGGGATGGGCCGCTCGCGCGGCACGCTGCCGTTCCAGCTCGCCGGCAACATCCGCCACGGCGGCCTCGTCGAACTCGCGTTCGGGGTCACGCTGCGCGAGTTGCTGTTCGACTTCGGCGGCGGCACGGCCAGCGGCCGGCCCGCACGTGCCGCGCAGGTGGGCGGCCCGCTCGGCACCTACCTGCCCGACCAGCAGTGGGACGTGCCGCTCGACTACGAAGCGTATACGGCGATTGGCGCGGTGGTCGGCCACGGCGGCATCGTGCTGCACGACGACACGTCGAACCTCGCCGAGCTCGCCGAATACGCGATGAAGTTCTGTGCGATCGAGTCGTGCGGCAAGTGCACGCCGTGCCGGATCGGTTCGACGCGCGGCGTCGAGACCATCGCACGCATTCGCCACGGCGATACGTCGGAGCGGCAGGTCACGCTGCTGCGCGACCTGTGCGACACGATGCTGGCCGGTTCGCTGTGCGCCATGGGCGGCATGACACCCTACCCGGTGCTGTCCGCGCTCGACCATTTCCCCGAAGATTTCGGGCTCGCTGCCGGCAAACATGCCGCGTCGGGTCCGGTCAAGGCTGCGGCCTGACCCAGAAGGAGCCCTGCATGTCCCTCGACACGAACAACGTCCGCCAAGGCGGCTGCGGCTCAGGCCAATGCGCGTGCAAGCGCGCTGCGCAGGCGCGTGCCCTCGATCCGTTCGACGATACCGACTACGGCACGCCGCAACGGCATGCCGATACCGACGTCACGCTCGAAATCGACGGCCAGCCGGTCACGGTGCCGGCCGGCACGTCGGTGATGCGTGCGGCAATCGAAGCCGGCGTCAACGTCCCGAAGCTCTGCGCGACCGATTCGCTCGAACCGTTCGGCTCGTGCCGGCTGTGCCTCGTCGAAATCGAAGGCCGGCGCGGTTATCCGGCGTCGTGCACGACACCTGCGGAAGCGGGCATGAAGGTGCGCACGCAGTCGGACCGGCTGCAGTCGCTGCGTCGCAACGTGATGGAGCTGTACATCTCCGACCATCCGCTCGACTGCCTCACCTGCCCCGCCAACGGCGACTGCGAGCTGCAGGACATGGCCGGCGTCGTCGGGCTGCGCGAGGTGCGTTACGGCTTCGACGGTGCGAATCACCTGCGCGACAAGAAGGACGAATCGAATCCGTACTTCACGTACGACCCGTCGAAGTGCATCGTCTGCAACCGCTGCGTGCGCGCCTGCGAGGAAACGCAGGGCACGTTCGCGCTGACGATCGCCGCACGCGGCTTCGAATCGCGCGTCGCGGCCGGCGAAAGCGAATCGTTCATGGCGTCGGAATGCGTGTCGTGCGGCGCGTGCGTCGCCGCCTGCCCGACCGCCACGCTGCAGGAAAAATCGGTCGTGCAACTCGGGCAGGCCGAACACTCGGTCGTCACGACCTGCGCGTACTGCGGCGTCGGCTGCTCGTTCAAGGCCGAGATGAAAGGCACGCAGGTCGTGCGCATGACGCCGCACAAGAACGGCCTCGCGAACGAAGGTCACGCATGCGTGAAAGGACGCTTCGCGTGGGGCTATGCGACGCACAAGGATCGCATCACGAAGCCGATGATCCGCGAGAAGATCACCGACCCGTGGCGCGAAGTCAGCTGGGACGAAGCGCTCACCTACGCGGCAACGCAATTCCGCAAGCTGCAGGACAAGTACGGCCGCGATTCCATCGGCGGCATCACGTCGTCGCGCTGCACGAACGAGGAAACCTACCTCGTGCAGAAGCTGGTGCGCGCCGCGTTCGGCAACAACAACGTCGACACCTGCGCACGCGTGTGCCACTCGCCGACGGGCTATGGCCTCAAGACGACGCTCGGCGAATCGGCCGGCACGCAGACGTTCGCATCGGTCGGCCAGGCCGACGTGATCGTCGTGATGGGCGCGAACCCGACCGACGGCCATCCGGTGTTCGGCTCCCGGCTGAAGCGGCGCGTACGTGAAGGCGCGAAGCTGATCGTGATCGACCCGCGCCGCATCGACGTCGTCGACGGCCCGCATGTAAAGGCCACGCACCACCTGCAACTGCGCCCCGGCACCAACGTCGCGATCGTCAACGCGCTCGCGCACGTGATCGTCACCGAAGGGCTCGCCGCCGACGCATTTGTCGCCGAGCGCTGCGACACGCGCGCATTCGAGCAATGGCGCGAGTTCGTCTCGCGAGCCGACAACTCGCCCGAGGCGAGCGCCGACGTGACGGGCGTGCCGGCCGACCTGGTACGCGAAGCCGCGCGCCTCTATGCGACGGGCGGTAATGCCGCGATCTATTACGGCCTGGGCGTGACCGAACACGCGCAGGGCTCGACGACGGTGATGGGCATCGCGAACCTCGCGATGGCGACCGGCAACATCGGCCGCGAGGGCGTCGGCGTCAATCCGCTGCGCGGCCAGAACAACGTGCAGGGCTCATGCGACATGGGCTCGTTTCCGCACGAACTGCCCGGCTACCGACACATCGGCGACGAAGTCGTGCGCACGCAGTTCGAAGCGGCGTGGTCGGCGAAGCTGCAACCGGAACCGGGGCTGCGCATCCCGAACATGTTCGACGCGGCGCTCGACGGCAGCTTCAAGGGGCTTTACTGCCAGGGCGAGGACATCGTCCAGTCGGACCCGAATACGCAGCACGTCGCGGCCGCGCTGTCGGCAATGGAATGCATCGTCGTGCAGGACATCTTCCTGAACGAGACCGCGAAATACGCGCACGTGCTGCTGCCCGGCTCGTCGTTCCTCGAGAAGGACGGCACGTTCACGAACGCGGAGCGCCGCATCTCGCGCGTGCGCAAGGTGATGCCGCCGCTCGCGGGCTACGCGGACTGGGAAGTCACGCTGATGCTGTCGCGCGCGCTCGGCTACGAGATGGACTATGCGCATCCGTCGGAAATCATGGACGAGATCGCACGGCTCACGCCGACCTTCTCGGGTGTGTCGTACGCGAAGCTCGACACGCTCGGCAGCATTCAGTGGCCGTGCAACGAGCAAGCGCCGGAAGGCACGCCGACGATGCACATCGACGCATTCGTGCGCGGCAAGGGCAAGTTCGTGATCACGCAGTTCATCGCGTCGCCGGAGAAGGTCACGCAACGCTATCCGCTGATCCTGACGACGGGCCGCATCCTGTCGCAGTACAACGTCGGCGCGCAGACGCGCCGCACCGAGAACGTGCGGTGGCACGAAGAGGATCGCCTCGAGATCCATCCGCACGACGCGCAGGATCGCGGTATCCGCAGCGGCGACTGGGTGGGCATCGAATCGCGTGCGGGGCAGACGGTGCTGCGCGCGCTCGTGACCGAACGCATGCAACCGGGTGTCGTTTATACGACGTTCCACTTCCCGGAATCGGGCGCGAACGTGATCACGACGGACAGCTCGGACTGGGCGACGAACTGCCCCGAGTACAAGGTGACGGCCGTGCAGGTGCTGCCCGTCGCGCAGCCGTCCGACTGGCAGCAAGCGTATGCGCGCTTCAACGCGGAGCAGCTCGACCTGCTCGAGCGCCGCGCCGCCGCGACCGCCGGCGTGACGACAGGCAAGTGAGGAAGCGATGGACAACGGACACCTGATCGACATGGCCAACCAGATCGGCGCATTCTTCGAATCGATGCCCGATCAGGACGAAGCGCTGACCGGCATCGCCGACCATATCCGGCGCTTCTGGGAACCGCGGATGCGTCGCGCATTGCTCGCGGCGCTCGACGATCCGTCGAGCGAGGCCGGGCAACGTGCGGCACCGATCGTGCGCGACGCGATCGCCGTTCACCGCGCGTCGCTCGTACCCGCCGCGGCGAGCGCCTGACGGCACCGCTACGCGGACCGCGACATGCCCGCGAACCAGCTTTCGCAATGGCGCAGCAGCGCGTTCGCGTCGGTCGCCGTGCGCCCGCGCACGGCGACGTAACCATCCGGCCGCAGCAGGTAAAACGACGGCCGCGAGCGGCCGTATTCCTGCGCGAGCCCGGCATCGCCGCCTTCGGCATCGGTGACGCGCCAGACGCGCACCGCATCCGGCATGATCCGGTCGAGCCCCTGCACGAGCGCCTGCGCGTCGGTCGGCATCGGCGGCACCGCGCCGGTGTCGGCATTCACCGGCTCTTCCAGCAGCAGCAACGTGAAGCTCGCCGGATCGTGCAGATCGTATAGCCGCGCCGTTCCGGGCGCCTGACCGAGCGGCCCGTCGAGCACCCGCACGCGCGCGTCGGGGGCCCGCTCGCCTGCGCGCGGCCCGCCATCGAGCACGCGCTCGAGCGTCAGCGGGCTCTTCCGGTACTGCACGCCGAGCTCGCTGACCGTGCGCCGCACCGCGTCGCGCATCGGCCCGAACGACGCCAGCACCGGCACGACGTGATCGCGCAGCAGCTTCATCGCGCCGCGCTCGGCTTCAACGATCTGCGTGACGAAACCGGTCTGCCGCAACACGTCGCGCTCGATCGGATGACGCTCCGCGTGATACGTGTCGAGCAACCGCTCAGGCGTGCCCGCGCCGAGCACGCGCGCGAGCTTCCAGCCGAGATTGAACGCTTCCTGGATGCCGGTGTTCATGCCCTGCGCGCCGGCCGGGCTGTGGACGTGCGCGGCGTCGCCCGCGAAGAACACGCGGCCGTGACGCAGCCGGTCGACCATCCGGCTGTGCAGATGAAAATACGCCGACCACGCGAGATCGCTCGGCGAGATCGACGCGCCGGCTCGGGCACGCACGATCGCGTCGCATTCCGCGAGCGACGGGGTCGGCGCATCGGGCGACGCGTCGCTGCCGGGCGGCCGGTCGGCCACGAGCCGGTAACGGCCGCCGCCCATCGGAAACAGGCCGGCGATGCCTTCGGATGTCGTGAACAGGTGGATCTCTTCGTCCGGCCAGTCGGGTATCGCCGCGAAATCGGCGAGCAGGAAGGTCTGCTCGAACGCATGCCCGGCGAAGCCCAGGCCGAGCAGATGCCGGACCGTGCTGTGCGCGCCGTCGGCGGCGATCAGGTACGACGGCGCGAACGATTCGTCGCGGCCGTCGGCGCAGCGGATCGACACGTCGAGCGACGCACCGCCCGCCTCGCACGCGGTCAGCGTCGCACCGCGCTCGACCGTCACGCCGAGCCGGGCCAGATGTTCGGCAAGCAGGCGCTCGGTGACGGTCTGGTCGAGAAACAGCAGGTACGGATAGCGCGTTTGCAACGGATCGAAATCGAGCCGCGCGATCACGCGGCCGTCGGCATGCAGCGCGGCCGCATGGGCACGATGACCGAGCGCGAGAAATGGTTCGACCGCGCGATGCTGCTCCAGCAGTTCGAGCGTGCGCGCCTGGATGCCGATCGCGCGCGAATACGGCGCGGGCGCGGCGAGCCGATCGATGATGCGCACCGGCACGCGGGCTCGCGCGAGGCTCATCGCCGCGGCAAGGCCGGTCGGCCCCGCACCGACGATCAGCACGGGCGGGATATCGGGCAGTGTGTCAGCCATGAGAACCTCGATGACACGCGATCCTGCAAGTCTACGCTGCTCCGCGTGACGGGGCCATATGCCGATCGGCCGACGCGCGGCACCGCCGCGCGGTGTGGGAAAATACCCGCTTTCCGTCAGTTTTCGCGTTATGGATTCCGCATTCGACCGGGCGTATGCCGCACACCGCGCGGGCCGCCTCGCCGAGGCCGAGCACGGCTATCGCAACGCGCTCGCCTCCAATCCCGCCGACGCCGACGCGCTGCATCTGTTCGGCGTGCTGCGGCACCAGCAGGGCCAGCACGCCGAGGCAGCCGATCTCGTCGGCCGCGCCGTCGCGCTGCGGCCGGGCGACGCCGCGCTGCAGCTCAATCTGGGCAACGCGCTGAAGGCGCTCGGCCGGCTCGACGAAGCAGTCGACCGCTTTCGCAATGCGCTGACGCTCGCGCCCGAATTTCCGCTCGCGCACTACAACCTCGGCAACGCGTATGCGGCGCTGCAGCGCCACGACGATGCGATCGATGCATTCGGCCGCGCGCTGCGGCTCACGCCCGACGATGCATCGATCCACAACAATCTCGGCAACGCGCTGAACGCGCTCGGCCGCCACGACGATGCGCTCGCCGCGTTCCATCGTGCGCTCGAGCTGCGGCCCGGGCATGCGGGCGCGCACAACAACCTCGCGATGGCGCTGAACGCGATGGGCCGTGCCGACGACGCAATCGCGCATTTCCAGGCCGCGATCGCCGCGCAGCCGCGCTTCGTCGCCGCCCATTTCAATCTCGGCAACACGTTCGATGCGGTCGGCCGACATGCGGAGGCGGCCGCCGCGTTCGAGGCCGCGCTCGCGCTGCATCCGTCGTTTCCGCTCGCGCTGTTCGGGCTCGCGAACGCCCTGAGCGCGCAGGCCCGCCACCGCGACGCGCTGCCCTACTACGAGCGTGCCGTCGGGCTCGATCCGTCGTTCAGCCTGGCCTGGCTGAATCTCGGCAACGCCCATCACGCGCTCGGTGCGCACGAGATGGCGCTGCGCGCTTTCGACCAGGCACTGCGCGTCGCGCCCGATCTCACGCTGGCACGGCTGCACCGCGCGGTCACGCTGCTGACGCTCGGCGACTTCACGCGCGGCCTGCCCGCCTACGAAGCGCGCCACGACACGCCCGGCGCGACGCCGCTCGGCACGCTGCCCCGCTGGCAAGGCGAGCCGATTGCGTCGCGCACGCTGCTGATCCGCGCGGAACAGGGCTTCGGCGACACGCTGCAGTTCGTCCGTTTCGTGCCGCTCGCCCGCGCACGCTGCGCGCGCGTCGTGCTCGAAGTCCAGCCGGAACTGGTTACGCTGCTGGCGCCGGCCGCGGCGCGCTGGCGCGTGACGCTCGTCGCGCTGGGCGCGGCAAAACCGCCTGCCGCGGATGTCGCGTGCACGCTGATGAGCCTGCCGTTCCTGCTCGGGCTTCAGACGAAGGAGGACATCGTCGCGGGCGCGCGCTACCTCGACGCGCCCGACGGCGCCGGCCGGCGTTTTCGCGGCTCGCTCGGCGGGCAGTCGAAGCGCAAGTTCGGCCTTGCGTGGTCGGGGCGCCGGCAGGCGCAGGAAAACCGTTCGATGCCGTTCGACGCGCTCGCACCGCTGCTCGCGCTGCCGGACATCGACTGGATCGTGCTGCAGCCCGCACTCGACGACGACGAACGCGCGCGCGTCGACGCGCATCCGCGCGTGCATCGGCTCGACGGCCGGCTGAACGACTTTGCCGACACGGCCGCGCTGATCGATCGGCTCGACGGCATCGTCACGATCGATACGGCGGTCGCGCACCTGGCCGGCGCGCTCGGCAAGCCGCTGTGGGTGATGCTGCCGTTCGCGCCCGACTGGCGCTGGTTCACCGGCGACGACTGCCCGTGGTATCCGCAGGCCAGACTCGCCCGCCAGCCCGCGCCGGGCGAATGGCACGACGTGGCGGCCGCGGTCGCCGGCATGCTGCGCGAAGCCTGAACGCAGACGAAAAAAGGGAGCGCGCCGCGCTCCCTTTTTCATTGCATGGTATGCGGCCGGCGCCGCGCGTCATACCGCTGCCGGTCAGGCCGCCTTGTACTGGTTGCGCGCCTCGGTCGTGCGATACAGCACGAGTGTCGCGATCAGCCCGCAAATCGCGGCAACGCTCAGCCACAACCCCGGCGCCGCCTTGTTCCCGGTCTGATGAATCAGCAGCGTCGAGATCGCGGGCGTAAAGCCGCCGATCGTCGTCGCCAGGCTGTATGCAAGCGAGAAACCGGCCGTGCGCACGTCGGCCGGCATCACTTCGGTCAGCGCGACGACCATCGCCCCGTTGTACGACGCGTACAGGAACGACAGCCACAGCTCGACCGCGAGCAGCCGCAGGAACGACGGATCGCCGACGAGCCACAGCACGGCCGGGTAAGCCGTCAGCAGCGTCAGCACCGTGAACGCGATCAGCACCGGGCGGCGACCGACGCGGTCGGACAACGCACCGGACAGCGGCAGCCACACGAGATTGGAGATCCCCACGCAGACGGTCACGACGAGTGCATCGAGCGACGACAGGTGCAGCACTTCCTTGCCGAACGTCGGCGTATAGGCGGTGATCATGTAGAACGACACCGTCGTCATGATCACCATCCCCATGCCCGCCACCACGACGCCCCAGTTGTCGAGCATCGAACGCATGATCTCGCCCATCGTCGGACGATGACGCTTCGCGAGGAACTCGTCGGTCTCCTTCAGCGAGCGACGGATCAGGAACAGGAACGGCACGATCAGGCAGCCGATCAGGAACGGAATGCGCCAGCCCCACGCGGTCATCTCCTCGGCCGGCAGTGCGCGGTTCAGCAGCACGCCGACGAGCGCGGCGAACACGACGGCCACCTGCTGGCTGCCCGACTGCCACGACGTATAGAACCCCTTGTGCCCCTTCGTCGCGATCTCCGACAGGTAGACAGACACGCCGCCGAGTTCGACGCCGGCCGAGAAACCCTGCAGCAGCCGACCGAGCAATACGAGCACCGGCGCGAGCACGCCGATCGTCGCATAGCCGGGTATCGCGGCCACCGCGAGCGTGCCGATCGCCATCAGCCCGAGCGTCAGGATCAGCCCCTTGCGGCGGCCGTGATGGTCGATGTACGCGCCGAGCACGATTGCGCCGACCGGCCGCATCAGGAAGCCCGCGCCGAACACCGACAGCGACAGCATCAGCGACGCGAATGCATTGCCGCTCGGAAAGTAGGTTTTCGCGATGGCCGACGCGTAATAGCCGTAGACCATGAAGTCGTACATTTCCAGGAAGTTGCCGCTGACGACCCGGAACACGGTGCGGACTTTCGATTCCTGCGCGATGGCGTGTGACGCTGTGGACATGTTTTTCTCGCTCAGCTCGGATGGCGCGAATCCGCGCCGCATGGATCCGACGACGCACGCGGCGCCGGGCCGGCGCGCACGGGCATCGCTGCCCGCCGGCGGCGCACCGCGCAACGACGCGCGCACCGGCATGGTTCGCGCATCATGCCACGCCAACCCGACATTTGCCTTGTGTCGCCCCTGCCGGTGCGGCCGCGGCGTTCTCCTCGTACAAGTCGTCCCGAAACGGCAGCAAAAATCAGATTGATCTGATCGACCGGCCTTCGCTGGCTGACGACAATGTCTCGATTTGCGACGACATATCCGCGCCGCACCGGCACGGATGCCCGTGCCGCATGGCGCACCGCCCTCATGACTCCATCGTCCCTCGTCCCCGTTGCAGGCGCACTCGCCCGCCCCCGCGTCGCTCCGCTCGATCACGTGCCGTCGCTCGGCCGCGACTGGACCTTTCGCGGCGCCCCCGGTGCGCGGCCCGGCAAGCACTGCCTCGCGACACTGACGACATCCTGCATCGACGTGGACCGGCCGCACCGCGCATGCCAATGGCAGCCGCTGCCGATCATGGCGTCGGCACCGACACGTGCCGGGTCGCCGGTTGCACGGCCTGCCACTGCGGCCCCGTGCTCCCGCCATATCGCCGGCGGCTTTCGCGACCGGCGTGCGAAGTACGCGATCTGCTGGAGTATCGGCGCGCTCGGCATCATCGGCTGGCTGATTGCCGCATATGAACCGATTGCAGGGTTCGGGCCTCCCTACGCGATTCATGCGGCCGGTGGCGTACGGGATCACGCTACGTCGTCGTCCGGTGCCGTGCGGGTCGCTGCGGGTCAACCGAGTACGTCGACGAGCGCGCCATCGCAGCGCAAGATGGGCGCGCCCGTCGCGACAACGGCCGCATCACCGCCGGCCACGCACCAGGTCGCGCGTCCTCCAGCATCGCTTCGTCCAAAGGCAACATCCGGCGTGCCGCCGACCGCCACTGCCACTGCCGCGTCGCCTCGTTCGAGCGGCAAGCGCATGGCGACGGCGCCGGTCCGAACACCGACCGTGGTGCGAATGGCCACGCTGCCGCCGACCCGCGGCAGCACGGTCGACACCCGCACCCGCGACCGGCTCGCCGCATTGCCGCGTGCAACTGACGACATGCGCGACACGCTCGACGATCCGCTCACGCTGATCGCGATGGCGAGCGCGCTGCGCGCTACCGAGCCTGTCCCTGCAACGCACGCGCCCGCCACCGGCGTGGACTGGACGGCACAGCTGTCCCACCGCCGCCTGACCGATACGCCGGGCGCATTCTCGCGCTGACGGCCCGGCCATAAAAAAACCCGGCGAAGCTTGCTTTGCCGGGTTTTGCTCGTCTCTGCGTCCGTCGGACGATGCGTTACTTGTGCGCGGGCAGCCCCGTCTCGTTCTGCTTCTCGAGCTGTCGCACCTGCTCCTGCAGATCGCGCAGCTGCATCTGTGCAGCCCGCTTCTCGACCTGCAGCGCCTGCGCCTGCTCCTGCGCCGAGCGCTGCCGCTGCGCGACTTCAGCCTGCTGGCTGCGCGCCACGCTCAGGTCGGCCTGCAACTGCTGCGCACGATTCGCCTGCAACGCAATCACGCGCTCGAGAAACGCCTTCTGCGCGTCCAGCTCGGTACGGCGGATCTCGATATCGGCGAGTTGTACGGTTTGTTGAACGAAGTTCGCGTAGACCATCTCCGCGCGGGTCTTTTCCTGCGACCGGATCACGCGCCACAGATGCTTGTCCTGGAACAGCGCGACGTAGTACGTCATCTCGCGCGGGTCGAACATCAGGCTCGCACCGTAGCTGCCGTTGTACGTCGTGCGCATCTCGACGATCCGGCCGTCGTGCAGCATCTGCGTCAGCTCCGCGACGTTGCCTTGTGCGGCGGCATCCGTCGCAGCCGTGGCGGATGCCGCCGTGTCGCCGCGCAGGCTCGTGACCGCCGGACGCGTACCGGCGGTGGGCGCCGTCGCGTCGGCGGACCAGGCCACGCCCGCTTGCGCGCAGGCAGCCAGCGCAACGATCCACGTGGCGCATCGTGCAGGGGAAAAATTTCGGAAAGCCAACGTCAGACTCCGGCAAACGAATCGGAACTCGCGATTATCGTTCAAAACGAAACGGCCGCATCTCGAATTTGTCGGGATGCGGCCGGCCGTCGTACGACGCGAAGCATACGGCTTGCTACAGGCGGGTTTCGCGCGCCGCGCGCAGGAATGCATCGAGCAGCGGCGTGCAGTCGAGCAGCTCCGACCCGCCGGCACGATGGAACTCGGGGTGCCACTGCACGCCGACGACGAACGGCGAACGGCGATGGCGAATGCCTTCGATGATCCCGTCGCCGGCCGACACGGCCTCGATATTCAGATCGCGGCCGAGATCGCGGATCGCCTGATGGTGGATCGAGTTGACGATCGCTTCGCTGCGCCCCGGGAACATGCTCGCAAGCGTCGACGAATCCGGGAAGCGGATCGCGTGACGATGCTGGTCGTAATGCTCGCTCACGTGCGCATTCGCGGTCGGCACGTCGGTGGCGATGTCCTGGTACAGCGAGCCACCGAACGCGACGTTGATCAGCTGGCAGCCGCGGCACACGCCGAGCACGGGTTTGCCGGACTCGACGAACTCGTGCAGCAGCTCGAGCTCGTACATGTCGCGCACGCGATCGCCCGGCCATTCGGGGCGGGCGTCGGACGCGGCATAGGTTTGCGGCGATACGTCTGCACCGCCCTGCAGCAGCAGGCCGTCGAGATGCTTCGCGTAGTCGCGCAGGCGGATGTTGCTCGGATGAATCATGCCCTGATGGCCGACGGTCGGAATCATGAACACGAGCACGTCGCGCGACATCACCCAGTGCGCGATCGATTCCTCGAGGTACTGGAGCGTCTTGCCTCGCAGCCCCTTCGCCCCCGGTTCCGGATGGAAGATCCGCGCCGACACGCCGATGCGCAGCGTGCGCTGCGTGATGCGCTGGCCGGCACGGTCGAACAGCCGGCGGGCGCGGGCGGCCACGATCCGGCCGAATACCGACCACGGCGTGTCGCTCTGCTTCAGATAGGCCGGCGGCGCATTCTGCGCGCTCGCGGGCGGCGGGCGCGGCGTGTCGAAATCAGGCTGCGCGCCGAAACCGGGTGGCGGCGTGCCAGCCTTCGGCGGCGCGGCGGCGGCAGCGCCATCGATGGCAGCGCCGGTCGCCCCGGGCGCGCCCGGCTCGGACGCAGCCGTAACCGGTGACGCGCCGTCGGCAGCGACGTTGCGCGCGGCGGCCTGGGCGGCCGGCGCATCGGGCGCTTTCGCCGGATCGGTACGGGGTGAATCGGAAGAAACGGAGGAGGTGCCGGGCAGACCGGCCGGGGAAGGCGTGTTTTCGCTCATGACGATGGTCTGGTACGTCGCTCACGCGTATGGATAAACGAAGATTCATTATGCTTCAGCGCACGATCGAGCGGCAAACCTGCAACATCCTGTCGATATTGTTGCAAGTCGACGGCAAACTGCGTCGGGGGAGCGCCCCGCCCGCGGGCCGGCCAGGCGGATGCGGCACCGCCCATACTGGACATCAGTGATATATCACAATAATATCCACGCATCGTCCACGCTTCCCGACCGCCTGCGCCATGATCGCGCCCCGTCCGGCTGCCGCGCCGCACCCCGCATGAATGCCCTCGCCGACGTCACCCACGAGCACCCGGCCGCACCGACGGCCAGCCTCGCCGACCGCGCGTATGCGCTGATCCAGCACGACATCATCACGATGCGCCTGAAGCCCGGCGCCGCCCTTAACGAAGCCGATCTCGTCGCCCGCACCGGCATCGGCCGCACGCCGGTGCACCAGGCCGTGCATCGGCTCGTGCTCGAAGGGCTGCTGTCCGTGATGCCGCGCAAGGGATTGATGGTGCGGCCGCTGTCGCTCGACGACATCGTCGCGGTGATCGACGTGCGGCGCATCAACGAAGCGCACTGCGCGGAACTCGCCGCGCGCCATGCAACGCCCGACGATCTCGCGCGCCTCGCCGCGCTGCTCGACGACGGGCAGGCCTGCGTCGACACGCACGACGTCGAAGGCATGATGGAACTCGACCGCGCCTTCCACCAGGCGATCGCCGCGGCCGCGCGCAATGCCGTCCTCGCCGACATCCTGCGCGGGCTGCATGAGCGCTCGCTGCGATTCTGGTTCGTCACGCTGTCCGAACCTCACCATCTCGTCGACGTCCAGCGCGAGCATCGCGAGCTGTTCGATCGGCTGTCCGCGCGTGACGCCGCCGGCGCACGCGCGGCCGTTGAAAGTCATATCGATTCGTTCCGCTCCACGCTTCTTCAACATCTTCGCCCCTGAGCCGCCCATGACCACTTTCACGCCCTTCCCCCCGCTCGCCCAGCTCGCCGCCGACCTCGCCGCCGGCCGGACCACGAGCCGCGCGCTCGTCGACACCGCGCTCGACCGGATCGCCGATCCGTCGGGCCAGGGCGCAGTCGTCTTCACCGAAGTCGATGCCGACAACGCGCGCGCAGCCGCCGACGCGCACGACCGGCTGCGCGCCGCGGGCACCGTGCTGTCGCCGCTCGCGGGCATCCCGGTGTCGGTCAAGGACCTGTTCGACGTCGCGGGTCAGGTGACGCGCGCCGGTTCGCGCGTGCTCGACGGCGCGCCGGCCGCGCGCACCGACGCGGTCGCGGTCGCGCGGCTCAAGCGCGCAGGTGCGGTGCTGGTCGGCCGCACCAACATGAGCGAGTTCGCGTTCTCGGGGCTCGGGCTGAACCCGCACTTCGGCCATCCGCGCTCGCCGTACCACCGTGACGTGCCGGGCGACGCGCGGATTTCCGGCGGTTCGTCGTCCGGCGCGGCCGCGTCCGTCGCCGACGGGATGGCCGCCGTCGCGCTCGGCACCGACACGGGCGGCTCGATCCGCATTCCAGCCGCGCTGTGCGGGCTGACCGGCTTCAAGCCGACCGCGAGCCGGATCCCGACGCACGGCGGCGTGCCGCTGTCGACGACGCTCGACTCGTTCGGCCCGATCGGCCTGACGGTCGCCTGCTGCGCGCTCGTCGACCGGATGCTCGCGGGCCTCGAACCGCACGTGCCGGCCGCCCGGCCGCTCGAAGGCGTGCGGCTCGGCGTGCTGACGAACTACGTGACGGACGGCGTCGATGCCGACGTCGCGGCCGCGCTCGACGCCGCGCTCAAGCATCTCGAAGCCGCCGGCGCGATCGTCACGGAAGTGCGCTTCCCCGCGCTCGACCGGCTGCCGGACGTCAACCGCTTCGGCTTCTCGCCGATCGAGGCCTACGCGTGGCATCGCCCGCTGCTCGCCAAGCACAGCGACCAGTACGACCCGCGCGTGCTCACGCGGATCCTGAAGGGCGAACCCGCGAGCGCGGCCGACTATCTCGACCTGCTCGCCGCGCGCACGGCGATGCTCGACGAAGCTGCGCACACGGTCTGGTCGCGCTTCGATGCGCTCGTCGCGCCGACGGTGCCGGTCGTGCCGCCGCGTATCGCCGACCTCGAAGCGGATGACGATGCCTTCACGCGCACCAACGCGCTGATCCTGCGCAACCCGAGCGCGTTCAACTTCCTCGACGCCTGCGCGTTGTCGCTGCCCTGCCATCCGCGCGACGCGGCGCCGGTCGGCCTGATGCTCGCGGCCGCGCCGCACCGCGACGACGCGCTGCTCGCGATCGGCCAGGCGGTCGAGGCCGTGCTGAACACGATCCGCTAAGCGCCGCCAACCGGGCGCCGACGGGCAGGACGCGCGGTGCGGCAGGTTGCCGCACGCGCGCTGTCAGTTTCGTGCCAGACCGTTCGCGCTAAAATCGCGCGATTGTTTTCCGGACCGACCACGAGGAACCCCGCCGACATGAACGACTACACGCTCGCCATCCGCCGCGAACGCCGCCTGCTGATGCTGCTCGGATGGGTGTGCATCGCCCTGCTGGCCGGTGCGCTCTACCTGCAGTACGTGAAGAACGAAGATCCGTGCCCGCTGTGCATCATCCAGCGATACTTCTTCTGCGCGATCGGGATCTTCGCGTTCCTGGCCGCCGGGATCCGCAACTGGCGCGGGGTCTGGGTGCTCGAGCTGCTGATCGCGATCGCCGCGGCCGGCGGTGTCGGCACGGCCGCCCGGCATCTGTCGATCCAGATGAATCCGGGCTTCAGCTGCGGCTTCGACACGCTGCAGCCGATCGTCGACAGCCTGCCGCCCGCGCAGTGGTTCCCCGGCATGTTCAAGGTCGCCGGGCTGTGCGAGACGGTCTACCCGCCGATCTTCGGCATCCTGCTGCCCGGCTGGGCGCTGATCGCCTTCGCCGTGATCCTGGTCGCGGTCGCCGCGAGCCTCTGGCGCCATCGCCGCAAGCTCGTGGCCTGACCGGCCGGTTTCGCAACGACCTGCGCGCGGCCCGTTCGCCCGGGCCGCACACGACCGCCGGCCCGTGACCGCCCGGCTCCGGAGCGCCCGCCGGCCCAGCCCGGCGAGCCGCATCCGGCCCGTCAAGCGTAAACACCTACCCCGCCGCCGCCCGGGTCTCCGGGCGAACGCGCATCGCGCGAGTTCCGCGCCCAGCCCCGCCACGCCTGCGTTTCGGCCCGATGTGCACGCATCGGCGCCCCGATCCCGCGCGGCGGGCCTATGATCGACATGATCGCCTCCTGATAGCCCGGATCACCGCCCCGCGATGTTCCCGTCGCCTCGCGGTGCTATCTTCGTGACTGGATGGCGATCTACGTGCGCGAGGCCAGGCGGTCTCACCCCCCCTGCGTAACGCGCGCCCGATCCGCAATGTCGACTGGATTCATCATGACAACGCAAACCATCCGCATCCGTCACCCTCATGGCGTCCGCGCATCCGGCGGGGCCGTCCGCGCGCGCCGTTCGCGCGCTGCCGCCGCACTGCATCGGCCGTGCGGCCGGCCCGCCTCGCTCCCGTCCGTCATCGTTGCCGCCACGCCCGCCAGCCCGCGCCGCATGTCGTGCCGCGTCGTCCCGAACGGAGCGTGCTGATGGAAGCCTGGCTCGGCGATCTGCAGCAACTGCTCGCGCACGGCGAAGCGGCCGTGCTCGTGACGGTCGCGCACACCGACGGCTCCGCGCCGCGCGAAGCCGGCACCAAGATGCTCGTCACGCGCGACACGGCCCGCCATACGATCGGTGGCGGTCATCTGGAATGGAAGGCGATCGAGATCGCGCGGCATCTGCTGAAGGATGGCGCGCACGTGCCGCACGCGCGCCGGCTCGAACGGCTCGCGCTCGGCCCGAGTCTCGGCCAGTGCTGCGGCGGCGCCGTGGTACTCGCGTTCGAGCGGCTCGACGTGGGCGATCTCGGCTGGATCATGTCGCTCGCGAAGCGTGTCGCGGCCGGCGTCGCGACCGTGCGTAGCGTATCATTCGGCCCCTCGCCGGGCGCGCCGCTGTTGAGCGAGCCCGAATCGGAAGCCGCGCGTGCCGACTGCCTGCTGTGGGAAACCGGCGGCGTGTCGCTGATGACCGAAACGATCGCGCCGTATGCGTTCCCCGTCGTGCTGTTCGGCGCCGGGCACATCGGCACCGCGCTCGTGAAGGTACTGGCGACGCTGCCGTGCCACGTGCGCTGGATCGACGGGCCCGATGCGGTGTTCCCGCCGGCCGACGCGCTCGCCGGCATCGGCAACCTCGCGATCGAAGCGGCCGCTGCCCCGGCCGACGCGGTCGACGCCGCACCGCCGCAGTCCTACTTCGTCGTGATGACGCACGACCACGCACTCGATTTCGTGCTGGCCGAGCGCATCCTGCGTCGTGCCGACTACGCGTACTTCGGGATGACCGGCTCGCACGCGAAGCGCGCGCAGTTCGATCATCGCCTTGCAGCCATCGGCATCGACCCGGCCCAGGTCGCGCGGATGCACTGCCCGATCGGTGTCGACGGCATCATCGACAAGGCGCCCGAAGTGATCGCGATCTCGGTGGCTGCGCAATTGCTGCAGGCCGTCGAGGCAAACGCGAATGCGAACGCGTCCGCGCAGGCTTCCCCTACCTACTGACCGACCAAGAACGACGCCATGACCCCGACATTCAAGGACAAGATTGCCCGCGCGCCGAAAGCGGAGCTGCACATCCACATCGAAGGCTCGCTGGAGCCCGAACTGATTTTCGCGCTCGCGCAGCGCAACGGCGTGAAGCTCGCGTACGACTCGATCGACGCGCTGCGCGCCGCGTACGCGTTCACCGACCTGCAGTCGTTCCTCGACATCTATTACGCCGGCGCGAGCGTGCTGCTGACCGAGCAGGATTTCTACGACATGACGGCCGCGTACTGCGAACGCGCGCTCGCCGACAACGTCGTCCACACCGAGCTGTTCTTCGATCCGCAAACGCACACCGAGCGCGGCGTGCCGATCGAGACGGTGGTCGCGGGCATCGAGCGGGCACTCGCCGATGCCGAGCAACGCGGGCTGTCGAGCAAGCTGATCCTGTGCTTCCTGCGCCACCTGCCCGAAGAGGACGCGCTCGCGACGTTCGAATCCGCGCTGCCGCTGTTCGAGCGCTATCGCCATCGCCTGATCGGCGTCGGCCTCGACTCGTCCGAGCTCGGCCATCCGCCGAAGAAATTCGCACGCGTGTTCGAGAAGGCGCGCGCGCTCGGGCTGAAGCTCGTCGCGCACGCTGGCGAGGAAGGCCCGCCGGCATACATCTACGAAGCGCTCGACGTGCTGAAGGTCGACCGGATCGACCACGGCGTGCGCAGCATCGAGGACCCGGCACTCGTCGAGCGCCTCGCGAAATCGCGCACGGCGCTCACCGTCTGCCCGCTGTCGAACCTGAAGCTGTGCGTGTTCGACGACATGGCGAAGCACACGCTGAAGGCGCTGCTGGATCGCGGCGTCGCGGTGACGATCAACTCCGACGATCCGGCCTATTTCGGCGGCTACGTCAATGAAAACTACTTCGCGACGGCCGAAGGGCTGCAACTCACGGATGCCGAAGTCCATGCGGTGATCCGCAACGGCTTCGAGGCGTCGTTCATCGAACCGGCGCAGCGCGACGCACTGTACGCGCGCCTCGACGCGTACTGGCAGGCCGCGTGACGGCCGGCATCGAGGAACGCTGACAGATGAAACACGGCAACGGCATCCGCTTCGCGACCACCGGCCCGGCCTTGCGCCGGGACGACCGCGTGCGCGAGTGCGCGGCGACGGCGCTGTTCGTCGTCGCGCGCGCGTGCCTGCCGTCGCGATTTGCCGTTTCGCTCGCCACCGCATCGGCCGTGAGCGCAACGGCTGCGAGGCCCGCCGGCAATCACTCGCTGGCGGCTTCGGCCGCCACGTTCGCCCGCGCAATCGCATCCGCCGTGCCGCACGCAGCGTGCCGCACCCGCTCGCCAGGCACCGCCTTGCCGTCGTGCGGCGTCGCCCGTTTTCCTCTGTTCGCCTTACCTTGATGCAGGACCATTCGTCATGACGCAAACCGCTTTCCGTTCCCAGCTGCTGACCTTCAACGGCGACCCGGCCCAATCGAGCCAGGCCGCGAATTACGAGACCGACGGCCTCCTGATCGTCGACGACGGCAAGGTCGTCGCGGCCGGCCCGTACGCGCAACTCGCCGCGACGCTCGCGCGCGACGCGATCGTCCATGACCTGCGCGACAAGCTGATCGTGCCCGGCTTCATCGACACGCACATCCACTATCCGCAGACGGACATGATCGCGTCGCCGGCGCCGGGCCTGCTGCCGTGGCTGGACAAGTACACGTTCCCCACCGAGCGCCAGTTCGGCGATCCCGAGCATGCGCGCGAAGTCGCCGACTTCTTCGTCGACGAACTGCTCGCGTGCGGCACGACGAGCGCGCTCGTCTACTGCACGGTGCACAAGCAGTCGGCCGATGCACTGTTCGCGGCGAGCGACGCGCGTGACCTGCGGATGATCGCGGGCAAGGTGCTGATGGACCGCAACTGCCCCGAATTCCTGCGCGATACCGCGCAATCGGGTTATGACGACAGTGCCGAGCTGATCGACCGCTGGCACGGCAAGGGCCGCCAGATGTACGCGCTCACGCCGCGCTTCGCGCCGACGTCGACCGAGGCGCAGCTCGAAGCGTGCAGCGAACTCGCGCGCCGCCATCCGGACGTGTTCGTGCAGAGCCACGTCGCGGAAAACGTCGATGAAGTGAAATGGGTGGCCGAGCTGTTCCCCGGCCATCGCAGCTATCTCGACATCTACGACCGCTACGGGCTGCTGCGCCCGCGCGCGGTGTACGGCCACTGTATCCACCTCGACGACGAGGACCGCCGCCGGATGGCCGAGACACGCACCGTCGTCGCGCACTGCCCGACGTCGAACTTCTTCCTCGGCAGCGGGCTGTTCGATTTCGACAAGGCCGGCGAATACGACGTGCCGGTCACGCTCGCGACCGACGTCGGCGGCGGCACGTCGTTCTCGATGCTGCAGACGATGAACGAAGCGCACAAGGTCGCGCGGCTGTCGGGCCACCACCTGACCGCGACGCGGATGTTCTGGCTCGCAACGGCCGGCGCCGCGCAGGCACTCGACCTCGCCGATACGGTCGGCACGCTCGCCCCGCGCACCGAGGCCGACTTCGTCGTGCTCGATCCGCAGGCCACGCCGCTGCTCGCGCGCCGCACGAAGCACGCGGATTCGCTCGAGGAACTGCTGTTCGCGTTCGCGCTGCTCGGCGACGACCGTGCGGTGTACCGCACCTATGCCGCCGGCCAACTCGTCCACGAGCGCGGCGCGGCACGCCGCCCTGCCGCGTAACGACCTGCCGGGGTTCGCCCCGGCACGCGCGGGCCTCCACCGCTACGCGTGCCGGGCCGCCAAGATTGCCGTAGGCCGATCCCGCCCCGACGCCGGGCGCAGCGCCCGCCAACCGCTTTCCCGTGCGCAACGCACCGTGCTAGAATTCGCCGCTCATTGGGGAGTAGCCGCTCCGCTCGATGTCCCGCGCTCCCGGCGCGCATCGTGACGGAGGCGTCCGTCAACAGACTTGGCCGTACGGCCATGGCGGACGCAGCCACCTAGGCCTGGCGAGACCGATGGTTCACAGCGCGCCGCATCAGGGCCCGGCGCGCGGTGGATCGTCGCTCGCACGCACAACATCGGCCCGTGGAACCCCATCCGTGTCCCAAGCCTTCCTGATCTCCACCGGCGCCGTCGCCCTCGCTGAAATCGGCGACAAGACCCAACTGCTTTCCCTCGTACTGGCCGCGCGCTATCGCAAGCCGGTGCCGATCATCCTCGGCGTGCTCGTCGCGACGCTCGTGAACCACGGTTTCGCCGGCGCGCTCGGCGAGTGGCTCGGCGTGCTCGTCACGCCGTCGATCATGCGCTGGGCGCTCGCGTTCTCGTTCATCGCGATGGGGTTGTGGATCCTCGTGCCGGACAAGCTCGATGCCGACGAAGCCAATGCCAACCGCTCGCGGCTCGGCGTGTTCGGTGCGACCCTCGTCGCATTCTTCCTCGCGGAAATGGGCGACAAGACGCAGATCGCGACCGTCGCGCTGGCCGCGCGCTTCCAGGACTACCTCGGCGTCGTGGCCGGCACGACGTTCGGGATGATGCTCGCGAACGTGCCCGCGATCCTGCTCGGCGACCGCTTCGCGCACCGCCTGCCGACGAAGCTCGTGCACGCGATCGCGGCCGTGCTGTTCGTCGTGCTCGGCGCGCTGGCGCTGCTGGGTATCGGGGTCTGACTATCGGGGTCTGACGGAAGGGCATGGCCGGCGCGGCCGGACGGCCGCGCCGAGCGGGATCCCGCGTTATTTCGCGGCGGCGGCACCCGACGCGGGCGCGGCCGGCACCACGCGTTCGTTGGCAGCCGGCGCCGCCGGGCCGCCGCGCTTGTCGACCGGCAGCCGGACCGAGCGAACCGCGCCGTTGGACAGCGGGAAGTCGGCGAGCGCGCTGCGCGCGAGGAACGGCATCGCGTACAGCAGCGTGCCGTTGTCGCCGGTCGTGCGCGCGGACACGTTGTACACCTCCTTGCCCGTCGCGCGCTCAGTGATGCGGATGCCGAGCGTGTAGTCGAACACCTGGTACGTCTGCGCGACGTAGCCGGCCGGCATCGGCCCCCAGGGACCCCACGGGCCCCACGGCCCGCGCCGCCAGTACGGCCCGGGCGCGAACCACGGATCGTAATAGACCGGCTGCGGGACCGTCACGAGATCGCTGCCGACCGCATAGGTCAACCCGACGAGGTACCGCGCCTGCGCCTGCGGCACCTGCCGGAATGCATACGTCGACAGCTCGTTCGCGACGATCGGCTCGTAAGTCGACTGCTCGATGCTGTTCTTCTGCGCCTCGGTGCGCGTGAACGCATAGGTGCGTGTCGCGTCGCTGCCGCTCCAGTCGGAGAAGGCCGTGACCTGGGTCGTCACGTAGCTGGTGCAGCCGGTCAGCAGCGCCACGCACAGCACCGCCGCCCAGCCCGCACCGCGTTGAATCCATTCGCGTTTCATGTTGATCCTCTTCGATCCGTCACCCGTTCGTCGCACCGCGCGAACCGTAATGGGATGCCGATAATACGCGGACTCCCGGAACCGGTAAAAAGTTCGCCCGGCACGCGGCCGCCAGCCTTTGTACAATGGCCCGGTTCGCCCGGCCCGTGCCACGGGCCCGTCCCCCACTCCACCGATCTCGACGACCATGTCCGACAACGCCTCCTCCACCGTGATCCGCCGCGCCGACTACACGCCGCCGGCCTTCCTCATCGATGCCGTCGCGCTCGAATTCGATCTCGCGCCGGCCCGTACGATCGTCAGGAACACGATGCGCGTGCGCCGCAATCCGGACGCCGCGCCCGCGCCGCACCTGGAGCTGATGGGCGAAGCGCTCGAATTCGTCGGCGCCTGGCTGGATGGCGCGCCGCATGGCGCCGTGCGTGCGCACGAACACGGGCTGACGGTCGAGAACGTGCCCGAAGCCTTCGAACTGACGCTCGAAAGCGCATGCGCACCCGACCAGAATACGACGCTGTCCGGCCTCTACGTGTCGAGCGGCAACTTCTTCACGCAGTGCGAAGCCGAAGGCTTTCGCCGCATCACCTATTTCCTCGACCGTCCGGACGTGATGGCGTCGTACACGGTGACGCTGCGCGCCGACAAGGCCGCGTACCCGGTGCTGCTGTCGAACGGCAACCTCGTCGATTCCGGCGACCTGCCCGACGGCCGCCACTTCGCGAAATGGGAAGACCCGTTCCGCAAGCCGAGCTACCTGTTCGCGCTCGTCGCGGGCAAGCTCGTTGCGATCGAGGAAACGATCACGTCCGGCTCGGGCAAGGAGAAGCTGCTGCAGGTGTGGGTCGAGCCCGCCGATCTCGACAAGACGCGTCATGCGATGGACTCGCTGATCCACTCGATCCGCTGGGACGAGCAGCGCTTCGGCCTCGAGCTCGATCTCGACCGCTTCATGATCGTCGCGGTGGGCGACTTCAACATGGGCGCGATGGAGAACAAGGGGCTCAACATCTTCAACACGAAGTACGTGCTGGCGAACCCCGAGACCGCGACCGACACCGACTTCGCGAACATCGAATCGGTGGTCGGCCACGAGTACTTCCACAACTGGACCGGCAACCGCGTGACCTGCCGCGACTGGTTCCAGCTGAGCCTGAAGGAAGGCCTGACGGTATTCCGCGATCAGGAGTTCTCGGCCGACATGGCCGCGGGCGACGACCTCGAATCGGCGGCCCGCGCGGTCAAGCGCATCGAGGACGTGCGCGTGCTGCGCCAGCTGCAGTTCGCCGAGGACGCGGGCCCGATGGCGCATCCGGTGCGCCCGGAAAGCTACGTCGAGATCAACAACTTCTACACGATGACCGTCTACGAGAAAGGCTCGGAAGTCGTGCGGATGTATCAGACGCTGTTCGGCCGCGACGGCTTCCGCAAGGGGATGGACCTGTACTTCAAGCGCCACGACGGGCACGCGGTGACCTGCGACGACTTCCGTCACGCGATGGCCGACGCGAACGGGCGCGACCTCGCGCAGTTCGAACGCTGGTACAGTCAGGCGGGCACGCCGCGCGTGTCGGTGCGCACCGCGTACGACGCGGCCGCGCGCCGCTACACGGTGACGCTCGCGCAGGGCTACGGCGACGCGTCGCCGGCCGCGCGCGACACGCAGCAAGGGCCGCTGCTGATTCCGTTCGCGATCGGCCTGATCGGCCGCGACGGCCGCGACCTGCCGCTGCGTCTCGACGGCGAAGCCGCCGCCGCAGGCACGACGCGCGTGCTCGACTTCACCGACACCGAGCAGACCTTCACGTTCGTCGACGTGCCGGAACAGCCGCTGCCGTCGCTGCTGCGCAATTTCTCGTCGCCGGTGATCGTCGAGTACGACTACAGCGACGACGATCTCGCGTTCCTGCTCGCGCACGACAGCGATCCGTTCAACCGCTGGGAAGCCGGCCAGCGCCTCGCGACGCGCGCGCTGCTGACGCTCGCCGCGCGCGCGGCCGCGAACGAGCCGCTCACGCTCGGCGAGAACTTCGTCGCCGCATTCCGCCGCGTGCTGACCGATGAAAGCCTGTCGCCGGCGTTCCGCGAACTCGCGCTGACGCTGCCGTCGGAAACCTACCTCGCCGACCAGATGGCCGAAGCCGATCCGGCCGCCGTGCATCGCGCGCGCCAGTTCGTGCGCCGCCGGCTCGCCACCGCGCTGCGCGCGGAATGGCTCGCCGCCTACGCGCAGCACCAGACGCCCGGCGCCTACGAGCCGACGCCGGACGCCTCCGGCCGCCGCGCGCTGAAGAACCTCGCGCTCGCGTATCTCGCCGAACTCGAGGATCCGGCCGATGCGGTGCGCCTCGCCACTGCCCAGTACGACGCGGCGAACAACATGACCGATCGCGCGGCAGCGCTCGGTGCGTTGCTGTCCGCCGCGGCCTCCGGCGCGACCGAACCGGCCGAGCACGCGCTCGACGACTTCTATCGTCGCTTCGAGAAGGAAGCGCTCGTGATCGACAAGTGGTTCGCGATGCAGGCGGCACAACGCGGCACGCCCGCGCAGCCGACGCTCGCGAAGGTCCGCAAGCTGCTCGCGCACCCGGCGTTCAACCTGAAGAATCCGAACCGCGCGCGCTCGCTGATCTTCAGCTTCTGCGCGGCCAACCCCGCGCAATTCCACGCGGCGGACGGCTCGGGCTACGCGTTCTGGGCCGAACAGGTGCTCGCACTCGACGCGATCAACCCGCAGGTCGCGGCACGCCTCGCGCGCTCGCTGGAACTGTGGCGCCGCTTCACGCCGGCGCTGCGCGACCGGATGCGCGAAGCGCTCGAGCAGGTCGCCGTCGGTGCGAAATCACGCGACGTGCGCGAAATCGTCGAGAAGGCGCTCGCGTAACGCCATCGCCCGCGTCGCGCCTGCGCGATACAGCCGGTGCCGCCTGTCGCGGCACCGGCTTTTTTATGGTGTGAAGACTGCTGGAACCGCGCGCAATCGCGGAGGGCGACCGCGACGCCTGCCGTTGGCGTCAAGCGCGTCCCGCCGGTTTCCATCACCGGAAAACCGGGCCGGGCTGGCCGCCCGGCCATGTAACCGGACGAAAAAAGCCGGTGGCACGGGAGGCGCGGCGGGTAAAATTGCGGCTATTCAAGGATTCTTTTGGCCTTCTGGAGTCTGTCATGTCCATTGCCCGCCGCACCACGCTGTCGAAGTTCCTGATCGAACAGCAACGTGAGACCAACAACCTCCCCGCCGACCTGCGCCTGCTGATCGAAGTCGTCGCGCGCGCATGCAAGGCGATCAGCTACAACGTGTCGAAGGGCGCGCTCGGCGAAGCGCTCGGCACCGCCGGCAGCGAGAACGTCCAGGGCGAAGTGCAGAAGAAGCTCGACATCCTGTCGAACGAAATCCTGCTCGACGCGAACGAATGGGGCGGCAACCTCGCCGCGATGGCATCGGAAGAAATGGAAACGTTCTTCCCGATCCCGGCGAACTACCCGCGCGGCGAATACCTGCTCGTGTTCGATCCGCTCGACGGCTCGTCGAACATCGACGTGAACGTGTCGATCGGCACGATCTTCTCGGTGCTGCGCTGCCCGGACGGCAAGCAGGCGACCGAGGAATCGTTCCTGCAACCCGGCACGCAGCAGGTTGCGGCCGGCTATGCCGTGTACGGCCCGCAGACAGTGTTCGTGCTGACGACCGGCAACGGCGTGAACTGCTTCACGCTCGACCGCGAAGTCGGCTCGTGGGTGCTCACGCAGAGCAACATGCAGATCCCGGCCGACACGCGCGAATACGCGATCAACGCATCGAACGCGCGCCACTGGTACGACCCGGTCAAGCGCTACGTCGACGAACTGAATGCCGGCAAGGACGGCCCGCGCGGCGACAACTTCAACATGCGCTGGATCGCGTCGATGGTGGCCGACGTGCACCGGATCCTGAACCGCGGCGGCATCTTCATGTACCCGGCCGACAAGCGCACGCCCGATCGTCCGGGCAAGCTGCGCCTGATGTACGAAGCGAACCCGATGTCGTTCATCGTCGAACAGGCTGGCGGCGCCGCGACGACCGGCACGCAGCGCATCATGGAAGTGCAGCCGACGGGCCTGCATCAGCGCGTCCCGGTGTTCCTCGGTTCGAAGAACGAAGTCGAGCGCGTGACGGGTTACCATCAGGAAAAGCAATAAATTTGCACTGCAGCACTAGACAGTGTCGCGCGACGTACGTAGAATCGCGGCTCTCGATGTGACCCCAACGGGTCGCATCGCAGTGAAACGAAGCGGGGAAGTTTGCCGAGTCGATGTGTTTCGCGAAACAGCAGCAGCAAGCTAAAAAAAATTCGCAAAACCTATTGCCAAGGTCTCAGATTTCACCTTATAATTTCATTTCTCTGATGCCGGTGTAGCTCAGTTGGTAGAGCAGCGCATTCGTAATGCGAAGGTCGTAGGTTCGACTCCTATCTCCGGCACCAAGTTATAAAGGGCTGACAAGCAATGCTTGTCAGCCCTTTTCTCATTCCGGGTGCCCAATCGTGCGCTGCCCTTCTTCTCTCCGCGTCCGCTCCGCTTGCGGGCATCACCCGACTCCCGCGCCGCACGCCGCCGATTACAATCGCCGGACCCCTCCGCCCTTTCCGAGCATCATGCGCACCTGGCGTCTCGAGCGACAGAACCTCACCGGGCAACTGGACGTATCGCGTGCGACGCGCCTTGTCGCCGCGATCGGCGGCAACGAGCCCAACGCATTCGCAGCCGAAGTGCTGAAGCTGTTCGACGATGCGTTGTCGGTCACACAATGCACGATCTTCGCGTACGAGCTCGGCAACCGTCCGCGCACGCTATCCGTCGCCGACCACCGCGGCGGCCGCTACCTGCGCGACGTCGCCGACACCTACGCGCGACACTTCTACACGCTCGACGGCAACCAGAAGATCGTGTCGAGCGCACCTCGCGGCACGCGCCGCCACGACCTGGTGCTACACCAGCAGGCCGGCGACGAGATCGTTCATGAAGCGTATCGAGCGGCCTGCTACCGCGGCCCCGACGTGTCCGACCGGCTGTCGTTGCTGATGCAGCCCAACGATGCGAGCTGGCTGTCGATCAATTTGTACCGCGCGCATCGCAGCGGCGCGTTCCAGCCGCGCGAGATCGCGGAGATCGAAACGCTCGCACCGCTGATCGCGCAGGCCGCGAAGCATCACTACGCGCTCGCCGGTGCCGCGCAGATCGGAATCCCGCAACGGATGCTCGCGCGGCTGCGCAGCGCCTGCCCGGCGCTGTCCAAGCGTGAACTCGACGTGCTGCGCGGTGTGCTCGAAGGCCAGACCGCACAAGAGATCGGCGAGACGATCGGCGTGAAGGCGTCGAGCGTCGTCACGTACCAGAAACGCGCGTACCGGCGCCTGGGCATCTCGAGCCAGCGCCAGTTGTTCGCGCTCTGCCTGCAGCCCTGAACCGAACCGGCCTGCGATGACCGAACCGGGGTAAATCCCGGTCGGCTTGCTGTACCCGGAATGGGGACAGCGGACTTCCGCCCGGCTTCCATACTGCTTCGACTGCCTGCACGCGTTTGCCCCGGCGCGCGTGCACGTGGAACCGCCCTCCCCCGGAAGCCAACGATGAATATCGACTTCAAGCCCTACCCGTTCGTCGCCGAGCGCCATCCCGCGCATCTGCCGGCCTGCGACGACGGTATCGATACGCACCGGCATCGCGTAGCGATCGTCGGCGGCGGCCCCGTCGGCCTCGCCGTCGCGCTCGGCCTCGCGAACCATGGCATCCGCAGCGTGCTGATCGAGGCCGACGATGCGGTCTGCCATGGCAGCCGTGCGATCTGCATCTCGCGGCGCAGCCTCGAGATCATCGAGCGGCTCGGCGCGCTCGACGACTTCCTGCGCACGGGGTTGCCGTGGACCGGCGGACGCAGCTTCTACCGTCGCGACGAAGTGCTGCATTTCACGATGCCGCAGGACGAAAACCAGAAGCTGCCGCCGATGATCAATCTCGCGCAGTATCACATCGAGCAATTCCTGCTCGACGCCGCGCTGCGCCGCCCCGAACTCATCGAGATCCGCTGGCAGGCGAAAGTCACCGGCGTGACCCGGCAACCGGACGGTGTGCGCCTGGACGTCGACACATCGCTCGGCAGCTACGCACTCGACGCCGACTGGGTCGTCGCGTGCGACGGCGGTCGCAGCACGATGCGCGAAGCGCTCGGCCTGTCGCTGCAGGGCACGAGCTACGAGGGCCGCTACGTGATCGTCGACATCGCGCTCGACAGCGCCCGGCCGACCGAACGGCTCGCATACTTCGATCCGTCGTCGAACCCGGGCTCGACGGTACTCGTCCACAAGCAGCCCGACAACGTGTGGCGAATCGACTACCAGTTACGCGACGATGAGGATCCCGAAGCGGCCATCAAACCGGAGAACGTGATCCCCCGTGTGCAGAACCTGCTCGACATGATGGGCGAGCACGGCGACTGGTCGCCGATCTGGATCACGATCTACAAGGCGAATGCGCTGACGCTCGAACGCTATCGGCACGACCGCGTGCTGTTCTGCGGCGACGCCGCGCATCTCGTGCCGATCTTCGGCGTGCGCGGTGCGAATTCGGGCATCGACGATGCCGACAACCTTGCATGGAAACTCGCGTACGTGACTCGCGGGCTCGCATCGGACACGCTGCTCGACAACTACTCGGACGAACGCGTGTTCGCGACGCACGAGAACCTGCGCTACGGCACGAAGAGCACCGAGTTCATGGCGCCGCCGTCGTTTGCGTTCGAACTGATGCGCAAGGCCGTGCTGTCGCTCGCGGTCCGGCATCCGGCGCTGCGCTCGCTGATCAATCCGCGCCAGACGACGGCCATCGCGTATGCGACGTCGTCGCTCAACGCAGCCGAACGCGGCACGTTTTCAGCCGGCCCCGCGCCCGGCACGGTGCTCGCCGAATGTCCGCTGATGCGGTACACGGTCCACGGCAGCGACACGCGCCGCGGCCACCTGACCGATCTCGTCGCCCCGCGCTTCACCGCGCTCTGCTTCACGTCCGACGGCGTACCCGATCCGACGCTGGCCGATCTCGAACGACGCCTGCAGGCCAAGCGGATACCGTTCGCGCTCGTCACGCTCGCTCGGCATGCGGTGCCGCAGCAACCGGCCTGCGGCGGGCATGACGAAGGCGGCCGGCTGTTCGACATGTATGGCGCGCGTGAGGGCACCGTCTATCTCGTGCGCCCGGACGGCCATGTACTCGGGCGCTGGCACGACGCTCGCGCCGGCGACGTGGCCGCCGCGCTCGAACGCGCGCTCCATCCGCGCGCATCATGCGATCCTCAGGAGATCGCATGATGACGAATACCGAACGCGACACCCTCTACACCGACCTGTGCCGCGCGATGACGCAGATCGGCGAAGCCGATGCATCGCTCTTTCTCGCCCGCTTCGCACTGCTGTCGATCGAGGCGATCGGCGATGTCGCGACCGTGGCACGGCTGATCGCCGATGCAAGCGACGGATTGCCGGACGCGGGCAGGCAGGCATCGACGCACGAACGCCCATGCTGATGGCTGACCGGCTTCACCAGCGGCCATACATTACAACTTCATTTCACCATGCACCGTTCACGCACGGGCCTCGCCGTATGCAGACGAATTCCCTGGAAAATCCCGCTAAGGGTGCATAACATTACTTAACGATTCCGACCCGTCTATCGCGTTACATTGCGTGGGCGGCGCGGCAGGTCGCGTTGCCGCCTTCATTCAGCTTGCGGCAACGCTGCCGACGTCCGGTCATTCGACAACTCAAGGAGAGGACAACCATGGCTCATGGCTTGATTATGTGGCTCATCATCGGTGCGATCGCCGGCTGGCTCGCCGGCTTGCTCGTCAAGGGCGGCGGCTTCGGGCTGATCGTCGACATCATCGTCGGGATCGTCGGCGCGGTGATCGGCGGCTGGCTCGCCGGGATACTCGGCATCAGCGTCGGCAGCGGCTTCATCGGTTCGGTGATCGTCGCGGTCGTCGGCGCGGTGATCCTGCTGTTCGTGATCCGGCTATTCAAGCGAGCGGCCTGACGCTTCTCTTCACGCGCCTTCGGGCGCGTTTTCGCATCAGGCCGGCGCGCGGCACGCTCGCCGCGCGCCGCCGGCCCGTTCAGCACTTCGCGCGATGCAACCAGCCGTCGGGTATGTCGGCCGTCAGCAGTCCACTGCGCGCTTCGCGTGCATCATCGCGCCCGATCCATAGGGTGCGCGGCATTTCCCCTCCCCCTCCCGCATCGAGCGCCGCGCGCAAACGCTCGGGCATCGGCTGGCGACAGCAACGCGCACCACAGCGCACCGCCTGCCGCGAGCGATCTCACAGCGACCATTTCAGTTCTCCATAGAAAGTACGGCCCGGATACGGGTGGAACACGTAGTAGCGGCGGTCCGTCAGGTTGTCGATGCCGAGCGACGCGGTCCAGTGACGGTCGAAGCGGTAGCGCGCCTTCAGGTCGACGACCGTGAACGAGCTCGTGCCGCCGTAGACGTCCGGGTTCACGTCGCTGTTGTCGAGCGTGTTGAACTGACGGCCCGAGTAGCGCACACCGACGCTCGCGAGCCAGTGCTCGTCGAAGCGATACGACGCGAGCAGGTTCGCACGCATGCGCGGAATCCGCGGAAAGCGCGAGCCGACGTACGCGGGATTCGCGGCGTCGGCGAGGATCTGCGCGTTGCTCGCCGACACGTTCGCGTCGATCGCGAGCCCCTTCAAACCGACGTTCTCGCCGCTGAACGCGAGTTCGACGCCGCGCACGCGCACGCGATCGACGTTCGAGATGTTGGTCACCGTCGTCGCGCCCGACACCGTCGTCTGGCTGTAGATCGAATCGCGCAGGTCGCTCTGGAACACGCTGGCACGCACGACGCCGACACCCACGTCGCGTTCGGCCGTGAAATCCCAGTCGATCGCCTTTTCCGGCCGCAGGTTCGGGTTGTTGTTGACGATCGCGTTGTTCGAGATCGTGCCCTGGAACAGTTCGCCGACCGTCGGAAAACGCGTGCCGGTCGCGAACGACAGCCGGAAGCGCCAGACGTCGGTCGCATCCCATTGCAACGCAACCTTCGGCGACAGCGCATTCGCGCTGCGGTCCGCATAGCCGAGCGTGCCCGTTGCATTGCCGAGCGCACCGCCGTACGCCTCCCAGCGCTCGTAGCGCAGCCCCAGCGTCGCGAGCCAGCCCGGCGCGAAACGCCACGCGTCCTGCCCGAACAGCGCCTGCGTGCGCGTGTCGCCGCGATAGACGCTCGACAGCGACGTGGTCGGCCCCGCCAGCCAGTCGGCCGTGTTGTACGTGACGTTGCGCAGGAAGTAATTGTCGTAGTGATAGCCGAACGTGAACGTGTGGCCCTTCACTTCCGGCGCCTCGGCCTTCAGGTCGAGCGTGCGCCAGCCGGTGCCGTCGCCCTGGAACAGCGTGCCTGCGCCGCCCTGCACGGTCGACGCCGAGCGTTGCACGTCGCGCGACACGTCGTATGCGGATACGACGCCCGACAGGCGCCAGCCGGAATCGAGCCGGCCATTCAGGCCGAGCGCATATAGCCAGTTCTCCTGGTCGCCGCGCTGCGGCGCGAACGCGTTCGGCGCGACGGTCATGTTCCGGCCGCCGATCGACACGTTGCCGCCGTAGACTGGATTGCCGGCCGCATCGCGCAGGAAGGTTTCGCCGTGCTGCCGGTAATGGTTCTCCCAATGCCCGAGCGTGAGCGTTGCGTCGACGTGATCGGTGAACGCATAGCCCATCCGCACCGTCTCGTTGAGCTGCTCGGTCCGCTCGATCGTCTGCGCGCCGACGATCGTCCGCGGCTTGCCATTGGGCCCGATGTCGGTCGCGGCGCCCGTCACGGGCACGGCGGCGCCGAGCTTCGGGTTGTATGCCGAATTGGGGCTCGCATACTGCATCGGCTGACCGTTGTTCTCGAGCCGGTCGAGCGACAGCGCGAACCAGAACCGGCCGACCCGGTTAGCGATCCGCGCGGTCTGGTGATTGCCGCCGAAGCTGTCCGCGAATCCGTAGCCGTCGTGGTAGCGCTGCGTGAAGAACTGCGTCGACAGCGACGCCTCGAGCTTTTCCGGGCGGCGCGTCGTGAGCAGCACGGTCGAGCCGATCGAGTTGCCCGGATACAGCGCTGAAAAGGGGCCATAGAGCACGTCGACGCGCGCGATATCGTCCGGCGGAATCAGCGACCAGCGCGGCGGATACGCGTAGCTCGAGCCGAGCAGGTTCGACAGCAGCACGCCGTCGGCGTAGACGAGCCCGCGCGCGCTCTGCAGTTCGTTGAAGTCGCGGCCGGCGAACACGCTGTTGCGGTCGCCGATATAGCGCTTGCGGACCATCAGGTTCGGCGCGTACTTCAGCGCGTCCTCGGTGGTGACGTTGGTGTGCGACTCGATCTGCTCGCGCGTGATCGACGTGACGACGGTCGGGGTATCCGGATCGACCGGTTGCCGCTGCGCGGTCACGCTGACGGCGGTCAGCGTCTCGCCGGCCGCCGGCGCCGGCGGCGCGATTGCGACGGCCGAAGCGGGAGCGGCGGCATTGGCGGTACGCTCGACGCGACCGCGCGTGGTGGCGCTGCGTGAAGCGTCGGTCGAGGCCGCATGGGCGGCGGGCCACGCGAAAGCGGCCGCGCATGCGAGCGCGAGCCTGCCGCGCGACGGCCGCGCGGCGAAGAGAGAGGACATGAGTGAATTCCTGAAAACGTGATCGGACGCCGCCGGACACGAGTGCGCGCCGCGCACGAACGGCGCGGCACACGGCCCGGCCGCGGACGGCACGCGCGCCACCGGGGCGCGCGGACGACATCAATCAGATCGGAGCGTTTTCAGGCGGGGCGCGAGGCTGCGCGAGACGGATGCCCTTGCGGGGAAAATCGGGAATGGCGGGCGCGGCCGCGCGATAGGCGAACGTCCGCACGAAGCCCGGCAGTGCGGGCAGGCTCGACCCGAGCGCCACGTTCGCCGCAAAGCCGGGGCAGTACACGCAGTGTGGCACGCCGGCATGGTCGAACGACGACGTACCGTGATCGCCGCCCGCCTGCGCGAGCGCGACCTGGCGGGCGCCCGCTGCACTGCACAACTCGAGCGTGAGCTCGCCGGAGCCGCTCGATGCAAGACGCGCATAGCCGATGACAGGCGACAGTACGTTCAGTAACAGCGCCAGCCATACGAGGCCGATCCATCGCGTCGTTCGCTTCATCACGGTCCAAAAAAAGTGCGCGCAAGTATAACAAGCGGCCCGCTTCTTGCCGATTCCACACGACGCAATAGTCGGCATCGCAGCGCGCGCCAGAGCGCATGTGCCGTTAATACAACAGAGACAAAATCTAACGATTCGCCACTGGCATAAATCCAAGCACGAGGTTGATAATCATCGAACCTGCTGGAGAAATGACCATGGACGAAAGACCAACCCGCATGCCACCGCCGGAGCAAGTGATGAGCCCGGATCCGGAACCCGTCGGCGTGGAATTCCTCGCCGAATTGCCTGACCATGTGCGGGCATTCTTCGACGAGCAGCACAAGCTGTACTCGCCGAAGTGAACGCCTGTCCGGTTCTGTAACCGCCACGTGCCGATCCTCGCTATCGTGCGGTTCATCACTGCGCATCGCGCGCAATTCGCCTCGCACCCGGGCCGCAACAGCCTGACGGTGCCGGATCAGCTCGCCTGCTGATTCTCCGGTCGCTGCGCTACGCCGCGCGACTGTCTTCGTCTATCCTTCTGGTTTTCCACTTCCGGCCCGCCCGGCTCTCCCGATCGTTCCGATGAAGCAAGCCATTCGTGCCAGCCTCGCTGTCGCCGCGCTCGGCGTCGCCCTCTTTTTGTCCCCGCGCGTCGCCAATGCAGACGGTGACGACACCGCCCTCACCAATATCGTCGCGCTCGCGTCGCAGCGCCTCGCGCTCGCCGAACCGGTCGCTCGATGGAAATGGGCGAATCACAAGGCAATCGAGGACCGACCGCGCGAAGCGGAACTGCTCGTGTCAGTCGAGAAGCGCGCGGCACAGGCCGGCGTCGATCCCGCGTTCGCACGGACGTTCTTCGAGGATCAGATCGCCGCGAGCAAGGATGTGCAGAATGCGCTGTTCGCGACCTGGCGCACGACGCGGCCGCCGGAAGGCACGCCGCCCGATCTCGCGACCAGCACGCGCCCGGCGCTTGACCGGCTGACGCAGAAAATGCTCGCGGGGCTCGCGCAGGTTGCACCGCTGCGGGATGCGCCTGATTGCCAGGCGCGGCTCGCGCGCAGCATCGCCAACTGGAAGACGCTCACGCGCTACGACGCCACGCAAACGCAGGCACTCGACACCGCGCTGTCGCACGTCTGCTCGGCCGGCGGCGCAAGCGCGATCGGCTGACGGCAGCGGGCGCAGGGCGCGCGAGCTCGCGCTGATTAACCCGCCAGCCCCGCAGGCGTAAGCGCGGCGAGCGGAATCAGCTGCAGGCCGCGGGCGAGATGCGTCTGCAGCAGACGGTGGGTAAAGGGCTCGAACGCACCGTCCGTCCCGTCGGCCGCGAGTTGCGCGGCCGCGTCGAGCGACTCCGCCGCGCCGAGATAGCGCCAGCCGTCGATCACATGAAACAGGCTGCGCTCGCCGCTCGCCTCGAATGCGACCGCACCTTCGAACGGCCAGGGCGCAGCGCCGGCACGGGCATCGGCCGCGAGGCGCCGGTTGTATGACGGCCGCAGCCGGGCAATCCATTGCGCTTCGGCCAGCATCGCCCCCAACTCGTTGCCGGTCTCGCGCCATTCGATCCGCCGCACCTGCTGCGCCAATCGCATTTCCTTCGACGAACGGCGCTCGCCCGTCAGCAGCGCACGCAGCCGCTGCCGCACACGCACGCTGCGGCCGACATACAGCGGCACATCCTCCTCCCCGAACAGTGCGTACGCACCGCAGCCGGGCGGCGCGGTATCGAGCCAGGCTTCGGTCAGGTCGCCGCTCAGACGGAAGTGGCGCGTCGTGCGCGCGATCTGGTCACGCAGCCGCTCGAGCGGCACGATATCGTGCAACAGGCGCCAGAACTGCCACAGCAGGTCAGCATCCGCCAGCGCCCGGTGGCGGGCAGCCGGCACGAGGCCGTGGCGCTCGATCAACGCGTCGAGGCCGTGCCGCGACTCACGCGGGAACAGCGCTTTCGACAGCCGCACCGTACACAGCACATCGGGATTGAACGCGAAGCCGGCCCGCTCGAATTCGGCCCGCAGGAAGCCGCGGTCGAAGCTCGCGTTGTGCGCGACGAAAAGCTTGCCGTCGAGCCGCTCGAACAAACCCGGCGCCAGCGACGCAAATGACGGCGCCTCGCGCACCATCTCGTCCGAAATGCCTGTCAGTTGCTGGATGAACGGCGGAATCGGCTGCCCCGGATTGACGAGCGTCGTCCACGTCGACACGCCGAACGGGCCGATTTCGACCACGCCGATTTCGGTGATGCGGTGTTCGGCGGGCGAGCCGCCAGTGGTTTCAAGGTCGACGAAAACGAGCGGCTGTTCGCTGGCTGGATCGGACGGACGGGGGGAATCAGACATGAAAAGACTGGAAAACGATGCTTCCGTGAGTATGCACCGGCATACGGGTTCGCGGCCAGCCCGAACCGGAATGTTCCGCCCCCGTAAAACAAAAAGCCCCCGCAATGCGGGGGCCGGACGTGATCGGCAATGCGTGGCGCGTCAGACCGCCTGGATATTCGCTGCCTGCTTGCCTTTCGGCCCGACTTTCACGTCGAACGAAACACGCTGGTTTTCCTTCAGCGTCTTGAAGCCGTCCATCTTGATTTCGGAAAAGTGTGCAAACAAATCCTCACCGCCATTGTCCGACGTAATAAAGCCGAAACCTTTAGCATCGTTAAACCATTTCACGATACCGGTATCCATGTCTTCGTTCCCCACTCGATTAGATCCAAAAAAGCTATTTTTATAGCCGTTTCCCGAAATCCCGAAACATTGCGCCAGCACCCACACCAGCACGCCGCCCGAGGACGGAGTGCTGACTTTATAAATTGGACAATCCGGGTGCGTCAAGGAAATTTTTGACGATCGTTTTATCAAAAAAGAGCTAATACCACTGGAATCGGTACACCGACGCCTTTGATTAATTGATTCGCAACAAAAACCTGTCAATATTACCGGGATCAGAACATTAATAATCGCGGCCGTGAAATTCCTACCGGAGACAAATCGGTTCGGTAAATTCCTCGGGTTTTTTCCGGGTTGCGGAAATCCGGGGACATTGCGATGCTCACTTAACGTCGGAAGGAAGGAGAAGGTCATGTGGCTGGACGGAATCAAGCGCTTCGCGAGCCGGCTCGGACGCGTACACCGCAAGTCCCGCGCCCTGGCCGAGTCCGCGTCCTCGCGCGAAGCGCCGTGCGACACCGAATTCGATACGACCTGGCATGGCGATCACTGGCAGAACCTGCTCTCGTCGCCTCTCGATGCCCGTCACTATGTGATGGAAGACTGGACATACACGCCGCCGCCCAACGAAGCCAAGGAGGCCGCACCCGCGGCCAAGCGCAAGCGGCGTTCGTTCGCGCAATAGCGCGCGGACCAACGGGCAAAAAAAAAGCGCGACTGGGAAGTCGCGCCGACAAAGGTTTGGAGATCTTTTCCGTCAACGAAAAAGTCTGCTTCGGAAAGCAGAGATCGCAGTATAGCGAGAGAACAACCTTTCATTAGCCATGCTCCACACAAACCTCTATTGCCGATGTGTCAATAATCGGATGACGACGATCCCCGCCTCCTGCTGACCATCTGTCGCGATCGCGCAACGCCCGTTACGTAGTCCTGATCGCCATTTTTCTTCGCTGCACCGCCGCAAATCCTTGATGGTCAATCGTTTGCGCCATATCGCCGATCTTTGCGGATTCCAAAATATATTATTGCTTAAAGCGCATCCTTCCCCCGCTCCACGCACTCCGTACACTGCAGATGGCTTTTTGATAAGCGCACCGCCGCTCTGCCGGACCGGCCGCAACGTCAAGCACAACATGCCAGTCCGCAGCAGGTTCGATCGACATCATCCTGTTTGGAGACAGATCCATGAAAAAAACCCTGATCGTCACCGCGTTGTCGGGTGTATTCGTTACGGCAGCTCACGCCCAAAGCAGCGTGACGCTCTATGGCCTGATCGATGCAGGCATCACCTATACGAACAACCAGGGTGGCCACAGCTCATGGTCGGAACGCAGCGGCCAGATCAACGGCAGCCGCTGGGGCCTGCGCGGCACGGAAGATCTCGGTGGCGGCCTGAAAGCAATCTTCGTGTTGGAAAACGGCTTCAACATCGCCAATGGCACGCTCGGCCAGAATGGCCGCGAATTCGGCCGCCAGGCGTTCGTCGGCCTGTCTCATGACCAGTTCGGCGCCGTCACCCTCGGTCGCCAATACGATAGCGTCGTCGACTACATCGGGCCGCTGTCGTTGACCGGTACGCAATTCGGCGGCACCCAGTTTGCCCACCCGTTCGACAACGACAACCTGAACAATTCGTTCCGGATCAATAACGCTGTCAAGTACACGAGCGTCAATTACGGCGGACTGAAGTTCGGCGCGTTGTACGGCTTCTCGAACAGCAGCCAGTTCTCGAACAATCGCGCGTATAGCGCAGGCGTGTCGTACACCTACGCCGGCTTCAATATCGGCGCCGGCTACCTGCAGTTGAACAATGACATCTCGGGCCTCACGTCGGCGGCGGTCACCAACGGCGGCGGCGCGGTGGCAGGCGACAATACGTTCGTCGGCAAGCGTCAGCGCGTGTTCGGCGGCGGCCTGAACTACACGTTCGGTCCGGCAACGGCCGGCTTCGTGTTCACGCAATCGCGCGTGAACCGGGCGCTCGGTATCTCCGCGGGTGCGTCGGGCGTGTCGAACGGGCTGGGTCTCGACGGCACGTTTGCCCGCTTCAACAACTACGAAGTGAACGCGCGCTACGCGCTCACGCCGGCCTTGTCGCTGGCCGGGTCGTACACGTACACCGCCGGCTTCCTGGACGGCCGCCACCCGGGCTGGAACCAGTTCAACCTGCAGACCGACTATGCCCTGTCCAAGCGGACCGACGTGTATGTGCAAGGCGTGTATCAGCGCGTCAGCACGGACGGCCTGGGCATCGGCGCCTATGTCAATGGCCTCGGTGGTGCTTCATCGACCAACAAGCAGATCGCGGTCACGGCCGGCCTGCGCCATCGCTTCTGAGCGCCCGGCAGTTCCGCCGCGCGCCGGATGACGAAGCGCCCCATCGGGGCGCTTTTTCTTTGCCGGGTTGCGCCGTGCGCCGCTCAGGCGTTGCCCGGCGCCGGGTAACGGACGTCGAGCACGTCGATCGGCTGCGGGCCGGCCGGCGTCATCAACATGACGGTATCGCCGATCTTCGCCTTGATCAGTGCGCGCGCGACCGGCGAAATCCAGCTGACACAGCCGCGATCGAGATCGACCTCGTCGATCCCGACGATCGTGATCGTGTGATCCTCGCCGTCCGGTGTCTCGTAATCGACCGTTGCGCCGAAAAACACCTGGTCGACATTCTCCTGCCGGCTCGCATCGACGACTTCGGCCAGATCGAGCCGCTTCGTCAGGAAGCGGATGCGGCGATCGATCTCGCGAAGCCGCCGCTTGCCGTAGATGTAGTCGCCATTCTCCGACCGGTCACCATTCGACGCGGCCCAGGACACGAGCCGCACGACCTCGGGACGCTCGACGTCGATCAGGTTCAGCAATTCGTCCCTCAGCCGCTTGTGGCCGGCGGGCGTGATGTAGTTCTTCGAGCCCGCTGGAATCGCTGGCTGGGCCTGGTCCAGATCGTCGTCGTCGCCGTCCGACTCTTTGACAAACGCCTTGTTCATGATGCAGATTCAACATGGATGACTGATGCTCCAAGGGTACACGAAGGGCGCCCCGGTCAGGCCATGCACCTAATTTGCGAATAAGGCTTCCCTTTTTATACAACCCTGCTATAATTTCGCTTCTGCGTGCGGCTGTAGCTCAGTTGGATAGAGTACTTGGCTACGAACCAAGGGGTCGTGGGTTCGAATCCTGCCAGCCGCGCCACTTTTTTCGAGGGCCTTCTGAACCGAAGGCCCTTTCAGTTCGAAGCAGTAGAAGTTTTGTTTTGCGTGCGGCTGTAGCTCAGTTGGATAGAGTACTTGGCTACGAACCAAGGGGTCGTGGGTTCGAATCCTGCCAGCCGCGCCACTTTTTTGGGGACCTTCCCATCGCAGAAGGTTCCGACAGTTGAGAAGTACCGTTTTGCGTGCGGCTGTAGCTCAGTTGGATAGAGTACTTGGCTACGAACCAAGGGGTCGTGGGTTCGAATCCTGCCAGCCGCGCCACCTTAAAAGGGCTTTCCTCCGGGAAAGCCCTTTTTCTTTTCCGCCTCCCCCTCCTTCCCTTGCTCGACGCACGGCAACGTACGGTCGCGTCACGCCCCTTGTCGGAAGAACGCCGGCCACGACACCGCACGCGCTCGCCACCAAACAGCACAAATGAAAACGGCGGCCATTGGCCGCCGTCGATCGCTCGCGCACACGGGCCGCGTCAGTAATCCTGACGCTCGCGTTCGATGCGCATGCCGCCGTCGTGGCGCGCATGCGCACCGTCGTCGGTCGAACGCTCGCGCATGATCCGCATCACGTCCGGATTGGTTCGCACGCGTCGCATCACGTTCGCGAGATGCACGCGGTCGCTGACCTGGATCACGAAGCGCAGCACCGTCGACTCGTGCGTCAGATCCTCGTCCATCGCGATATGCACGATGTTCGCGTCGGCCGACGTGATGTCCGCCGCCACGCGCGCAAAGATGCCCTTCGTGTTCTTCACGAGCGCCTTCACCGCGACATCGAACAGGCGGCCCGGCTGCGGCGCCCATTCGACGTCGATCCAGCGGCCCGGATCGCGGCGATGGATACGCTGCGCCACGCGGCAATCGGTCGTATGAATCGCCATCCCCAGGCCGATGCCGATGTAACCCATGATCGCGTCGCCCGGAATCGGCCGGCAGCATGCGGACAACTGCACGGACATCCCTTCGGTGCCGGTGATCACGACCGGCGGCGCGTGGTGCGCGGAATGCCGCTCGGACTTCGGCAGATCGTCGTCCGCATCGCGGCCGCTCATCAGCACCTCGATGCGCTTGGCCATCACCGCGGCCACGCGGCGGCCAAGGCCGATGTCCGCGAAGATTTCCTGACGGCTCTTGTTGCCCGTCCACTGCACGAGCTTCTCCCACACTTCCGGCTCGACATCGGCCAGCGCGAGACCGTAGCCCTTCAGGCTCTGGTCGACCAGTCGCTCGCCCAGCTGCACCGATTCGTTCAGGCGCATCGTCTTCAGGTAGTGCCGGATCGCCGAGCGCGCCTTGCCGGTACGCACGAAGCCGAGCCACGCAGGGTTCGGCTTCGAATACGGCGCCGTGATCACCTCGACGATGTCGCCGCTCTTCAGCTCGGTGCGCAGCGGCAGCAACTCGTTGTTGATCTTCACGGCCACGCACTGGTTGCCGAGATCGCTGTGGATCGAATACGCGAAATCGAGTGCCGTCGCGCCGCGCGGCAGCGCCATGATCTTCGACTTCGGCGTGAACACGTAGACCGCATCCGGGAACAGGTCGATCTTCACGTGCTCGAGGAATTCGCTCGAATCGCCGGCTTCGCTCTGGATGTCGAGCAGCGACTTCAGCCACTGGTGCGCGCGCTTCTGCACGTCGCTGAGATCCGCGCTGCCGTTCTTGTACAGCCAGTGCGCGGCGACCCCCGCCTCGGCGATCTCGTGCATCTTGCGCGTGCGCACCTGGAACTCGATCGGCGCGCCGAACGGGCCGACCAGCGTGGTGTGCAGCGACTGATAGCCGTTGATCTTCGGGATCGCGATGTAGTCCTTGAACTTGCCGGGTACGGGCTTGTACAGCGCGTGCAGCGCGCCGATGCACGTGTAGCAGTCGAGCGGGCTGTCGACGACGACGCGAAAGCCGTACACGTCGAGCACCTGCGAGAACGACAGCTGCTTGTCGCGCATCTTGCGGTACACGCTGTAGATGGTCTTTTCGCGGCCGGTGATCTCGGCGTCGATCTTCGCATCGGCCATCGCGCGCTGCGCGGCTTCGAGGATCTTGCTGATCACTTCGCGGCGGTTGCCGCGCGCGGCCTTCACGGCCTTCTCGAGCGTCGCGTAGCGATGCGGGTTGAAGTTCGCGAAGCTCATGTCCTGCAGCTCGCGATACGTGTTGTTCAACCCGAGGCGGTGCGCGATCGGCGCGTAGATGTCGAGCGTTTCCCGCGCGACGCGGCGGCGCTTTTCCATCGGCACCGCGCCGAGCGTGCGCATGTTGTGCAGGCGGTCGGCGAGCTTGACGAGAATGACGCGCACGTCGCGTGCCATCGCGAGCAGCATCTTGCGGAAGTTTTCCGCCTGCGCTTCCTCGCGGCTGCGGAATTCCATCTTGTCGAGCTTCGACAGCCCATCGACCAGTTCGGCGACCTTCGGGCCGAACCGTTCGGCCAGCTCGCTCTTGGTCACGCCCTGGTCTTCCATCACGTCATGCAGCAGCGCGGCCATGACAGCCTGCGCGTCGAGCTTCCAGCCGGCGCAGATTTCCGCGACGGCGACGGGATGGGTGATGTAGGGTTCGCCGCTCTGGCGATATTGACCGAGGTGGGCTTCGTCACTGAAGTGGAACGCCGCCTTGACCTCTTTGATTTCTTCCGGAGGAAGATACTCGGCAAGCACGGCCGTCAGTTTCGCGATCGAAACGACGCCGTGCTTGCGGGGCTGCTCCGGTGTGGCGGTCGGCCCGAACAGATGCCGGAAGGACTGTTCGAGGACCGCGTCGATGTACTGGCGCGCAGGCGACTGGGCCGTGGCTTCGGTGGTCGAATCCGCGGAGGCGGACGATGGGGTGGTGCTCATATTCGCCTCCAGGTCGAGTCGTTGCGCGCGTGGATTACATGGCTGGAACGGGCCGGATGCGCGTTACACCGGCACCTTCTTCAGCATCTCGACGCCGACCTGGCCGGCAGCGATTTCGCGCAGCGCGACGACGGTCGGCTTGTCGCGGCTTTCGATCTTCGGCGTATGGCCTTGCGCGAGCTGCCGCGCGCGATAGGTGGCGGCGAGCGCCAGTTCGAAGCGGTTCGGGATTTGCTTCAGGCAGTCTTCGACGGTAATGCGAGCCATGTTGGTAATTCCTTCTGAATATAGTCCTTATTCTACCTTATGTCCCTCGTCCCCCGCGTCATTCCGCGTGGGGCAGATGGATGCCGAGCTCGATGAACAGCTCCGTGTGTCGCGCGTACTGCGAAGCAAAGCGCAGGCGCGTGGCCGCGACGATGCATTCGAGCTCCGCGAGCGCACGCTCGAAGTTCTCGTTGATCACCACGTATTCCGCTTCGGACGCGTGCGCGATCTCGCTGCCGGCGGCCAGCAGGCGGCGCGTGATCACGTTCGGCTCGTCCTGGCCGCGCTTCTTCAGGCGCTCCTCGAGCGCGTCGAGCGACGGCGGCAGGATGAAGATGCCGACCGCGTTGCGGAACTGCTTCTTCACCTGCAGCGCGCCTTGCCAGTCGATCTCGAGCAGCACGTCGTGGCCGTTCCTCATCTGCTCTTCGATCCAGACGCGCGACGTGCCGTAGTAGTTGCCGTGCACTTCCGCGCTCTCGAGGAATTCGTGCGCCGCGTGACGCGCGCGGAAATCCTCGACCGTCGTGAAGTGATAGTGCTGGCCGTCCTGCTCGCCCGGGCGCGGCTTGCGTGTCGTGTACGAGATCGACAGGCAGATGTCGCTGTCCTTCGACAGCAGCGCATTCACGAGCGTCGACTTGCCGGCGCCCGACGGCGCGACGACCATGAACAGGTTGCCGGGATAGACGCCGCCGTGCAGCGAATGCGACGCGTGCGCGTCGCGGGTAGATTCCGTCATGTTGCTTTACTCCAGGTTTTGCACTTGCTCGCGCATCTGCTCGATCAACAGCTTGAGCGCCATCGACGCGTCGGCGAGTTCCTTCGCCGCCGCCTTCGAGCCGAGCGTGTTCGCTTCGCGATTCAGTTCCTGCATCATGAAGTCGAGACGCTTGCCGACGCGGCCGCCCTTCTCGATCACATGGCGCGTTTCGTTCAGGTGCGCGGTGAGCCGCGACAGCTCTTCCGCGATGTCGATCCGGATCCCGTACATCGTCACTTCCTGACGAATGCGCTCCGCGGCTTCCTCGCGCGTGACGATCGTCGAGCTGCCTTCGGGCGCCGCGATGCCGAGCGCCTCCTGCAGCCGTTCGACGATCTTCTGCTGATGCTTCGCGATCAGCTCCGGCACGAGCGGCGTGATGCGCGCGACGATCGCTTCCATCTCGGTGACGTTCGACAGCAGCATCGTCGCCAGTTGCGCGCCTTCGCGCGAACGCACGACGACGAGCTCGCCGATCGCTTCCTTGCCGCACGCGAGCACCGCCTCGCGAATCGCGTCAGCCGACACGCCGCTCTCGGCGATCACGCCGGGCCAGCGCAGGATCTCGCCCGCGCGCAGGCGGCCAACGCCCGGGAACGAGTCGAGCACCGAGCGCTCGAGCTCGGCAAGCTGGCCGAGCGCGGACTGGTTCAGCGCGCCCGCGCCGATACTCTGCTCGCCGCGCTGCAGGTTGATGCGGATGTCGACCTTGCCGCGCGACAGCTTGTTCATCAGCATTTCGCGCAGCGCGGGTTCGCACGCGCGCACGTCGTCCGGCATCCGGAAATTCAGGTCGAGAAAGCGCGAGTTCACGGTGCGCAGTTCGACCGACACGCTGGTGCCGCCGTTACCGGTGGCCGTCGCGAGTTCGCGCGTCGCGCTCGCGTAGCCCGTCATGCTGTAGATCATGGTTCGTCTCGCCGTCTGGGTGCCCTCGCGGGCGGGGATATGTCGAGGCGCCCGGCGCATCGGAAAGCGCGGGGCGGGAAGCGCGCATTATCCCATTTTTGCGGACCACCCCGCCGGGCACGCCCGCCGTTCGGCGCTAAAATCGGGGTTTCCTCTCGTTCCGCGATTCCCACATGACGTCCTCCGTTTCCCGCCCGAGCGGCCGCCGCGCCGACGAACTGCGCAAGGTCGCCCTGACCCGCCACTACACGAAACATGCCGAAGGCTCGGTGCTGGTCGAGTTCGGCGACACCAAGGTGCTCTGCACCGCGAGCGTGTCCGAACGCGTGCCCGACTTCCTGCGCGACCGCGGGCAAGGCTGGCTGACCGCCGAATACGGGATGCTGCCGCGCGCGACGCATACGCGCAGCGACCGCGAAGCCGCCCGCGGCAAGCAGACCGGCCGCACGCAGGAAATTCAGCGCCTGATCGGCCGCGCACTGCGCGCGGTGTTCGACCTCGAAGCGCTCGGCCCGCGCACGATCCACATCGACTGCGACGTGATCCAGGCCGACGGCGGCACGCGCACGGCGAGCATCACCGGCGCGTTCGTCGCCGCGCACGACGCCGTGTCGAAGCTGATCGCGGCCGGCAAGCTCACCCGCTCGCCGATCACCGACCACGTCGCCGCGATCTCGGTCGGCGTGTACCAGGGCGCGCCCGTGCTCGACCTCGATTACGCGGAAGATTCGCAGTGCGACACCGACATGAACGTCGTGATGACGGGCGCCGGCGGTTTCGTCGAAGTCCAGGGCACGGCCGAAGGCGTGCCGTTCTCGCGCGCCGAGATGAACGCGCTGCTCGACCTCGCGCAAGGCGGGATCGCCGAACTCGTGCAGCTTCAGAAAGACGTGCTGGGCGCCTGACATGCCGGACGACCACACCACCGCGCCGCTGTCGCGCATCGTTCTCGCGTCGAACAACGCGGGCAAGCTGCGCGAATTCACCGCGCTGTTCTCGACGGTCGGCATCGAGATCGTCCCGCAGGGCGACCTTGCCGTGCCGGAAGCGGAGGAACCGTTCGGCACCTTCATCGAGAATGCGCTGACGAAGGCACGCCACGCGTCGCGGCTCACCGGGCTGCCGGCGATCGCTGACGATTCGGGCCTGTGCGTGCGCGTGCTGCGCGGCGCGCCGGGCGTCTATTCGGCACGCTACGCGCAGCGCGCGGGCCGTGACAAGGGCGACGCGGCGAACAACGCGTATCTCGTCGAGCAGCTGCGCGGCGTCGACGACCGGCGCGCATACTACTGCTGCGTGCTCGCGCTCGTGCGCCATGCGGACGACCCCGAGCCGCTGTTCGCCGAAGGACGCTGGGCGGGCGAGATCGTCGACACGCCGCGCGGCGAGCACGGATTCGGCTACGACCCGTATTTCTACCTGCCGTCGCTCGGCGCGACGGCCGCCGAACTCGAGCCGGCCGTGAAGAACACGCACAGCCATCGCGCGCTGGCGCTGAAGGCGCTGCTGGCGCGGCTCGCGGAGGAAGCATGAGCACGCCCGATACCCGTTCGCCAGCGGAGGTCGCATGAGCCAGGCCGCGCAAACCGGCGCGCGCGTCGTCGCGACCTTCACGTCGCCCGGCCAGGTGCGGCTCACGTCGCTGCCGCCGCTCGCGCTGTACGTGCATTTCCCGTGGTGCGTGCGCAAGTGCCCGTACTGCGATTTCAATTCGCACGAGTGGAAGGGCGAACGGTTTCCGGAAACCGAGTATCTCGACGCGCTGCGCGCCGATCTCGAGCAGGCGCTGCCGCTCGTATGGGGCCGCCAGGTGCATACGATATTCATCGGCGGCGGCACGCCGAGCCTGCTGTCGGCGGCCGGCCTCGACCGGATGCTGTCCGACGTGCGTGCGCTGCTGCCGCTCGACGCCGATGCCGAGATCACGCTCGAGGCAAATCCGGGCACGTTCGAGGCCGCGAAGTTCGCGCAGTTCCGCGCAAGCGGCGTGAATCGCCTGTCGGTCGGGATCCAGAGCTTCAACGAGACGCACCTGAAGGCGCTAGGCCGGATTCACGATACCTCGCAGGCACGCGCCGCGGTCGAGATCGCCGCGAAGAACTTCGACAACTTCAACCTCGACCTGATGTTCGCGCTGCCGAACCAGACGCTCGACGAATGCCGCACCGACATCGAGACCGCGCTGTCGTACGCGCCGCCGCATCTGTCGCTGTATCACCTGACGCTCGAGCCGAATACGCTGTTCGCGAAGTTCCCGCCGGTCGTGCCCGACGACGACGCGTCGGCGGACATGCAGGAATGGATTCACGCGCGCACGGCCGAGGCCGGTTACGGGCGCTACGAAGTGTCCGCGTATGCGAAGCCGAATCATCAGTGCAAGCACAACCTGAACTACTGGCGCTTCGGCGACTATCTCGGGATCGGTGCGGGCGCACACACGAAGCTGTCGTTCCCGAACCGGATCCTGCGGCAGGCACGCTACAAGCATCCGGCGACCTTCATCGAGCAGGCGATGGCGGGCACGGCCGTGCAGGAAGAGCGTGAAGTCGGCGCGCGCGACCTGCCGTTCGAGTTCATGCTGAACACGCTGCGGCTCGTCGAGGGCTTCCCCGTGCACAGCTTCGCCGAACGCACGGGCCTGCCGATGAGCACGATCGAGCCGGCGCTGCAGGAAGCGGAACGGCGCGGGCTGATCGCGCGCGATTTCGCGCAGATCGCGCCGACGCCGCTGGGCCAGCGTTTCCTCAACGACCTGCAGGAATTGTTCCTGCGCGACGATTGAAGGGATGAACCACGCGGCATTTCGGTTACAATGCCGCCTCGTGTGGAAGCGTGGCCGAGCGGTTTAAGGCACCGGTCTTGAAAACCGGCGACGGGAAACTGTCCGTGAGTTCGAATCTCACCGCTTCCGCCAGGAAGTTCGCCAAACCCCGTCCATTCACCGAATGACGGGGTTTTTTGTTGGTCCGCACACGCCCTTCCCTCACGTTCCGACGTGTCACGCCGGATGCCGTTACAATCCGGCGCTCCGATTCGCGAAACGGGAAACCCACGTCATGAAGCCCTTCATCGTCTCGTCGCTCGCCGCACTGCTGGTTGCCGTCAGCACGCCGGCGACGGCCGACACCGCCGCCGGCAGCGACGCGCAAGCGTCGTGCGCGATCGCCTACGTGACGGGCGTCGGCGGTTCGCCGCGCGGCCTGAGCGAATACCTCGCAAGCCCGTCGCCCTACAATTACGTGAAGGACAACGACCTCCAGTGCAAGGTGGGCGACGATGGACGCACGTCGAACTGCACCGGCGTGACCTACCTCAGGAACGAACAGGTCAGCGTGTACGACGATTCCGATCCGGCGACGCTGACCGTCGTGGCGCGCGTGGAGCTCGATCACGGCCAGAAATACCCGGTGATCATCGTCGTGCAGCGCAAGGACGCGCGCTGCAAGCAATGATGCAGCGCCGCGCGCGAGCCCGTCCGCCGAAACGGCACGGGCGTTCGCGCCGGCCCTCGCGCGGCCCCTGAGCTGCGGGCACCGGCAGCGGCCCGCCATCGCATCGCAGCGCGCCGGAAGCCACCCTCCCGGCCGGCCGCTCGATCACCTAGAATTCGATCATCACGGCGACACGACCGCCGCCGCGTACTCGATGCCGCGCGCGCCACCCCTGCGTGCGGTACACGGAGATCGCCATGACCGAACTGTCGACACCGGCGGAACACGTCGATTACGAAGGCTTCGAGATCCATGTCGTGCCGGCCGTCGTGCCCGGCAGCGACACGCGCTACACCTATACCGGTTACGTGTGCCATCCGGGCGCGAATCCCGCATTGCCCGGCCACGCGGTGCCCTTCCATGCGGACGGCGAGGAAAGCTTCGCGAGCCTCGATGAAGCCGTCCACGAAGCCGTGCACATCGGCAAGAGCATCATCGACGGCACGCACCCCGACCTGTCGATCCTGTCACTCGTCACGCACGGCTTCTGAACCGGGCCGCACGCATCGCCGAAGATGGCGCGGGCGCGCCCGTGGTGCTGCCTGCCGCGATCCGCTGCACACGCGCCGGCTCCTCGCCACGCGCCTGCGTGCCACTCGCGTTCCTCGCGTTTCTTTCAACCTTGCAACACGCACGCCGAGATGCACACGTGCGGCAGCCACGCGAGCGTGCTGTCATATGTCACGTCACACCGCGCTGCGCGAGCGCACGCCGTCTCGTCATCAGCGATCGCAACATCCGGCATCGCCCCTTATGCGTTTCTCCCGATATCGGCCCGCGTCCGTGCGCCTATCATTTTTTTATAGTCACTTCCGGCTAGCCTCCCATGCGCCCTCTTCCCCGTTTGCATGTCGACCGGCTGCGTGCAGTTGCGCTGGCCGTCGTCGCCATGCTCGCGGCGTGCACGATCACGCCGCCTCCGTCGCTGCACTCGATCCTGACGGTTCCGTCGATCACCCGCAGCGGCAGCCTCGACCAGTACCGCGTCGAAGTCGCGCAGCGTGTCGCCGAACGCAATCCGTCCGGCATGCTGCACGGCATACCACAGGCCATGCTCCGCTCGCTCGTCGTCGTGGCCTTCACCGTCGATGGCAGCGGCCGGCTCGTCAACGCGTCCGTCTATCGCAGCAACGGCGACAGCGAAGCGGAAGCACTCGCGCTCGCGTCGCTGCGCCGCTCGGCGCCGCTGCCACCGCCACCGTCGCGACTGCTCGACGGCAACGGCCGGCTCGAATTGATGGAAGGCTGGCTCTTCAACGACGACGGCCACTTCCAGTTGCAAAGCACCGCGTCGGCGCAGGCGCAATCGATCGACTGACCGGTCGCCGCCCCGCGATTGCCGGTGCGCGGCGGCGCTGGCTATAATTTTCCGCAATCGCGCGGCCATCACGCCGCGCGCGCGTTCGCGCGCCGCACCCGGCATGCGAGCCGACCACGCCGGCACCGGGCGGCGGCGACGTACCTGTCTCCATCGTCGACCGGCGGGTGACGTCCGCGCCACGGCGCGCGTCCACGCCGCCACCGCATCATCCGCTCGGCTGCCCCCGGCAGGCATCCGCCTGCCCGACCGCATGCTCAGCCGACCGCCCCAACGACAAAACGGAGACATCCATGTCCGCATCCCCCCCGACCGTTGCACACGCAACCGGTTCGGCCGGCGCCGTCAGCCACCGGCGCATCGTGTTCGCCAGCTTCATCGGCACCGCGATCGAGTTCTACGATTTCTACGTATACGCAACGGCCGCCGCGCTCGTCATCGGCCCCGTGTTCTTCCCGCACGGGTCCGCGACCGCCCAGGCGCTGTCCGCCTTCGTCACGTTCGGCATCGCGTTCATCGCTCGCCCGATCGGCTCGTTCCTGTTCGGGCACTTCGGCGACCGCATCGGCCGCAAGTCGACGCTCGTCGCATCGCTGCTCGTGATGGGCGTATCCACCACCGCCATCGGCTTCGTGCCCGGCTACGACGCGATCGGCGCGCTCGCGCCGGTGCTGCTGTGCGTGCTGCGCTTCGGCCAGGGGATCGGCCTTGGCGGCGAATGGGGCGGCGCCGCGCTGCTCGCGACCGAGCACGCGCCGCAGGGCAAGCGCGGCTGGTTCGGGATGTTCCCGCAGCTCGGGCCATCGGTTGGCTTCCTGATGTCGAACGGACTGTTCTTCGCGCTCGCGCTGTCGCTGTCGGACGAGCAGTTCCGCAGCTGGGGCTGGCGCATCCCGTTCCTGGTCAGTGCGGTGCTCGTCGCGCTCGGCCTGTACGTGCGGCTCAAGATCACCGAAACACCCGCATTCCAGGCCGCGCTCGATCGCAACGAGCGCGTGCGCGTGCCGGTCGCGACGCTGCTCACGCAACACTGGCGGCCGACGCTGCTCGGTGCGCTCGCCATGGTCGTCTGCTACACGCTGTTCTACATCTCGACGGTGTTCTCGCTGTCCTACGGCGTGTCGGCGCTGCATATTCCGCGCCAGAGTTTCCTCGGCCTGCTGTGTTTCGCGGTCGTGTTCATGGGACTCGCGACGCCGCTGTCCGCGTGGGCATCGGACCGCTTCGGCCGCAAGCCGGTGCTCGTCGTGGGCGCGATCGCCGCACTGCTGTCGGGTTTTGCGATGGAGCCGCTGCTTGGCAGCGGCTCCATGCCGCTCGTCGCGTTGTTCCTGACGATCGAGCTGTTCCTGATGGGCGTGACGTTCGCGCCGATGGGCGCGCTGCTGCCGGAGCTGTTCCCGACCAACGTCCGCTACACGGGCGCGGGCGTCGCGTACAACCTCGGCGGGATCCTCGGCGCGTCGATCGCGCCGTATATCGCGCAACTGCTGGCGGCGCGCGGCGGGCTGTCGTGGGTCGGCGGTTATGTATCGGTTGCGGCGGCAATCAGCCTGATCGGCGTGCTGCTGATGCGCGAGACGCGCGACGCATCGCTCGTCTGAGACTCCGGGGCGACCCGGGTTGTGCGCAGGCCGGCGCTGCCTATACTCGATCCTGGGTGCGCCGCTGCGCGCCCCCGGGATCCCGCCCCGAAGGAGCCGCCGCCATGCACATCCGCCTCGGCAATGCCGATCTCGTCCTGATCCTCGCACTCGCGCTGGGTGGCGCGATCCTGCTCGCGATGCGCTTCCGGCCGCAGACCTGGCGCGGCCTCGTGTTCGAGGCGCTGCTGGCGAATCTGGCGGCCGTCGCCGCCGTCCTCACGGTCGAGGCGCTGCTCGCCTGAACCACCGCGCCCCACCTCGTCAGGCGGTCAGCCGCGCGCGCAGCGCGCCATAGGCCGGGCTGACCGTATCGATCGCGTCCAGCGCCTCGTCGACCGACGGCATCGTGCCCGGCTCGCCGATCGACAGCGCATTCGGCGCGCCGCCGATGCCGCAATGATGGCGCGACGTCGCGACGAAAATCATCACGGTCGGCCGCTGCAGCGCGTGCGCCATATGTACGAACCCCGTATCGACCCCCACCACGAGCGCAGCCCGGCCGAGCGCCGCGCCGAGCTCGCGCACCGTCATCGCGGGCAGCACGACCGTACCCGGCGCGCGTGCGGCGATGTCCTGCGCATCGTCATGCTCGGCAGCCGATCCCCACGGCAACAGCACGCGTACGCCACGCGCCATCATCTGCGTGGCGAGCGCGGCCCAGTGGTCGGCCGGCCATTTCTTGTCGGGGTTGGACGTCGCATGGAACAGCAGCATGAATGGGGCGCCATCGGTCACGGCAGCCGGCAGGTTCACGTCCCGGGGCGGAACGATGCCGTACGTGGCGATACCTTCAGGCACATAGCCGAGCGCCTCGCCGGCGCTCACGCGCATCCCGTGCCACGCGTCGCAGTCCGGCCGCGGGCCGAAACGATGCGAATACGCGAAGCGTGCGCCCGTTTCGCCGAGATCCTGCGTCTGGTAGCCGACGCGGCGCGCGGCGCGCGCGAGCGCCGAAATGATCGCGCTCTTGTAGACGCCGTGCAGATCGATCACCGCATCGTAGCGATGCGCCCGCAGCGCGCCGATCGACGCCGTGATCGCCTTCAGGTCGCCACGATTGCGCATCTTCTTGAAACGGCGCAGCGGCGCGCACAGGACACGGCTGACGCCCGGATGCCAGCGCACGACCTCCGCGCACGATTCATCCACTGCCCAGTCGACCGTTACGCCGGGAAAGGCGCGATGCAGATCCGCGACGACGGGTAGCGTCTGGACAACGTCGCCGAGCGACGTCACTTTCACGATGAGAATACGTTTCACGATGTGTGGAGATAAGCCAGTCAATTTGGCATGCTCACGATGGTTACATGCGCAGACATTACGTGAAATTACTTTTGCAACAAAATGCATCTCCTTTCAGGAACATTCTCGCTCCCCGCCCGCATCCGGTTCTTTTTATAATTCGATCTTTGCCTCCCGGCCCGCGCCGATGCCACGCCCCGCTCTTCCCGCCCTGTTTCCCGCCCTCACCCGTCGTTCGCTGAGGATCTGGCGCCAGTATGGCGTTTTCTGGCTCGGTGCGATCGTCGTCGGCCTCGCGGCCGTACTTTACGCGCGTCTGATCGACTGGGGTTACGAAACCTTCCGCACGATGCGCGATCACGCCGCGTGGCTGCCGCTGCTGCTGACGCCGGCCATCGCCGCGCTGTCGGTATGGATCACGCGGCGCTTCTTCCGCGGCGCCGAGGGCAGCGGCATCCCGCAGGTGATCGCGACGCTGCATGCGCGCCCGAGCGCGTTCGGCTCCCGGCTGCTGACGCTGCGCATCCTGTTCGGCAAGGTGCTGGTGTCGTTCCTCGGCATTCTGGGCGGCTTCACGATCGGCCGCGAAGGGCCGACCGTACAGGTCGGCGCGGCGCTGATGTTCAACCTGCGACGCTTCTACCCGCGCTCGAACGCGCAGATCGAACGCCAACTGGTGCTCGCCGGCGCGGCGGCCGGGCTGTCGGCCGCGTTCAATACGCCGCTCGCCGGGATCGTGTTCGCGATCGAGGAGCTGACGCGCAGCTTCTCCGCGCGCGCGAGCGGCGTGCTGATCACCGCGATCATCCTCGCCGGCGTCGTCGCGCTCGGCCTGAACGGCAACTACACGTACTTCGGCACGATCGATGCCGGCCCCCATTTCCCGAAACTGCTCGCGCTCGCCGTGCTGGTCACCGCGATCGTCACGGGGATCGCAGGCGGCGTGTTCTGCTGGCTGCTGCTCAACACGGGACGCTGGCTGCCCGCGCAGTTGCTGGGCCTGTATCGCGAGCGGCCGATAACGTTCGCCGCACTGTGCGGCTTCGCAATCGCCGTCGTCGGCCTCGTATCGGGCGGCACGACCTTCGGCAGCGGCTATGCCGAGGCGCGCGGCCTGCTCGACGGCAGCCAGCACCTGTCGGTTTTCTATCCGTTCCTGAAGATGATTTCGATGGTGGCGTCGTACCTGCCGGGCATCCCGGGCGGGATCTTCGCGCCGTCGCTGTCAATCGGCGCCGGGTTCGGCAACCTGTTGCATATCGTGTTCAGCAACATGAGCCTGCCGATGCTGATCGCGCTCGCGATGGTCGGCTACATGGCGGCCGTCACGCAGTCGCCGATCACGTCGTTCGTGATCGTGATGGAGATGATCAACGGTCACGCGCTCGTGATTTCGCTGATGGCCACCGCGCTGGTGTCGAGCCGCGTGTCGCGCTTCTTCGCGCCGCCGCTCTACGAGACGCTCGCGCTGCGCTATCTCGCGCCGCCCGTCACAGCCGCCGAACCGGCTGCGGCGAGCGCGACGGCGGCAACCGGCATCACCGAGCCGCAGGATGCGGCCGCGGCGCCCGCCGATCCGCTCGACACGCTGCGCGACGAAGGCGGCAAGGGCGACGAAGCGCCCCCCGCCACCGCGCCGGCCGAGGACGCAGCCCATGCACCGGCGCTGCACGACGACGAGCCGGCCGCAGCCGGGACGCACGCCCCGGCACAGCCCGGCCCGCGCGACGCTCAATAGATCACGACGGGCGCCGGCCGGTAGTACACGGGCCGCGCCGGCACGACGATGCACCCGGCCAGCGTGATCGCGACGAGCGCGATGGCGATTGCGGTTCGTTTCATCGTCCGCCTCCATCACGCCCAGTGGCCACGAGTCCAGAACCAGTTCGGACCGCGCTGGTCCCAGTGGCCCGGCACCCATTGCATGCCGACGCGCTCGGCTTCCCAGTGGCCGCCGATCCACACGTAGCGGCCATGCTCCCAGTGCCAGTGCCCGCGATCCCACACGTAGCCCACGCGCGAGGCCGGCACGACCTCGTAGCGCACCGGCGGCGGTGCGTTCGGCGCGACGATCACGACTTCCTCGGTGCGCACGGCGACCGGCTCGGCGACGACCATGCGGCCCTGCGGCACGATCACGGGGGTGCCGACGAGAATCTCGTCCGCGTGTGCGGCAAGCGGCGCGACGACGGCTGACAGGCTCGCGGCAAGCAATGCGAGCGAAACGATACGACGTTGAACGGTAGAGACAGCCATCACAACCTCCTGGTTGAACAAGTTACGCGAGCGTATTCGTTCAATGCGGGAGGCGCGGTAACGGCCGACAGACGCCGTGTTACGGCATGCCCGAAAGTGCAACAGGGCGTAAGACGCGCACGGCGGCGAGTGCCGCCGTGCGGAGGGATACCCGCAACGGTCAGGCTTGCGGAATCTCGATCTTCACTTCGAGGACTTCGAGATCGTCCTGGCGCTCGAGGCTCACGCGGATGTCATCGTCCGAAATATGGACGTACTTCGAGATGACCGCGACCAGCTCCTTCTGCAGCGCCGGCAGATAATCGGCCGGCGGCCGGCCGCCGACGCGCTCGTGCGCGATGATGAGCTGCAGGCGCTCCTTCGCGACCGATGCGGACTTTTTCTTCTCGCCGAGGAGAAACGAAAGGATGGACATGGGCGGCCTCCGTTACTTGCTGCCGAAGAGGCGCTGCAGCAGGCCCGGCTTCTGGTAATCAGTGAAGCGCAGCGGCTTGTCTTCGCCGAGGAAACGCGCGACGACGTCCTTGTACGCTTCCGCCACGTCGGTACCGTCGATATGGACGGCCGGCAGACCCTGGTTCGATGCATGCAGCACGGCTTCCGACTCGGGCACCACGCCGATCAGCTTGATGCGCAGGATCTCGCTGATGTCCTCGAGCGACAGCATCTCGCCTTCGCTGACGCGCTTCGGGCTGTAGCGCGTGATCAGCAGGTGTTCCTTGATCGGATCCTTGCCTTCGGTCGCGCGCTTCGTCTTCGACGACAGGATGCCGAGAATGCGATCCGAGTCACGCACCGACGACACTTCCGGGTTCGTGACGATCAGCGCTTCGTCCGCGAAGTACATCGCGTGCAGTGCGCCCGCCTCGATACCGGCCGGCGAATCGCAGACGATGTATTCGAAGTCCATCGCGACCAGATCGTTCAGCACCTTCTCGACGCCGTCACGCGTGAGCGCATCCTTGTCGCGCGTCTGCGACGCGGGCAGGATGAACAGGTTCTCGCACTTCTTGTCCTTGATCAGCGCCTGGTTCAGGTTCGCTTCGCCCTGGATCACGTTCACGAGGTCGTACACCACGCGGCGCTCGCAGCCCATGATGAGATCGAGGTTGCGCAGGCCGACGTCGAAGTCGATCACGGCCGTCTTGTGGCCGCGCAGCGCGAGACCGGACGCAAAGCTCGCGCTCGTCGTCGTCTTGCCCACGCCGCCCTTGCCCGAGGTCACCACGATGATTTTTGCCATTTACCCAATACCCTGTGTTCGTCAATGAGAGCCGATCGATCCGGAGCGCTCCGCGTGTTTTACGTCAGGCGCAGCGGTTCGATCATCAGTTTTTCCTCTTCGAGCCGGATCTGCACCGATTTGCCCAGTACTTCGGCGGGCAACGGGTTCTCGGTTGTTCGATAGATACCCGCGATCGAAATCAGTTCCGGCTCGAGACACGTGCAGAAAATGCGCGCGTCGTGATTGCCGTGCACGCCCGCGAGTGCGCGGCCGCGCAACGGCGCGTAGATGTGGATATTGCCTTCCGCGATGATCTCCGCGCCGTGACTGACCGGCGCGAGCACCACGAGGTCTCCTTTCGCGTAAATCTGCTGCCCCGAACGCAACGGCCGGTCGATCACGAGCGTCTGGCCGCCGGCCTGCACGGGCGTCGGCGCGGGCTCCGACGGCTGTTCGGGCGCCGCTGCGGCTGCCGCAGCGGTGGCGGGCTCGACGGCTGGCACTGCCGCCGGTTCCGCTTCGTCGGCAGGTTTCGCGGCCGGCGCGCGGCGATCGCGCGCCTCCAGCAACGGCAGGCCGGCTTCCCCCGCCCAGCCCTGCGTTGCCAGTGCGACGACGCCCACCGGACGCATCCGCACGTCGTTCAGCATCTGGCGGATGTCCGCGAGCGCGACGCGTTCGCCGTCAGCCAGGCGGCGGACGTCGATCGCGACGACATCGTCGGCGAAAAACTCGGGAGTCGCTTCGAAGCGCTTGACCAGTTCGGTACGCAACGCATCGAGATCGGTCGTCTTCACGGTGAACAGCAACGTATCGACCGATCCGCTGCGCAGCTCGAAGAATGGCGATTTTTTAAGCGACATGGACACTCTGCAAAAATTTTTTGCGTATTTTACAGGCGTCCACGCGCGCGGCCATTATTTTTGGGGAACCGGGTGGCGGCGGCCCGGGCGGGCGCGCAACCGGCAGGCGGGCAGGCAAGCGGGCGCCCCGATCCTCATCGCGCCGAACGGCCCGCGTTCTGACGTCACGTCAGTGCTTCATCTGCGATACGTACAGCGATTTCATCGCGCCGGGCATCCGTGCGATCGGCGCGTGTTCGCCGGTATTGCCGAACCCCGCCCGCTCGTAGAAGCGGATCGCGTTGCGGTTCGCATCGGCAATCCACGCGTAGACGTCCTGGGCACCGCGCTCGGCGAGCCAGGCGGTGGCCGTCTCCAGCAGCAGCACGCCGCCGCGCAGATGACGCACCGCATGCGCCACCCACAGCTCGCTGACGAACGCGCGCCGATCGGGCGTATTGTCGAAATACGCGCCGATCATGCCGGCCGGATGGCCTTCGGTATACAGCAGGAAAGTCGTCGACTCGTCGGACACGGCGCGCTGCGCGGCAATCGCCGACGCCGCGTCCGTTTCGACGTTCAGCAATTCGGCCTCCGGCGCTTCGCCGGGCGCGTAGGGCTCGCGCAGCGATGCGGCGCGGAGTTCGCGATACACGCCGCCCTGGTCGGCAACGATACGACGAACGGTCAAGGTCGAACTCATGCAGGCACAGCCCCCTTCGGACAGCAAGCTACTAGCTTCAACCGAAAGCGGGGCATGAGTCAAATCGTTATTTTCAAATGACAGCGCGAATCGAAAGGCAGCCCGCACCGCCGGCGGCCAGTCGGCCCGTTCGTGTGCAGGTGCAGCATCGCCATGCCGACACGTGCCGCCGAAAGACGGTTGCGGCAGCCTCGTTCGACGCATGCCGGCACTCGCCTTGCGACATGCGGCAGTTGCCCGTCAGACCCCGTGGATTTCAACGCGAAAGCCGTAATGATCCGTAAGATTGGCGACCCCGGAAATAGATATCACGAGCACCTGCCGTCCTCTCAATATTGCATTGCAACATTTGTTGCGGACCCGTGGCGCCGACATCCGCACGCGTCACGACACGCCATCCGTCTGACGAACCGCTCGGCCGTACGGGTCGATCCGGCGTTCGCCGCATGTTTCAATCAGCGTGCGCGGGCCCTTCCCTGCCTGCGCCGCACACGCCCGTCCGTTTGGAGCCGCGCGCCTAGTGCCGGAGTTTGGCAAGCGTGCGCATGGGTCGTATAACAGGCAGAACCGGGTGACGATCCGGCTCGACCGCGCGTGCTTCGCGGGCCCACGAGAATTCGAACAACCGTACCGGCGGCCGCCCTCGGGCGGGCCGGCAGGAGGGAGACAATGGCAATGACCCACGGATCGGCTTCGGGCTGGTCGGATGGCAAGCGTTACCTGTGGCTGCTCGGCGCGCTGACGATCACGCTGCCGATCCTCGCCGCCCAGCTCGCGCTGTCGACGGGCCTGCACGTGTTCTGGTGGTTCGGCCCGCTGTTCGCGTTCGGCGTGATCCCGATCCTCGACACGCTGATCGGCGACGATCGCGACAACCCGCCCGAGGACGTCGTGCCGCACCTCGAACGGGAGCGCTACTACCGGTTGATCGTCTATCTCGCGACGCTCGTCGAATACGTCGCGTTCTTCGCGTGCGTCTGGATCGTCGGCACGCATGCGCTCGCCTGGTACGACTACGTCGGCTTCGCGCTGTCGCTCGGCGCCGCGACGGGCATCTCGATCAATACCGCGCACGAACTCGGGCACAAGACCAACCGCTTCGAGCGCTGGCTCGCGAAGATCACGCTCGCGCCGGTCGCATACGGCCACTTCTATGTCGAGCACAACCGCGGGCACCACGTCCGCGTCGCGACGGCGGAGGACCCGGCGAGCGCGCGCTACGGCGAATCGTTCTGGGCCTTCCTGCCGCGCACCGTGACCGGCAGTATCCGCTCGGCGTGGCGGCTCGAGAAGGCCCGCCTCGAACGGCTCGGGCATTCGCCGTGGACGTGGCGCAACGAGGTGCTGCACGCGTGGGCGATGACCGTCGTCGTGTGGGGCATCGCGATCGCGATGGCCGGCAAGGTCGTGATTCCGTTTCTCGTGATCCAGGCCGTCTACGGCGCGTCGCTGCTCGAAGTCGTGAACTACGTCGAGCATTACGGGCTCGGCCGCCGCAAGCTGCCGAACGGCCGCTACGAACGCTGCACGCCGCAGCATTCGTGGAACAGCAATCACGTCGTCACCAACCTGTTCCTGTACCAGTTGCAGCGGCACGCCGACCATCACGCGAATCCGACGCGCTCGTACCAGGCGCTGCGCCACTTCGACGATGCGCCGCAACTGCCGGCAGGCTACGCGACGATGATCCTGTTCGCGTACGTGCCGCCGCTCTGGTATCGCGTGATGAATCCGCGCGTCGTCGCGCACTATGGTGGCAACATGGCGCAATCGAACATCAAGCCGTCGATCCGCGCCCGCGTGCTCGCGCAATATCCGGCCGCGGCGTGACCGCGGGGGACGGGCCGCGGTCGATCGGCGCAGGTGCGCCGCTGAAAGCCGGCGCTGCGGCGGCCCCGGTTCCATCGAAGACCGGCGCGACGGCGGCCGCCGTCACGCCATTTCCGGCAGCCTGAACACGGCCACCGCATGCCGCAGCGCGCTCGCCTGCTCGGCCAGCGCCTGCGTCGCGGCCGAGGCCTGCTCGACGAGCGCCGCGTTGCGCTGCGTCGCTTCGTCCATCTGCGTCACCGCGATGTTCACCTGCTGGATGCCGCCGCTCTGCTCCTGCGACGCGGACGAGATCTCGCCGACGATCGTCGTGACGCGCTGCACCGCGCCGACGATCTCGTGAATCGATTCGCCCGCCCGGCCGATCAGCACGGCGCCCTCGTCGACCCGCCTCGTCGACTGCTCGATGAGCCCCTTGATCTCCTTCGCCGCGGCGGCGCTGCGCTGCGCGAGCGTGCGCACCTCCGCTGCGACGACCGCGAAGCCGCGCCCCTGTTCGCCCGCGCGAGCCGCCTCGACCGCTGCGTTCAGCGCGAGGATGTTGGTCTGGAACGCGATGCCGTCGATCACCGCGATGATCTCGCCGACCTTGGCGGAGCTGTCGGCGATGCCGTTCATCGTGCCGACGGCATCCGTCATCACGCCGCCGCCCGCCGCCGCGATGTTCGACGCATCGTGCGCCAGTTGCGCCGCGTGCTGCGCGTGCTCGGCCGACTGGCGGACGATGCCGGTGAGTTCGGTCATGCTGGCGGCCGTCTCCTCGAGCGACGCGGCCTGCGCCTCGGTCCGCGCCGACAGGTCGTGATTGCCCGACGCGATCTGGGCGCTCGCCGTCGCGACGGCTTCGGCATGCGTACGCACTTCGAGCACGACGCCCGACAGGCTCGTCTGCATCGTCTGCAACGCGCGCAGCAGATCGGCGATCTCGTCGCGGCCGGCCGCGTCGACGTCGCGCGTCAGGTCGCCTTCGGCGACGGCCTGCGCACACGCCACCGCACGGTCGAGCGGACGCAGGATCGCGCGGCTGAACAGGAATGCGCCGACCATCGCGACGCCGAGCACGACCAGCATCAGCACGAGGCTCGCGGTCGTGGCGTGCTGCGCATCGCGGCTTGCCTGCGCCGACACCGCGGCACTCTCGTCGGCGATCGACTTCGCGGCCCGCTCCAGCAGCGCCGCCGGCTCGCGGTCCACGCCCGCCACCGCGGCATCGCCCGCCGACGGCTCGAAGCCGGCCGCCTTGAACGCGTCGAACCCGCGCCGGTAGCCGTCGCCCATCGCCGTGTGCGCGCGCATGAACTGCTCGACGAGCGAGCGGCTCTCGCCAGGCGGCAACTGGTGAACGAGCTGCGCGGCGAGCGTATCGACCGTCCGCTCGCGCGTCTGGAAAGCCTGCCAATACTTGTCGAGCTTGTCGGGCTGCTTGCCGCGCAACAGCGTGTCCTTCCATTCCTGAACCTGCAGCTTGAACTGCACGAGCGTGGCCGACACGAGCCGTTCGTCGCCGACGTTCGTCTGCACGTCTTCGGCGAACGTATCGATCGATCGATTGAGAATGTGGATACCGTACAGCGCGCCACAGAACATCAGCAGCAGCGCGACGGCGAATGCGAGGGGAATCTTGTAGCTCAGCTTCATGGAACCTTGAATCGACGGGGAACGATGCGATCCGGCACGAGCGCCGGCCGCCGCCCCGTGTTAACGGCGCGGCAAGCGCGGGCTTAAAGCAGAGGAAAGCGGCAAAGGCCGGACGCACGTATCGTGGCCAGCCAGTGCGCTGAGATGCGTGGCGCGCGGCCCGATTGTCGCGCCCCTGCGCGGGCCCGCCATCCAGCGGCGCACGACGACGATCGACGGCACGCCGAGTACGATCCTCGCGATCACGTGGGACAGGTAGCGGAGCGGCCACCTCGGGTCGGCGTCGGCACGATCATCGCGGCATTCAGCACGATCGATGCTGCGTTTGCCATTCAGCGCGGCTGTATCGAGGACGTGGCACGATCATGCATGCGGTGGGCGCCCCCGCATCCGCACGATCCGAGTTGCCGAAGGTCGAGCTGTTGCCACTACAACGGCTTGCGACTCGACGCACGCACCGCGAGCCCAAAACGAAAAACCCCTTGATCCTTCCGGATCAAGGGGCTTCGTATTTTGGCGGAGAGGGTGGGATTCGAACCCACGGTACGGGGAAACCGTACGCCTGATTTCGAGTCAGGTACATTCGACCACTCTGCCACCTCTCCTTCCTTGCTGCATCTCGCGGCTGGTCGTTTCCGCGAGAAAAAGATTATAAGACGATCGCTTCGCAGCTGACAAGCCCTTTCTGCAATTTTTTTTGCGAGGGCTTTGAAGGCCGCGTTACGACGCCTGTGCCGGCGCGTCGATACGCTCGATGCCGCCCATGTACGGAAGCAGTGCTTCCGGCACCGTGACCGAGCCGTCCGCGTTCTGGTAGTTCTCCAGCACCGCGACGAGCGTACGGCCGACGGCGAGACCCGAACCGTTCAGCGTATGCACGAGCTCCGGCTTGCCCTGCGCGTTGCGGAAACGCGCCTGCATCCGGCGCGCCTGGAACGCTTCGGTATTCGAGCAGCTCGAGATCTCGCGATAGGTGTTCTGCGCAGGCAGCCACACTTCGAGGTCGAACGTCTTCGCGGCCGAGAAACCCATGTCGCCCGTGCACAGCGTGATCACGCGGTACGGCAGGCCGAGCTTCTGCAGGATCGCTTCCGCGTGGCCGACCATCTCGTCGAGCGCGGCGTACGACGTTTCCGGCGCGACGACCTGCACCATCTCGACCTTGTCGAACTGGTGCTGACGGATCATGCCGCGCGTGTCGCGTCCGTACGAACCGGCTTCCGAGCGGAAGCACGGGGAATGCGCGGTCAGCTTGATCGGCAGTGCGGACGCGTCGACGATCGACTCGCGCACGGTGTTCGTCAGCGAGATTTCCGACGTGGAGATCAGGTATTGCGTGACCGTGTTGTCCTCGCCGCCCTTCTCGACGCGGAACATGTCGTCCGCGAACTTCGGCAGCTGGCCCGTGCCATACAGGATCTCGGGGTTCACGATGTACGGCGTATACGTCTCGGTATAGCCGTGCTGCTGCGTGTGCGTGTCGATCATGAACTGCGCGAGCGCGCGGTGCAGGCGTGCGATCGAGCCGCGCAGCATCGTGAAGCGCGCGCCGGCGAGCTTCGCGCCGGTCTCGAAATCGAGGCCGAGCGGCGTGCCGACGTCGACGTGATCCTTCACCTCGAAATCGAACTGGCGCGGCGTGCCCCAGCGGCGCACCTCGACGTTGTCGGCTTCGTCCTTGCCGACCGGCACGCTTTCATGCGCGACGTTCGGCATGCCCAGCATCAGGTCGGACAGGCGCGCCTGGATCTCGCCGAGCTTGGCTTCTCCCGCCTTCATTTCATCACCGATCCCGCCGACCTCGGCCATCACGGCCGACGTGTCCTCGCCCTTCCCCTTCATCGCGCCGATCTGCTTCGACAGGCTGTTGCGGCGCGCCTGGAGCTCTTCGGTGCGGGTCTGGATCGCGCGGCGTTCCGCTTCGAGCGCGGAGAAGGCGGCGATGTCGAGGGTGTAGCCGCGATCGGCGAGGCGCTGGGCGACGCCGTCGAGGTCTTTGCGCAGCAACTGGATGTCGAGCATGGGAGGACTTGGAGAATCGTTGTGTAAGACGGGAATTCTAACGCACCGCGAGGCCGCCACGGCACTGGCCGGACGGACAATGCTGCAAACGGGCGATGACCGCGGCGCGACGGCCATGGCAGTATCGCATTGCCGGTCCGCCCGTCGGCGCCCGCGAAATCGCGCGGCATCGACGCGCCGCGGTTCGCGAAACACCCGGGCGTGCCCGCCGCAACGCATCGAACGCGGCACGCGCCCCCCGTCACAACGACTCAAGGACCCCGATGGCCATCGAACTGGAGAAGGACGTACGCGACCGCGCGATCGCGTCGCTGCAACGCTATTTCACGGAAAACATGGATGAGCCGATCGGCAACATCCAGGCGGGTGCCCTGCTGCACTTCTTCGTCGAGGAAATCGCGCCCGCGATCTACAACCTCGCGATCGCGGATGCGCAGCAGAGCCTGCACGCCCGCGTCACCGAACTCGACATCGAGTGCCATCAGGAGCCGTTCGGCTACTGGAAGAAGCAGCCGGCCCGCAAGCGCTGACGCGTTCGCGGCACCGGCGCAGGCCGCGCCGGACGGTGCCCGCTCAGTCCTTCTTGCCGGCCTCGCGGTCGAGTTCGCGCAGCCACGCGAGCTTGTCGGCGATCTTCGATTCGAGCCCGCGCGGCACCGGCTTGTACCAGCGCGGCTCGCGCATCCCGTCCGGCAGGTACGTCTCGCCGGCCGCATACGCATTCGGCTCGTCGTGCGCGTAACGGTAGGCGTGACCGTAGCCGAGCTCCTTCATCAGCTTGGTCGGCGCGTTGCGCAGATGCACGGGCACCTCGCGCGATTTGTCCTGTTTCACGAACGCCATCGCCTGGTTGAACGCGTTGTAGCCCGCGTTGCTCTTCGCCGCGCACGCGAGATAGATCACCGCCTGCCCGAGCGCGAGCTCGCCTTCCGGCGAGCCGAGGCGCTCGTAGGTTTCGGCCGCGTCGTTCGCCATCTGCAGCGCGCGCGGATCGGCGAGGCCGATGTCCTCCCACGCCATCCGCACGATCCGCCGCGCGAGATACTTCGGATCCGCGCCGCCGTCGATCATCCGGCAGAACCAGTACAACGCGCCGTCCGGGCTCGAACCGCGCACCGACTTGTGCAGCGCCGAGATCTGGTCGTAGAAGTTGTCGCCGCCCTTGTCGAAGCGCCGTGCGTTCAGCGTCATCGCGCTGCTGACGAATTCGGCGTCGATCGTCGCGGTGCCGGCCGACGTGGCCGCCGTCTGCGCCTGCTCGAGCAGGTTCAGGAAGCGCCGCGCGTCGCCGTCCGCATAGCCGACCAGCGTATCGACCGCCTTGTCGTCGAACGACAGGCCGTCGAGTGCGATTTCCTGTGCGCGCTTCAGCAATTGGCGCATCTCGTCGTCGTCCAGCGACTTCAGCACGTACACCTGCGCACGCGACAGCAACGCCGAGTTGACCTCGAAGCTCGGGTTCTCGGTCGTCGCGCCGATGAAGGTCACGAGCCCCGACTCGACGAACGGCAGCAACGCGTCCTGCTGCCCCTTGTTGAAGCGGTGGATCTCGTCGACGAACAGGATCGTGTGGCGGCCGGTGCGGTTCAGCGTGTCCTTCGCCTGCTCCATCGACTCGCGGATGTCCTTCACGCCGCCGAGCACCGCCGACAGCGCGATGAACTCGCAGTCGAACGCGAGCGCGGTGAGCCGTGCGAGCGTCGTCTTGCCGACGCCGGGCGGCCCCCACAGGATCATCGAATGCGGCTTGCCCGATTCGAACGCGAGCCGCAGCGGCTTGCCTTCGCCCAGCAAATGCGTCTGGCCGATCACCTCGGCGAGCGTCTTCGGCCGCAGCGCCTCGGCGAGCGGGCGGCGCGGCTCGACTTGAAACAGGTCGGACATGAACCCTCGCTCCACATCAAACAATGGCGGCCGAACCGGCCGCCGACCCGACATTATGACAGCCGCGCGAAAGCACCGCCGCGCCCGGTGCCCGGCGCCTGGTGCCCGCGCCCAGAAACAACAAGGGCCTGCCGTCGCCGGCAGGCCCTTCGGTGAAACAGCGGCGCGCGGACGCCGGTCAGCCGGTAATCACGTCGGCGCCCTTCGGCACGACGAACTTGAACGTATCGCCCTTCAGCGGCGGATTGGTCTGGATGTTCGTGAACGTCAGCAGCGTGACGTTGCCGAACACGTCGTGCAGTTCCATCGCGGCGAGCGTGCCGTTCTTGAAGCCGATGCCGATCCGCTGGAACTGCGTGTCCTGCGCCTTCGGCAGCATTTCGAGCCACTCGATGCCGCCCTTTTCACCGGCATCGCGCAGCGTGTAGTTCTTCTCCAGATCGTTGCTGCCGAACAGGATCGCGGCAGGGCTCGCGCCCAGCGCGCCGTTCAGCTTGCGCTCGGTGACCTGGTTCAGGTCGCGGTCGTACACGTAGAGCTTGTCGCCGTCGGCCTGCAGCACCTGCTGGTACGGCTTCTGGTACGTCCAGATGAACTTGCCCGGACGCGCGAACACGAACGTGCCGCTCGAATTGTCGGTGGGCTTCGGCACGGCCTGCGCAGCGCTCGCGCCCTTCGCCGGAGCCTTGACGATCTGCTGCGTGAAGTCGCCCTTCGCCGAACGCACCTGCGACACGAACGCCTTCAGTTGCTCGGTGCCGCCCGCGAACGCGTGCGTCGCCGCGAGCATCAGCGACGCGCCGGCGAGCGCCGCGCCGAGCCAGCGCCGCGTCGAACGAAGGGACATTGCGAACGAATGTTGCTGCATATTGCGGTTTTCTCCCTGGGTGGCCGGCGCTGCGAACGCCGCGGACTCATTCCGCGTCGCGCGCCGGCACAAGAATTTCGCGGTTGCCGCTCGACGACATCGCCGACACGAGCCCCGACTGCTCCATCTGCTCGAGCAGCCGCGCCGCGCGGTTGTAGCCGATCCGCAGGTGGCGCTGCACGAGCGAGATCGATGCGCGGCGGTTCTTGATGACGATCTCGACCGCCTGGTCGTACAGCGGATCAGACTCCTCGCCGCCTTCGCCGGTTCCCGTGCCGGCCGAGCCCTCGTCGCCGTCGGCGGTGCCGCCTTCGAGCAGGCCCTCGACATAGTTCGGCTCGCCCTGCTCCTTGAGCTTCTCGACGACGCGGTGCACTTCGTCATCCGCGACGAACGCGCCATGCACGCGCACCGGCAGCCCGGTGCCCGGCGCCAGATACAGCATGTCGCCCATCCCGAGCAGCGATTCGGCGCCCATCTGGTCGAGAATCGTGCGCGAGTCGATCTTCGACGACACCTGGAACGCGATCCGCGTCGGCACGTTCGCCTTGATCAGGCCCGTGATCACGTCGACCGACGGACGCTGCGTCGCGAGGATCAGGTGGATGCCGGCCGCGCGCGCCTTCTGCGCGATCCGTGCAATCAGTTCCTCGACCTTCTTGCCGACGACCATCATCAGGTCGGCCAGCTCGTCGATCACCACGACGATGTTCGGCAGGCGGCCGAGCGGCTCCGGATCGTCCGGCGTCAGGCTGAACGGATTCGGCAGCTTCTCCTCGCGCTTCGCGGCCTCGTCGATCTTGTTGTTGTAGCCCGCCAGGTTGCGCACGCCGAGCTTGCTCATCAGCTTGTAGCGGCGCTCCATCTCGGCGACCGTCCAGTTCAGCGCGTGGCCGGCCTGGCGCATGTCGGTGACGACCGGGCACAGCAGGTGCGGAATACCCTCGTAGACGCTCATTTCGAGCATCTTCGGATCGATCAGGATCAGGCGCACCTGGTCAGCCGTCGCCTTGTACAGCAGCGACAGGATCATCGCGTTGATCCCGACCGACTTGCCCGAACCGGTCGTGCCGGCCACCAGCAGGTGAGGCATCTTCGCGAGATCCGCGCACACCGGCTTGCCGCCGATGTCCTTGCCGAGGCTCAGCGTGAGCGCCGACGACGCGGCCGCGTACACCTCGGAACCGATGATCTCGGACAGGTGCACCGTCTGGCGGCGCTGGTTCGGCAGCTCGAGCGCCATGTAGTTCTTGCCGGGAATCGTCTCGACGACGCGGATCGACACGAGCGACAGCGAGCGTGCGAGATCCTTCGCGAGGTTGACGATCTGGCTGCCCTTCACGCCGGTGGCCGGTTCGATCTCGTAGCGTGTGACGACCGGCCCCGGATAGGCGGCGACGACGCTCGCCTCGACGCCGAAATCCTTCAGCTTCTTCTCGATCAGGCGCGACGTGAATTCGAGCGTGTCGGCCGAAATCGCCTCCTGCGCCTTTGGCGCGGGATCGAGCAGCGATACCGCGGGCAACGTCGAATCGCCCGGCAGGTCGGTGAAGAGCGGCACCTGGCGCTCACGCTCGACGCGCTCGGACTTCGCCGGCGTGACGACCGGCGGCACGATCGTCACCGGCTCGTGATCCTCGATGCGCACGCGCTCCTCTTCGACCTTGCCTTCGCGGCGCACGGCCGCGGCCTCGCCGAGCTTGCGGTCGCGCTCGGCCTCGCGGCGCAGCTTCGCGACGTTGACGGCGGACAGGATCGCGCCGCCGACACGCTCGGCGACCGACAGCCACGAGAAACGGAAATACAGCGACAGGCCGATCGCGAGCGCGATCAGCAGCAGCAGCGTGCCGCCCGTGAAGCCGAACGCGTGCGACATCGCACCCGCGACGGCCTCGCCGACGACGCCGCCCGGCGCGCGCGGCAACTGCACCTTCAGCGACCACATGCGCAGCGCCTCGATGCCGTCGCACGCCAGCACGACGAGCACGAACGCGAGGATTTCGGTGAGCCAGCCGATCGGCCGCTCGGGTTCGTCCGAGACCGCCTCGTGGCGCGTGATGCGGCGATAGTTGACGGCGATGCGCCGCGCGAGCGGCACGATCAGCCAGTAGGCCGACAGGCCGAACAGCAGCAGGATGATGTCGGCCGTCCACGCGCCGACGCGGCCGGCCCAGTTCGTGATGTGATCCACCTGGGCGGCGTGCGTCCAACTCGGATCGCGCCGGCTGTAGCTCAGCAGGGCCATCACCAGAAATGCGCAGAGCGCGACCTGGAGAATCCAGCGGATCTCCGTGAGGAGCTTCGACATCCGGTGCGGCAACGCCTGTGCCTGGGCGGAATAAGGAGCTTTTGCCATGAATCCGTATAAAGAGGACGGGCCGTGCGCCCGCCTGTCGTTCGATCCCGCTTATTGTAAACGCTGCACCGGGCCGCCAAGTGTAAATGACGGTTACATAACAGGGCCGGGGCGCCGACGCCCCCGCGGGTGCATTTCCCGGCAGACCTTTCGCCGTGGTACGGCCGCCCCCGTCGGGCACCGCCGCGACGCCCCTCGAGCCGGCGCCGGGCCCCGCTGCACACGTGCGGCAACGCGCCGCCGAGTGCCCTGCCCACCCCGCGTGCGCGGCCGTTGCACTGCCCGACACTATCGGGACGATTGAAACTCTCGTTCGGCAACGCAGCAACGGGGCCTTTATAATGCGCGTCTGATACCCATCTATGACGGCATCCCGGTCAACCCGGATCGTACGGCAAGCCCTACCCCGCCCGCCGCGGCCGCCTTTTACGGATTCGCACATGTCCACGCCCAAACACGCCAAAGTCCTGATTCTCGGTTCCGGCCCCGCCGGCTACACGGCTGCCGTCTACGCGGCACGCGCCAACCTGTCCCCGGTGCTGATCACCGGCATCGCGCAGGGCGGCCAACTGATGACCACGACCGACGTCGAAAACTGGCCGGCAGACGCGAAAGGCGTGCAGGGTCCGGAGCTGATGGCGCGCTTCCTCGAGCACGCCGAGCGCTTCAACACCGAAATCGTGTTCGACCACATCCACACCGCGAAGCTGCACGAGCAGCCGATCCGCCTGATCGGCGACTCGGGCGAATACACGTGCGACTCGCTGATCATCGCGACTGGCGCGTCCGCGCAGTATCTCGGCCTGCCGTCCGAAGAAGCGTTCATGGGCAAGGGCGTGTCGGCCTGCGCGACCTGCGACGGCTTCTTCTATCGCGGCCAGGAAGTCGCGGTGATCGGCGGCGGCAACACGGCCGTCGAGGAAGCGCTCTACCTGACGGGCATCGCGAAGAAGGTCACGGTGATCCACCGTCGCGACAAGTTCCGCGCGGAGCCGATCCTGATCGACCGCCTGCTGGAGAAGGAAAAGGAAGGCGCGGTCGTGATCAAGTGGGATCACGTGCTCGACGAAGTGACCGGCGAGGATTCGGGCGTCACCGGCCTGCGCATCAAGAACGTGAAGACCGGCTCGACCGAAGACCTCGCCGTGCAGGGCGTGTTCGTCGCGATCGGCCACAAGCCGAACACCGACCTGTTCCAGGGCCAGCTCGAGATGAAGGACGGCTACATCCTGACGAAGAGCGGCCTGCACGGCAACGCGACGTCGACGAGCGTGCCGGGCGTGTTCGCCGCGGGCGACGTGCAGGACAACGTGTACCGCCAGGCGATCACCAGCGCCGGCACGGGCTGCATGGCCGCGCTCGACGCGCAGCGCTACCTCGAAAGCCTGCACGACAAGAAGTAAGCCGCGAGACCTGTCGCGCCGGGCGCTACAATGGCGTCCGCTGCCGCGAAGCGGGTCTGGCCGGACAAGCCGCTGCCGCCGTGCAGCGGCTTTTTTTTGCCCGCGCGCCCGAACGCGCCTGCCCTGCGTACCGAATCATGGCGAAGAACCAGCCCCATCCGAGCGATCCCGCAAAGCGCCAGATCGCCGCCCGTCCCGCGAACCCCGCGCCCGTCGCGCCGGCGCCCGCGCCCGATCCCGCCGCGTTGCGCGGCCAGGGGCTCGCGGGCCTCGGCGCGCTGCGCAAGTCGCTGCAAGGCGAAGCCGATCGCCGCGACCGCGAGCGCATCGAAACGGCCAAGGCCGAGCGCAAGGCGGAAGCCGACGCGAACCTGTTCCGCAACGAGATCGGCGCGATCCGCCCGCTGAACGCACCGCCGCGCGCGGCGGCCGGCCGCACGCCGCCCGACCCGGTGCCGAAGCAGACGCAGCGCGACGAGGAGGCCGTGCTGAACGCGACGCTGTCCGACGAATTCGATCCCGAGACGCTGCTCGACAGCGACGACTCGCTGTACTACCACCGCCCCGGCATCAGCCGCGACGTCGTGCGCAAGCTGCGCCGCGGCGCGTGGATCGTGCAGGCGCAGATCGACCTGCACGGGATGCGGCGCGACGAGGCGCGCGACGCGCTCGCCGAGTTCATCCGCGAAGCCGGCAAGAAGGGGCTGCGCTGCCTGCGCGTGATCCACGGCAAGGGGCTCGGCTCGATCGGCAAGGAACCCGTGCTGAAAGGCAAGGTGCGCGCGTGGCTCGTGCAGAAGGAAGAAGTGATCGCGTTCTGCGAGGCGCGCGGCAACGACGGCGGCGCGGGCGCGGTGCTGGTGCTGCTGCAGCCGTTCGCGGCGCCGGGCGACCGGGGGCCGCGTGCCGCATCCTAGGCTGACGCTCGCGATCGCGGTACTGGAGGCGATCGCCACGCTGGCCTTTGCGATCTCGGGCTTCATCGAGGCGCGCAAAAACCGCCTCGACTCGGTCGGCACGTTCGTCGTCGCGCTCGCCACCGCGTTCGGCGGCGGCACGCTGCGCGACATCCTGCTCGAGCGCCGGCCGTTCTACTGGGTCGTGCACGACGACTACGTGATCGCGATCTTCGTGCTCGCGCTGTTCGCGCCGTTCGTGCTGCGGATGCTGTCGCGGCTGTCGGCCGAGCGATTGCTGCTCGTCGCCGATGCGATCGGGCTCGGGATCTTCAGCATCTCGGGCACGGCGATCGCGCTCGATGCCGAGATGCCGCGCTTCATCGCGGTGATGATGGGCGTGATCACGGGCGTGGTCGGCGGGATCGTCCGCGACGTGCTGTGCAACGACATCCCGCTGATCCTGCGCGATTCGCGGCCCTACGCGACCTGCGCGTTCGTCGGCTGCTGGTTCTACCTGCTGCTCGTGTGGCTGCAGTTCGATTCCGTCTACAGCGTGCTGCTCGCGACCGGCTTCATCCTCGTCGCGCGGCTCGCGACGTTCAAGTTCGACGTAAGGCTGCCGCACTGAGGCCAACGATTCCCGGAAACTCAAGGGGCTGCTGAAGCAACCCTTTGCCGTTGCCCGCCCGTGATTCAGGACCAAAGCGAGCTATTGCATACGGACACGATTTCTTACAATTGCCTTTCATTGCTCGACGAAGCCATGCTACGTTCCGCACCATGATTTCAAACGGATGGCAAGGGCATGGTCATCTTTTACGCGGTAGTCGAAGACGATCCGCTGGACAGTGGCGGCTACGTACTCGACGGAGGCGAATGCGGAACGATCGTCGGCGACGACGGCAAGCGCCGCAGAATCACATTCGTCGGACAGCGGGCTTGGTGCAGTACCTGCGAAAGCATCGGAACGATTGAAGCAGCGCCCGGTACGCCGAACAAAAGGCGACTGCGCGACTTCACCTCTGCAGGACGAGTTCAAGCCCTCAGTGGTGATTGGGTCCGATGCCGCTGTGAACGTCCTCCACGCATCAACTCGCGGTACGGGCGCAAATGGAAAATAGCCGAAACCGAGCTCGATACCGGGATACCGGCCGCAGTCGCTGCAATGCCCGGCACCCCGGCAACTGCGCTGCCCACCTATGACGATCGCTTCGTCCTTCGGGACGCTGACGGCAACCCTCTGAGCTACACCGGTTATGCGCTGCGGCGTGACACGGGAACATTCGAATACGGCAGAACAGATGCGTCCGGACAAACGCACCTGCTCGCCGCTACGCCGCATGCTGAAAATATCACGATCTATCTCGCCGAATAGCCATGCCGGAAAATACTCACGTCTCCCCTAACGGTAACCGATACAAGCTGGTCGCGGCACGCACGACCACGCCAACGAGTGATGCTTCACCTAAGCCGGTCACTGTCCGCTCCAAGACATTCTGGAAATCGATCCGTGAATGGACTGATACCGACATCGCTGAATATCACCGCACCGTCCCACAACTCGCAGCGCAGATCCAGGCCGAAACGTACTGGGATCGAAATGGAAGCACGCGCGCAAATCGATTTACGTGCGAGGACTTCGCGCTACGGTTGCTCATCCAGTTTTCCGCATTGCGAGGACTGCCGCTCAACGTGACAACCGGCGTGCGAAGCTATCGGAATGAGGAAATCTACGGCGAACCCGAGCACCGACAATACGATTCGACAATGTACGGTTTCGCCGACATGGTATCGCTGACTTTCGGTGCACCAGACGTACAGCGTACAGGTTCGAATACCACACAACTCCAAACACCGGAGTCGCTCCTGCCCGGAGACATGCTTGTACAGGCCAATGATCGTGCGGGTATTGGACACCACGTTCAAATGGTCACGAGGGTCTCACCGTCTTCCATTGCGATCATGCAGGGGAATTCGAGTGGCGTGATCGTTCGTCCGTTCACAACAATCATGCGAATATTCGGCCGCAATCGCGCGGACCCGCAAAGCGCCAGCTATGCAGGCATGGGCGTCGAAAACGGACATTACACGCCCGGCGAAGATGGGTGGGACTACAGAAACGAGACGACCGGAGCCGAGGTCAAAAACTTTCTGAAGCAGTTTCAGCTGTATCGCTGGAATTTCACTGCATTCAACCAGTAACCCGCGGAGCGGACATGCGTGCGTTTTTTTCAGTGATCGCGGACAGCGATCTATTTGGTGCACTCGCGACCGTATGCTTGCTTGTCGCAGTGGGCGGCTTGTTTCCCAGGGTGCGTCACTCGAAGCATTATTTTCCGGCCGTCTTCGCGTGTCTCCTGTTCATGCCGGTGCTACATGCAATCGGCTCGTATTTTTTGTCACTGCCGAGTCCATGACTGCAACCTCCGGCCGTCAGGCATCGAGGGAAAGGCGATAACTGCAGCGAATGCAGCGACCCCGCTTGCGCCGGAGCAATCGACGCGCCGCCAAAAGCCACGTGTGGCCCGGACACCTCATCGATCGCCCCAAGCGACTTTGCATCACGCGATCCGCTCCTCCGACGCCGGATCGAACAGCACCGCCTTCGACACGTCGAACAGCAGCGACAGCGTCTGGTCGGGCTGCGGGTTCGCGGCCGGATGCACGCGACTCACGATGCGCTTGCCGTTCACCTGCGCGAACACGTGCGTATCCGGCCCGGTCGGCTCGGTCACGTCGACGCGCACGTCGAACGGCTGCAGGTGCGACGCGTCGCCGTTGTGCGCGTGGCGCACGTCGGTGATGCGCTCCGGGCGCAGGCCGAGGATCACCTCGCGGCCGACGTGCGACTTCAGCTTCGCCGCATCGAACGGCAGGTTCAGCACGCCGCGCTTGACGCCCGTGTCGACTTCAAGCGCGATCCCGCTGCCCTGCTCGACCAGCTTGCCGTTGATGAAGTTCATCGGCGGCGCGCCGATGAAGCCCGCGACGAACAGGTTCGACGGCGAATCGTAGATCTCCTGCGGCGCGCCGAACTGCTGGACCACGCCGTCCTTCATCACCGCGATCCGGTCGCCGAGCGTCATCGCCTCGATCTGGTCGTGCGTCACGTAGACGATCGTCGTGCCGAGGCGCTGGTGCAGCAGCTTGATTTCCGCGCGCATCTCGATGCGCAGCTTCGCGTCGAGGTTCGACAGCGGCTCGTCGAACAGGAACAGCGACGGATCGCGCGCGAGTGCCCGGCCCATCGCGACACGCTGGCGCTGGCCGCCCGACAGCTGGCCCGGCTTGCGGTCGAGCAGGTGCTGGATCTGCAGCATCTGCGACACGCGGTCGACGATCTGCTGCTGTTCGCTCTTCGGCACCTTGCGGATGTTCAGGCCGAACGAGATGTTCTCGCGCACCGTCATCGACGGATACAGCGCGTACGACTGGAACACCATCGCGATGTCGCGATCCTTCGGCGACAGGTCGTTGACGACCTTGCCGTCGATGCAGATCTCCCCGCTCGTCACGGTCTCGAGCCCGGCGATCATGTTGAGCAGCGTCGACTTCCCGCAGCCCGACCCGCCGACCAGGATCAGGAACTGTCCGTCCTCGATCTCGATGTCGACACCCTTCAGGACCGGCACCCCGTTCGGGTAGGTCTTGTACACGTCACGGATGGAAAGGCTTGCCATGCTGTGAATCCTCTGTCTCGTCTCGCGCGGCGCACTCCGGCGCCGCGTCGGGTTCGTTTCGATGCGCCGCGCGCGAGGCGCGGCCGGTTCGTCGTATCGGATGAAGCCGCGCTTACCCCTTCACCGCGCCCGCCGTCAGCCCGCGCACGAAGTAGCGGCCGGCGACGATGTAGACGAGCAGCGTCGGCAGCGCGGCGATGATCGCGCCGGCCATGTCGACGTTGTATTCCTTCACGCCCGTCGACGTGTTGACGAGGTTGTTCAGCGCAACCGTGATCGGCATCGAATCGACGCCGGAGAACACGATCCCGAACAGGAAGTCGTTCCAGATCTGCGTGAATTGCCAGATCAGGCACACCATGAAGATCGGCAGCGACACGGGCAGCAGGATCTTCGTGAAGATCGTGAAGAAGCCCGCGCCGTCGATGCGCGCGGCCTTCACGAGCTCGGCCGGCACGCTCACGTAGAAGTTGCGGAAGAACATCGTCGTGAACGCGATGCCGTACACGACGTGCACGAACACGAGGCCCGGAATCGTGTTGGCGAGGCCGAGCATCCCCTGCAGGCGCGCCATCGGCAGCAGGATCACCTGGAACGGGATGAAGCAGCCGACCAGCATCATCGTGAACAGCGCGTCGGCGCCGCGAAAGCGCCAGTGCGTGAGCACGTAGCCGTTGAACGCGCCGATCAGCGACGAGATCAGCACGGCCGGGATCACCATCTGCAGCGAGTTCAGGAAGAACGGCTTCATGCCGTCGCAGCGCACGCCGGTGCATGCGCCGCTCCAGGCTTTCACCCACGGGTCGACGGTCCACGTGGTGGGCGGCGTCAGCAGGTTGCCGGTGCGCAGCTGGTCGAGATCCTTGAACGACGTCGACAGCATCACGTAGATCGGGAACAGGAAATACAGCGCGAACAGGATCAGTGCCGCATAGATCACTGCCCGGCTGATCGTCATCTTAGGCTGCATTGCGGGTGCTCCTCGATTCCATATACATCAGCGGCACCAGCACCGCGACCACGGTCGCGAGCATCATCACCGAGGACGCCGCGCCGAGCCCGAGCTGGCCGCGGTTGAACGAAAACGTGTACATGAACATGGCCGGCAGCGACGACGACGTGCCCGGGCCACCCGCCGTCAGCGCGACGACGAGGTCGAAGGTCTTGATCGTGATGTGGCAGAGGATCAGCAGCACCGAGAAGAACACCGGGCGCATGCTCGGGATCACGATCTTGCGGTAGATGGTCGGCAGCGTCGCGCCATCGACCTGCGCGGCCTTGAAGATCTCCGCGTCGACCCCGCGCAGCCCCGCGAGGAACAGCGCCATCACGAAGCCGGTCGACTGCCACACGGCCGCGATCACCACGCAGAAGATCGCCTTGTCCGGATCGTCGAGCCAGCCGAACGAGAAGCTCGTCCAGCCCCAGTCGTGCATCACCTTCTCGAGGCCGAGGCCCGGGTTCAGGATCCACTGCCACGCGGTGCCGGTGACGATGAACGACAGCGCCATCGGGTACAGGAAGACCGCGCGCAGCGCGCCTTCGTTGCGGATCCGCTGGTCGAGCAGGATCGCGAGGAACAGCCCGAGCGCGACGCAGATCACGATGAACGGAATCCCGAACCAGCCGAGGTTCGCGGCGGAGGTCCACCACACGTCGTTCTGGAACAGGTCCGAGTAACGGCCGAAGCCGTCGAATTCGTAGTTCGGCAACAGCCGCGAACGGGTCAGCGACAGATAGCCGGTAATCAGGATGAAGCCGTAGATGAACACCACGGCGATCGCGACGCTCGGCGCAAGCACGAGCTTCGGGATCCAGCGATCGGCGAAGGCCGACATCGGCGACGTACGCCGTGCGGCGGCAGCGCCGGATCCGTTTCCGCTAAGAGGGGCAGCCACTTGATTCGACTCCTGGAACGAGGGCGACGCAGGCCGGGCCGGCGCCGGGTACGGCACGGGCTTCGCGGGCGAGCCCGTTTGCTGCACATGCAAAAACGCCCGGCCGATGAAGCGTTTCCGGCCGGGCGCCTGGCGCGCGTTACTTGACCTTCGCGGCCTTCGCGAGCGCGGCGACCGCGCTCTTCGAATCCTGCTGCGAGTTCATGAACTTCGTCACGACGTCCGTGATCGCGCCGGCGGTCGCGTCGCTCTGCGCCATCCCGTGCGCGAGCGACGGCACGAAGCCGCCCGACTTGATCGCGGTCTGCTCGTCGGCATACGACTTCTTCGCGCAGTCGTCGAACTTGTCCATCTTCACGCCGAGGCGGACCGGCACCGAACCCTTCAGCAGGCTGAACTGCTCCTGGAAGTCCGGCGTCATGATCGTCTTCGCGAGCGCGAGCTGGCCCGGCGTCGCGTTCTTCTCGCCCTTCTGCTGGAAGAACACGAACGAATCGACGTTGAACGTATAGGCATTCGCCGTGCCCGGCACTGCCGCGCAGATGTAGTCCTTGCCCGCCTTCTTGCCGGCGTTCTCGAACTCGCCCTTCGCCCAGTCGCCCATGAACTGCATGCCGGCCTTGCCGTTGATCACCATCGCGGTCGCGAGGTTCCAGTCGCGGCCGTTACGGCCGGTATCGAAGTAGCCCTGGATCTTGCGCACCGTGTCGAACACGGACAGCATCTGCGGCGAGGTCAGCGTCGCCTGGTCGAGGTCGACCAGCGCCTTCTTGTAGAACGCCGGGCCCTGCGACAGCACGACGTCTTCCCACAGCGTCAGGTCCTGCCACGGCTGGCCGCCCATCGCGACCGGCTGGATGCCCGCGGCCTTCAGCTTGTCGGCCACCGCGAAGAATTCAGGCCAGGTGGTCGGCACCTTCGCGCCGACCTTGTCGAGCGCGGCCTTGTTGATGTACAGCCAGTTCACGCGGTGCACCGAGAACGGCGCCGCGACGGTGTGGCCCTTGTACTTGATGATCTTGTCGATTTCCGGCGGCAGGTTCTGCTTCCAGTCGCCGGCAGCGGAATCGATGTTGACGAGCACGCCCTGGTCGGCCCAGTCCTGGATCAGCGGGCCCTTGATCTGCGCGGCCGACGGTGCGTCGCCGCTGATCACCTTGGTCTTCAGCGCGGTCATGGCCGCGGCGCCGGCGCCGCCCGCGACCGCGAAGTCCTTCCACACGTAGCCCTGCTTCTGCACGTCGTCCTTCAGCACGCCGACGGCCTTCGACTCGCCACCCGAGGTCCACCAGTGCAGCACCGTCACATTCTCGGCTGCCTGCGCCGCCACGGCGCCGGCCATCAGACCTGCGGCGCAGAGCGCGCCCATGATCGAGCGAACTTTCATTACTTATCTCCTCCAGACTGAATCAACTCGTGAGGTTCCCTGACAGGGAACCGGCTTCTTGATAACGACGGGGAAATCGAGCCGCGGGACGCATGCAGCGTACGGGGCCGATGACCGGCCGGGCTCTTACAGAAAGCGTGAATCGAGATTCAACGGCGTGTCTCCTCTTGGTGTTTCTGGCCCGCCGCGATGATGCGGCGCGAGCCCGGGGCCGACGCCGCGCTGACGATGCGCGCCGTCAATGTCCGATAACATTCGGCACAAGGCGTTCCCGAAGATGAAGCTCGCGCAGTTCATCGACCGCACTTCTTTTTTTCTTCACCCAGGTGCTACCCCTTGCGGCGGATTGTAGTTAAACTACAATTCAGTGTCAAAAATATTTTTATCGCACTACGGATCGCTTCCGAGCACCCCAAACCCGGCGGAGACACATGCATACCGATTCCAGCTTTACCTTCGTACTTTTCGGCGGCACCGGCGATCTGTCGATGCGCAAGATCCTGCCTGCGCTGTTCGAAGCGCACCGTGCGAACATGCTGGCGGAGAGCGGCCGGATCGTCGCCGTGGCGCGTCATGAGTCGGATCGGGCGTCCTATCTCGAATGGGTCGACACGCACGTGAAGCCGCACGCGGCCAAGGCCGCCGGCAACGCGTTCGACGAAGCTGCGTGGAAGTCCTTCCTCGATCGCATCGAGTACGTGCACCTCGATCTCGGCCGCGCGGAAGACTACGTCGTGCTGCGCGACGCGGTGGCATCGCTGCCCGGCATCCGCGTGTTCTATCTCGCGACGGGCCCGTCGCTGTTCGTGCCGATCTGCAAGGCGCTCGCGTCGGTCGGCCTGAGCGAAGGCTCGCGCATCGTGCTCGAGAAGCCGCTCGGCTACGACCTGAAGTCGTCGAACGCGATCAACGACGCGGTCGGCGAGATCTTCGCGGAAGACCAGATCTACCGGATCGACCACTACCTCGGTAAAGAACCCGTGCAGAACCTGCTTGCGCTGCGCTTCGGCAATGCGCTGTTCGAGCCGCTGTGGCGCCGCGAATGGGTCGAGAGCATCCAGATCACGATCGCCGAGGAGCTCGGCGTCGAGGCACGCGGCGATTTCTACGACAATACCGGCGCACTGCGCGACATGGTGCAGAACCACCTGCTGCAGCTGCTGTCGATCGTCGCGATGGAGCCGCCGCATTCGATGGATTCGGATTCGGTGCGCGACGAAAAGCTGCGCGTACTGCGCGCGCTGAAGCCCGTCGATCCGCGCGACATCGGCAAGGTGGCCGTGCGCGGCCAGTATCATGCGGGCGTGATCAAGGGCGCGCAGGTGCCGGCCTACGCGACCGAACCGGGCGTGAAGCCCGACAGCCAGACCGAAACCTTCGTCGCATTGAAGGTCGAGATCGAGAACTGGCGCTGGGCCGGCGTGCCGTTCTTCCTGCGCACCGGCAAGCGGCTGGCCGATCGCGTCGCGGAGATCGTCGTCAATTTCCGCCCGGTGCCGCATTCGGCGCTCGGGCCCACCGCGCTGCGTCCCGGTTCGAACCGCCTCGTGATCCGGCTGCAGCCGAACGAGACGATCCGCCTGTACTGCCTCGCGAAGCAGCCCGGCGAAGGGATGAACCTCGCGAGCGTGCACCTCGACCTCGCGTTCGACCAGTTCTTCAAGGAAGGGCAGATGGAGGCGTACCAGCGCCTGCTGCTCGACGTGATCAACGGCCGTCTCGCCCTCTTCGTGCGACGCGACGAACAGGAAGCCGCATGGCGCTGGGTCGAGCCTATCCTGAACGAATGGGCGCGCACGCTGAAGCCGCCGAAGCCGTATGCGGCGGGCACGTGGGGGCCGGCCGCGGCGAGCGCGATGCTCGCGCAGCACGACACCTGTTGGCTCGAAGAAGAGAACTGATGCAAACCGTTGCCGCGCACGCCACCGTACGCGGCAACGTGCCCCACGATTCGTACGATTTGAACAGACAAAGCAGTCCGGAGGAGATGTGATCGAGATTCACGCTTTCGACACCCAGGAAGCGCAAAGCGAAGCGCTCGCGCGCGCCGTCGGCGATGCGCTGCGCGCCGCGCTCGCCGGCCCCGCGCGCCCGACGCTCGCGGTGTCCGGCGGCACGAGCCCGCGCCCGTTCCTGCACACGCTGTCGCACACGGCGCTCGACTGGGCCGGCGTCGACGTGACGCTGGTCGACGACCGCTGGGTGCCGGAGGACGATGCAGCCAGCAACGCGCACCTCGTGCGCGAGACGCTGCTGCAACACGCCGCCGCCCCTGCCCGCTTCCTGCCGCTCGTCGACACGCGCGCCGCGCTCGACGCGCACGTCGCCGCGCTGAACGCGAACGCCGACTACCGCGTGCCGAGCGTCGCGGTGCTCGGCATGGGCGAGGACGGCCATACCGCGTCGATCTTCGCCGATGCGCCCGAATGGGATCACGCGATCACGACGCCCGAGCGTTTCGTCGCCGTCCATCCCGGCACCGCGCCGCATGCGCGCGTGAGCTTCTCGCTCGATGCGCTCAAGCGCGTCGACCGGCTGTTCCTGCTGATCGCGGGCGAACGCAAACGCGCGGTGCTCGACGCCGCGGCCGCGTCGCTGCAGAAGAACGCGATTTCCCAACTGGCCAACGACAAGGGGACCCAGCTCGATGTCTACTGGTGCGCAAAGTAAGGCGGTCGTCGCGGGCCAGCATGCCGACGGCCCGCGCCTGCTCGCGGACGTCGGCGGCACCAACGCGCGCTTCGCGCTGGAAACCGGCCCGGGCGAGATCACGCAGATTCGCGTCTATCCCGGCGCCGACTATCCGACGATCACCGACGCGATCCGCAAGTATCTGAAGGATGTGAAGATCAGCCGCGTGAACCACGCGGCGATCGCGATCGCGAACCCGGTCGACGGCGATCAGGTCACGATGACCAACCACGACTGGAGCTTCTCGATCGAGGCGACGCGCCGCGCGCTCGGCTTCGACACGCTGCTCGTCGTCAACGATTTCACCGCGCTCGCGATGGCGCTGCCAGGCCTGACCGACGCGCAGCGCGTGCAGGTCGGCGGCGGCGCGCGCCGCCAGAACAGCGTGATCGGGCTGCTCGGGCCCGGCACCGGGCTCGGCGTGTCGGGGCTGATTCCGGCCGACGACCGCTGGATCGCGCTCGGCAGCGAAGGCGGCCACGCATCGTTCGCGCCGCAGGACGAGCGCGAGGATCTGGTGCTGCAGTACGCGCGCAAGAAGTTTCCGCACGTGTCGTTCGAACGCGTGTGCGCGGGCCCCGGCATGGAGATCATCTATCGCGCGCTCGCCGCGCGCGACAAGAAGCGCGTGGCCGCGACCGTCGACACGGTCGAGATCGTCGAGCGCGCCCATGCGGGCGACGCACTCGCGCTCGAGACGGTCGAATGCTTCTGCGGGATTCTCGGCGCGTTCGCGGGCAGCGTCGCGCTGACGCTCGGCGCGCTCGGCGGCGTGTACATCGGCGGCGGGGTCGCGCTGAAGCTCGGCGAACTGTTCACGCGCTCGTCGTTCCGCGCGCGCTTCGAGGCGAAGGGCCGCTTCACGCACTACCTCGAGAACATCCCGACCTACCTGATCACCGCCGAATACCCGGCGTTCCTCGGCGTATCGGCGATCCTCGCGGAGCAGTTGTCGAACCGCTCGGGCGGCGCGTCGTCGGCCGTGTTCGAACGGATCCGCCAGATGCGCGACGCGCTGACGCCGGCCGAGCGCCGCGTGGCCGATCTCGCGCTGAACCATCCGCGTTCGATCATCAACGATCCGATCGTCGACATCGCGCGCAAGGCCGACGTGAGCCAGCCGACCGTGATCCGCTTCTGCCGCTCGCTCGGCTGCCAGGGGCTGTCCGACTTCAAGCTGAAGCTCGCCACCGGCCTCACCGGCACGATCCCGATGAGCCACAGCCAGGTACATCTCGGCGACACGGCCACCGACTTCGGCGCGAAGGTGCTCGACAACACGGTGTCCGCGATCCTGCAGTTGCGCGAGCACCTGAATTTCGAGCATGTCGAGAACGCGATCGAGATCCTGAACGGCGCGCGGCGCATCGAGTTCTACGGGCTCGGCAACTCGAACATCGTCGCGCAGGACGCGCATTACAAGTTCTTCCGCTTCGGGATCCCGACGATCGCGTACGGCGACCTGTACATGCAGGCCGCATCGGCCGCGCTGCTCGGCAAGGGCGACGTGATCGTCGCGGTGTCGAAGTCGGGACGCGCGCCCGAGTTGCTGCGCGTGCTCGACGTCGCGATGCAGGCCGGCGCGAGGGTGATCGCGATCACGTCGAGCAACACGCCGCTCGCGAAGCGCGCGACCGTCGCGCTCGAAACCGACCACATCGAGATGCGCGAGTCGCAGCTGTCGATGATCTCGCGGATCCTGCATCTGCTGATGATCGACATCCTCGCGGTCGGCGTCGCGATTCGCCGTGCGTCGACGAACGGCGAACTGCCCGAGGCCGTCGCGCAGGCGAGGGCACGCGCGAGCGACGACGAAACGGCGGACGTGCTCGACTGGCTGAGCCACGGTGCGTCGCCGGCGGCGAAGGACGTCGCGCGGGATTGACTCGGTGCGGCGGCAGCCGCTTCCCGCGTTCGAAACGAAAACGCCACCGGCGCAGCGCGCGCGGTGGCGTTTTTCATGCTGCTGTCAGGCCGCGGATCAGGCGCCCGCCTTAACGGGCCGCCCGTGCCAGCGCAGCACGAGGTAGCGGCCGGCGAAACACAGCACGCCTGAAACGCCGATCGTCACGCCCATCGCGAACGGCGTGCCGTCCGCGAGTGCGCCGATCGCGACGCTCGCGAGCGCGCCGAGCGCCAGCTGCATCGCGCCGAACACGGCCGCCGACGCGCCCGCGTTGTGCGGATAGCGATGCATGAGGTCGGTCGTGCAGTTCGCCGACAGGATCCCGACCACGCCGACGACGAAGAACAGGCACACGACGATCGACCACAACCCGCCCCACCCCGTCAGCGCGACGAGCGCGACCGCGAGCGACGCGATGGAGCTCACGAGCGACGCGGCCGCGATGATGCGCAGCGAGCCGAGGCGGCCGACGAGCCGCGTGTTCGCGAAGTTGCCGATCATGATGCCGACGACGTTCAGGCCGAACAGCAGCCCGTAGTGCTGCGGCGACACGTGGAAATACTCGATGTACACGAACGGCGTGGCGGTGATGTACGAGAACATCGACGCGAACGCCATCCCGCCGCACAGCATGTGCCCCCAGGCGACGGGATCGGACAGGATGCGCCCGTACGACGCGAACGACGCGAGCACGGCCGCGCTCTTGCGTCGCTCCTTCGGCCAGGTTTCGGGCACGCGCAGGTACGCGGTCGCCGCGCATACCGCGCCGAACACGGCCAGCACGACGAACACGCCGCGCCAGCCGGAGAAGCGCAGGATCTGCCCGCCGATCAGCGGCGCGAGCAGCGGCCCGACCGCGGTGACGATCGCCACCATCGACAGCACCTTCGCCGCGTCGGTCGGCTCGTGCGCGTCGCGGGCGATCGCACGCGACAGCACCGACGCCGCGCCGGCGCCGAGCGCCTGCAGGAAGCGCACGAGGATCAGCATGTCGATCGATGTCGACACGAAGCAGCCGATGCTCGCGAGCGTGAACAGCGCGATGCCGCCGAGCAGCACGGGGCGGCGGCCCCACGTGTCGGACAGCGGGCCGTACAGCAGCATGCCGATCGAGAAGCCGGCCATGAAGCTCGTCAGCGTGCGCTGCGCGGCGCCGGCGCTGACGGAGAAGCCGGCGGCGATCGACGGCAGGCTCGGCAGGTACATGTCGGTAGCGATCGGCCCGCAGGCGGCGAGCGCGCCGAGCAACAGGATCAGCCGGGCATCGGGCCGGCGTCGGATGACGTGAGACATGGGTATCCGGAATGGAGCCCGCGCGCATCGGGGCGCGCGTGGCGGTGAAGACGGGAGGCCGCGCCGCGAACGGCACGCCCAGGCCCATGATTGTACGCGCAACTTTTTTACGTGCTGGCGGCGTGAATGTGCAGCGGGCCGAAAGGTACCGGCGTGGCGCCCGACACGCGGGATCGCACGCGGGAATTCGATTAAGCTTGCAGCGCCTCCCCTTCTTGTCTGACCAATCCGACGCCCGACCGAACCGATGACCGCTTTCCTGTTGATCTGGAGCCCCAAGAAATGGCCGTGGCCCGAACTGCCCGACGTCGCCGCGCGCGTGAAGGCCGGCGAGGCCGTGCATGACGTGTGGGGCTGCGGCTTCGCGCGCGGCATCCTGCCGGGCGACCGCGTGTTCCTGCATCGCGTCGCGAAGGAGCCCAAGGGCGTGTTCGGCTCCGGCTACGTGACGCGCGCGCCGTACGAGGTGCCCGATCCGTCGACGAAGCGCGGCTACCGGCTGTGCATCGACTTCGTGTACGACTGGCTGGTCGACGCGCACCAGGACGTCGTGATCGCGCGCGACGCGCTGCGGGTCCATCCGTACTCGGTGCAGACCTGGGATGCGCAGAGTTCCGGCACGGTGATCAAGCCGATGGTCGAAGGCCCGCTCGAGAAGCGCTGGGCCGAGCTGACCGGCAAGCGCAAGCCGCCCCCGTTGCCGGATCGATAACGGGGCCGAATCACCCCCTCTTCCTTCCCCGGCCCGCGCGATCCCGCGCGCGCCGATACGCCGCAGACCGCGCCGCGGGCTCGCCGCGCGCGTCTCCGGTACAATCGGACGATCGTTCCGCCCAGGCGCCGCGGCCCGTGCACAGGCCCCCGCGCCCTTCTCTCGCAGGTTTCGCTCATGTCCAACAATCAGATCCTCTTCGAACGCGCCCAGAAGACCATTCCCGGCGGCGTCAACTCGCCGGTGCGCGCATTCCGTTCGGTCGGCGGCACGCCGCGCTTCGTCGCACGCGCGCAAGGCCCGTATTTCTGGGATGCCGACGGCAAGCAGTACATCGACTACATCGGCTCGTGGGGCCCGATGATCGTCGGTCACGTCCATCCGGAAGTGCTGTCGGCCGTGCAGAACGTGCTCGCCGACGGCTTCTCGTTCGGCGCGCCGACCGAAGCCGAGATCGAGATCGCCGAGGAAATCTGCAAGCTCGTGCCGTCGATCGAGCAGGTGCGGATGGTGTCGAGCGGGACCGAGGCCACGATGAGCGCGCTGCGTCTCGCGCGCGGCTTCACGGGCCGCAGCCGCATCGTCAAGTTCGAGGGCTGCTACCACGGCCACGCGGACAGCCTGCTCGTGAAGGCTGGCTCGGGCCTGCTGACGTTCGGCAACCCGACGTCGGCCGGCGTGCCCGCCGACATCGCGAAGCACACGACCGTCCTCGAATACAACAACGTCGCCGCGCTCGAAGAAGCGTTCGGCGCGTTCGGCGACGAGATCGCCGCCGTGATCGTCGAACCGGTCGCGGGCAACATGAACCTCGTGCGCGGCACGCCGGAATTCCTGAACGCGCTGCGCGCGCTGTGCACGAAGCACGGCGCCGTGCTGATCTTCGACGAAGTGATGTGCGGGTTCCGCGTCGCGCTCGGCGGCGCACAGGCGTACTACGGGATCACGGCCGACCTCACCTGCCTCGGCAAGGTGATCGGCGGCGGGATGCCGGCTGCCGCGTTCGGCGGCCGCCGCGACATCATGGCTCACCTCGCGCCGCTCGGCGGCGTCTACCAGGCCGGCACGCTGTCGGGCAACCCGATCGCGGTCGCCGCGGGCCTGAAGACGCTGCAACTGATCCAGGCGCCCGGCTTCTACGACGCGCTCACCGCGCAGACCAAGCGCCTCGCCGACGGCCTCGCGGCCGAAGCGCGTGCGGCCGGCGTGCCGTTCGCGGCCGACTCGATCGGCGCGATGTTCGGCCTCTACTTCGCCGAACGCGTGCCGACCAGTTTCGCCGAAGTGACGAAGAGCGACGCCGAGCGCTTCAACCGCTTCTTCCACCTGATGCTCGACGAAGGCGTGTACTTCGCGCCGTCGGCGTATGAAGCCGGCTTCGTGTCGAGCACGCACGACGACGCGGTGATCGACGCGACGCTCGCGGCCGCGCGCCGCGCATTCGCGGCACTCGCTGCCTGACCCGGGGCCGCGCGCATGTTCTCGGACATCGATTTCGCCCACATGCAGCGCGCGCTCGCGCTCGCCGCGCGCGGCATGTATACGACGGCGCCGAACCCGCGTGTCGGCTGCGTGATCGTCAAGGACGGCGACGTGATCGGCGAAGGCTTCACGCAGCCGGCCGGCCAGGATCACGCGGAAGTGCAGGCGCTGAAAGATGCGCGCGCACGCGGCCACGACGTCGCGGGCTCGACCGTCTACGTGACGCTCGAGCCGTGCAGCCACTTCGGCCGCACGCCGCCGTGCGCGAACGCGCTGATTGAAGCGCGCGTCGCGAAGGTCGTCGCCGCGATGGAAGACCCGAACCCGCAGGTGTCGGGGCGCGGCCTCGGCATGCTGCGCGACGCGGGCATCGACGTGCGCTGCGGGCTGCTCGCGCATGAAGCGGGCGAACTGAACATCGGCTTCGTGTCGCGCATGACGCGCGGCCGCCCGTGGGTGCGGATGAAGACCGCCGCGTCGCTCGACGGCCGCACCGCACTGCCGTCCGGCGAAAGCCAGTGGATCACCGGCGAGCCCGCGCGCCTCGACGGGCACGCATGGCGTGCGCGCGCCTGCGCGATCCTCACCGGCATCGGCACCGTGCGTGAAGACAACCCGCTGCTGACCGTGCGCGGCATCGACACGCCGCGCCAGCCGCAGCGCATCCTGGTGGACAGCCGCCTCGACCTGCCGCTCGACGCGCGGCTGCTCGAAGGCGCGCCGCTGCTGATCTTCTGCGGCCAGCTCGACGCCGCCGGCGAAGTGCGCGCGAACGTGCTGAAGTCCCGTGGCGCGGAAATCGTGCCGATCGCGAATGCGCAAGGCAAGGTCGACCTGCCCGCGATGCTGGCGGCGCTCGGCGCGCGCGGCGTCAACGAGCTGCACGTCGAGGCCGGCCACAAGCTGAACGGCTCGCTGCTACGCGAGCAGTGCGTCGACGAATTGCTCGTCTACCTCGCGCCGAGCCTGCTGGGCGCCGATGCGGCCGGCATGTTCGACCTCGCCGCGCCGGCGAACCTCGACGCGCGTACGCGGCTGTCGTTCCACGGGTTCGAGCGGGTCGGCGACGATCTGCGGATCCTCGCGCGCTTCGCGCCACCCGACGCCGCGCACTGAACGGGATCGATCACGGTCGACGGCGTAAGCCTGACCGTCAACACGATCGACGATCGCGCGGGCGGCTGCGCGTTCTCGATCAACCTGATCCCCCATCCCATTTCGCGCCGCGCGTCGCCGGTCGAAGCCCCGACGCGTGCGCTCGTCGCGCGCCCACCTGCCCCGACAGCTGGCCGAATGGCCAACGACGCGCACGGGCCATGCCGCCGCGCTAAGATGCGACGACGGCGGTTCCGGCGCCGCAACGCACGGCGCGGCCGCTATTGGTCACCCTCTTCCTCAAGGAGTCGTCCCCATGTCCATTTCGATGTATCAGGCCTCGGTGCCTGTCCTGATTCGTGGCCTGACCAATCTTCAGCACATTCTCGGCAAGGCGCAGGCGCATGCGGCCGAAAAGCAGATCGATCCGTCCGTGTTCGTCGGCGCCCGCCTGTATCCGGACATGCTGCCGCTCGTCCGCCAGGTCTATATCGCGACCGACACGGCCAAAGGCTGCGCCGCGCGCCTCGCCGATGTCGAAATCCCGAGCTACCCGGACGTCGAGCAGACCTTCGACGAACTGCACGCCCGCATCCAGAAGACGATCGACTACCTGAAAAGCTTCGACGCCGCTCAGATCGACGGCAGCGAGGCGCGCCAGATCGTGCTGAAGATGCGCGTCGGCCCGATCGAGTTCACCGGCCAGTCGTACCTGCTGAACTTCGTGCTGCCCAACTTCTTCTTCCACGTGACGACCGCATACGACATCCTGCGCCACAGCGGCGTCGAGCTCGGCAAGCTCGACTACCTGGGCGGGCGCGACCAGCACGCGTGACGCGCGGCCGGGCAAAGCCCTGCCCGCGCCACCGTCCGCACGCGCATGCAGCCAATGCGCGGCGGCCCCGCCAGGCCTGACGCGCAGGCCGGCCGCAGCGCTTTCCGGAGCGCTCGCCGGGCGCGCGCGGTCCCCGCCAGCCGAAACGTCGTCCGGCTGGCGTAAAATACGCACTTTCCTCTTTCACGCCCCCTTATGACGCTCGCCTCCACGCTCGACATCATCGCCGAGCTGAAAGCCGGCCGGATGGTGATCCTGGTCGACGAAGAAGACCGCGAAAACGAGGGCGACCTCGTGATCGCCGCCGAATTCGTCACGCCGGAAGCGATCAACTTCATGGCCAAGTACGGCCGCGGCCTGGTTTGTCTGACGTTGACGCAGGAACGCTGCAAGCAGCTGCACCTGCCGCTGATGACCTACCGCAACGGCACGCAGTACGGCACCGCGTTCACGGTCAGCATCGAAGCGGCCGAAGGCGTGACGACCGGCATCTCGGCCGCCGACCGTGCGCACACGATCGCCACGGCGGTCGCGCATGACGTGCGCCCCGAGCACATCGTGCAGCCGGGCCACGTGTTCCCGATCATGGCGCAGCCGGGCGGCGTGCTCGTGCGCGCGGGCCACACCGAGGCCGGTTGCGACTTCACCGCGCTGGCGGGCCTCACGCCGGCCGCGGTGATCTGCGAGATCATCAAGGACGACGGCACGATGGCGCGCCTGCCCGACCTGATCGAGTTCGCGCAGGAACACAACCTGAAGATCGGCACGATCGCCGACCTGATCCAGTACCGCAGCCGCACCGAATCGATCATCGAGCGGATCGCCGAGCGCACGATGCAGACCGCGCACGGCACGTTCCGCGCGGTGCTGTACCGCGACCAGCCGAGCGGCTCGCCGCACATCGCGCTGGTGCGCGGCACGCCGTCGCCGGACGTCGATACGCCGGTGCGCGTGCACGAGCCGCTGTCGGTGCTCGACCTGCTCGAGACAGGCGTGTCGACGCACTCGTGGACGCTCGACGCCGCAATGCGCGAGATCGCGGAGCGCGACCTCGGCGTAATCGTGCTGCTCAACTGCGGCGACACGAAGGAACACCTGATCGACGTCTTCAAGGCGTTCGACGAGGAAGAAAAGGCCGCTGTGCTCAAGCGCCGGCCGGTTGATTTCAAGACGTTCGGCATCGGCGCGCAGATCCTGCGCGATGTCGGGGTCAGCAAGATGCAGGTGCTGTCGAATCCGCGCAAGCTGGGCAGCATGTCCGGCTACGGCCTGGAAGTCACGGGCTTCATTCCGATGCCCGGCGGCGAAGCCAAGTCCTGCCCGGCGTCCAACGCGTAACCCGCCACGGCGCTTTCGCCCTATAACCGTTCATCCACACCACGGACAAGATCATGGAAATCGGACAATACCAACCGAATCTCGAAGGCGACGGCCTGCGTATCGGCATCGTGCAATCGCGCTTCAACGAGCCCGTGTGCAACGGCCTCGCCGACGCGTGCGTCGAGGAACTGGAACGCCTCGGCGTCACCGGTGAAGACGTGCTGCTCGTGTCGGTGCCCGGCGCGCTGGAAATCCCGCTCGCGCTGCAGAAGCTCGCGGAAAGCGGCCAGTTCGACGCGCTGATCGCGCTCGGCGCGGTGATCCGCGGCGAGACCTACCACTTCGAACTCGTGTCGAACGAGAGCGGCGCGGGCATCACCCGCATCGGCCTCGACTTCAACCTGCCGATCGCGAACGCGGTCCTGACCACCGAAAACGACGAGCAGGCCGTCGCGCGCATGACCGAAAAGGGTCGTGACGCCGCACGCGTCGCCGTCGAGATGGCCAACCTGACGATGGCCCTCGACCAGCTCGGCGATGACGACGAGGACGAAGAAGAGGAAGACGACGAAGAGGAGCGCGCATGAAGAAGAGCGCCCGCCGACAATCGCGCGAGCTGGCGACGCAGGGGCTGTACCAGTGGCTGCTGTCGAACGCGTCCTCCGGTGAGATCGACGCGCAACTGCGCGGCGCGCTCGGTTACGACAAGGCCGACAAGGAGCTGCTCGACGCGATCCTGCACGGCGTGATCCGCGAGCACGCCACGCTCGTCGAAGCGCTGACGCCGTCGCTCGATCGCCCGATCGACCAGTTGTCGCCGGTCGAACGCGCCGTGCTGCTGATCGCCACGTTCGAGCTCACGCACCACGTCGAAACGCCGTACCGCGTGATCATCAACGAAGCTGTCGAACTCGCGAAGACGTTCGGCGGCTCCGACGGCTACAAGTACGTGAACGGCGTACTCGACAAGCTCGCCGCGAAGCTGCGCCCCGCCGAAACGCAGGCGCGCCGCAACGGCTGAACCCGTTGGTCCGGAACGGGCGCGCATGCGCCCGTTTTTTCTTTTGCCCCGCGTCCCTCGCCCTGCCCGCCCGATGAATACCGCCACCGATTCGCTCGTCAGACTCGCCGCACGCGTCGACGCGATCCAGCCCTTCTACGTGATGGAACTGATGAAGGAGGCACAGCGTCTCGAGTCCTCCGGGCGCGACGTTATCCACATGGGCATCGGCGAGCCGGATTTCACTGCGCCGGAGCCGGTCGTCGAAGCGGCCGCGGCCGCGCTGCGCCGTGGCGTCACCCAATATACGAGCGCGCTCGGCATCGCACCGCTGCGCGAGGCGATCGCCGCGCACTACGCACGCGCGTACGGCCTCACGATCAGTCCGGAACGGATCGTCGTGACGGCCGGCGCGTCGGCCGCGCTGCTGCTCGCGTGCCTCGCGCTCGTCGGGCGTGACGACGAGGTGCTGATGCCCGACCCGTCGTATCCGTGCAACCGGCACTTCGTCGCCGCGGCCGAAGGCCGCGCGGTGCTCGTGCCGAGCGGCCCGGATGCGCGCTTCCAGCTCACCGAGAACGACGTCCGCGCACGCTGGGGCGACCGCACGCGCGGCGTCCTGCTCGCGTCGCCGTCGAACCCGACCGGCACGTCGCTCGAACCCGACGAACTGAAACGGATCGTCGAAGCCGTGCGCGCACGCGGCGGCTTCACGATCGTCGACGAGATCTACCAGGGGCTCAGCTACGACGCGGCCCCCGTGTCGGCGCTGTCGTTCGGCGACGACGTCGTCACCGTGAACAGCTTTTCCAAGTATTTCAGCATGACGGGCTGGCGGCTCGGCTGGCTGGTGGTGCCGCCCGCGCTGGTCGGCACGTTCGAGAAGCTGGCGCAGAACCTGTTCATCTGCCCGTCCGCGCTCGCGCAGCACGCGGCGCTCGCGTGCTTCGAGCCGGCCGCGCTCGACATCTACGAAGCCCGCCGGCTCGAATTCAAGCGCCGCCGCGATTTCATCGCACCGGCGCTCGAACGGCTCGGCTTCACGGTGCCCGTGATGCCGGACGGCGCGTTCTACGTGTATGCGCACTGCGGCGGCGTCGCCCACCCGGCGGCCGGCGACAGCGCCGCGCTCACGACGGCGATGCTGCACGACGCGGGCGTCGTGCTGGTGCCCGGCATGGACTTCGGTGTCCATGCACCGCGTGACTATATCCGCCTGTCCTATGCGACGGCCTACTCGCGGCTCGAGGAAGCGGTCGACCGGCTCGCGACGCTGTTCGGGCAGCGCTGACACGCGGCCGGCGCGGCGGCCATTCCGCACCCCGCAAAAGCAAAAAGGCACCCGACTCGGGTGCCTCTTTCATGTCTTGCCGGCTGGAGCCGTGCGTGAGTTACGCGCCAAGCTCCGAACGATCGCCATGCGGCTGCTTCGCGGTATCGACGCTCGCGTCGTCCTGCGACGTGGCTTCCTTCGATGCCGTCGACTTCGCCGCCGTTTCGAGCGTCGCATGCACGCGCTTCGCGCCGCCTGCGGCTGCCGTCACGGCGGCGGCCGTGACGATCGGCTTCGCCGGCGCCTGCGGCGCATTGACGGGTACGCTACGACCCCGCGCGACGTCACGCAGACGACCGCGCTCGGCCATCACCTTCGAACCGTAGCCGTTGTCGTCGGGGTTCGTCGAGCCGTTGTACAGGCGCAGGCCGTTCGCAAGCGAGCCGCCGCGCGCGATGCAGTCCTTCAGCACGAGCGCGCCGACCTGGAGGTTCGCGAGCGGCTGCAGTGCGGTATCGGTGCCGCCGAAATACTCGAACTTGTCGGAATGAACCTTCGACATGACCTGCATCAGGCCCTTCGCACCGACGCCGCTCTCGGCGTACGGATTGAAGCCCGATTCGATCGCCATCACGGACAGCAGCAGCAGCGGATCGAGGCCGACGTCACGGCCGGTCTGGAACGCAGCCTTGACGAGCTGGCCGAGCGGCTCCTGCGCAACGCGGTAACGGCGCGACAGGTAGGTCGCGACGAGCGCCTGTTCGCGATTCGATGCGAGCGCACGGTCGTCACGCGCATCGGCCGCCACGCGTTGGGTCGGGATCAGCTTCGCCAGCGCGACGGGCGACGGGCCGTTGCGGGCCGGATCGGACGCATCGCCCTGCGCGGCGGCGGCTTCCGGTGCGACGTCGAGGCCGACCGCAAGTGCGTCCGTTTCGGGGCTGTTCTCTTCCTGCTGCGACTGCGCGCCGGCGGGCGCGAAGTTCGGCAGCGGATGGCCGGTCAGCAGACGGGCCGGGCCGGCTTGCACGGCGGCGGATACGACCGGCATCAGCTTCGCGGCGAGCGTGCCGCGGACGGTTGGCAGCAGCCACAGTGCAAGCGCAACTGCGACGGCGAGACAGCCGACAACGCTGAATAGATGGTGACTGACACGCGTCCCGCGACGCAGCATGCTGCGCACGAATTGCGCATGCTGCTCACTAGGACGCCACGATAACCAAGCGTTCATTCAGATCATCTCCCATGAACATGACTCGTGCGGCTCGCTCAGCTCGATGGCGAGACAGGTAACGCGCCGCGGAATCACGACGCCGCACGCTTTGGTTGGGGCGTGCAGACATCGGGGAAACGGTATAAGTACCGTTCGAGGCCACGGTGTAAGAGGGCCGGCACCTTCGCACATTGGGCGAGGCGGGCATACGCGGTGGCACCCACGCAAAAAACCAGCGTCTGGTGGCGCTGGCCGGGACTACGACTAAGGCCGTCGGATACGCCGTGCAGGATTCGGCGGACGGTGACGCGCTGCGTCAAAGATCGGTGATTGGCGGCTCGAAGCCTTTTACCCTGCAGCCAATGTGAGCGGATTCTAGCAGGGTTTTATAGATCGTCAACACTATAAAACATTGAAATCATAACAAAAAGTAATTTACCGGCACTCTTCAGAACGCAATCCCCGTGCCGTAGGGGGTTTGCGCGCGGTCGACTTTTTTCTCCGCCGGGCGGGCATGCGGCCGCGCGGGTAAAATCGTCGGTCGAATCGGGGTCGCAGCCGGCCGCTGCGCCCACCCATCGCTGCCCGCTTGGCGGGTGGCCCGGACCCTCTTCATGAAATACAAAGACTTACGCGATTTCATTCAGCGCCTCGAGGCGCTCGGCGAACTGCGGCGCGTCACGCAGCCCGTGTCGCCCGTGCTCGAAATGACCGAGCTGTGCGACCGCGTGCTGCGCGCCGGCGGCCCTGCGCTGCTGTTCAACGCGCCGACCGGCTACGACTTCCCCGTGCTCGGCAACCTGTTCGGCACGCCGCGCCGCGTCGCGCTCGGGATGGGCGTCGATGCGGGCGACGACGCCGCGCTCGATTCGCTGCGCGATCTCGGGCGCCTGCTGTCCGCATTGAAGGAACCCGATCCGCCGAAGAGCCTGAAGGACGCCGGCAAGCTGCTGTCGCTCGCGAAGGCCGTGTGGGACATGGCGCCGAAATCGGTGTCGTCGCCGCCGTGCCAGGAGATCGTCTGGGAAGGCGCCGACGTCGACCTGAACCGGCTGCCGATCCAGACCTGCTGGCCCGGCGACGCGGGGCCGCTCGTCACGTGGGGCCTGACGGTCACGCGCGGGCCGAACAAGTCGCGGCAGAACCTCGGAATCTACCGCCAGCAGCTGATCGGCCGCAACAAGCTGATCATGCGCTGGCTCGCGCATCGCGGCGGCGCGCTCGACTTCCGCGAATTTGCGCTGCAGAACCCCGGCAAGCCGTACCCGGTCGCGGTCGTGCTCGGCGCCGATCCGGCCACGACGCTCGGCGCCGTGACGCCAGTGCCCGATTCGCTGTCCGAATACCAGTTCGCCGGCCTGCTGCGCGGCAGCCGCACGGAACTCGCGAAGTGCCTGACGCCCGGCGTCGACACGCTGCAGGTGCCCGCGCGCGCGGAGATCGTGCTCGAGGGCTTCATTTATCCGCAGGAAGGCAGCCCTGCCCCGGCTCCGGCCGGCGCACCGCCGCGCCCGGCCGGCAATGCGTCCGCCAAGTACGAGCACGCGCTCGAAGGCCCGTACGGCGACCACACCGGTTATTACAACGAGCAGGAGTGGTTCCCGGTGTTCACCGTCGAGCGCATCACGATGCGCCGCGATGCGATCTACCACTCGACCTACACGGGCAAGCCGCCTGACGAGCCCGCAGTGCTCGGCGTCGCGCTCAACGAGGTGTTCGTGCCGCTGCTGCAGAAGCAGTTCACCGAGATCACCGACTTCTACCTGCCGCCCGAAGGCTGCAGCTACCGGATGGCCATCGTCCAGATGAAGAAGAGCTACGCGGGCCACGCGAAGCGCGTGATGTTCGGCGTGTGGAGCTTCCTGCGGCAGTTCATGTATACGAAGTTCATCGTGGTGGTCGACGAGGACGTGAACATCCGCGACTGGAAGGAAGTGATCTGGGCGATCACGACGCGCGTCGACCCCGTGCGCGACACCGTGATGGTCGACAGCACGCCGATCGACTATCTCGATTTCGCGTCGCCGGTGGCCGGCCTCGGGTCGAAGATGGGCCTCGACGCGACCAACAAGTGGCCCGGCGAGACCAGCCGCGAATGGGGTCGCCCGATCGAGATGGATGCGGCCGTGAAGGCGCGCGTCGACCGGCTCTGGCAGGAGATCGGTCTCTGACGCCCTGCGGCCGGCGCCTGCCGGCCCGTGGACTGTCGCCGCTACAAGAACAACGCAGATGACCTTTCCGCCCGCCTCCATGCTGTCCGACGGCTTCTTTCTGTCGCTGTCGCTGTGCCTCGACATCGGCCTCGTCAATGTCGCGATGCTGTCGCTGACGCTGTCGCACGGCTTCCGGCCGGGCTTCTGGCTCGGCATCGGCTCGTGCGTCGGCGATCTCGTCTATGCAGCGCTCGCGCTGGCGGGGATGGCCGTGCTGCTGCAGTTCGAGCCGGTGCGCTGGATCGTGTGGATCGGCGGCGGCGCCGTGCTGCTGTTCCTCACGTGGAAGATGGCGCGTGAAGCGCTCACGCCGACCAAGGCGGCCGGCGACGATGCCGCGGACACGCCGCCGCCGCGCGCCAGCGCACGGCGCAGTTTCCTGCGCGGGATGCTGCTCGCGATGTCGTCGCCGAGCGCGATCCTGTGGTTCGCGGCGGTCGGCGGCGCGCTGATCGCGAAGGCCGGCGCGACCACGCCGGCCACCGCATCGGTATTCCTGTCGGGCTTTTTCCTCGGCGGCCTCGCGTGGACACTCTTCATGTGCACGCTCGCAAGCCAGGGCCGCAAGCGCGCGGGCGCCGGGCTGATGCGCGCGTGTCACATCGCGTCGGCGCTGCTGTTCGCGTATTTCTCGTACAGCGTGATCGTCGGCGGCTACCGCGACCTGATCGTGCACGCGGTGTAATCGGAGTCGGCCTACCGACGTCTGGTGGCGGCTCCCAAGAAAAAACGGCGCAGCGTCCCTCGCGGGACGTTGCGCCGTTTTGCCACGCGCGGCCAGGCCGCGCGGCACGAATCAGCGACGCCAGCCGTGATGGCCCCAGCCGCCACCATAGTAGCCATGATGCCAGTACGGTCGGCCATAGTAGCCGCCGACGACCACGGCGGGCGGCGGCGCATAGTAGGCCGGCGCCGGAGCGTAATAGACGGGCGGAGGCGGCGGCGCGTAGTACACGGGCGGCGGCGGTGCATAGACGGGATACGCGGGCGCGACCGGGATACCGATGCCGACCCCGATCGACACGTGAGCCTGCGCAACGCTTGCGGCACCCAGGCCCAGCGCGGCGGCGGCGATGAACGGAATGAGCTTTTTCACTTCGATTCTCCTGCTGGAGCGGTAATTTATGCGCCCCTGTCGGCAACGGCGGGCGTGCACGTCGCATGGAAGCAATGTAGCGAAAACCCGCCCCGCGCGTGTCGTGCATTTGTTGCAAATTGCAATTGCACGCGGGCGAGGCCGCCGTGCGGCATGGCTCGCGGCGCCTGCGGCGACCCTTGCCGGTCGCGCGATTCCGTCCGACGAGTCGGGTCGCAACATCATCGCCGGTCAGTCTTACCGGATACGGCGCGCGCAGCGGGCACGCAACCGTAATGAACGATTACAAATTTGAGACAAGATGCCGACATTTCAAGCCGGATACAGGGACGATATGTTTCGGGGTCAGGTTCCGCGATCTTGAATCGACGGTGTGCCGGGCGGTGAAACACTTGCCGATATAGCGCGCATGCCGTTAAGCCAGCCACGTGCGCGCACAGAAACTGCCCTTTCGCGGCCCGGCTGTCATTCCTGCGATACTGGCGGCTGCTTCGTTTTCGCTTACACCCGCCGCCATGTCCGCTCCCGACACACCCCGCCTCGGCTTTATCGGCGCCGGCCGTCTCGCGCGCTGCGTCGCGCAGCGCTTCGCGCAGGCCGGCTTTCCGGTCGTCGCGATCGCGAGCCGCACGCCCGCGTCGGCCGCGGCGCTCGCCGCGCGCCTCGACGGCTGCCAGGCGGTCGACACCCCGCAGCAGGTTGCCGACGCCGCCGACCTGATCTTCCTGACCGTGCCCGACGACCATCTCGCGTCGGCCGCCGCGACGCTGCGCCTCGACGCGTCGCGCGCCGCGCAGCAGGCCGTCGTTCACTGCAGCGGCGCGTCGGCGGTCGCCCTGCTCGACCCGGCGAAGCGACAGGGCGCGGCCACCGGCGGCTTCCATCCGCTCTACCTGTTCGGCGGCACCGACGCCGACCTCGCCCGCATCGACGGCTGCTCGGTCACGATCGAAGCCGACGGCGCGTTGCACGCGACGCTGCTGCGACTTGCTGCCGCACTCGGCTGCCATCCGCTGTCGATTCCGGCCGGCGGCCGGATGCTCTATCACGCAGCCGCGCACTACGCGGCGAGCTTCGCGCTGTGCGGGCTGGCGGAAGCGGTCGAGCTGTGGCGCGGCCTCGGTTTCGACGAAGACGCCGCGCTGCGCGCGCTGCTGCCGATGCTGGCCGGCACGATCGAAACCGCGCGCGACAAGGGGCTCGCGAACGCGCTCTCCGGCCCGGTATCGCGCGGCGACACGGGCATCGTCGAACGCCAGTTGGCACTGCTTGAAACGCGCGGCGGCGATCACGCGACGCTGTACGCGCTGCTGACCCGCCGCGCGATCGCGCTCGCGGCGCAGCGCGCCACGCCGCCGGCATCGCTGCCGGCGCTCGCCGACGCCGTCGAAACGTCGCTCGCGCGCACCGCCGCACCCCCCTCCCCGTCGCAAGACGAGGCGTGATAATGTGTCGGCCGATGCGCCGCCATCCGGCGTTGGCGGCCGCACGCTACTGACTAAAAAGGATGCCAACGATGTTCGGCGAGATCGCCCGTTTTCTGCTCAATACCGTCTTCACGCTGTTCGGCGCCGCGCTGATCCTGCGCGTCTGGATGCAGGCCGTCCGCGTGCCACCGTACAACCCCGTCACGCAGGCCGTGCTGCAGGCGACCAACTGGCTCGTGCTGCCGCTGCGCCGCGTCATCGCGGGCGTGCGCGGCATCGACTGGGCCAGCGTCGTCGCCGCACTGCTCACCGCGCTCGTCTACGTCGTGCTGATGGTGGTGATGGCCGGCTTCGATCCGGCGGCGGTGATCGCGACGCTCGTCGTGGTCGCGCTGCTCACCGTCGTGAAGTGGGCGCTCAACCTCGTGATCTGGATGACGATCCTGATGGCACTGCTGTCGTGGCTCAACCCGCGCTCGCCGGCGATGCCGATCCTCTACCAGCTCACCGCGCCGTTCCTGAACCCGCTGCGCCGCGTCATTCCGAACCTCGGCGGCATCGACCTGTCGCCGATCCTGCTGTTCGTGATCGTGCAGGTGCTGCTGATGATCGTCACGCGCGCCGCCGTGTCGCTGACGATGTTCGGCATCTGACGCGAACGCTAGCGTCGCCCCCCTACGCCGCCGGCCCCTGCGCCGGCGGTCCGCCGAGCGTGTCGATCACGCCGAAGCGCGCCGGCATCATCGCGTAGCACACGCGCACCTTCTCGTGCGACAGCCGCTCGAGCAAGCGCTGCGCCTCGTCCTCGGTGACGATGAATTCGATCTCGATCGCGAGCGACCCCTGCAGTTCGAAGAAGCGGTCCTCGTGCAGCACGCGATGCTGGCCGAACCCGGCCATCGCGCGAAACGCGGAACCGCCCGCGACGCCCATCCGGTTCGCTTCCTCCAGCAGCCATTCCCACAGCGGCTTCCAGTGCAGCCGGTGCTTCTCGTGCACATAGAAGCGCAGGAAGATCTTGTCCATCGCACCCTCCGATGGCGGCGCGCTCAGGCCGCCGCGAGCCACGCGCGCGCGGTCCACATGCCGAGCGCCGTCAGCGCGAACGATCCAGTCAAGTGTAGGGCAGCCACCGCAAACGCCCATCCGAATTCGCCCTGCACCGCATGCGTCATCACTTCGACCGAATAGGTCGAGAACGTCGTGAGGCCGCCGAGAAAGCCCGTGATCACGAACAGCCGCCACTCGGGTGGCAACCCGACGCGGGTCGTGAACACGACGGCGGCGATGCCGATCACGTAGCCGCCGATCAGGTTCGCGGCGAGCGTGCCGAGCGGCACGGCGGGAAAGAATTCGTTGAGCGCGAGACTCAGGAACCAGCGCAGCAACGCGCCGAGCCCGGCGCCGACGAAGATCGCGACGATCGAATAGAACAAGGGCGCTCCGGGTCGAAGATGCGGCTGGAGTCAGCCGCCGGCCCCGGTTGCCCGGGGCGAGGTCCGCTCCCGGACGCCGATGGCGCGGGCGCGGGCGGCACACGCTGAACTGTATGCGGATTCGCCGCGCACCTGCAACGGCGACCACCTGCGGGACGCCGGCCCGTTCGGGACGTTCGGGTCGTGAGTCCGCCCGCAGGCTCACGCGCGTTGCCAGGCTGCGTCGAGCACGCTCAGCGTCGCCAGCGCACCGCCCTTCAGGCCGATCACGTCCGCCCGGCGGGCATGCGCTTCGCGTGCGTTGATGCGGATCACATCGGCGCCGAGTCGTTCGCTCAGCAGGCGCACGGTCGGAATCGCGGTGCCCGCACCGATCTCGACCACGGCGACGCGCCCGGCCTGCGCGAGCCAATCTTCCAGCGCACGCTCCTGCGCGTCGTAGCGCGCGCCGAGCCAGCCGGTGTCGCCGAACATCAGGATGTTCGGCCGCGCGAGGCCACCGCAATGCGGGCAGCGCGGCATGTCGCCGACGAGGCGGCAGGTGGCTTCGTCGACGTCCGGCACGAACGGCGCCGCCTCCCACGTGTCGTCCGAACAGGGGCGCAGGCACTGCATCGCGTGGATCGAACCGTGGATCTCGACGATCCGTGCCGGATCGAAGCCGGCTTTCTGGAACTGGCCGTCGACGTTGCTCGTCAGCACGAAGCCGCCGTTCGGCATCGCGTCGATCCAGCGGCGCAGGATCGCGAAGCCCGCATGCGGCTCCGTCGCGCGGTAAAGCGCGAGACGGTGCCCGTAGAAGCCCCACGCGAGCGGCGCGCGTGCGCGGAATGCGTGCGGCGAGGCGATCTCGTGGAATTCGAAACGCTCGTGGCGCAGCGCCGGATACGCACGCCAGAAGCCGTCCGTGCCGCGAAAATCGGGCAGCCCGGAATCGACGCCGATACCGGCGCCGGCCGTCACGAGCAAGGCATCGGCACGCGCGAGCGCGGCGACGGCGGCAGCGACGAGATCGGCGGGCAATTGCGCGGCGGCAGCCGCAGCGGTGGCGTCAGCGGAATCGGAGAACGGCATGATGGGGCGGCGGTAGCGTCGGGCGGTGCGCGGGTGGCGTCGCGATCATACGCCGGTTCGCGTGCGGCGCGGCGTGCGCAATGCAACGGCTTGACCTGCTGCTTGCCCCGCCGCGACGGATGCAGTCAGCCGGCCGATGCCGGGGGCGGCGGGCGGCGCTTCGGCTGGCCGCCTGCCCGCCTGCCCGCCTGTTCAGCTATCCGGATCGTCCTGCGCGACCGGAATGTCGTCGGCCGCGAAATAGACCGGCTTGGCGAGCTGCCGTGCAAGACCGACGTCCATGTCCGCCCCGCGCGACGCACCGTCGATGCGCAGCACCGCATCGCAGCGGCGCAGCAGCCGGTGCGCGGCCGGATACAGGAACGTCTCGCTGATCGCGTCGCCGACCTGTCGCGACCCGGCCGCGACGGCGAGCGGCAGCGACACCCATTCGCCGATCATCGGCACGTGCCCGCGGCGATACACGGCAAGCGCCGCTTCCTCCAGGCGGTGCAGGTTAGCGGCGATGCGCGCGGGGTCGCCGTCCGTGCCGCTGCGATAGGGGCCAGCGACCAGCACGAGCAGCGGCGTCATGCCGTGCGCGCGCCGGCGGTTTCCCGCAGCGCGACGTACTGGAGCAGCATGATGGTCTTCGCATCGACGATCTCGCCGCGCTCGATCGCGTCCAGCGCCGCCTGCAGCGGCATCTCGACGACCTCGAGATCCTCGCCCTCTTCCGCGACGCCGCCACCGTCGCCGGTGCGCAGCGACGCATCGTATTCGCCGACGAAGAAATGCAGCTTCTCCGTCACCGAGCCGGGGCTCATGAACGCCTCGAACACCTTGCGCACGCCGCGCACGCGGTAGCCGGTTTCCTCCTCGGCCTCCGCGCGGATGCGGGCTTCGGGCGTCGCGTCGTCGAGCAGGCCGGCGGCGGCCTCGAGCAGCATGCCGTCATGCCCGCTGACGAACGCCGGCATCCGGAACTGCCGCGTCAGCAGCACGTCGCCCGTCCCGGCATTGCGCAGCAGGATCGTCGCGCCATGGCCGCGATCGTAGGTCTCGCGGCTCAGGCGCTGCCACGTTCCGTCGCGGCGCAGGAAATCGAACGTCACCTTCTTCAGCACATACCAGTCATCGGACAGCACCGTCGTATCGACGATGCGGACACGGTCCCGCGTTGCAGCCATCCCAGCCTCCGGTTCGACAAAAGACGGCGCTCATGGTAACGTGCATATTCGTGCAACTTCAAGAAAATTCGTGCAAACGCGATGCTGACGACACAACGCAAGAAAGCGATCCTCGACACACTCGCGCGCGACGGCCAGGTGCTGGCGGTCGAACTGAGCACGCAATTCGGCGTGTCCGAAGACACGGTCCGCCGCGACCTGCGGGAACTCGCGTCCGAGGGGCTGCTGCAGCGCGTGCATGGCGGTGCGCTGCCGGCATCGCCCGCCGTTGCGCCGTTCGCGCAGCGCGAGGCGCTCGAGACGGCAGAGAAGCGGCGCATCGCGCGGCGGGCCGCGGAGATGATCGCGCCCGGGCAAGTGGCGATCGTCGACGGCGGCACCACCTCGGCGCTGCTCGTCAGCCAGTTACCGTCCGACCTGCGCGCGACGATCGTCACGCACAGTCCGAGTGTCGCGGTGGCGCTCGCCGCGCATCCGTCGATCGACGTGATCCTGATTGGCGGGCGGCTCTACAAGCATTCGATCGTGGCCGTCGGCGCGGCGGCGATGGAGGGCATCGCGCGCATCCATGCGGACCTGTACTTCATGGGCGTCACGGGCGTGCATCCGGTCGCGGGGCTCAGCACCGGCGATTTCGAGGAAGCGGCGATCAAGCGCGCGCTGGCCGAACGCGCGGCCGAGACGGTCGTGCTCGCGTCGCAGTCGAAGCTGCGCGCGGCGTCGCAGTTCGTGATCGGCGAGCTCACGCTGGCGCATACCGTCGTGGTCGAAAAGGAAACCGACGCCGCACTGACGAAGCCGATCGAGGCGGCGGGGGTGACGGTCGTGCGCGCGTAGCGGCGACGGGATGCACCCGCGAGGGGAGTTGCGGATCACGCTGACGCATATCGTGGCGATCGAAAAGGAAACCGACGCCACGTTGACGAAGCAGATCAAGGCGGCAGGGGTGACGATAGTACGCGCGTAGCGGCGACGGGGTGCGGATGTACGGCGGTGCCGGAAGTGCTGAAGGAATGCATCGGATGTGCCGGATGTCCCGGATGCGCGAATGTGGTGGATATGTGGCTGTGCCGGAACGCCGGAGCGCATCGGATGCGCGGGTACATCGATCGTGCCGGAACACCTCCGTCGACTCGGCCTCGAGCGCGGATCGTGTCACCACCGAGCCCCTGTCAGCGTGCTGACAGGGTCCGCTTGCTAACATGAGCGACCGCCCAACCGTCACGCGCCGCCCGCCCGATGCCCCCGCCCTCCGCCGCCCCCTCCGCCGCCCCCTCCGCCGCCCCCTCCGCCGCCCCCTCCGCCGCCCCCTCGCCGGCACCGCCTGCAGGCGCCGCGCCGCCGCCCGGCGTCCTCGCGCTGTTCATCGCGTTCTCGCAGATCGGCCTGACCAGCTTCGGCGGCGGGCTCAGCGGGCGAATGATGCGCGACTTCGTCTACGAGCGGCGCTGGCTCGACGAGGAAGCCTTCCTCAACGGCCTCGCGCTGTCGCAGGCACTGCCGGGCGTCAACGTGAAGAACCTCGCGATCTGGATCGGCTACCGGCTCGCCGGATGGCGCGGCGCGGTGGCCGGCTTCACCGGCATCATCGCGCCGCCGGCCGTGCTGATCGTGCTGTTCGGCATCGCGTTCTCGACCCTCACGCGCTTTCCGCTCACGCATGTCGCGCTCGCCGGCGCGGCAGCCGCGGCGATCGGGCTGTCGATCTCGATGGCGATCACGGCCGTGCGCCGGCTGCCGCGTCGCGCGCTGCCGTTCGCGGTGATGGCGCTCACGTTCATATCGGTCGCCGTGCTGCACTGGCCGCTCGTGTGGACCGTGCTGGTCGGCGGCACGCTGAGCGTCGCGCTCGAATACCGCCGCGCGGCCGCGACGCCGGCCGGGAGCGACACGCGATGACCGCATCGCAACGCTACGCCGCGCTGTTCGGCGTGTTCGCGCCGCTGTCGATCGCGACGATCGGCGGCGGACAGGCGATCATCGCCGACATCCAGCGCCAGGTCGTCGACGTGCATCACTGGATGACCGCCACGCAATTCTTGAACGACTTCGCGATCGCGCGGATGGCGCCGGGCCCCGGCTCGCTGCTCGCAACATTGATCGGCTGGCAGGTGGCCGGCTTCTGGGGCGCGGTGATCGCGACGCTCGCGCTGTTCGGCCCGACCGCGTTCCTGATCTACGGCGTCGCGCATCTGTGGCGGCGGCACCAGGGCGCACGCTGGCAGATCGCGCTCGAGGCCGGCCTGCGCCCGGTCGCGGCGGGCATGATCCTCGCGTCGGTGTGGGTGCTGTTGCAGGCGCTCGACGGCGGCTGGGCCGCGCGCGCGATCGCGGTTGCGTCGACGCTGTGCGTGATTTACACGCGCATTCACGCGCTGCTGCTGATCGCGATCGGCGCGCTGTTGCTCGTCGGCGTGCACGCACTCGGCATGTGATGCACGGCGACGCGGCACGCGACGGCGGCCGCGCCTGACACAACCGCTACCTGCACAACGACACGAGCGCGTCCGTACGCTTTTTACCGCTTGCGCGCCCGCTCGCACACCCCATCGCCTAGACGCCGCGGAACACCGGCGCGCGGCGTTCCGAAAACGCACGCAGCCCTTCGTCGAAATCCGCGCCTTCGCACGCTCGCCGGCGAAGCTCGGCAATCCGTTCGAACGCATCGGCCGGCAACGGCCGCGCGTCCTGCAGCACGCGCAATTGCTCCTTCACCGCGTACACCGCGAGCGGCGCCTTCGCGGCGATCGTGCGCGCGACGTCGAGCGCCGTATCGTCGACGCCGCCCGCGTCGGCCAGCCGGTTCACGAGCCCGTGATGCGCGGCGCACTCCGCATCGAGCGGCTGCGCGCAGAAGAACATCTCCTTCAGCACGTGGATCGGCAGGTTGTCGTAGAAGCGCAGCAGGCCGCTCGTCGAATACGGCAGGCCGATGTTCGCGGGCGTCATCGCGAAACGCGCGTCGCGCGCCGCTACCACCAGGTCGCAGCTCATCACGAGATCGACCGCCCCGCCCCACGCCGAACCCGACACCGCCGCGATCACCGCACCCGGATAGGTCCGCACGCGCCGCAGCGCCCGTTCGAGCGGCTTGCCGTAGGCGAGCGGATCGCGATCGTCGGCCAGCTCGCGCAGGTCATGCCCCGCGCTCCAGACATCGCCGCTGCCGTCGTTCGACAGGATCACCACGGGTGGCGGACGGTGTTCGGCCAGTGCATCGAGGTGCGCCACAAGTGCATCGAGCAACGGTGCGTCGAGCGCATGCCGTCGCGCCGGATTCGCGAACCGCACGCGCGCGATCCGCTCGCCGATCATGTCGACCGACACGTTCGACGCCCCTTCGTGTTTCGTCGTGTCGCTCATTGCACGGCCTCCGCCAGCGCTTCCGCCTGGAAGATCGCGCGCTCGGCCAGCAGCGCGTCGATTGCGTCGTCGCCGTAGCCCGCTTCGCGCAGCACGTCGACCGTATGCTCGCCGAGCAGCGGCGGCGCATGACGCGTGCGCGGCGCGGGCATGTCGTCGCCCATCCCGCCGAGCGGCGTGACGACCTGGCGCAGCGTGCCGAGCGTCGGATGCGCGACCGGCTCGACCAGCCCGCAATGCGCGAGCTGCGGGTCGTCGAACACTTCGTCGAGCGTGTTGATCGGCCCGGCCGGCAGCCCGGCGTCGACGAAACGCTGCGTCCATTCGCGCTTGCTGCGCGTGCGCAGCCGGCTTTCGAGCAACGCTTTCAGTGCGTCGCGGTGTGCGACGCGCGCATCGTTGGTCGCGAAGCGCGGATCGTTCGGCAGCTCGGGCAGGTCCAGCAACTGGCACAGCCGCAGCCACATGTCGGTCGTGATCGGCGCGAGGTTGAGCGGCCCGTCGGCCGTCTCGAACACGCCGTACGGCGCGATCACCGCATGCGCGTTGCCGGTGCGCCGCGGCACGTCGCCGAGGCTCAGGTAGCGTTGCCCGTGCACGCTCAGCAGCGAAACGAGGCTTTCGAGCAGCGACGTGCCGACATGCTGCCCGCGCCCGGTGCGCTCGCGCTCATAGAGCGCGGCCATCACGCCGGTCGCGACCCACATCCCCGAGCTGAGATCGCCGATCGCGGTGCCCGTGCGGATCGGCTCGCCGTCGGGAAAACCGGTGAGGCTCATCAGCCCCGCATAGCCCTGCGCGATCTGGTCGAAGCCCGGCCAGTCGCGCAACGGGCCGCGCGGGCCGAACGCGGTGACGCTGCCCATCACGAGCCGCGAATCGCGCGCACTCAGCGCGGCATAGCCGAGCCCCATCGCGTCCATCGTGCCCGCCTTGAAATTCTCGATCACGACGTCGGCCTGCGCGATCAGCCGGCGCACGACGTCGAGGCCGGCCGGCTGCCGAAAATCCACGCAGATGCCGCGCTTGTTGCGGTTGCAGGACAGGTAGTACGTGCTCACGCCGCGATCGAACGGCCCCCATGCGCGGCTCATGTCGCCGTGCGGCCCCGACTCGACCTTGATCACGTCGGCGCCGAGATCGGCGAGCACCATCGAGCAGAACGGCCCCGACAGCGCGCGGCTCAGATCGACGACCCTGATTCCTTGTAATGCCTGCATTCCGGACTCCTGATATTGATGACTGGGTGTGGCTGGATGGCGAGCGTTCGCGGCGCGCCGCTCATTCGGGCAGCGTCTGGTGACGCGTTTCGACCGCGAACGGCAGGATCAGGATGCCGAGCCCGAACACGGCCGCGGTCCATGCGACCGGCACGCCGAGCGATCCGTAGCCGTGTATCGCGGCGCCGAGCAGGAAGTTCACGCCCGCGCCGATGAAGCGGCCGACCGACGCGTTGAACGCGAACGCGGTGGCACGCACGCGCGTCGGGTACTGCTCGGGCAGCCACAGCGAGAAAATCGCGAAATTGCCGCCGAAGAAACCGAGGAACGCCAGCGACACCATGAACGCCGCGAGCCCGTTCGGCTGGTAGAACGCCCAGCCGAACGCGAACACGATCGATGCGGCCATGCCCGCGAAATACACGCCGAGCGCGGTGCGCCGGCCGAGCCGCTCGGACAGCCACGGCGCCACCAGGCAGCCGCCGATCGTCGCGCACGACAGGATCGCCGCGCCGATCGATGCAAGCCGCATCGCGCCGATGTGGTCGATGCCCGCACGCGCCGCCAGCGTGCTGACCGCACTCGCCTCGTAGACGGAGCCGGCCCACAGCCCGACGATCGCGACGCCGACGAGGCTCGCGCTCGTCAGCGTGCGGCGCAGAAAGGCCGGCGCGAAGATCTCGCGCAGCGGATGCGCGCGCCGCGCGTCGGCCACGTCGCCGTCGCGGGCGTCATGCCGGCGCCACTGGCCGGGCTCCTTCACGCGCATCACGGTGAACACCGCGAGCAACGCGGGCGCGAGGCCGCACAGGAACATCGCGCGCCAGCCGTAGGTCGCACCGATCGTGTAGTTCAGGCACGCCGCGATGAAGAAGCCGAAGTAGTAGCCCGTCTGCAGGTAGCCGGCGCCCATCTTGCGGCGGTCTTCCGGCCAGCTCTCCGCGACGTAGGTACCCGCCAGCGCCCATTCGCCACCGACGCCGATCCCGGCGATCAGCCGGCACGCGGCCAGCGCCCACACGTCGTGCACGAACGCGGCCGCGCCGGTGAACACCGAGTAGATCAGGATGCTCGCGGCAAGCGTACGAACGCGGCCGAAGCGGTCGGCGAGCGGCCCCCAGATGAACGACAGCCCCCAGCCGATCAGGAACAACGCGAACAGGATCGAGCCGTACATCCCGAGATTCGCGGGCGTCGCCGCGATGCCGGATGCCGGCAGCAACTCGGTCAACGCGGGAATCAGCACCAGTGCATAGATCACCGAATCCACGCCGTCGAGCACCCAGCCTGCATACACGGCCCAGAAGCCCTTGACCTGCTCGCGCGTGAGCGGCGTACGCCGCGGCTTCGCGCCGGCCGCCGGCGCGTCGATCGCCTTGAACATCTTCGTCTCCTTGCCGGCGGGGCCGGCGCTTTTGCCGCGTCCGGTCCGGGATGGCCGGGAGGCTGGCTCTTTTGTGAGACGAGTATAGAAACACCATCGATCGGGGAAAAATATGATATTCATCTTGCTCGATCGGATTGGCTTATGGCTCGAATCGGGAGACGGCGATGGACTTGAGGCAGTTGCGCTATTTCGTGAAGGTCGTCGAATGCGGCAACGTCACGCATGCGAGCGAGGCGCTGCATGTCGCGCAGCCGGCGGTCAGCCAGCAGATGCGCAATCTCGAACAGGATCTCGGGATGCAGCTGCTCGAACGCAGCGTGCGCGGCGTTGCGCCCACCGCCGCCGGCCGCACGCTGTACCAGCACGCGCTCGAGCTGCTGCGCCAGGCCGACGGCACGCGCGAGCTGCTGCGCCGCGATGCCGACACGCCGCAGGGCCGCGTGACGGTCGGCATGCCGTCGAGCACCGCGCGCGTGCTGGCCATCCCGCTCGCCCGCGCGGTGCGCGACCGCTACCCCGGCATCATGCTGGAACTGATCGAGGCGCCGAGCGCCGATCTCGACACGCTGCTCGAACGCACGCGGCTCGATCTCGCGATCGTCGTCGACGCGGTCGACACGCGCGGCATCGCGGTCCACCGGCTGCTGACGGAAACGCTGTACCTGATCACGTGGCCCGGGTTCCCGGTGCCGGACGATCCCGTGCCGCTCGACGCGATCGCGCGGATGCCGCTCGTGCTGCCGAGCGCGCCGAACACGATCCGCAACCGCGTCGACTGGGCGATGCGCGAGGCCGGGCTGTCGTACGAGATCAGCTTCGAGGCGAGCTCGACCGGGCTGCTGTTCGCGGCCGTGATGGCGCAGCTCGGCGTGACGATCCTGCCGTGGACGGCCGCGCACGTCGAGATCGAGGAGCGCAAGCTCAAGCTGTCGACGGTCGCGCACCGGCTGTTCGTGCGCGACCTGTCGCTGTGCTGGCACGATACGGCGCTCGTCAGCAACGCGGTGCAGAAGGTGAAAGCGGAGATCGTCCGGCTGTTCGACACGCTCGGGCAGCGGCCCGAGTGGGCATTGACAACGCCCCCGGGCGCCCCTTAACGTTTCGTTCATCGTAACCATCACCGGTTCAGCTTAAGAGGTTGTCGGCCCGCTCGTGCTCGACACCTCTGCCTTCACCGAAGGCCTGCTGCTTGGCGCCGGACTGTTCACGTCCGTCGGCCCCAAGGACGCTTTCGTCATCAAGCGCTCGATCTCGAGCCCCTATCTGCTTTCCATCGCCCTCGTCTGTGCAGGCAGCGACGCGCTGCTGATCGCGCTCGGCGCGCGCGGGTTGTCGTCGTTGCTGTCGCGACATCCTGGCGTGGTGTCGGCCGCGCTGTGGACGGGCATCGCGTATCTCGCCGGCTATGGCCTGCTCGCGCTGCGCTCGGCGATCCGGCGACGACGGCCCGAGCACGTCGACGGTCCGCGCACGGGCAGCGAACCCACGCGCTCGCGCACGGTGCTCGCGACCGCCGCCGTCTCGCTGCTCAATCCGTATGCGTGGATCGATACCGTACTGCTGCTCGGCACCGTGATCGTGAGCCACACGCCCGCCGCGCGCGCGCCGTTTGCGATCGGCGCGATGACGGCTTCGCTCGCCTGGTTCCTGATGCTTGCGTATGGCGCCCGCGCATGCCGCGCGTGGTTCGCCCGCACGCTCGCATGGCGCATGCTCGATTGCTTCGTCGCGGTGATGATGCTGGGCTTCGCGGTGCGTTTCGCGATCGATGCACTGCGGGCGTCAGCGGCTCGATAACGTGCGAAACACGTCGTGCGCGCCGGCGTGCAGCTCGAAGCCGATGCCCGGCGCTTGCGGCACGCGTGCGTATCCGGCGTCGACGCTTGCGCCATCGGCCAGTCCGCTGAACGGATGAAACGCGAACGGACTGACTTCCGCGCCGCCGAGCCCGAGCGCCGCGACGACGTGCAGCGAGAACAGGTGGCCGCCATGCGGCCAGAACGCATCGCGCCGCCAGCCGCGCGATGCGAAGTGGTCGACGATCTGCAGATAGCCCGGCAGCCCGTAGCCATGCACCGGATCGAATACGAGCACGTCGCGCTCGGGGCGCAGGCCGCCGTAGCGGTCGAGCAGCTTCGCTTCCGCGAGCGAGAACAGCGCCTCGCCAGCCGCGATCGGCGGTGCGTAGCGCGCGGCGATGTCCGCCTGGAGCGGCAGGTCGAGCGGATCGCAGATGTCCTCGAACCACCAGAGATCGAACGGCGCGAGCATCGCGGCGGCGGCTTCTACGGTCGTCGCGTCGTACGTGTTCATCGCGTCGACCGCGAGGTGCGAACTGTCCGCCAGTTGCGTGGCGGCCGCTTCGATGCGCCTGCGGTCCTGATCGAGATCCGCGCCACCGATCTTGATCTTCGCGTGCGTGTAGCCGAGATCGGCGATGCGGCGCATTTCGTCCGACAGACGCGCGAGATCGTCGTGCGGATAGCGGTAGCCGCCGCCGGCGTACACATGCACGCGTGGGGCGGCCGTGCGTTCAAGTCGGTCGGCGAGAAAGCGGGCGAGCGGCAGGTCGGCGATCTTCGCGGCGGCATCCCAGATCGCCATGTCGAGCGTGCCGACTGCGACGCATCGTTCTCCGTGCCCACCGGGCTTTTCGCCGGCCATCATCGCGCGCCACGCGCGGAACGGGTCGAGGTTCGTGCCGGCTTCGTCGGCGAGTGAGTCGGCGGCGGCCAGCAGGCGCGGCGCGAACCGCTCGCGAATCAGGCAGCCCTGCGCGAAACGGCCGATCGACGCGTAGCCGTAGCCTGTCACCGGGCGGCCATCGCGCACGACGTCGGTGGTGACCGCGACAACGCTCGTCGTCAGGCCGCCGGACGGGATCGCCGGATCGGCATAGCTGGACACGGGAATCGCTCGTTCGTGGATCGCGGTGATGCGCATGGTCGGGGTTCCGAAGGTGGCAGCCGACGCGCTGGCGCATGAGGCACGCGATGCGGCCGTAACAGTGGACGGACCGCTGCATCATAGGCGCTGTCGCCGCAGGCTGCAGGCGAGCGTTACCGTGGCGGACGATCGCGCTGCAGCCGCTGGGTGAGCGCCGAGAAGTCGGCCTGGATCACGGCAAAGATGAATGCAGTGGACATCCCGAACAGCAGCACGCCGCACGACGATTCGATCGCGCCGAGCATTCGCCAGTTCGCGGCGGGCACGATGCCTGACGCGCCCCGCGTCGACATCGTGTCGATCGAGAAGAACAGCGCATCGCTGAATGAACCGATCGCACCGACCTGCACGAACGTCGCGCCCCACGCGATCGCCTCCAGCGTATGCAGCAGCCCGAGCGCGATACAGATTAGCGCGATGATGCCCGTCACCTGGCGCAGTTGTTGGTGGATGTCGTCGCGGCGCACGTCGAGCGCTTCGCGAAGCCGGCGCGCGACGACCGCCAGGCCGACCATCGCCGCGGTGTGCACGAGGATCGTGGTCATGCCGAGCAGGATGCCGATCGTCCAGCTTTCCATGCGAGGCCTTTGGGGTCGGGGGCGGCAGCGGGGGATGGGCGGAAGATTAACACCGGCGCCGCGCAATGGCGCGGGCGGGTGGCAATGGGTTTCCGGTGGCGGCACCAAGCGCGACGTCAGGCCATGCAATCGGCACGCTCGGCACTTCCGACCCTTTCGGGAACGAAGCTTGATATGTGCGCGTGCTCAGCCTCGCTGAAAGAAACGCGATCACGCTCGGCGAGCTGTTTCCGAACCGGAACGCGTTCTATTGAGCCGAAATCCTCCGCCTGCCCTCCCGGCTCCGGGAACCGGGAAGGGATCCGGCGACGCAGGGATGCGTCGCTCGAATCGACCGGCCCGCTCAGGCAAAGACGAAGTACTTGCGCACCGTTTCCACCACTTCCCACGTGCCTTTCATGCCGGGTTCGATCACGAACACGTCGCCGGCCTTCAGGTGCACCGCCTCCTCGCCTTCCGGCGTGACGATGCAGTAGCCGTCGAGGAAGTGGCAGTACTCCCATTTTTCGTAGTTCACCTCGAACTTGCCCGGCGTGCAGATCCAGGTGCCCATGATCTTGCTGCCGTCCTTCGAGAGGTAGGCGTTCAGGTTCACGGTGTGCGGATCGCCGCCGATGCGCTTCCACTTGGTCGCATCGAGGACGGGGGTCGGGCAGGTTTCGCGCAGAACGGTGATGAAATCGGACATGTCGGCTCCAGACTAACGATCGTGTAAGAGGCCTGTCACGTTAGTTCGAAAGCGCCGTGGGGACTTGCATGCTTCCGACGCGGAGTCGTCTATTTTCGACACGGGCCTGCGGGCGGGCACGCCGTCGTTCGGTTCCGCGTTGCGCCGACGAACCGCTTCCAGCCGATCCCTTTCTGACGACCATTTTCAGCGGTGCCACCGCACCTCCGTCGAGCGTTACCGGCATCGAAGCCACCACCCAAAACACGCACACTTGCCACATCTCGGCCAAACCCTGTAGAATTGCGCGTTCTGCGGGCGTCGTATAATGGCCATTACCTCAGCTTCCCAAGCTGATGACGTGGGTTCGATTCCCATCGCCCGCTCCACTTTCCGGCTGCATCGCAGCCTGCGCATGAGCCGCCTCGTCGAAGGCGGCTTTTTTGTACCATGTGCCGGTTCCCCCGGCGCACTGCTGCGCGCAACGGGCCCCTCGCCCGCAACCGAGCCTTTCTCTGTCACCGATGATGCACGACGATCCGAACGAAGCCGGCCTGCCGCCGCACGACGACGCCATTCCCGATGAAGCCGCCGAAGGCGCCGACGCAGTCAATCCGCTGCACCACCGCCGCATCCGCAGCTTCGTGACGCGCGCCGGCCGCGTGTCGACCGGCCAGCGCCGCGCGATGGACGAACTCGGCCCGCGCTTCGTGGTGCCGTATGCGCCGGAACTGCCCGACTGGAACGCCGTGTTCGGCCGCAGCGCACCGCGCATCCTCGAGATCGGCTTCGGCATGGGCGCATCGACCGCGGAAATCGCCGCGAACCGCCCCGGCGACGACTTCCTCGGCGTCGAGGTGCACGAGCCGGGCGTCGGCGCGCTGCTGAAGCTGATCGGCGAGCAGGATCTGTCGAACATCCGCATCATCCAGCACGACGCGGTCGAAGTGCTCGAGCACATGCTCGCGCCGGAAAGCCTCGACGGCGTGCACATCTTCTTCCCCGACCCGTGGCACAAGGCGCGCCACCACAAGCGCCGGCTGATCCAGCCGCCGCTCGTCGCACATCTCGCGTCGCGCCTGAAGCCCGGCGCGTACATTCACTGCGCGACCGACTGGCAGAACTACGCGGAACAGATGCTCGACGTGCTCGGCGCGGAGCCGACGCTCGAAAACACGGCCGCCGACTACGCGCCGCGCCCCGACTACCGCCCGGTGACGAAGTTCGAACGGCGCGGGCTGCGGCTCGGCCACGGCGTGTGGGATCTGGTGTTCCGCAAGCGCGCTGGCTGAGCCCTCCCGCTGGGTCGGGCGCACGCCGCCCTGCTCCGGACAAGCAAAAGCCCGACCGGCCTACGCCGATCGGGCTTTTGCTTTTCATGCGAGGCGCGCCCGCCTTCGTGTTCGCGTCACGCCCAGTTCAGCCAGCCGCTGTACCCGACCAGCAGCACGAACAGCCCGAACGCGATCCGGTACCACGCGAACACCGTGAAATCGTGCGTCGCGACATAGCGCAGCAGCCAGCGCACGCACACGAACGCGCTGACGAACGCCGCGACGAGGCCAAGCGCGAACAGGCCGAGCGAATCGACGGTGAACGCCTGCCAGTCCTTGACGGTTTCATAGAGCGTCGCGCCGAAGATGATCGGGATCGCGAGGAAGAACGAGAATTCGGTGGCGACGCGCCGGTCGAGGCCGAACAACATCCCGCCGATGATCGTCGAGCCCGAGCGCGACATGCCGGGAATCAGCGCGAAGCACTGCGCGATGCCGACCTTGAGCGCGTCGAGCGGCGTCAGCGCATCGACCGACACCACGCGCGGCGGCTCGCTGCGTTCGCGCTGCCGCGCCTCGGCCCACAGGATGATCGCGCCGCCCACGACGAGCGCGAACGCAACGGGAACCGGCGAGAACAGCACGGCCTTGATCTTCTTCTCGAACAGAAGGCCGAGCGCAATGGCGGGAATCGTCGCGATCACGACGTTCAGCGTGAAGCGCCGCGCGTCGGGCCGGCTGGGCAGTCCGGACACGATGGACGCGATCCGTTGCCGGTATTCCCAGCAGACCGCGAGGATCGCGCCGAACTGGATCACGACGTCGAACGTCTTCGCGTGTGAATCGTTGAAATTCAGGAAGCTGCCCGCGACGATCAGGTGACCGGTGCTCGACACCGGCAGGAATTCCGTCAGCCCCTCGACGACGCCGAGGATCAAAGCCTTGCAGATCAGGATCCAGTCCATCCGTGGCCCAACTCCGAAATGGTCGAATGAATGAGCCACTCTTCCACGCGCGGCCCCCTCCGGCCGAGCGCGGTGCGTCGTCACTTTTCGACGATCGCCACGCGTATGCCGTTTGTAAGAATCGTAATTGTACCGGGTTCGTAGTTCACCCCGGCAAATTGCAGCTGTTCGGGCTTGAACGTGTAGATCGGATAGTTGGTCAGCAACTGCGTCGCGAGCAGGCCCGCGGCCGCGCCGACCTGCTGCGCGTACATCTGCGCGTCGCCGTCGAGCGCGAGGCTGTCGACGGCCGGCGACTTCAGCACGACCGAGCGGCTCGGCGCGTCGTAAGCCAGCTGGCCCGACACGGTGAACTTGCCGCTGACGGGCGCACGCAGGAACGGGCTCACGAAATGCGCGTCGAGCTGCACGGCCACGCGGTTCTGGTCGGGCAGCAGGTTGACGGCCGGGTTCGCGAGCGACACGTCGACGACCTGCGCGACCGTCTTCTGGTACGGGAACTTGCGCGCGACGGCTTTCTGCACGTCACCGCGCGAGAACGTGTAGTGATCGGGGATGAACGGGAACGTCGACGCGCACGCGGCGAGCGACAGCGTCACGCCGATGGCGCCGACGGTTGCGGCGAGAAAACGGCGCCGGCCGGGCGCGCAAGGTGCGGTCATACTGAACACTCTCCTGGTTGCGACGGCCGCGTCGCGGCCTCGAGACGCGTGAGCCACGCGAGCGCGTCGTCGCGCGACGCGCCGCACATGTCCGCGGCCGGCTGCAGCCCGGAGCAGCACGCGGGCCGCTCGGGTCGGCCGAAGATCCGGCAGCGCAGATCGTCGCCGAGCTGCACGCAGCGCACGCCGGCCGGCTTGCCGCCGGGCATGCCCGGAATCGGGCTGGAAATCGACGGCGCGATGCAGCACGCGCCGCAGCCCTCGCGGCACGCATGCGGCGGCGGGACGGCTGACGCCGGGCGGACAGGCAATTCGACGGACACTCGGCTCTCTCGAACGAACAACAAAAAACGGTGCGGCAACCGGACGCGGTGCCGGCAGCCCTACCCCGCATTGTGCCATCGCCTGCTGCGACGTTATTACACAATGCAGCCGAATCACGCGTTTATATACTCGAAAGCATCTAAAAAGCGCGAGACCGTCATGCATTCTGGTTCTGCCGACACACTGTTCCGTCCCGATTTGCTCGCGAAATACGGCGCGAACGGGCCGCGCTATACGTCGTACCCCACCGCGCTGCAGTTCCGCGACGATTTCGACCCGGCCGACTACGTGCGCGCGGCAACCGACCCCGGTGCATTGTCGAGCGAGCTGTCGCTGTACTTCCACATCCCGTTCTGCAACACCGCGTGCTTCTACTGCGGCTGCAACAAGATCGCGACCAACAACCACCGGCGCGCGCGCCCGTATCTCGACCAGCTCAAGCGCGAGATGGCGCTGCAGGCCGCATTGTTCGATCCCGCGCGCCCGGTCACGCAGCTGCACTGGGGCGGCGGCACGCCCACCTTCCTGTCCGATGACGAAACGGCCGAGCTGATGGCGGCCACCCGCGAGCACTTCGCGCTCGCGCCGGATGCCGACGCCGAATTCTCGATCGAGATCGACCCGCGCACGGTCACGCCCGCGACGCTCGTCCACCTGCGCAACATCGGCTTCAACCGGCTGAGCCTCGGCGTACAGGATTTCGATCCAGTCGTGCAGCAGGCGATCAACCGCATCCAGCCGCTGGCGATGACGGCCGACCTGCTCTCCGCCGCGCGCACGACGGGCTTTCATTCGGTGAGCGTCGACCTGATCTACGGGCTGCCGCACCAGACCGTGTCCGTGTTCGCGCGCACGCTGGAAACGATCATCGAACTCGCACCCGACCGGCTGTCGGTGTTCGGCTACGCGCACATGCCGCATCTGTTCAAGATGCAGCGGCAGATCGACGACGCGACGCTGCCGCCGCCGGAAACGCGCATCGCGCTGCTCGGCCTCGCGATCGACATGCTGACGTCGGCCGGCTACGTGTACATCGGGATGGACCACTTCGCGCGGCCGTCCGACGAACTCGTGCGGGCGCAGAAGAACGGCACGCTGCAGCGCAATTTCCAGGGCTACAGCACGCGCGCGGATACCGACCTCGTCGGCTTCGGCGTGTCGTCGATCGGCAAGATCGGCGACGTCTACGCGCAGAACGCGAAGGACCTGCCCGCGTACGGCGCCGCGCTCGACGCGGGCCGGCTGCCGATCGCGCGCGGCGTGCGGCTCACGCCCGACGACCGGCTGCGCCGCGACGTGATCACGCAGCTGATGTGCAACCTCGACCTGCCGTTCTCGCACGTCGAGGCCGCGCACGGCATCCGCTTCGCCGAACACTTCGCGCGCGAACTCGACGCGCTGCGCCCGTTCGAGCGCGACGGGCTGCTGACGGTCGCGGCCGACCGCCTGACGATCCATCCGGCCGGCCGGATGGTCGTGCGCAACATCGCGATGGCATTCGACGCGTATCTCGGCCAGACGCCGCAGCAGCGCTACTCGCGCACGGTCTGAGCCTGACGGGCCCGGCCGGCCGCATGCGGGCGGCCGGTTTGATACAGTGTGGGGCTTACCGCCCCGCCAGAATCCGCACGATGCGCACCACCAAAGCGACCCACGCGGTCGAACGCCTGAAGACCCGCTCCGGCAACCCGCAATTCGCGGCCGTCGCGATGGCGGGCGGCCTGTTTTATCTCGTCGACCGCTCCGGCGGCACCGCCGAGAAGCGCTGCGAGCCGCTGCCGCTCGACGAGTTCGTCAAGTTCGTCGACGAATTCGGCCCCAAAAAACCGCGCAAGGCGAGCAAGCTCGACCTCGCGTTCGAGGCGCAGATCAAGAAGAGCAAGGGGTAAAGGTCTGTTGCAGGCCGCCTGAAGGCTTCGCGGCCGCCCCGTTTGGTACAATTACGAAGTTTCTCTATCCCCGCTGATGGCCGACGAGGCTGCGTGACCACACCATGAATATCGAAAACGCGCGTTTCAACATGATCGAACAACAGATCCGGCCGTGGGACGTGCTGGATCTCGACGTCCTGGGCCTGCTGTCGATCGTCAAGCGTGAAAACTACGTTCAGGCCGAATACCGCGATCTCGCATTCGCCGATCTCGAACTGCCGCTGCCGGGTGGCGGCAAGATGCTGTTCCCGCGCGTCGAGGCACGCGTGCTGCAGGAGCTGACGGTCAAGAAGCACGAGAACGTGCTCGTGATCGGCGCCGGCTCGGGCTACCTGGCCGCGCTGTTCGCGCACCGCGCGCAGCACGTGACGGCCGTCGAAATCGACCCGACCAACGCGAAGTTCGCGGAAGACAACCTGCGCAACGACGGCGTGACCAACGCGGAAGTCGTCCTCGGCGACGGTTCGCGCGGCTGGGCCGGCAAGGCGCCGTATGACGTGATCTGCGTCGCGGGCGGCCTGCCCGTCGTGCCGCAGGAAATGCTCGAACAGCTGAAGGTCGGCGGCCGCCTCGCGGCATTCGTCGGCGGCCGTCCGGTGATGAAGGCGCAGATCATCACGCGCATCGACGACAAGCAGTACCGCGTCGCCGACGTGTTCGAAACGTACATCGACCACCTCGTCAACGCGATCGAGCCGTCGCGCTTCAAGTTCTGAGCGGCGGAGCCACCATGCAGATCCTGACGGCCGCGATGCTCGCGGAATGGCTCGGCGACAAGGCGCGCCCCGCGCCGGTCGTGCTCGACGTGCGCGAACCGTGGGAAATCGCGACCGCGCAGATCGCCGGCAGCGTATCGATCCCGATGCAGCAGATTCCCGCGCGCAGCGAAGAGCTCGACGACGAAGCGGAAATCGTCTGCGTGTGCCATCACGGGATGCGCAGCGCGCAGGTCGCGATGTTCCTCGAATCGCGCGGCTTCACGAAGCTGTACAACCTGCAAGGCGGGATCGACGCGTGGTCGCGCGACGTCGATCCGGCCGTGCCGCGCTACTGATCCTGCCCGCGGCGCATCACGCGCCGCCGCGCCGATCGGCACCCTGCCGCCGGCCGCACTGATCCCCCGAACGGGCACGCATCGCGTGCCCGTTGCTCTTTTCCGCTCCGGTCAGCCACCTCAACAGCGCTGCGCCCGCGCCCTGCCTGCGTGGTGCGAAGTCATGGTGCACGACGGCTCCCACACCGCGTGCAGGTGCAGGCACCGGAACGGGGAACCCTGACCGTGCACCATTTGCGCCCGTGAACCTGCACCGCGACGGACCGCGGATGCTGCACGACGCGTCATGCGCACCGCCCCGACGCCCCGCACCGCCCCGCGCAGGCACGCCGGACGTGCATCCGCACGACTGGCACATGCCTTGCGTTACTCGTTGGCCGACGCCTTCACGGCGCGCATATCCAACACGACAAGGGGATCCCGATGAAACGTCGCAGTCTGTTGAAGTTCGGTTCGATGGCCGGCGCACTCGCGCTCGCGGGCAAGAGCCCGTTCGCTCATGCGGCTGACGCGGGCACCGGCCCGATCAAGGTCGGCATCCTGCACTCGCTGTCGGGCACGATGGCGATCTCGGAGACGTCGCTGAAGGACACCGCGTTGATGACGATCGCCGACATCAACAAGAGCGGCGGCGTGATGGGCCGCAAACTCGAACCCGTGGTGGTCGATCCCGCGTCGAACTGGCCGCTGTTCGCGGAGAAGGCGCGCCAGCTGCTCACGCAGGACAAGGTTGCCTGCGTGTTCGGCTGCTGGACGTCGGTGTCGCGCAAGTCGGTGCTACCGGTGTTCGAGGAACTGAACGGCCTCCTCTACTACCCGGTGCAGTACGAAGGCGAGGAAATGTCGCGCAACGTGTTCTATACGGGCGCCGCGCCGAACCAGCAGGCGATCCCGGCCGTCGAGTACCTGATGGGCGCGGAAGGCGGCGGCGCGAAGCGCTTCTTCCTGCTCGGCACCGACTACGTGTATCCGCGCACGACCAACAAGATCCTGCGCGCGTTCCTGAAATCGAAGGGCGTGAAGGACGCGGATATTCAGGAGGTCTACACGCCGTTCGGCCATAGCGACTATCAGACCATCGTCGCGAACATCAAGAACTTCTCGCAAGGCGGCAAGACGACCGTGATCTCGACGATCAACGGCGACTCCAACGTGCCGTTCTACAAGGAACTCGGCAACCAGGGGATCAAGGCGACCGACGTGCCCGTCGTCGCGTTCTCGGTCGGCGAGGAAGAGCTGCGCGGGATCGACACGAAGCCGCTCGTCGGCCACCTCGCCGCGTGGAACTACTTCATGTCGGTGAAGAACCCGACCAACACGAAGTTCAAGGACCAGTTCGCCGCGTGGGTGAAGGCGAACAACCTGCCGGGCGGCGCGAAGCGCGTGACCAACGACCCGATGGAAGCGACCTACGTCGGCATCCATATGTGGAAGCAGGCCGTCGAGAAGGCGAAGAGCACCGACGTCGACAAGGTGCGCGTCGCGATGATCGGCCAGACGGTGGCCGCACCGTCGGGCTTCACGCTCGCGATGGACGGCAACCATCACCTGCACAAGCCGGTGATGATCGGCGAAATTCGCGGCGACGGGCAGTTCAACGTGGTGTGGAAGACCAAGACCGCGGTGCGCGCGCAACCGTGGAGCCCGTTCATCGCGGGCAACCAGGGCAAGCCGGACATCGTCACGTCGATCCCGGCCTTCCTGCGCCGGCAGCGCGCGGCGCTCGCCTGATGCAGCGCAGTACGTCGCGTGTCACGCGCGACGTACTGCTCGCACGCCGATGCCGACCCCGCTGCACGGGCCGCGCTTGCCGTGACGAACCGCACGCGCCCGCGCATCGCCGCACGCATCCGCTTTCCCACGCCCGACAGGATTTCCCGATGCCTACACGCTTTCGCCGAGCCGCCGCCGCGATCGTCGCGTGCGCTGCCCTCGCGGGCGGGTTGCCGCACACCGCGTTCGCGCTGACGGCCACCGATACCGCCGCGCTCGCCGGCGACGACTTCGATGCGAAGACGGCCGCGATCGAACGGCTCGCCGCCGACGCCGATCCGCGCGCCGTCGCACTGCTCAACGCGCTGTCGACCGGCGACGCGCTCGCGACCGGCGACGGCCGCCTGCTGATCCAGACCGGCGACACCGCACACGACGCGCTCACGCAAGCCGCGACGCCGGCCGGCGACGCGCAGCCCGTGATGCTGAACAACCTGCTGCGCACGAAGATTACGGGCGCGCTGTCGGGGCTCGCGCTCGCGTCGCCCGACGTCGCCGCACGCCGCGACGCGATCGATGCGTTGCTGAAATCGCCCGACCCGGCGCTCAAGCCGATGATCGACCGCGCCCGTGCAAAGGAAACCGATCCCGCACTGAAACGCCGTCTCGATGCGTTGTGGGCGATCGCCGCGCTGCACGACGCCGATCCGGCGAAGCGCCTCGAAGCCGCGCAGGTGGTGGCCGCGCGCCAGGACCTCGACATGATCGAGCAGTTGCGCCCGCTCGTCGCGAAGAACGCCGACGGCAGCTATGCGGAGCCCGACGCGCGCGTGCGCGACGCCGCGCAGCAAGGTCTCGACACGTTGCACGCGTTGCAGCGCCGCGGCGAGATCGTCGGCACGCTGTTCGCCGGACTGTCGCTCGGCAGCGTGCTGCTGCTCGCCGCGCTCGGCCTCGCGATCACGTACGGATTGATCGGCGTGATCAACATGGCGCACGGCGAATTCCTGATGATCGGTGCGTACGCAACCTATGTCGTGCAGACGCTGATCCAGCGCTATGCGCCCGGTGCATTCGACTGGTATCCGCTGGTCGCGGTGCCCGTGTCGTTCGTGACGGCCGCGCTCGTCGGCATCGTGCTCGAACGGCTCGTGCTGCGACACCTGTACGGGCGCCCGCTCGAGACGCTGCTTGCCACCTTCGGCGTGAGCCTGATCCTGATCCAGGCGACGCGGATGCTGTTCGGCGCGCAGAACGTGCAGGTCGTGAACCCGTCGTGGATGAGCGGCGGCGTGACCGTGATGCAGAACCTGATCCTGCCGTACAACCGGCTCGCGATCCTCGCGTTCGCGCTCGCCGTCGTATTCGTCGCGTGGGCCGTGCTGACGAAGACGCGGCTCGGCCTGTTCGTGCGCGCGGTCACGCAGAACCGCCGGATGGCCGCGTGCGTCGGCGTGAAGACCGCGCGCGTCGACGCGTATGCCTTCGCGTTCGGCGCGGGCATCGCGGGCCTCGGCGGCTGCGCGCTGTCGCAGATCGGCAACGTGGGCCCCGACCTCGGCCAGAACTACATCATCGATTCGTTCATGGCGGTCGTGCTCGGCGGCGTCGGGCAGATCGCCGGCACCGTGCTCGGCGGCTTCGGGCTCGGCCTCGCGAGCAAGGCGATCGAGCCGTTCTGGGGCGCCGTGCTCGCGAAGATCGCGGTACTCGTGATGATCGTGCTGTTCATCCAGAAACGTCCGCAGGGCATGTTCGCCCCGAAGGGCCGCAGTGCGGAGGCTTGACGTGACTTCATTCACCCACTCCCTGTCGAACCCGGCTGCCGACTCGCCGCAGCCGGCTGCCGCCGCACGCACGGCAGACGGTTTCGCGCTCGGCCTGCCGCCCCGCCCCGCCCTGCTGTCGCGGCGTGCGTGGCTCGCGCTGATCGCGCTATGCGTCGCGATCGGCATCGGCGTGCCGCTCGCCGCGCTCGTCGCGCCCGAGTCGAGCGCGTTCCATCTGTCCGCGTACGCGATGACGCTCACCGGCAAGCTGATGTGCTACGCGATCGCCGCGCTCGCGCTCGATCTCGTGTGGGGCTACTGCGGGATCCTGAGCCTCGGCCACGGGTTGTTCTTCGCGCTCGGCGGCTATGCGATCGGCATGTACCTGATGCGCGAGATCGGCCGCGACGGCAAGTACGGCAGCGACCTCCCCGACTTCATGGTGTTCCTCGACTGGCACCAGTTGCCGTGGTACTGGAGCGGCACGCAGCATCTCGCGTGGGCGCTCGCGCTCGTCGTGCTCGTGCCGGCCGTGCTCGCGTGGGTGTTCGGCTTCTTCACGTTCCGCTCGCGCGTGAAGGGCGTGTACCTGTCGATCATCACGCAGGCCATGACGTTCGCCGCGATGCTGCTGTTCTATCGCAACGAGACCGGCTTCGGCGGCAACAACGGCTTCACCGACTTCAAGCGCATCGCGGGCTTCGCGATCACGTCGCCCGGCACGCGCACGGTGCTGTTGCTGCTGACGTTCGCGACGCTCGTGCTCGCGTTCATCGCCGCGCGCGCGATCGTCACCAGCAAGCTCGGGCGTGTCGTCACCGCGGTGCGCGACGGCGAGACGCGGCTGATGTTCCTCGGCTACAGCCCGCTCGCGTACAAGCTGTTCGTGTGGACGGTGTCGGCCGTGCTGTGCGGCATCGCGGGCGCGCTGTACGTGCCGCAGGTCGGCATCATCAACCCCGGCGAGATGTCGCCCGGCAACTCGATCGAGATGGCGATCTGGGTCGCGGTGGGCGGACGCGGCACGCTGATCGGGCCGATCGTCGGCGCGTTCGCGGTGAACGGCGCGAAGAGCCTGTTCACCGCCTACTTCGCCGAATACTGGCTGTTCTTCCTCGGCCTGATCTTCGTGCTGGTGCCGCTGCTGCTGCCGCGCGGGATCATGGGCCTCGTCGAAACCGTGCTCGCGAAGGGGAAACGCGCATGAACGGAACGGCCCTCTACCAATTCACGCCGCCGCCCGAGGACGAAGGGCGGGCCGTCAGCGGCACCGCGTCGATGGGGCGCGTGGTGCCGGCCGGCATCGACACGTCGCACGGCACGATCCTCTACCTCGAGGATATCGAGGTGAGCTTCGACGGCTTCCGCGCGCTGAAGAAGCTGTCGCTCGCGATCGACGCGGGCGAGCTGCGCTGCGTGATCGGCCCGAACGGCGCGGGCAAGACGACGATGATGGACGTGATCACCGGCAAGACGCGCCCCGATGCGGGCAAGGTGTTTCTCGGCCAGACGATCGACCTCGCGCGGATGAACGAGCCCGAGATCGCGCGCGCGGGCATCGGCCGCAAGTTCCAGAAGCCGACCGTGTTCGAACAGCATCCGGTGTGGGAGAACCTCGAGCTCGCGATGCAGACCGACAAAGGCTGGCTCGCGTCGCTGCGTGCAAAGCTCGATCGCACCGCGCAGGCGAAGATCGAGGAGACGCTCGCGCTGATCGGCCTCGAAAGCCAGGCCTTTCGCGCGGCCGGCGAGCTGTCGCACGGGCAGAAGCAGCGGCTCGAGATCGGCATGCTGCTGATGCAGCGCCCCGCGCTGCTGCTGCTCGACGAGCCGGCGGCCGGGATGACCGACCACGAGACGATGGAGCTCGCCGAGCTGCTGAACACGCTGCGCGGCACCTGCTCGATGATGGTCGTCGAGCACGACATGGAATTCGTCGCGGCGCTCGCGGGCGACACGGGCCGCGTGACGGTGATGGCCGAAGGCGCGGTGCTCGCGCAAGGCACGCTCGACCAAGTCAAGCGCGACGACGCGGTGATCGAGTCTTACCTTGGACGATGATGCGATGCTGAAGATCGATGCACTGAACCAGTACTACGGCGGCAGCCACATCCTGCGCAACGTGAGCCTTGCCGCCGACGACGGCAAGCTCACCGTGCTGCTCGGCCGCAACGGCGTCGGCAAGAGCACGCTGCTGCGCTGCCTGATGGGCGTCGTCGCCGCGAAGAGCGGCAGCGTGTCGTGGCGCGGCACGGCGCTCGGCGCGATGCCGCCGTATGCGCGCGTCGCGGCCGGGCTCGCCTACGTGCCGCAGGGCCGCGACATCTTTCCGCGGCTGACCGTCGAGGAAAACCTGCTCGTCGGCGCGGCGAGCCGGAAGGCGCCGTCCAAGGTGCCCGATCGTATCTACGACCTGTTCCCGGTGTTGAAGGACATGCGCGCGCGACGCGGCGGCGACCTGTCGGGCGGCCAGCAGCAACAGCTCGCGATCGGCCGCGCACTGATGAGCGAGCCGCAGTTGCTGATCCTCGACGAGCCGACCGAAGGCATCCAGCCGTCGATCATCCAGGACATCGGTCGCACGCTGCGCCAGCTCGTCGACGAATCGAAGATGACCGTGCTGCTCGTCGAACAGTATTACGATTTCGCCCAATCGATCGCCGACCGCTACTGGGTGATGAGCCGCGGCGAGATCGTCGCGGGCGGCGACGCGCAGGACATGGAAGCGAACGGCGTGCGCGAGCTGATCGCGGTGTGACGTGCAGAGATTCCGACCTCGCGATCCTTGCGTTGATTCTTTGCGGAACATCAAATGAAGTCGCTATTTTCCGCAAACACTCAACGCGTATCCGACCAGGAACATGCGCCGGCTGACGCGGTGACCGACACCACGCCAACAAACCAGGTGTAGCGGCGCCAGCAACGTGGCGTCATTTCCACACCACTTCCCCGAGCGCGCACGGAGCGGATTCGCGGCTCTGCCGCATCTGGCGCTTTCACGGCGCGCGGCATCTGCATTATTGTTGCGGTAGCATCCTCGTTCCCCGCGCCCGCCCCCTGCTTCCCGCCGATGTCCGCCCCCGATTCCCACGCCCCGCTGTCCCGCCCCGCCGTCGCCAAGTCGTGGCGCGGCCGCCTCGAACTCGGCTTCGAGCGGCACGGCGCGCGCACGACGCTCGCGCACCGGCTGCACGACGGCCCGCTGCGCGTGCAGCGGCCGCTGTACCCGGAAGGCGAAGCGATCTGCCACGCGGTGATCGTCCACCCGCCGGGCGGCGTCGCGGGCGGCGACCGGCTCGACATCGACATCGCGCTCGGCGACGGCACGCACGCGGTGCTGACCACGCCCGGCGCGACCAAGTGGTACAAGTCGAACGGGCTGGACGCGACACAGCGCATCGGCATCACGGTCGGCGAACACGCGAAACTCGACTGGCTGCCGCAGAACAACCTGTTCTTCGACGCGGCGCATGCGTCGCTCGCTTTCACGGTCAAGCTCGGCGCGGGCGCCAGCGCGATCGGCTGGGACGCAACGCAGCTCGGCCGGCAGGCGGCCGGCGAAACCTGGTCGGCGGGCCGCATCGCGTCGACTTCGGCGCTCGTCGATGCCGACGGCCGGCCGCTGTGGACCGAACGCGCGCTGCTCGATGCGCACGACCCGCTGCGCGGCGCGCTGCAGGGTCTGGCCGGCTTTCCCGCGTACGGCACGCTGTGGGCCGCCGGCGCCGTGTGCGACGCCGCGCTCGCCGAATCGCTCGCCGCGCGGATGCCGTTCGACGGCACGCTGCGCGCGGGCGCAACCTGCGTGACGCCGGGCGTCGTGCTGATCCGCGCGCTGTCGACGTCGATGGAAGCGCTGCAACGGCACTTCACCGAGTGCTGGCTGCATCTGCGGCCGATCGTGCACGGCGTCGACGCACGGCCGCTGCGTCTCTGGCAAACCTGAGCACGGTCATACCACGCACCGTTTCGGCGCAGCGTCACGGCGGATGCTGCACGTTGCTCATGCATCGCGCACCACAAGCGCGCATTGCACTGCGTTCCATGCACATGGCACGCGCCTTGCTCCTTACATAACCGATACACGACGCACGCAAAACAGCGCGGTGCTACGATGAACCGCGCGTTCGCCCCGTTGCGCACGCACCGATAACAATTACGTTTTCCTGAACGTTTGCCTTCATGAAACTGACTCCCCGCGAGAAGGACAAGCTGCTGATCTTCACGGCGGCGCTGCTGGCCGAGCGCCGTCGCGCACGCGGCCTGAAGCTCAACTATCCGGAGGCGGTCGCCTTCATCACCGCCGCGCTGATGGAAGCCGCGCGCGACGGCAAGACGGTCGCCGAAGTGATGCATTACGGCACGACGCTGCTCACGCGCGACGACGTGATGGACGGCGTGCCGGAGATGATTCCCGACATCCAGGTCGAGGCGACCTTCCCCGACGGCACGAAGCTCGTGACCGTTCATCACCCGATTCCGTGAGGCCCCGCATGATCCCCGGCGAAATCCTCACCGACGACGGCGAACACGAACTGAACGCGGGCCGCGCGACGCTGACGCTCGTCGTCGCGAACACCGGCGACCGCCCGGTGCAGGTCGGTTCGCACTACCACTTCTTCGAGGTCAACGACGCACTGTCGTTCGATCGCGCGGCCGCGCGCGGCTTTCGCCTGAACATCGCGGCCGGCACCGCGGTGCGCTTCGAGCCGGGCCAGACGCGCACCGTCGAACTGGTCGCGCTCGCGGGCGATCGCGCCGTCTACGGTTTTCAAGGCAAGGTGATGGGGCCGCTGTAAGCCGCGCCCCGCTCTTCAGGAACAACACATGACACTACGCTTGAGCCGCCGCGCGTACGCGGAAATGTTCGGGCCGACGACGGGCGACCGCGTCCGGCTCGCCGATACCGAGCTGCTGATCGAGATCGAACACGACTTCACGACCTATGGCGAGGAAGTGAAATTCGGCGGCGGGAAAGTGATCCGCGACGGGATGGGCCAGTCGCAGCGCGTGGCCGCCGACGTGCCCGACACGATCATCACGAACGCGGTGATCCTCGATCACTGGGGCATCGTGAAGGCCGACATCGCGATCAAGCACGGCCGCATCGCCGCGATCGGCAAGGCCGGCAACCCGGACATCCAGCCGGGCGTGACGATCGCGATCGGCGCCGCGACCGAAGTGATCGCCGGCGAAGGGCTGATCGTGACGGCCGGCGGCATCGACACGCACATCCACTTCATCAGCCCGCAGCAGATCGACGAGGCGCTCGCCTCGGGCGTCACGACGATGCTCGGCGGCGGCACGGGGCCGGCCACCGGCACCAACGCGACGACCTGCACGCCGGGCCCGTGGCACATGGAGCGGATGCTGCAGGCCGCCGACGGCTGGCCGATCAATCTCGGCTTTCTCGGCAAGGGCAATGCGAGCCTGCCGCAGCCGCTCGTCGAGCAGATCGCGGCCGGCGCGATTGGGCTGAAGCTGCACGAGGACTGGGGCACGACGCCCGCGACGATCGACAACTGCCTGTCCGTCGCCGACGACACCGACACGCAGGTCGCGATCCACACCGACACGCTGAACGAAGGCGGCTTCGTCGAATCGACGGTCGCCGCGTTCAAGGGCCGCACGATCCACACGTACCACACCGAAGGCGCGGGCGGCGGCCATGCGCCCGACATCCTGAAGGTGTGCGGCGAGGCGAACGTGCTGCCGTCGTCGACCAACCCGACGCGCCCGTACACGATCAACACGCTCGACGAGCATCTCGACATGCTGATGGTGTGCCATCACCTCGATCCGTCGATCGCCGAGGATCTCGCGTTCGCCGAATCGCGGATCCGCCGCGAGACGATCGCGGCCGAGGACATCCTGCACGATCTCGGCGCGCTGTCGATGCTGTCGTCCGACTCGCAGGCGATGGGCCGCGTCGGCGAGGTGATCATCCGCACCTGGCAGACCGCGCACAAGATGAAGGTGCAGCGCGGCGCGCTGCCGGAAGACAGCACGCGCAACGACAATTTCCGCGCGAAGCGCTACGTCGCGAAGTACACGATCAACCCGGCGCTCACGCACGGCATCGCGCATGAAGTCGGCTCGATCGAGCCGGGCAAGTGGGCCGACCTCGTGCTGTGGGAACCGGCGTTCTTCGGGATCAAGCCGACGATGATCCTGAAGGGCGGGATGATCGCGATGGCACAGATGGGCGACCCGAACGCGTCGATTCCCACGCCGCAGCCGGTCCACTATCGCGAGATGTTCGCCACCCGCGGCGGTGCGCTCGCGCGCACGTCGCTGACCTTCGTGTCGCAGATGGCCGCCGACGCGGGCATCGCGGAGCGCTACGGGCTCGCGAAGCAGATCGTGCCGGTGCGCAACTGCCGCAACGTGACGAAGGCCGACATGATCCACAACGCGTGGCGCCCGTCGATCAGCGTCGACCCCGAAACCTACGACGTGATCGCCGACGGCCAGTTGCTCACCTGCGAGCCGGCCACGATGCTGCCGATGGCGCAGCGCTATTTCCTGTTCTGACCTGATTGCCTGCTTTCGATTCATGCGCACCCTCGACAAACGCATTGCCCCGAACGTGAAACTCGCCGCGTCGCTCGTCGCGCGCGCGCCGACGCTCACGCTCGCCTATGACGCCCGCTGCAAGAGCCGCCTCGCGGCGACGCTCGACACCGGCGAGGACGTCGCGGTCCTGCTGCCGCGCGGCACGATCCTGCGCGACGGCGACGTGCTCGTCGCCGACGACGGCGCGCTCGTGCGCGTTGCCGCGGCGCCCGAGACCGTGCTGCGCGTGCGCGCCGCCGACCCGCTCACGCTGATGCGCGCCGCGTACCACCTCGGCAACCGCCACACGCCGGTCGAGATCGGCGACGGCTACCTGAAGCTCGAAGCCGACCCGGTGCTCGCGGACATGCTGCGCCGGCTCGGCACGCAGGTCGAGGAGACCGTTGCGCCGTTCCAGCCGGAAGTCGGTGCGTACGGCGGCGGCCACAAGCACGGGCACGACGCGACCTTCGCCGAGGACTACGCGCTCGCGCAGCAGGTGTTCGGCGAGCATCACGGCCACGCGCATTCCCATTCGCACGACCACGACCACGACCACGACCACGACCATCAGCATGGTCCCGGTTGCGCGCACGGCCACGGCCATGACCACCACTGAACTCGTCGCGCTGCTGCACCTTGCATCGCCGGCGCTGCCGATCGGCGCGTTCAGCTATTCGCAGGGGCTCGAAGCGGCGCTCGACGCGAACCTGATCCACGACGCCGATACCGCGCGCGACTGGATCGCGAGCGGCCTGACCGACGTGCTCGCGCACGGCGAGCTGCCGTTCCTCGCGCATCAACTCGCGCGCTGGCACGCGCACGACGCGCCGGCGCTCGTCGCCGAGAATGCGTGGTTCATCGCGAGCCGCGAATCGGCGGAACTGCGCCGTGAAACCGAACAGATGGGCTGGTCGCTCGCGCAGCTCTGCGCGTCGCTCGAATGGGGCGATGGCGCGCGCCGCGCGACGCTCGCGGCGATTGCGCCGATCGCGCTGCCCACCGCATTCGCGTACGCGGCCGCCGCGCACGACGCGAGCGCCGACGCCGTGCTCGCCGCGTACGCATTCGGCTGGGTCGAGAACCAGACGTCCGCCGCGCTGAAGGCCGTGCCGCTCGGCCAGCTCGCCGGGCAACGCATCATCGTCGCGCTGCGCGACGCGATCGACGCGGCCGTGCGCCGCGCGCTCGCGACGCCGCCCGACGCCGTCAACACGTTCGCGCCGCAGCTCGGCATCCTGTCCGCGCGGCACGAAACCCAGTATTCGCGGTTGTTCCGCTCCTGAACCCGACGCTACCCGCCATGAACGCACCTGCTCCCTCCTCCGCCCGCCGCACGAAGAAACTGCCGCCGCTGCGCGTCGGCATCGGCGGCCCCGTCGGCTCCGGCAAGACCACGCTGCTCGAAATGCTGTGCAAGGCGATGCGCGACAAGTACGACCTCGTCGCGATCACCAACGACATCTATACGAAGGAGGATCAGCGGCTGCTGACGGTCGCGGGCGCGCTGCCCGAGGAGCGCATCATGGGCGTCGAGACGGGCGGCTGCCCGCATACGGCGATCCGCGAGGATGCGTCGATCAACCTCGAGGCCGTCGACCGGATGCTGTCGCGCTTTCCCGACGCCGATATCGTGTTCATCGAATCGGGCGGCGACAATCTCGCGGCGACCTTCAGCCCCGAGCTGTCGGACCTGACGATCTACGTGATCGACGTCGCGGGCGGCGAGAAGATTCCGCGCAAGGGCGGCCCCGGCATCACGAAGTCCGACCTGCTCGTGATCAACAAGACGGATCTCGCGCCGCTGGTCGGCGCGAACCTCGACGTGATGGCGTCCGACACGAAGAAGATGCGCGGCGAACGGCCTTACGTGATGACGAACCTGAAGGCGCTCGAAGGCGTCGCGGACGTGATCGCGTTCATCGAGAAGAAGGGTTTGCTGACGGTCTGAGCGACGCGGCGGCGCCTCCCGGTGCCGCCACGCGGGCTTCCGGCGGCATGGCGCCGCCTTCGTCTAGTCGTCGGACGGGTCCTGCACGTCCTGCAGCGCGCGCACGCCGCGTTCGGCGGGCGGCAACAGTGCCGCGAGCACGTCGACCGTGCGCGCGGTCGCGCCGCGGTGCCGCGATGCGAACGCCGCGCCGGCCGCGCCCATCGCGATGCGCCGCGCCTTGTCGGCGAACAGCGCGTCGAGCACGTGCGCGAGATCGAGCGGATCCTCGACCTGCAGCGCCGCGCCGGCCGCGACCGCGTCGGCGGTCGCCTGCGTGAAGTTGAACACGTGCTTGCCGATCAGCACCGGCACGCCGACCGCGCATGCTTCGATCAGGTTCTGGCCGCCGAGCGGCAGCAGGCTGCCGCCGATGAACGCGATGTCGGCCGCCGCGTAATATGCGCCGAGCTCGCCCATCGAATCGCCGAGCAGCACCGTCACGTCATCCGGCAGCGGCTCGGCCGCCGGCCGGCCGGACGCGAGCGCGGCCTTGTCTGCCGCCCACGCCGAGCGTCGCACGCACTTGAGGCCGCTGCGCTCGACGAGCGCCTCGACCTCGGCGAAACGCTGCGGATGACGCGGCACGAGCACCAGCAACGCGCCGGGCGTGCGCATCGCCGCGAATGCGTCGAGCACCAGCGCCTCCTCGTTCTCGCGCGTGCTCGCGGCCACCCACACGGGCCGCGTGCCGATCGCCTCGCGCCACGCATGGCCGCGCGCCGCGAGCTCCGGGGGCGTCGTCATGTCGAACTTCAGGTTGCCGAGCACGGTCACGTTGCGCGCGCCGAGCGACGTCAGCCGCTCCGCATCGGCCGGGCTCTGCGCGAGCACGCGCGAGAAGCCGCCGAACACGTCGTGGGTCGCCGCGCCGAACTTCGATGCCCGCCGGAACGAACGCGCGGACATGCGCGCATTGGTCAGCACCAGCGGCACGTCCGCACGGCGGCACTCGTCGATCAGCGTCGGCCACACCTCGGTTTCCATCACGAGGCCGAGCGTCGGCCGCCACGCGCGCAGGAAACGCCGCACCGCGCCGGGCATGTCGTACGGCAGGTAGCAGCGCAGCACGCGATCGCCGAAGATCTGTTCGCCGGTCGCGCGGCCGCTCGGCGTCATGTGCGTGAGCAGGATGCGCGCATCGGGACGCGCGTGCATCAGCGCGTCGATCAGCGGCTGCGCCGCGCGCGTCTCGCCGACCGATACCGCATGCACCCAGACCAGCGGCGCACGGTCGTCGCGCGAGCGGCCGGCCACGTGGCCGAAGCGTTCGCCGATATGTTCGCGATAGCCGCGCTCCTTGCGCGAACGCACGTATAGCCGGATGACGGCGATCGGGGCGACGAGCCACCACAGCGCGCGATAGATCACCCTCAGCATGCCGCGTCCCTTGTCTTGCTTCGACGAAAATGCGCGCTCAAACCAGCGCCCTGCCCGTCAGGCGTTCGAGAATGCCGAGCGGCGCGCATTCGCGGCGCACCATCGCGTCGACCGGCAGGAAGAAGGTCTGTTCGAGCATGAACTGGCCGGACATCACAGCGTGCGAAGTCTGATCGGAGAAACATATCCACACGCAGCCCGGCGGAAACGGCATCGTCTCCTGCGGGCTCGTCTTCTGGTAGTCGAGATCGGCCTTCATGCTGTCGTGCAGGTTCAGCATCAGGTGGTCGTACGCGCTGCGCGGCGACTTCGTCACGTGCAGCAGGTTCAGCAGCCACGCGGCGCCCGGCAACTGCGGCTTGATGTGCGGCAGGAAGCGCTTCGCGACGTCCTCGAACGGCTCGCCGACGCGCCACACGCGCGGCACGCCGGCCGGGTTCACGTTCGTGAACACGCGCAGGATGCGCTCGCCGTAGTTGGGCCGCGATGGGAACGCGTCGACGTGCAACCGGCTGTCGTCCTTGCGCCACGACGTCTGGCGCGTCTCGACCTGCATCAGCCGCAGGCTCGTCGGCGCGACGCGCAGCTTGCCGCGATACTCGGGAAAGAGGCCGTCGACGAGCGTGCCGGCCTGCTGCTGGAAGCGCGCGACGAGCGCGCGCACCGCCGACTGCGTGACGCTGTCGCCGAGCACGCCGGCGAGCGCGCCGCCGTTCGGCGCGAGGCTGATGTTCTTGCGTTTCGGGTCGGCGAGCGCCGGATCGAGCAGCGCTTCCTCGCCGCCCTCGATCGCGAAGCGCAGGTGCGGAAAATACAGCACCTTGCCTTCCTCGACGGCGGCCAGCAGCTGCTCGCGCGGCGCCGACAGGTTGTGTCCGCTCCAGTCGGCGGACGGGACTTCGATGATCTGGGATTCGCTCATGTTCGGTTCGCGTGGGTTCGCGCGTGTGACTGCGTTACAGGAGACCGAAGCCCGCGAGCGCCGACTTCACCTGCGCGATCGACGGGGGCTGCCCCGCCGTGCCGAGATTGACGACGTTCGGCGACCAGTAGCCGCCGGTCCGCCAGGCCGTCGCGAAATTGTACAGTTCGACCGTCGGACGCTTCAGCGCGGCCGCGATGTGAACCAGACCTGTATCAACCCCGACGGTGGCGGCCGCGCCGTCGATCAGCCCGACCACGGCCGGCAGCGACAGCCGCGGCGGTACGATCGCCGCCGCGCCGAACTCTTTCGCGAGGCGCTCGCTGGTCGCGCGCTCCGCATCGTTGCCCCACGGCAGCACGAGCGACGCGCCGCGCCGCACGAGCGCCTGGCCGAGTTCGATCCACGCGGCGTCCGGCCACTGTTTGTCGGCACGCGACGTCGCATGGACGAACACCACGTACGGCACCGGCAGGTTCAGCCCGAGCGCGGCCACCGCGAGCGCCGCCGCGCGCGTATCGAGGCCGAACTCGACCGGATCGGCCGGCGTCGGCACCGGGTCGCCCAGCGCGGCCGCGACGAGTTGCCGCGAGCGCTCGACGACGTGCGTGCGCGGCGCGATCGGCACGCGCTTGCGATAGAAGAAGCGCACGGGCCACTCGTAGCCGGCGCCGTCGGTGCGGTTGCCGAGCCCGACGAGCGGGCCACGCGCCCAGCTGGCGACCCACGCCGTCTTGATGAGGCCCTGGCAGTCGATCACGAGGTCGTACTGCTCGGCCGCGAGGCGCTGGCGGAACGCGCGGATCTCGCGCCACGTGGCGCCCGAGAACGGCTTCTTGCGCCAGCGGCGCAGCGAGAACGGCAGCACGTTGCGCACGCCGTCGACGAGCTTGACCAGGTCGACGAAGCTTTCCTCGACGAGCCAGTCGATCTGCGCATCGGGATGGCGCCGCCGGATATCGGCGATCACCGGCATGTTGTGCACGACGTCGCCCAGCGACGACACGCGTACGATCAGGATCTTTTGCACGCTGAAAAAACGCCGGCAGGCAGCCGGCGACAAGCAGAAAGGAGGGATTTTATCGCGCCCGGGGGGCCAGACAGACAAAAAGCGGCCGCACGCCGGTAGCGTGCGCCGCTTTTCGGGGATGGCGCGACGATCGGACTCACCGTCGCGCCGTGGGCGGCCGGCAGGCCGCCGACGCTCAGAACGGCAGCTTGACGTCCGGCTTCGCGGCCGTCAGCACACGGCGGAAGTCCTCCTGGATGCGCTTGAGCCCTTCCTGCGTCTCCGACTCGAAACGCATCACGACGACCGGCGTCGTGTTCGACGAACGCGCGAGGCCGAAGCCGTCCGGGTACTCGACACGCAGGCCGTCGATCGTCACGACTTCCTCGGCGCCGTCGAACTTCGCCTCTTTCTGCAGCTTGTCGATCAGGCGGAAGTTCTCGCCTTCGTCGAGCCACAGCTGCAGCTCGGGCGTGCTCATCGCGTCAGGCAGCCCGTTCAGCAGCGCGCTCGGGTCGGCCGTCTTCGCGAGGATCTCGAGCAGGCGCGCGCCCGTGTAGAGACCGTCGTCGAAGCCGTACCAGCGATCCTTGAAGAACACGTGGCCGCTCATTTCGCCGGCGAGCGGCGCACCCGTCTCGCGCAGCTTCGCCTTCACGAGCGAGTGGCCCGTCTTCCACATCAGCGGCTCGCCGCCCTTCGACTTCACCCATTGCGCGAGGTGGCGCGTGCACTTCACGTCATAGATGATCTGCGCGCCCGGGTTGCGCGACAGCACCTCTTCCGCGAACAGCATCAGCTGGCGGTCCGGATAGATGATCTTGCCGTCCTTCGTGACGACGCCGAGGCGGTCGCCGTCGCCGTCGAACGCGAAGCCGATCTCGGCGTCGGTGTCCTTCAGCGCCTGGATCACGTCCTGCAGGTTTTCCGGGTGGGCGGGATCGGGGTGGTGGTTCGGGAACGTGCCGTCGATGTCGGTGAAGCGCTCGACGAGCTCGCAGCCGAGCGCCTTGAACAGGCGCGTCGCGAGCGGGCCGGCCACGCCGTTGCCGGCGTCGACGACGAGCTTCATCGGGCGGGCCGGCTTGATGTCGCCGACGATGCGCGCGATGTATTGATCGGCCACGTCGAACTGTTCGTACGAGCCGCTGCCCGTCTCGAAACGCTCGTCGACGATGCGCTGGTACAGCGCCTGGATCTGCTCGCCGTAGATCGCGGCGCCGCGCAGCACCATCTTGAAGCCGTTGTAGTCGGGCGGGTTGTGGCTGCCCGTGACGACGATGCACGAATCGACGCGGCGCTCGCCGCCCTTCAGCGCGAGCGGGACGTTCGCCGCGAAATAGCCGACCGGCGTGGGCACCATGCCGACGTCGACGACGTCGACGCCCGCCGCCCGCAGGCCGTCGGCCAGCGCGCCGACGAGGTCCGGCCCGGACAGGCGGCCGTCGCGCGCGACGACCACAGCATCGCCGCCCTGCGCACGCACTTCGCTGCCGAATGCCCGGCCGATCCCGCGTGCGGTGTCGGTGTCGAGCGTCTTGCCGACCACGCCACGAATGTCATATGCCTTGAAGATGGATTGGGAGATCATCGATTCTCTTCTCTCAGTTGCGTGCATGGAAAATTGTCTGGCTTGCCTGGCCGCCGCTCGCCGGTGCCGCGCATGATACAGGCTGGCCCGGCACGGCGTGAAACCGCTGGTGCGGAACGGCGGGAGCGACCCCGATCCCACTTATAATCGCGGGTTTTGATGACGCGCATGCCGCCCATTTTAATGCCTAGCCGCCCCGTCGCCGCCAACCTGCAGCCCCCGGGCGCCCTGCCGGCCGCCTCGCGCGCGCGCCGCTGCCGCGCATGCTGAAGCGCTTCGGCAACCCGGATGTCGCGAAGGCCGTCGCGAATCTCGTCTGGCTGGGGCTCGAACGGCTCACGCAGATCGGCGTCGCGATCGCGATCAGCGGCCTGCTGGCCCGTTATTTCGGGCCAGATGTGTTCGGCAAATGGCAGTATGCGAATACGCTCCTCCTCGTACTGGCGCCGCTCACTTGGGTGTGCGGCGCGGAAATCCTCGTCCCGACCATCGTCCAGCGCCCGCCCGCCCAGCTCGGCGCGGTGCTCGGCAGCGCATTCGCGCTGCGCATCGCCGTCTCCGTCGCCGCGCTCGTCGCGACCTGGATCGCGATCGCCGCGGGCGCCTTCGATCCGCTGGTCGGCGCGATGCTCGCGGGCCTCGCGGTCACGATGGTGTTCCGCGAGCCGTTCGTCGGCGTCATCAACGCGTGGCTGCAGAGCATGACCTACAGCAAGCCGCAGCTCGTCACCAGCATGGTCACCGCGCTGGTGAAGGCGCTGCTCGTCTGGCTGCTGGTTCGGGCGGCCGCGGGCCCCGCCCGCTTCGCGTGGCTGTGGGCGCTCGAAGCCGCCGCCATCGGCTTCGCGCTGCTGCTGTACTACCGGCATCGTAACGGCGGCGCGCTCGGCTGGACGTTCGACAAACCGCTGTTCAGGCACTTTGCGACGGCCGGCACCGTGTTCTGGCTCGGCCTCATCTGCATGTACCTGTTCCTGAAGCTCGACCGCCTGATGCTCGAGCGTCACGTGTCGTTCGCCGATCTCGGCCGCTACTCGGCCGCGCAGCAGCTCAACGAGAACTGGATCACGCTCGCGCTGATGCTCGCGCAGACGATCGCGCCCGCCTTCGTCTACCGCGTGCAGGACGTCGTGCGGCTGCGCCGCAACATCGTCCGGCTGATCGCGATGACGGCCGGCCTGATGACGGCCGGCGCGCTCGTGCTCGACGCCGCCGCCCCGCTGATCGTCGGCAAGGTGTTCGGCCACGGCTACGAGGCCTCGGTCGACATCTTCCGCTGGGCGGTCTGGCTGTCGGTGCCCGCCGGCATCGAGGCGATAGGCAATCTTATCGTTCTCAAATATCAAGCAAAATTCGTGTTGCTGTCGAAATGGCTGCTCGCGCTCGCGATCGCGGCGCTCGTCAACCTGTTCGCGATCCCGCGGCTCGGCCTGTACGGCGCGCTCGTCGGGCTGGCGGCCGGCTACCTGGCCGCCGCCGCCGTCAATTTTTATTACATCCGTTTCAAGCTCCGACCATGACGTCCCCTGATTGCCCGACCCCGCTCGACGACGTGGCCGTGCTGATGCCGGCCTACAACGGGCACGACGACGTCGTTCGGACCCTCGCGTCGTTTCGCGAGGACACGCCCGTGCACGTGCTGATCGTCGATGACGGCAGCACGCCGCCGATCGTCGCGCCCGATCTGCCCGGCCTCACGATCGACGTGCTGCGCATGCCGCAGAACGGCGGCATCGAGCGTGCGCTCGCGGCCGGCATCGACGCGCTCGCCGCGCGCGGCTTCCGCTATGCGGCGCGCATCGACGCGGGCGATCTGGCCGCGCCGCAGCGCCTCGCGAAGGAGCGCGCGTATCTCGGCGCCCACCCGCGCGTGGCCTGCGTCGGCATGTGGACGCAAGTCGTGTCCCGCGCCGGCGAGCCGCGCTTCATGCTGACCCCGCCCGCCGATCCGCGCACGCTGCGCCGCACGCGCTTCCTGCGCTCGCCGCTCGTGCATCCGTCGGTGATGCTGCGCATCGACGCCGTGCGTGAAGTGGGGAACTATCGGGCGAAATACCGTGCGGCCGAGGATCTCGATCTTTTTTTACGGTTAATGCAACGCTACGATTGCGCGAACCTGCCGGAACTCGGTCTCTATTACGAACTGAACGAGGGCGGGATCAGTGCGACCAAGCGCCGGCGCCAGCTGGTGTCGACGCTCACGCTGCTGTTGAGCCACTTCAACGCGCTGAACCCGTACGACTGGGCCGGCCTCGCCAAGAACCTGCTGCATTTCGTGACGCCGTACCGAACGTTGCAGCGGATCAAGCAGACGCTGTTCGCCGGGCGGCCGTCCGCCTGACGCACATCCGGCCCTTTCGGCAATTTCGACGCTTTATTTATTCTTTTTTTCATGTCCGCCACCTCCCCGCTGCGCATCGCGCTCGTCTGCAACACGGCCTGGGCGATCTACACGTATCGCCACGGGCTGATCCGTGCGCTCGTCGCGCGCGGCGCCGAGGTCATCGTCATTGCGCCGCACGACCGCACGGTGCCCTTGCTCGAGCAGATGGGCTGCCGCTACGTGGCGCTCGCGGTTGCCTCGAAAGGCACGAGCCCGCGCGAGGATCTCGGCACGCTCGCGGCACTCGTGCGTCACTACCGTGCGCTGAAGCCCGATCTCGTGTTCCATTACACGATCAAGCCGAACATCTACGGCTCGGTCGCCGCGTGGCTCGCACGCGTGCCATCGATCGCGGTGACGACCGGGCTCGGCTACGTCTTCATCCAGAAGAGCCGCGCGGCAAGCGTCGCGAAGCGCCTGTACCGGTTCGCGTTCCGCTTCCCGCGTGAAGTGTGGTTCCTGAACCGCGACGATCTCGCGACCTTCACCGACGAACAGTTGCTCGCGCATCCCGATCGCGCGCGGCTGCTGCACGGCGAAGGCGTCGATCTCGAACAGTTCGCGCCGGTGCCGCTACCGGCCGGCGACGCACCCGTCTTCATCCTGATCGGCCGGCTGTTGTGGGACAAGGGCGTGCGCGAATACGTGGAAGCCGCGCGCATCGTGCGCGCGCGCTTCCCGAATGCGCGCTTCCAGTTGCTCGGGCCGCTCGGCGTCGACAATCCAAGCGCGATCGGCCACGCGGATGTCGATGCGTGGGCCGCCGAAGGCGTGATCGAATATCTCGGCGAAGCGCACGACGTGCGCCCGCACATCGCGGCGGCCGACTGCGTCGTGCTGCCGTCGTACCGCGAAGGCGTGCCGCGCACGCTGATGGAAGCGTCGGCGATGGGCCGCCCGATCGTCGCGACCGACGTGCCGGGCTGCCGCGACGTCGTCGCCGACGGCGAAACGGGGTTCCTGTGCCGCGTGCGCGACAGCGCGAGCCTCGCGGAGCAGTTGCTCCGCATGATCGAACTCGGAACGGCCGGACGCGACGCGATGGGCGCACGCGGCCGGCAAAAGGTCACGGCGGAATTCGACGAACAGCAGGTCGTCGAACGCTACCGGCGTACTATCCATTCGTTAACCGGTATCACCCTCTGAAGGAGCGCATCAGCAATGACCGCTAAAGGCACCATCCTCGTCACGGGCGGAGCGGGCTATATCGGCTCGCACACGACCGTCGAGTTGCTCGACAACGGCTACGACGTCGTGATCGTCGACAACCTCGTCAACAGCAACGCCGAATCCGTGCGGCGCATCACGCAGATCACGGGCAAGACGCCCGCGTTCCATCAGGTCGACGTGTGCGACGAAGCCGCGCTTGCAAAGGTGTTCGACGCGCACCCGATCACCGGCACGATCCATTTCGCGGCACTCAAGGCCGTCGGCGAATCGGTGGAGAAGCCGCTCGAGTACTACCAGAACAACATCGGCGGCCTGCTTGCCGTGCTCAAGGTGATGCGCGAGCGCAACGTCAGGCAGTTCGTGTTCAGCTCGTCCGCGACCGTATACGGCGTGCCAGAGCGCTCGCCGATCGACGAATCGTTCCCGCTGTCCGCGACGAACCCGTATGGCCAGTCGAAGCTGATCGCCGAGCAGATCCTGCGTGATCTTGAAGTCTCGGACCCGTCGTGGCGCATCGCCACGCTGCGCTACTTCAACCCGGTCGGCGCGCATTCGAGCGGGCTGATCGGCGAGGACCCGGCCGGCATCCCGAACAACCTGATGCCGTATGTCGCGCAGGTCGCGGTCGGCAAGCTGGAAAAGCTGCGCGTGTTCGGCTCCGACTACCCGACGCCGGACGGCACGGGCGTGCGCGACTACATCCACGTCGTCGATCTCGCGAAGGGGCACATCGCCGCGCTCGACGCGCTCGCGAAGCGCGACGCGAGCTTCGTCGTGAACCTCGGCACGGGCCAGGGCTACAGCGTGCTGGAAGTCGTGCGTGCGTTCGAGAAGGCGTCGGGCCGCCCGGTGCCGTACGAGCTCGTCGCGCGCCGCCCGGGCGACATCGGCGAGTGCTACGCGAACCCGCAGGCCGCGGCCGACATCATCGGCTGGCGCGCGACGCTCGGCATCGAAGAAATGTGTGCCGATCACTGGCGATGGCAGGAGGGGAACCCGCGCGGTTTTGTATAATCCGCTGTCCATTTTTCGAGCGATCCCATGCTCAGCTTCGCGTCCGGCTTCATCGTCTCCCTGCTCGTCACGCTGTTCATCGTGCGCTACGCGCACCTTCACGAGAAATTCTCGATCGACAGCGACCTGGCCGGCGTGCAGAAATTCCACGTGCGGCCCGTGCCGCGGGTCGGGGGCATCGGGATCCTCGCGGGCGTCGTCGTTGCCGCGCTGGTGCTGTCCCGGCGCTATCCGACGATCTCCGGCAGCATTCTCGGGATCGCTGCCTGCGGGCTGCCGGCCTTCCTGTCCGGCCTCGTCGAGGACCTGACCAAGCGCGTGTCGCCGCGCGCGCGGCTGCTCTGCACGATGGGCGCGGCCGCGCTGGCATTCTGGCTGCTGGGCATCGCGGTCAAGCGCATCAGCGTGCCGCCGCTCGATTTCCTGCTCGGCTACGTGGCCATCTCGGCGTTCATCACGGTGCTCGCGGTCGCGGCGCTTGCGAACGCGATCAACATCATCGACGGCTTCAACGGGCTCGCGTCGATGGTCAGCTTCATGATGTTCGCGTCGCTCGCGTATGTCGCGTTCCATGTGAACGACCCGGTCGTGATGTCCGCGTCGATCATCATGATGGGCGCCGTGCTCGGCTTCTTCCTGTGGAATTTCCCGGCCGGGCTGATCTTCCTCGGAGACGGCGGCGCGTATTTCATCGGCTTCATGCTCGCGGAGCTCGCGATCATGCTCGTGATGCGCAACCGCGAGGTGTCCGCGTGGTACCCGGTGCTGCTGTTCATGTACCCGATCTTCGAGACCTGCTTCTCGATCTACCGGAAGAAGTTCATTCGCGGGATGTCGCCCGGCATCCCGGACGGCGTGCACCTGCACATGCTCGTGTACAAGCGGCTGATGCGCTGGGCCGTCGGCACGAAGCACGCGCACGACCTGACGCGCCGCAATTCGCTGACGTCGCCGTACCTGTGGCTGCTGTGCCTCGTCGCGGTGATACCCGCGACGCTGTTCTGGCGGCACACGGTGCACCTGTTCGTGTTCGTCGTGCTGTTCGCGCTGACTTATGTGTGGCTGTATCTCAGCATCGTGCGGTTCCGCGTGCCGCGGTGGATGGTGGTGCGCAAACACCGGCCCAGTCGCTGAGCCGTTCTCGGCCCGGCATGAAAAAAGCGCCCTGCGGGGCGCTTTTCTTTTTGGCCGGCCGGCTGGTCGCTGCGTGGCGCAACCACACGGTTCTCAGCGTTCAGCGGTTCGACGCGACCCGTACGCTCTTCAGCGCCGGAACGGCAGCCGTTTGATACTCGGGCACCCAGCGGCGCAAGTCGCGCCGCACTTCGTCGTCGGGCAGGACACGATGCTGCATCAGCCACGGCAGCAGTTCGTCGAGGAAATTGTCCGGCACTTCTCGCGCCCGCGCGATCCGCAGCTTCGGATGCGGCGTGCGCGTCGTCGCCTCGTCGTCCGCCAGCAACTCCTCGTAGAGCTTCTCGCCGGGCCGCAGCCCGGTGAACTCGATCCGGATCTGCTCTTCCGAGAAACCGTACAGGCGGATCAGGTCGCACGCCAGATCGACGATCTTCACCGGCTCGCCCATGTCGAGAATGAAGATCTCGCCGCCATGCCCCATGCTCGACGCCTGTAGCACCAGCTGCGACGCTTCCGGGATCGTCATGAAGAAACGCGTGATCTCGGGGTGCGTGACCGTGACCGGGCCGCCCTTCGCGATCTGCTGCTGGAACTTCGGGATCACGCTGCCCGCGCTGCCGAGCACGTTGCCGAATCGCACGGTCTCGAACTGCGTACGCCCGCTCGTCTGCTGCAGCGCCTGACAGGCCATTTCGGCGAGACGCTTGCTCGCGCCCATCACGTTGGTCGGATTGACGGCCTTGTCGGTCGAGATCAGAACGAAGTGACGCACATCGTGGCGAATCGCCGCGCGGGCCACGCGATAGGTGCCGAGCACATTGTTGCGCAGCGCCTGCCACGCGTTGTGTTCCTCCATCAGCGGCACGTGCTTGTAGGCGGCCGCATGGAACACGATGTGCGGCGCATGACGCGACATCACCTGGTCGAGCAGCAGCGAATCCTTTGCATCTCCGATGATCGGCACGACCGGTAGGTCCGGGAAGCGCTCGTGCAACTCCTCGGTCAGCCGGTACATCGCATACTCGGACAGGTCGAACGCAACGAGTTGCGCGGGCGCGAAGCGCAGGATCTGCCGGCAAAGCTCAGAGCCGATCGAGCCGCCCGCGCCGGTCACCATCACGACGCGGCCGCGCAGCAGCGCCTCGACGTGCGGCGTGTCGATCGTCACGGCATCCCGGCCGAGCAGATCCTCGAGATCGATGTTCCGCACCTGCGACAGGAAGCCCTGCCCCGGCATCAGCGCGGTCAGCGACGGCAGCACCATCGCCTTCACGCCGGCCCGCACGCACAGCGTCGCGACGCGACGCTGCGTCTCGACCGACGCCGATGGAATCGCGATGATCGCGTATTCGACCTTCATTGCGTCGGTCCAGTGCTTGAGGTCGTTGAACGAGCCCAGTACCTTGTAGCCGTAGATTTCGCGACCCTGCTTCGTGACGTCGTCGTCGAGCAGGCCGACGAGGCGCCACTCGCCCGAGCGTGAAAGTTCGCGTGCGAGGCTCGCGCCTGCCGTGCCGGCGCCGAGCACCAGCACTGGTTTGCCCTTCCCGACGAGCCCGCCGTACAGGTAGTATTCCTTCGTCGCGCGATAAAGCGCACGTGCGCCGCCCATCGCGAGGAACAGCATCAGCGGCGACACGAGCAGCACCGAGCGCGGGATGATCGGGTGTGGCTGGAACATCACGGCGCCGATCATCACGATCACGCCGCCGCCCACTACTGCTTTCGAGATACGCATCAGATCGGGCAGGCTCGCGAATACCCACAGCCCGCGATACAGGCCGAACCCGCGAAACATCAACGCGTAGACGGGCAGCACCCACGTGAGCGCCATCAGTGCGCCGCTCAGGAAATCATGCGGAACGCTGCCATTGAATCGAACGAGATACGCGAACAACCATGCGGCGGCGACCGCCGTCAGGTCAAACAGGAAAGCGCTCAGCGAAAGCCATGATGCTTTGGATCGCAACATCGGCAGGAAACCTCAAGAGTTATTTTTGGCGGCCGACTGAAACCGACGCCAACGCATGTCGATCACCAGTCCGATACACGCCAGGACGCCGTACCACGCGAAAAACGACAGCCATTGCTGCAGTTCCGGGCGGCCCTTTGCCCACGCGGCGACAATTATGCCTGCGAGCATGACGAGGTACCAACAAAGAGCAGTCCGGCGGTGACCTACGCCCGCCCGAACCATCCTTTGATAATAGTGCTCCCGGTGGGCCTGCCAGAACTTTTCGCCTCGTAACAGACGTCTCAAAAGTGTTACAGATGCGTCGGCAATAAAGGGCGAGAACACCAGCGCCGGGAACCAGATCGGCCACACGCCCGCACTCCAGCCCCAGTAGCCAAGCGCTCCCGCCAGGAATCCGAGCGGAATCGAGCCGGCATCGCCAAGAAACAGCCTGGCCGGATGGAAATTCAGTAGCAGGAACCCGAGCGCGGCGCCTGCGACAGTCGAGCCGGCCACAACTAGATCCGGCGATGGCGTCGGGCTGGTCAGCGCGGCGATCGCATACGCGCCGAAGCCGAACAGCGCCATGCCGCCCGCGAGGCCGTCCGCACCGTCCATGAAGTTGTACAGGTTCGTCAGCCAGACCATCACGAAGCCAACGCCGACCAGGAGCCACCACGGTACGTCGGCCGGAAACGCGACGATCAGCCCGACGACCGCCGCAAGGTGTGCAGAAAACCGCACACGGGCGGGCAGCCCGCGCCGATCGTCGATCTGAGACATCGCTGCAAGCCCGGCTGCAGCGAAGACGATCAGCCACAAATGCGGCGCGAGCGCGAGCAGCGCGATGACGCAGACCGGTACGATGCCCCAGCCGCCGACGCGCGGCGTCGGCCGCGTATGGAGCGAACGGTCGTTCGGCATGTCGGTGGCGAGACGCCACGCAAGGCCGGTCGCGAGCAGTACACGCAGAATGGTCGTCGACGCGATGGCAGCGGCGAGCGCCACCGCAGCCGCTTGGGGCCACGTGGATATCGGGTAATGCATGTCGACTATTGTTGTGTATCGCGCGAACGATACCATGCGGCGGTCGCTTCGAGGCCCTGCCTTGTCGTATAAGGCGGATGCCAGCCGAGCACGCGCTTGATCCGGCCCGTATCGAGTTCGAGGCTGCCAGTCAGGCGGTCGATCGCCGCGCGGCGGCCGGTGAGCGTGCCGAGCGCGCGCAGCACGGGGGACGGAACAGCAATCAGCCGGGCCGGCTTGCCGAGCGCCTCGCCTACCAGGCGTAACAGGCCCGTAACCGAGGGCGCATCGTCGTCGGCAACGTGAAAACACTCGCCGGCCGCACGCGGAGCGACCGCGCATTGGAGCAGGGCGTCGGCCAGGTTATCGACGTAGACGATACTGCGGCGTGCCGTGATGGAGCGGAGCGGCAGCGGCATCCCGCGTGCAACCGCGTCCATCATGCGCAGGAAGTTGGCCCGAACGGCCGGACCGTAGACCAGCGGCGGGCGAACGACCACGACGTCGAGCCCGTTCGACGCACCGAATTGTGCGAGTTCGCGCTCCGCGCGCAGTTTCGAGCGACCGTAGGCGTCCTGCGGGTCGGGGCTCACCGCTTCCGACAACGGCACGCCGCCGTCACTCTCGCCGACCGCCTTGATGCTGCTTGCATAGACGATGCGGCACACGCCATGCTGGCGCGCGGCTTTGGCGAGACGCAAGGTACCAGCGACATTGGTCGCGTCGAACGCGGCGTCGGGATTCGGCGACTCATCGCGCATCACGTGCACGCGCGCTGCGAGATGGATCACGCAGTCGACCTCGAGGTCGTCAGGCCATGTGTCGCCCAGACCATCAAAATCGGGCGCATCGTGCACCCATTCGCGCACGCCTGAAATGCATCCGTGGGGCCGGCGCACTAGGCCGATGACGTCATGCCCCGCCGCGAGCGCGAGCCGGCACACCGCGCGGCCGACGAAGCCATTCGCGCCGGTCACGGCGATGCGGCTCACCACCACCTCCAGCCAAAGCGGTTGTAGAACTTGAAAGCCGATGCCGCGAACATCCGGATATGTGCGAAGCCCTTGCGGGACGCTCCACCGCCGTGGTGAACCACGCGAACCGACGGGACATATGCGACACGGGCGACGTCCCGCGTTCTCAGACTCAGATCGTAATCTTCGAAGTACAGGAAGTAACGGGGATCGAATCCACCCAGCTTTTTCAGGACATCGGTACGGAACAGCATGAAGCAGCCGCTGATGATCGGGGGGTCCCATACGATGTCGCGATCATTGATGACGTCGCGCATTTCGTAGCGGGCAAGGCGCTTCCTGAATGGCTGCCGGAACCGCGCCGGCAGGAAGCCACGCACGAGCAGGTCGAAGAGCGTTGGATAGCGGCGGCAGAGATATTGCGGGCCGCCGGATTCGTCGCCGATACGGGGCGCGAGCGCACCTGCATCGAAATGCGAATCGAAGAACTTGCGCGCGGCAACCAGGGCATGTGCGTCGAGATCGATATCTGGATTCAAGATCAGATGGAGCGGACGCGTCGATAGATCGATCGCGAGATTGTGCCCTCGTCCATAGCCGACATTGCCGTGCCCCGTCAGAACCCGGCATGTGACGCCCTGCGCTTCGAGCCCGCGCGTCACCGCGCCGACGTCGCCAAGGCCACCGTTATCGACCAGATACAGGTCGACCGGACACCCGGGAGACGCAGCGCGCAAATGCGCGCAGGCCGCGCCCAAGCTGACGAGCGTCTGCTCGAGTTGGACAGCGTCTGGACGGTATACAACGATGGAAACCGACAAGCCGTCGGCATTTCGAGACGGCACGCTTGTTACATTCATCCGTGGTTCGACATCGCGCTCGCATGACGAAGCGCCAGTTGTATAGGGCAGCCCATTCTGTGCATCTGGATACACAAAGGCTGTTGCAAGCGGATCGCGTTCATATCGTGCATTAATCCGCTTGCTCGGAACGCAGTCGCTCACTCTCCATGCCCGCCCGGTTTCGGATCGCATTGCGAAACAGGTCAGAGGGCCTCGGGATGCAGCCCGCAGCCGTCGTCTGCTTCACGAGCGACGTGTGCCGAGTCCGGATGGCATGCGACGTACCCGGAACGATCTTGTGGATACCGCCACTATTAATGACGGAAATGTTCCATCCCCAATCTTCATATCCGATGTTGTTCTTGAAATCGGTGCCCGTATAGGGCACCGACCTCAAAAAATCCGTGGACGTGAATACGAGGGACGTCCACGCATTGGTAAATGCCAGCTGCGCCACATGGAAGCTGGGATCTTCCATATCGACGTGCAGGTAGATGTTCGGGGTAGCGCCAAAGCACACATTTACTTCCGGGTGCCATGCGACGTTACGCGGATCGGCCTCGGCGGCCTTGTGCGCCGCGACGAGCCAGTCGGTACACCATATGTCGTCCGCATCGAGAAACCCGATCCATTTCCCGTTTGCTTCGTCCGCGGCGGAATTGCGCGCATAGCCGAGGTCGCCATGCTCGACCGTTACGATTCGCAAATCCTCGCGCCGCGACGCGTATTCTTCAAACACCTGCAGCGTCAGCGCGTTCGGCTTGTCGAGAACGGCGAGCATTTCGACACGTAGTCCGGCCGCAGCCGCGGCATCCGCGCTGCGCGACAAGCTGTTGAGCGAGGCGTGCGCAAGCAGCCCTTCGGCATGGCCATTGATGACTGCAGTAATATCGAACTTCGTCATGGTCAGTTGATAAACGACGGAGATACGCGGAGGGTTGTGCAGAACTGCTCCCACGAGTGCTCGCTTTGCACCCAGTCAATCATGCGCTCCGCACGCTGCCTGGCTTCATCGGGACGGCGGGCAATGTCTTGCAACGCTGCAACGTACGGATCGGCCTCCTTGTATGACTGGATCAGCCACCCTGTCTGTTCCGTCACGAGATCCGGAATCCCGCCCACTGCGGATGCAACCATGGGAATACCCGTGCACGCGATATCGGCCAGCGTCAGCGGCAAGCCATCCCAGAGCGAGGTATATAGAAATGCATTGTAATCGTTGATCGGCAGGCTCGCCGTCGATGGGAACGGTCCCTTGACGGTCAGGTTGTCGAGCACACGCTGCGCGTCCGCCAGCTTCGACGCGTATGCATCATCCCCGTAGCCGTAAACGTCGAAGTGGAAGTCTGGCGCACGACGAGCGATCTCGATCAGGAGATCGACATTCTTCTGCTTGCAGAAACGACCGGCCCACATCACCCGGTTGCCCTCTTTCGGGCCGCCCTTGTATGTCCCGACCGCCACGTTGCCGACTGGCTGGTGAAGCGTGACCAGCCTCGATCGCATGCTCTCAGGAACACCATAATCCGCCGCCAGTTCGTCCACAAAACCGGCGTTGTCGAAATAGACCTTCGTCAGATACGGTACGCTGTCCCGAAAGTGTGTATCGGCATAGCCAGCCGCGCGGCCGTCCGGCGTATAGTCGCGGCAGAACAGGCACGCATACAGCTCGGTCAACTTGCTCAATGCGGCGCCCTTCTTCGCGATGGCGTCCCAGCAAGCACCGCTATTGACGTTCATGACCGACTTCGGACGCAACGCCAAGATCAGTGACTCCACCAACTGGATTCGGTCCGCGCGTGTCAGTGATGGCTCAATTTCGGACAGCACCCGCACGTGCGTGCCGGCCGGCAGCCATTCGATTGCATCGGTACGGTCGTAATCGGTCAACACGATCAGTGTAGAGTCGATGCCGTTTTCCTGGATGCTCGCACGAACGACATTCGTCGCAGCGAGGTCGGCACCTCCGCGCACGAGCCATGGCACGAACACGATATGCTCGAACGCGCAGGGCAACGAATCGAAAAGCCTTTGCCATGCACCGATACCGGACCACGACTGTCCGCCGTAACTGATTCCGAGCAATGCCGGCTCCGCAAAAACGGAGTCGAGCAGAATTGTGGGCTCCAGTTCACCGGCTTCGGCGACCATTTTCTCGATGGTGCCAAGGACGTGAGCGGGCAACCCACCGTGGCGCCCTTGTGGTTGGCCAATCCTCATGTAATGGACGAGCGGATGCATTCCGCTCGCCGCAACGTCCGGGTAGGCCCACGTGTACCAGCGCCCGTCGAAGAAACGATGGGCACGCCGCCCCTCGAATCCCCCGTGCCTAACGTAGTGCTCGAGTGGGTCGGGCAGACTCGCCAGATCGGGATTGAGCCTGCAATAAAGTTCGAGGTCGAACAAGCCGGACTGCTCGATGATCTGCCGGGTTTCCTGCGGGGAATATTGCCCATTGCCCGCGACGGAATCGCGCGGCTCCACATCGGAATTCGCCAGACCCGTCGCGCGCCCCGTCACCGGCGTGAAATGGCGTCCCTCTTGCTTGCCGAATGCCAAGTAATGGACGAGCGGATTGACGCCGGCGGCCCGGACGTCAGGGTAGTCGTCGAGATAGCGGTTACCGTCGAACGACATGCTCGGCTGCCGCGCTTCCCTCCACCCGAACGTCAGGTAATGAACAACAGGATCGATGGCCGCATCCGCTACGTCAGGATAGGTCGCCAGATAGTATGCGCCATCGAACAATGGCGATGTGCGAAGCAATCCGCCTTCGTCTACCGATACGTCCGATGATTCAGTGAAGCGTCTTGCAAGCCTCCCAACGCGCCGACGCGCAGCCCGATATCGATCAATTAGCATAGTTGATGTACCGCGCCCCGACTGTGGAGACCGACGAGGGATGAGCCTGATCTCTGCCTTCTGTTGCGCGAGCGATACCGTCAGATTCTGATTGTCCCGCTCGGTGGCAGCATTGATTCTGCGACATTCGTCCAACCTTTTCTCTAGCCATTGCTTCCCGGTAGTGAGTTCACTGATATCGCTCTTGAGCTTGCGCGTCATTGCCTCGAGCCGTTCGATCTCCGACTGGTGGTCGGCAAGCGCTGCGCTCAGTTGTTGCTTGTCCTGCTCCATGGCGATGTTGGCCGCCTTATAGTTGCTCCACTGCTCTTCAAGCCACTGCTTGCCCCGCATCAGAGATCCGATATCGTCTTTGAGTTGGCAGACAATCCCTTCGAGACGCTCGATCTCCCGTTCGTGTTCCCGCTGCGATCCAATCAGGCGCAGCCGTTCCTGCTCGAGGGCGACATTAGTCGAGTAGATCTCCGCCGACGTCTGTATGAGCAATTGCATTGCGCCGGCCAGTTGTTGGGGAAACGCGGCCATGTTCTTCGCGAGCGTCGCCTCCGCCGTCGAGCGCATGTGCGCAGAATCCTTGCTCATCGACTGACCATGGAGCCGGTAGTAGCCGAGTTCTCGCGGCACGAATCGCGCCGTGAATCCAGATGCCACAATCCGGATCCACAAGTCCCAATCGCAGCACCCTCCGAGCGACTTATCAAATCCACCCACTGTGTCGAGGGCGGACGCGCGTACCATCACGCAGACCGGCGGGAAGTATCCGCCGAGCATGAGCGACGGCAAGATATTGCCATTCAGTTCGGCTCGCGCATGTGCAACTTTATGCGTATCTGCCACTTCACCCTGCTCATTGACGCGGACGATGTCGCCGTAAGCCAAACCGGCATCCTTGTCGCCGATAAGCGCCTGTGACAACTCTTCGATCATCGTGGGCGCAAGCCAGTCGTCGGCATCCAGGAAGACCAGAAACTCCCCGCTGCTGGCCGCAATCGCGTTATTACGTGCGATCGCAACCCCTGCATTCGCTTGCACGATCAACGTGATGCGAGGGTCACCCAATGCCCGCACGAGTTCCGCTGGATCTTCCGCAGAGCCATCGTTCACGAGCAGAACTTCGATGTCCTCAAACGTCTGCTTCAGTACACTCTCCAAGCATTGCCGGAGATACTTCGCCTGATTAAAAAAGGGGACAATAACCGAAACGGTAGCCATCGAAGTCCTTCAGTCTGATCACGGCTGCAGGGCCGTGTTCTTTGAAAAGCGAGCAATCGTCTCGCTCATGCCGTCCCGGAAAGAGGTCTTCGGCCCCCAGCCAAGCACCTGTTTGGCAAGCGATACATCGAGAATACTGACCGGTACGTCAAATGAGCGCGCAGCGTCGTACTTGACGCAAATTGGCGTACCGAGAATCCCCCCGATCGTCTCGACAATCTGCTTGAGCGACGTGCCTTCTCCTGAGCCAATGTTGAAGACGGGATCCACGTGCCCGAACGCTGCGCTCGGGGCGCCCATTGCCGCGACGAACGCGTCCACCGCATCGTCGATATACAGGTAGTCGCGGACGACCGAGCCATCGCCCCATATCTGAATGTCGAGACCGGCCAATGCGCGCCAGGCGAAGATCGATGCAGCTCCTAACTGGCCCTCGACATTCTGTCCGGGGCCGAATGGATTGCTGACACGCAAGATGCGCGCGTCCACATTGAACTGCCGGCGATAGAGCATCGCATAGCCTTCAACCGCCGCTTTCGACGCGCCATATACACCGAGAGGCCGCAGCGGATGCGATTCAGGGACCCGATCGGCTTCCGGCACCCCATAGACGGTCCCGCCCGACGAAGCAAAGACGAACGGAATACCCGGGTGCTGCCGCATCGCCTCGAGCAGCGCAACGGTACCCATGACGTTGGTGGCCACGTCGTCGAGCGGCGCACTATTGGCCGTTCGCGGCACGGTCGACCACGCAAGATGAAAAACACCGTCGACACCTTCGATGGCGTTGAGCCAGGTATCGACCGACGCGCCAAGCGGGCACTCGACGTCGTTTGCGCCATCAACAACCCTTCTCATTGCACATCGCACGACGTGGCCATTCGCTCGTAGCCGCTCGACGAGCGATCGACCGATAAATCCTGACGCACCGGTCACCAAATAAGTTTTCTTTTCCATTTACGCGCAGAAATCGCCTACCAAGCGCCGGCAACTGTAGGTGTGCCCGCAAGTGCTGTCAAACGCCGCCCCATACCTGCCCACATCGATCGATGCTTCGCCGAAACCGAACCGATCTGCCACGAAATTCGGGCTCCTCGTTAGCGACACGAATGTATCGCACCCACCCGATCATTACTCACGCTCGCCTCGGTCCGTCGGCATTCTCACCCGCCGCCTCAAAGGTCAGGCAAGCGCTGCGAAGGCGGGATAGTCGCCCGCGAGCTTGTCGTATCGAGTGAAGACGCGATCGAAATGTCCGATGCGTTTGAAGAAACGTCGACGATGCTTTGAGTTCGGTACAGCTCGTGGCTACGGCGACGCCTGGCCTTTCGATTCGAACGTGGCGAGATGGCAACCTTGGCGTGCGCTGCACGAGTTCTCGAGGGCATCCAAGCGTAGCATCTGTCAGCCCCCGCGCTTGCGCGCAGATGCTCGACCGATCCGTACGCGCAGGACCTTTGGACAACCCGTCCCTTGGCAATGCTCGTCCGCGGAGGACATCCGGCTTCATCGACAGCCACGTAGGTTGGCAGTTGGCACCGTCTTTTTCGAGCGTGAGCCGAATCCCGATGCTCATGCACGACGGTCAAGTACAAGTGAAGCAAGAAAAATTATCGCGACAGCATTGTAGCCGATGAGTTTGGCGTCAGGGTTCAAGGAAGGTCATACGCGCCTCGCAGATGAGAATGGAGCGCATCGGAAGTGCAACAAACAGTGTTCGAACACCTCGCGGCTTGGACAGAGACCGCGGACGCCGACATCCATGCTCATCCCGGGATACGGTGGATCGGATAAGGGTAACTGTGCAACCCAGGCCCTGCCTTTTATAGGGTCATATATAGAGCTGCCAGACCCAGAGACATGTCACGAGCCGGGTCCATCGGTCCCGCAACGAGGGTTGCTTCTCCCCTAGCCCCGTGCGGCCCTCCCCGTACTCCGCGATGGACCAATTTCTAACCCGGATGGTGGGCAACGGAAGGCCATTACGAGCGCAGCCGTCTGCGCGCACGCCATAGGGTTTGCAACCCTTGCCGCGCCAGTTTGATCGCCCACGGCGCCTTGGCCTTGAGGTACTCCACGATCTTCCGCGTCGCAAAAACGGCCCTGCTGTTCTGATAGAAGGCGAGCTGACTTCGCAATGCGTGGAGTTCCTCCTCCAACGCACCGGGCGCTGCATGTGCTGCCTGCCCTCCTTCAAGAACATACAGCGGGAGCCTCACCTCCCCCGCCTCGACCATCTTGCCCGTCAACAACGCGTGGTACAACTCACGATGGCGCGCGACACGCTCCGGCGTGTGATACATCGAATTCGCCCGACGCCGATAGAAGAAATGTATGCCGTTCGTCGCAATGAAGCGCTTCCCGGTGGCGAGTGCGCGGGAATAGATATCCCAATCCTCATACGCTTCGAGTTCTTCGCGATACTTCAGCTCGCGCATCACTGCCGTACGCGCCATGCAGGTTGCGGTCGAAAAGCGGTTTTCATACATGCCGAGCGCCCGCGCTTCACCATAGAACACCGCGTAGTCGGCAAATGCCGCCTGTCGACCGATCTGCCCTTCCTCCCGATCCAGGAAGAATCCGGTTTGCGGCACGACGAAATCGAATGCAGGATTCCATTGCAATGCATTTACCGCCAGTTCGATAAACTGGGGACCAATCAGATCGTCCGCATCAAGCGTGAGTATGAACTCTCCGCGCACGTGCTGAAGCGCGACATTTCTGGTTGCCGCCAGCCCGAGATTCATGGGATTCCGAATGATACGTATGCGCCCGCGCAACGTCTGAATGCGTTCGATCGTGAGGCAGCTCAACGCGTCAGTCGAACAGTCGTCAACGACGACGATTTCAACGTTCTCGTAAGTCGACGCCAGGATCGAATCAAGCGTGCGCGGAAGATACTCGCCCAGATTGAAATGCGGCACGACTACCGATACGAGCGGGCGACTCGCGACCGACTTCGGAGCAGGCCGTGCCTGCAGCATGTCCCACGGCGACGGATCGGCGGGCGTTTTCACGACTTCCCGTACGCCACGCGCATAAGCAACGGCAAGTGCGGCGGCAAGCCCTTCCGCGGTACCGTCGAACTTGCAACAATTGAGACCATCACGCCATGGCGAACTGTCACCGAATGCCGGATTGTTGCCATTCAGCACGCAAATGGCACCGGCGAGCGAAGCCTCGTATGCCGACAAACAGAATGACTCGAACTGCGAAGCGGTCACGCTGATCGACCGGGACAGCAGATGTGCGCGCTCGATCGGGCTGGCGTTGTCGAGAAAGACAAAGCGCGCCGCCAGATCAGGCGGAACCATCCGCTGCAGCCGCGCCATGGCATCCGGCGACGAATGTGCGGCAAATACGATGTTGCCGCGATATTCCTGATGCGCACGCAAGAATCCACATGCACCTCGAAGAAAGAGATCCGGCCGCTTCAGATACTGGATTTTGGACGGAAAAACGATCGGCGTATCTGCGCAAGCCCTGATCGGCACTCGCACAACATCGCCGAAATCAAGTGTCACGGGCGGCGCGTGGACATGCATTCGAGGCAGCCATTCTTCATCTGAAAAGCCGAAGAACGCCTTGATCGCGTGTCCGACTTCCGGAATCTGCGCGATGACGTAATCAGAATCGGCCAGCGCCTTGCGCTCGAGATCATAGGTCGCAAGTGCCTGCTTGTCGACCAGCCGGCTATCGACGTCGGCAAGCAGGCTGTCCACCGTATGCAAACGGACCGCGACGACACTGTCGTCGAACTCCCGCCCCAGGAGTTTTTCCTGCGTCGTCGCGAAACCGAGTCCACCCCAGTCGGGAAATTCAATATAGTCCAGCTTGCCGACTTCGCTTGCGAGCTTGCGAAGTCCCTGGAGAGCACGCACCGACCGCCAGTGCCACTCCGTATCCGTGAATGCCCATTCCGGCGGGTAGCAGACCCCGCTCTCGTCGACGAGCTCGTAATCGAGCTTCGATACAACGACAAGCTTGATCTGCGGATATACCGACGCGAATCGATTCGAATCGAGATCGTCACCGACCCAAACAATAGCCGTTTGCGCCGCCTGCGCGGGATCGAGCGACGACAACATGTTGGCGATGGCGCGACCAATCCCCCCGTGCGTAAACGGAAACAGCTCGGTGGTTACAAAAACTTTCATTGGCCCCTCGTCCTCAAATTGCCAGGAATTCGGCATAGCGTTGCGTCGACAGTTCGTGAAGCTGACGCTTGTAGTCATCCATCATGCCGATGAGTTCGCCTTCGTTCGTAGCGAGCACCTGCCCGATACAATGCGCGACGTCTTCGACATTCATCGGATTGTCGACAGCAGTGAGACGGACGTACGGATGATTTTCGAGACCATCGAGAAACAGCGGCCCGCGTACACATGGCGTGCCCACCGACATGGCTTCGAGGTCCACCATCGGATGGCAATCGATTGTCGTCACGTTCAATACGATGTCCATCGTCGCCATCAGTTCGAGCATGCTTGCGTGATCGCGATATCCCACCTTCTTCACTTTCGTGGAAAGCCACTTCGGCAATTCGAAGTCCTTCGCAACCACATAGATCGAATCTACCGAATTCACGGTCTGCGCAGCGAGCACGTTCGTTGCCAGGTTCTTCCGCAAATCATTCCATGACGGCGCGAGCGCACTGTAGCGCCCCGAGCGCGGCGGCCGCCGCCGCACTTGAATGCTGTTGACCCTGGGCGGCATGTTGACCAACTGCGGCGCGAAATTGCGCTCCCCGACGATCGGCCCAAGGCCGCGACGAATCGCGCTGAAGCGTTTGACCCTGCCTTCGCGCGCCATGCGAATCGCCATCTGCGCGTAACGCCGCTCGTCCTCCCATACCCATTGCGCCGTCGTGCCGTGCCAGACGAGGTACTGGTCGCGGAATCCGTTGTCTGCAAGCGCGCGCGTCAACGCGTACATGGAATCGGAAATGCCGTGCAGAACGATCTTTTCGATCGCGTGATCGTGCAGTCGTTGCATGATCACCTCGATTTCGTGCACGGGAATGCCCGTCGATGACGGAATCGCCAGCTTGTAACCGGGCAGCGCACCGACAGCCGAGCGGATACCCATCCAGTCGTTATGAAAGATATGGCATACGCGGTCGAATCGCGTGTCCGCGTTCGCGTACATCGTATCGCGCGACGCCTGCCATTCCAAGATCCGCACGTCCGGAAATGCGTTCGCGAAATTGCTTTGGGGGGCGTCGCTCGTCGCAACAGGCACCACATGAATCGGCGCGATTTCGCGGTGCGCGTCGGTCATGACACGATGCAGACGTTTGCGTAAGTCCTGCACTTCGCGCAGGTCGGCGCACTCCTTGCGCAATCGTTCGATCTCGATCTGCTGCCTTTCCAGCGCACGTTCCTGCCTGTCGATGAGTCGCTGCTGGTTTTCGGTCGTTTCAGCGAAGTCGTGAAGTCGACCTTCGAGCGCCGCAACATCGCTCTGCTCCAACTCACCCGCGAGTCCTTGAAGAGCGACCTTCAGTCTGGGCAGACTCATTCTCATTCGCTCACTCTCGTCGAGAGGCTGAACCCGGCCATCGGATTGCATGATCGAAACCAGGCGACCATTCGCACCAGCCGGCTCGATCTTGTAGACGCCGTGATCTTGAATCGCATCGTGAAAAACCAGCACGTTGCTGTCGGCGGCCAGATCACCGACGTAATCATGCACCCAGCAGCCGCCATGCCAATTGTTCTCGCGAAGATCAAACGGCACGAGCTGATTCTCGATCAGCAACAGATAACCTTCTGCGTCCAGCAGACGCTTCATCTCCGCGAGCAAACGTGCGGCATCCTCACGCGTGTTGTGAATCAGCACCGACACCGTGAAGACAACGTCAAACGTGGCTCCTGCAAACGCCTCCGTCACGCTTGGCGCGACGCGAACGCGGCGACCGGCATCCGTCAACGTCGCTGGCGGCTCGTCGAGCAACTGCCGGATCATCGTTTCAGAAAAATCGTAGCCATGGTAGTCGACGAACGGGTACGCCGACAGAACACGCGCCATGCGCCCGAAACCGCAACCGAAGTCGAGCACACGCACCGGTCGACCGAGTTGTTCGCTGCGATCGCGCAGGTGGTCGATCAACCAGGTCTCCTGCGCTCGGTATGCGGCGCGCCCTTGCTCCGCGCGCCAGATCTGCTGACGCTCGTAATCCGCCCCTGACTGATGCAGCCAGTAGTTCTGATTTGCCTTTTCCATTGATGACCTCACCTACCTGTCGGCGCGCGCGCCAATGATGCGCTCACGCCTTGCCCTTCTACAATGCATCATCCAGTGCGCCATCCGTTTCAACGCTACCCGCATCCAGGGCGGAAGCCGATTCAGACGAACCTGCAGTGCCAGCGCTGCCGCAACGGCCGCGCTTCCTTCGTACGCCGCGAGCTTTGCGCGCATGGCCTCGACGGACTCCCCATGCGTCGTGCCGCTCATCCCCTCGAGCACATACATCGGCAGCGTCATACTTCCGAATGTGACGCGCTTCTTGCGCAGGATGTCGTGGTAATACAGTCCGATCCGGCGCGTCGCGGCGTCGGAATGTATCATCGAGTGCGCGCGCCGACGGTAATAAAAATGAACAGCGTTCGTGACAACGAAACGGCTACGCGCCATCACTGCCCGCATGTACAGATCCCAGTCTTCGTAAGCGCTCAGCGATTCGTCATATCCAAGGGAGCGCAGCATTTCCGTGCGGCCCATCATGGTCGCCGTCGAGAAGCGGTTCTGACACAACCCGGACGATCTCGCCTCGCCCACGAACGTGATGCACTGGGTCCACACGTCCGCCGCCGGGTCCGCGTCGGGGCGATCGTCGAAATAAGCCGTTTGCGGCACAACGAAGGACACATCGTCGTTAAGCGTCAGCGCATCCACCCCGATCGACACAAACCGGCCATCAATCAGGTCATCTGCGTCAAGCGTCAGCACGAACTCGCCGCGCGCGTGTGAAAGTGCCAGATTCCGCGTAGCAGCCAGCCCCCGATTCTGTGTCGACCAGACAACCCTTATCCGCTCGTCGTTTCTCGCCTGCAGCCGAAGCAGGGCGTCCCGGCTTTCGGGATCGGTCGATGCATCGTCGACGACAATCAACTCGATATTCGGATACGCGGACTCGAGCACGCTATCGACCGTCTCCTCGACGTAGTCGCCAAGGTTATGGTGTGGAATCAGAATGCTGACAAGTGCCGCACCCGATGCCCGTTCGGCCGGGCGCGGGTGCTTCGGCAATGTCCATGGCCTCGGTCCCGTTGGAACGACAACGGAGCGCAACGCTTGCGGCGCGTCAAACACCCTGGACAACGCTTGGGCCAAGCCACTTGGCGATCCGTCGAACTTCATGCAGTTGATGCCGTCCTGCCACGGTGACGCATCCCCGAATGCCGGATTCAAGTCCGCCAGTACGCACAATGCGCCGGAAAGCGACGCTTCGTATGCCGCGAGACAGAATGACTCGAACGTCCCCGGAAACACGCATACCGACTCGCTGACGATGCGATGGCGTTCGGCCGCGTCGGCATCGGTCGCAAAGTGAAATCGATCGAGCAAATCGCCCGGGATAAGGCGGCGTACTTCTGCGAGGTAGTCCATATCCGTCGCCATCGCGATCAGACGAATCTGCCCGCAATAGCGTGGATTGAGCCGGAGAAAATCGCAGCATCCGCGCACAAAGATATCGGGACGTTTGATGCGTTGGATCTTCGACGAAAAGACGATCGGCGTATCCCACGCAACCGTGATCGACGCCTGCACTGGCGTGCCGTGATCCAGCATGACGGGCGGCGCGTCGATATGCAATCGTGGCAACCATTCCGCATCGTCGAAATCGAAGATCTGCTGCATGGCGGTCGCCGTTCCCGACACCTGCCCGATGATCAGATCGCAATCGGCCAGTGCCTTGCGTTCCAGGTCGAGCAGCGAAAGCGCGGCCCGATCGACAAAGCGCGCCTCCATCGAGTTCAGCACGCTGTCCGACGTGTGCAGGCGCACGGCGATCGTGGCCTCCTGGAAAGCAAGACCCAGTCGCTTTTCCTGCACCGTCGCGAACGCAGCCGCGCCCCAGTCCGGGAACTCGATGTAGTCGAGCGGACCCTGCTCGCGTTCGAGCCGCCTAAGCGCTTGCATTGCCCTCACGGAGACGGCGTGCAACGGATGCGTCGTGTAGAGATCCGGATGAACGTAGCGAAAACCGGTATCACCGTCGCGTTCGACATACGTTCGCGGCGTCGCGTCAACAAACAGCACGCCTGGGAAACGGGCGTTGAATCGCGCCTCGTCGAACGACTCGCCCGTGAAGACGACAGCGACCGCCGGTTTGCCCCTGCAATCGCCAGCACCGGAAAACTCTGGCAGATCGAGCAGATTAGCTATGACGCGGCCGATTCCACCATGCGTAAATGGAAACAGCTCACTTGTAACGAAGACCTTTAGCAGCGACATGTATTCCCCGCGCAAGCGATTCTCCGCGCGATTGCCGACAAGCGCGCGAAGCCCGCGCCGTCGCGCCGATTGACAGCAGAACGACCGCAAACGATCGCGCGCGACGTCGCGCCGCACACAATACGTTGCTGAAATGCAATGGCAGCGTGAGCCAGATTCACGGAATGCATGCCGCGAACTCAGACCCGCCGCACTTCCTTGACGGCTCCCGCCTCCATCTCGACGATCACATTGCAAAGATCATCGATGATGTTCCAGTTGTGCGACGCAAGCACGAGAATGTCGGCCTTGCCCACGAAATCCATCATGTGCTTCTCAGCCTTCTTCACGAAATCCGCGTCGCCGACACTCAACCACTCGTCCATCAGCAGCACGTCGGCATGTACGCTCGTTACGATCGCGAACGCCAACCGCAAAACCATACCGCTCGAGTAGGTGCGCACCGGCATGTTGAGGTAATCGCCCAGCTCCGAGAATTCCGCGATCTGGGGCGTGAGACGCTGCATCTCGGTTTTGGAAGAGCCGAGAATCAGCCCGCGCAGCACGATGTTCTCGTAGCCGGTCGCCTCGTAATCGAGGCCGAGCGTGAGATCGAGCAGGCTGGTCACGCGGCCCTGGCTTCGGAACACGCCGGCCGTCGGTTCGTAGATGCCGGCGAGCAGACGCAGCAGCGTCGTCTTGCCGGCACCGTTGTGACCGATCAATCCAACACGGTCGCCAGCGCGAATGTCGAGCGACACGCCACGCAACGCTTCGACCACGGTCAACTTGTGGCTGTCCGAGGCGATCCGCCCGCCGGTCACGGACGACAGCATCATTTGCTTCAGCGAGCGGTTGCTTGCGCCATACACCGGCAAGTTGAGGCTGCAGTTGTCGAGATTAAGAAATGCCATGACTCAGATCCAGAACGCGATACGGGAACGAAAACGGGTGAACAACGGAATCGCCAGCGCGAACAGGATCACCGTCGTGATGCCGGCGCCGGCGTAAACCGACGCGTCCGGCATCGTCCCGTACAGCGGCCCGCGCACGAGTTCGAGAAACATGTAGAGCGGGTTGTAGTGCGCAACGTATGCGCGATGGCCAAGCGCGCTGGGCTTCCAGAAAATCGGCGTCAGAAAGAACGCGAGCTGGACGATGCTGCCGACGATGGGCTGCATGTCGCGGAACCGCGCACAGAAAATGCCAAGCAGGATCGATAGCGGCACGGCGGCGATCACGATAATCAGCAGGCCGGGAATGACCATCAACCACTGCAGCGTCGGCACGATCTTCGCGTACAGCATCACCGGCACGAACGCGAGAATGTTGTGCGCGAAGAACAGCACGTTCCGGTAGACCGAGCGGAATATATGCAACGAGAGGGGAAGCCGTACCGAACGCACGATGCTGTCCGAGCCGATGAACGCATTGCACGCGTCGAGGATCAGCGTCGAGAGCAGCCCCCACGTGATGATGCCGAGCGCGAGATAGGGAACGAACTCTTCCGTCTTGATATTGAGCAACGCACCGTAGAGCGGCCCCATGCCAGCGATCGTGACGACCATCGTCAGTGTGATCCAGAACGGCCCCAGCACCGAACGCCGATAGCGCTGGCGAATATCCTGCCACGCGAGTGTCGTCCAGATCGGGTACGCCTTGATCCCGTCCATCACGTCCCGCATCGCAAGCGTCGCTCTGCTTTCGCCGCCTCGTACTGCAGATAACTGTTGCATGTTTCGTGTGACCCTTTAATCTCAAAAAATAACAATCCACCTACGCTGGCGTGCGTGTACCCGTCGCATCACCGGCATCTCCGTCCTCCACCGCACGCCACGAAAGCAGACTGCGTCGCAGGTTGCCACCCCATGTCGTGGCGGCGCCCATGCCCGCCTGGTTTCGAGGCCGTATTGTAATGGCCCCACCCTCGAAGTTCCATCCTCCGCCACTCAATGGGCCGCATACAACCATGAATTCATTGAATTTTTTCTCGTTTCACGCCACCGCCTCGCCTCCACCACTCGTGCCGCCCAGCGGGGTGTCGGCGCATGCCTCCGCTATAATCGATCGCTTCACACAGTGACCGCATGTCTGCACGGTCGCGGTCCGTACTACCCGTCGAATTCTCACGATCATGCAAATTCCCAGCGATTCGCCCAACACCGACCGAGAGACGGCATCCCCAGACCCGGTCACCATGGGAAGCCAGCATGCCGATGCGCGCATCGCCGCGCTCGAAGCGAGCGTCGCCGATCTGCAGCAAAAGCTCGCCGCCGCGGAAACGCGCGCGCAATCGAGCGCGAACAACCAATCCATCATCGACCAGCTCTCGGCTGATCTTGCCGCCGTTCACACGTCGGCATCATGGCGCATCACCGCGCCGTTGCGCGCCGGCGTCAATGCGACGCGTCGCGCCGGACACTCGGCCCGCTCCGTGGCTGCCCATCTGCGCGCGCGCGGCGGACTCCTCACCGCACTGCGTCATTACTACGCGATCTGGCGCAAAGAAGGCGTGCAGGGCATCCGCCGTCGCGCCAACCGGATTCTCGCGCGCGATACGTTCGAGGACAGCCCCGAAGCGTACGCCAGCTGGATCGCGCAATACGACACCATCGACGAAGGCAAACGCGTCGCGCTGCGGACAGCCGTCGCGAAATTGGCGCACCGTCCGCTGATCTCGATCGTCGTGCCCACCTACAACAGCGACATCGCACTGCTGCACGAGATGATCGAGTCGGTGCGCGCCCAGATCTATCCGAACTGGGAACTCTGCATCGCCGATGATGCGTCCACGATCGAAGCGGTACGCACCACGCTTGCCGATTACGCCGCGCGCGACGCCCGTATCAAGGTCGTGCTGCGCGATCAGAACGGCCATATCGCCGAAGCCAGCAACAGCGCGCTCGCCTGCGCGTCCGGAGAATACGTCGCGCTGCTCGATCACGACGACACCCTTCCGGAACACGCGCTCTACATGGTCGTCAAGGCGATCAACGAACATCCCCGCGCTCGCCTCTTCTACAGTGACGAAGACAAGCTGACACCGGAAGGCCAACGGATTGCCCCGTACTTCAAGAGCGACTGGAACCCGGAGCTGTTTCTCACACAAAACCTGTTCTCTCATCTCGGCGTCTACGAAACGGCGCTCGTTCGCGAGGTCGGCGGTTTCCGAAAAGGCTTCGAAGGAAGCCAGGATCACGACCTTGCCATGCGCTGCATCGAAAAGGCCGGCCACGATGCGGTTCACCACATACCTCACATCCTCTACCACTGGCGCATCGTTCCCGGCAGCACAGCGGCCTCCGGCGCGGAAAAGCCATACGCGCTGACCGCCGGCATTCGCGCCGTCGAAGCACACTTGCAACGCATCGGAGTCGAGGCAACCGTCTCGCAAGCCGCGAGCGACATCGGCCTCATTCGCGTGCGCTACGCAATGCCGGCACCGGCGCCGCTCGTCTCGATCGTGATTCCCACGCGCGACGGGGTCGAATTGCTTCGGCAATGCGTCGAGAGCATCTTCGATCGCAGCACATACCCCGACTTCGAGATCGTCATCGTCGACAACGGCAGCGTGAAGCCGGAAACGCTCGCATACTTCGATTCGCTGCGCGTGCGCCCGAACGTCCGCGTGCTGCGCGACAACCGTCCATTCAACTTCTCGGCGCTCAACAACGTCGCAGTCAGCCAATCGCGCGGCGAATACGTCTGCCTGCTCAACAACGATATCGAAGTCATCACGCCCGACTGGCTCGAGGAGATGGTGTCCCTCGCCGCGCAGCCCGGCAACGGCGCGATCGGCGCTTGCCTCTGGTATCCGAACGACACGCTCCAGCACGGCGGCGTGATGCTAGGTGTAGGCGGCGTGGCGGGCCACATCCACGCCCGGCTGCCACGCGGCGCATTCGGTTACTTCGGGAGGGCCGTCTCCACGCAGAATCTGTCCGCCGTCACTGCCGCCTGCCTGCTGATTCGCCGGTCGATCTACGATGAAGTGCAGGGACTCGACGAGGAGCTCGCTGTCGCCTTCAACGACGTCGACTTCTGCATTCGGGTGCGCAATGCCGGCTATCGCAATGTCTGGACACCCCATGCCGAGCTGTACCATCACGAATCCGCGACGCGTGGCTCCGATCTGTCGCCGGAAAAGGCACAACGCTTCCTGCGAGAAATACGCTTCATGGAACAACGCTGGGGTGCGGCACTGTTCAACGATCCCGCCTACAACCCCAATCTCACGCTCGATGCGTCGAAGCATGCCTACGCACTCGCCGATGAGCCGCGCATTGGCCAATTCGATTGACGCGCGTCTGCGTCGTTCGGCATTCTCACAATTCGTTACAGCATCCCCATCCGGCCGGCCAGCCCGTGCCGGATGCCACGCAGCGCCATCGTCAGGTGCGCACGCGCATCCGGTGCATACAACGCGTAAATGGCCAGCCGCACGGGAAGCTTGACCAGCTCCGTCGACTTCCACGTCCACGGGACATACCTACGCTTCAGCAATGCCACGGCGTTGCGAAACAGATAGTAGTGACGCACCGGGCTGTGCATCGGATAACTGCGGCCGAACGCACGAATCGGCTCTTCGCCCAGCTCGTGCTGCATTCTCAGCCACGGTATGCCGACTACGCGGTAACCGCGTGAGCGCGCGCGGATGCACCACTCGGTGTCGACGAAATCGATGAACAGGGAATCGTCCATGCGTCCTACGTCGGACCAGCATCCGAGATTCACGCACGAACCCGACGTGATAAGGAAGTCCACGTCGATCGGCACGTCGCCCTGCGGCGCGATTCGCTTCAGGCGGAAATAGCCGAATCGCACGAACGGCGCCACACCCCGAAGTCGCGCATCTTCATAGGCCGGGCCAACCACCGCAACTGCTTCGCGTCGCGCAACACATTCACTCATCACGCGCACCAGCTCGCGCACCAGCGCTTCGGTTGGCTCGCTGTCCTGATCAAACAGCAGCGCGTACTTGCAGCCCTCCGCAATCAGGCGCTCCAGCCCCTGATTGAGCGCAGTCGCAATGCCGACATTGCGCACATTCGCCACATAGTCGATGCGCGCATCGAGCGCACGCTCGACCTCCGGCGAATGCGCGTCCGCCGGCGTGTTATCGACGACAACGCAGCGACACAGGTTCGCGATCCGATTGGCACGCTCGATACAGGCGCGATCCGGGTTGTAGAAAACGACGACTGCGCCGACTTCGTCGCGGCCGATACCGCTCAACATGCGCCACCGAGACAGAGGTCGAGCGCATCACGCCAGTCAGGAGGCGTGATGCCGAACACCTCGGTCAGCTTCGACGTATCCAATCGTGAATTCGCAGGACGCTTCGCCGGCAACGGATACTCGGCTGCCGGGATGGGCACGACACGCGGCGCCGATGCTAGATCCGCGCGTTGGAAAATCGCTTCAGCGAATCCAGCCCACGATGTGCTGCCGGTCGCTGCCAGGTGGTACACGCCGCTTCGCGGCGCCGCCCATTCGTGCACGTCGCCCGATGCGCCGCACCCCTGCGCCAGTATGTGCGCGGTCAAGGTCGCAACGGTTGCCGACCAGGTCGGCGCGCCGACCTGGTCGGCAACCACGCGCAGCTCGGGTCGCTGCTCGGCAAGACGCAGCATTGTCAGTAGAAAATTTTTACCTCGCCGCCCATACACCCAGCTCGTGCGAAAAATGAAGTGCGCACAATCCGCAGCCGCAATCGCCCGCTCTCCTTCAAGCTTGGTCGCGCCATAGACGCTCTGCGGCCCGGTCGCATCGCTCTCGACATACGGCCCTGCCTTGCTGCCGTCGAACACGTAGTCGGTCGAGTAATGGACGAACACCGCCCCCAGCCGCTTTGCCTCTTCGGCAAGGACGGCCGGCGCTTCGGCATTGATCTGCCGTGCCGTTACGGTGTCCGTTTCCGCTTGGTCGACCGCAGTATACGCGGCCGGGTTGACGATGATCGATGGGCGCGCTTCGCGCACGAGCGTCCGGATCGCATCGGGACGTCGTAGATCGAGTGCACCACGATCGATCGCGATCACGCGCCCGAGCCCCTGCAATGTGCGCAGCAGTTCGAAACCGACCTGACCGTTGACTCCCGTGACGAGAATCGTGCGATTACCGTTTGCGGCAACCATCATTCGCCCCTCTGTAACGGGTCACGCATATACGTCGGCATCGGCAAGACGCTTGCCTGCCGCGTCTTTGGCGGCCAGCACCGGCTCGTCGTCGATCGGCCATACGATTCCGATATCCGGATCGTTCCAGACGATGCTGCGTTCATGCTCGGGAAACCAGTAGTCGGTCGTCTTGTAGAGAAATTGCGCCGACTCGGACAGCACGACGAAGCCATGCGCGAATCCGGGCGGGACCCATAGCTGCCGGTAGTTGTCGGCAGACAGATTCACGCCGGCCCATCGGCCGAAATTCGGCGAACTGCGGCGCAAGTCAACCACAACATCGAACACGTCGCCCTCAACCACACGGACAAGCTTGCCCTGCGCATGCTGAATCTGATAATGCAGACCGCGCAGCACACCCTTCGCCGATCGCGAATGATTGTCCTGCACGAATTCGACGCCGGGCGCGACAAGTTCAGCAAACTCACGCGCATTGAAACTCTCGTAGAAGTATCCGCGTGCGTCGCCGAACACTTTCGGCTCGATGATTTTGACTTCCGGCAATGCCGTTGCCGTTACCTGGATGGCCATGCGACTTGGTCAGAAAGAATGTTCTGGAGATACCGCCCGTAGCTATTTTTCGATAGCGGTGCGGCGAGCTTGCACAGTTGATCGGCGTCGATCCACTTCCTGCGGAAGGCAATTTCTTCCGGGCAAGCGACGACGAGCCCCTGGCGCTTTTGCAGCGTCGCGATGAACAGCGCCGCATCGATCAATGAGTCGTGCGTGCCGGTGTCGAGCCACGCATAGCCGCGCCCCATGATCTCGACATCGAGTGCCCCGTCTGCCAGATAGCGCGAGTTCACGTCGGTAATCTCGAGCTCACCGCGATCGGACGGCTTGATGTCGGCGGCGATATCGCACACACGGTTGTCGTAGAAATACAGGCCCGTCACCGCATAGTTCGAGCGCGGTTTGGTCGGTTTTTCTTCGATCGACAGCGCACGAAAGTTTTGATCGAATTCCACCACGCCGTAGCGCTCGGGATCGTGCACGTGATACGCGAATACCGTCGCCCCGGCCGCTTTCTCGTTCGCCCGGTCGAGCTGTTTCACGAGATCGTGCCCGTAGAAGATGTTGTCGCCGAGGATCAAGGCCGACGGATCGTTGCCGACGAACTCCTTGCCGATGATGAAGGCCTGCGCGAGACCGTCCGGCGACGGCTGCACCGCGTACTGGATGTTCATCCCCCACTGGCTGCCGTCGCCGAGCATCGATTCGAAGCGCGGCGTGTCCTGCGGTGTCGAGATGATCAGGACATCGCGGATGCCTGCGACCATCAGCGTCGACAGCGGGTAGTAGATCATCGGCTTGTCGTACACCGGCAGGAGCTGCTTCGATACGACGTGCGTGATCGGATACAGCCGCGTGCCGGACCCGCCGGCGAGAATGATGCCTTTACGTGCCATCGCTTCTCTCCTCAAGCGCGTTTCGCGTAATTCGTCTCGACCCACTTGCGGTATTCACCCGATGCGACCTCATCGGCCCACACCTGATTGTCGAGATACCAGTCGACCGTCTTCGCCAGACCAGTCTCGAACGTCTCCGCAGGCTTCCAGCCGAGCTCGCGCTCAAGCTTGCGCGCATCGATCGCATAACGGCGATCGTGCCCGGGGCGATCCGTCACATAGGTGATTTGGTCGCGATACGAACCGGCTGCCTTCGGGCGAGCCTTGTCGAGCAGATCGCACAGCGTGTGCACGACCTCAAGGTTCTTCTTCTCGTTCCAGCCGCCGACGTTGTACGTCTCGCCGGGCACGCCACGCGCGAGCACTTCGCGAATCGCACTGCAATGATCGCCAACGTACAGCCAGTCGCGAACGTTCTGACCATCGCCATACACCGGCAACGGCTTGCCCGCGAGCGCATTCGCGATCATCAGCGGAATCAGCTTCTCGGGGAACTGGTACGGGCCGTAGTTGTTCGAACAGTTCGTCGTCAGCACCGGCAGACCGTACGTATGATGGTACGCGCGCACCAGATGGTCGGAACCCGCCTTCGTCGCCGAATACGGGCTGTTCGGTGCGTACGGCGTCGTCTCGGAGAATTGCGGATCGGTTGCGGACAGCGAACCGAACACCTCGTCGGTCGATACGTGCAGGAAGCGGAACGCGGCCTTGTCGGCATCGCTCAGGCCGTTCCAGTATTGACGGGTTGCTTCGAGCAGCGTGAACGTGCCGACGACGTTGGTCTGCACGAAATCCGCAGGTCCATGGATCGAGCGATCGACGTGGCTTTCCGCTGCGAAGTGCAGCACGGCGCGGGGCTTGTGCTCGGCAAGCAATGCGTCGAGCGCTTCACGATCGCAGATGTCGACGCGCGCAAACACGTGCTTCGAGTTCCCGTCCAGCGACTGCAGTGTGCGCAGGTTCCCTGCGTACGTCAGCTTGTCGACGTTGAGCACGGCTTCGTCGGATGCGCGCAGCCAATCGAGTACAAAATTTGCGCCGATAAAACCCGCGCCGCCCGTAACCAGGATCATGAGGCTCCCTCTAGTAATGCAATGCGCGGCGAACGCTCTCGGGGCGCTCGCCGCATCAGATTCACAAGTGCTCGTAACCGGTAACTTGTGACCGCTACGTCAGACCGCGAATTTTAACCGGTCGACATGGCCTCCAAAGTCATGAAATGCTAATTTTGTTGGGGAGAACCATAATTATAGGAAGCCGCAACACGCAAATGCCATGCCGCTAACAACTTGATACAGCGCTCGCAAGCTTCCCGGCAATGAAATTTCATACCATTTCACGGGCTTTTTCTCAAAAAAATTGCGCAAAATAATGCCAACCAGACCAATCCTACCGCGAAGCCGAAACACGTAACCCACGTCGCCCCATGACCCATACCCCCATCGCCATCGGCGACATCCAAGGCTGTCATTCTGCTTTCCAGTCCCTACTCGACAAACTTTCAGCCCCCGCCGACACCCCGCTGTGGATCGCCGGCGACGTCGTCAACCGCGGCCCGGACTCCCTCGCCTCGCTGCGCGCACTCGTCGACCTCGGCCCGCGCGCGACCGTCGTACTCGGCAATCACGACCTGCACCTGCTCGCGGTCTCCGCCGGCCTGCGAACCGAACGCCCGGGCGACACCATCGGCGAGATCCTCGACGCGCCCGATGCCGATGCGCTGCTCGACTGGGTCCGCCACCGACCGTTCGTGCATGCGGAGAACGGGATGCTGCTCGTCCATGCGGGCGTGCTGCCGCAGTGGGATGCGACGCTCGTGCTGGAGCTCGCCGACGAACTCCAGCGCGCGCTGCGCGCGCCCGACTGGCGCGACACGCTGCAGAAGCTGTACGGCAACGAGCCGAATCAATGGAGCCCGGATCTGAAGAAACGCGACCGGATGCGCGTCGCGTTCAATGCGTTCACGCGCGTGCGCTTCTGCACGCCCGACGGTGCGATGGAATTCAAGGCGAATGGCGGCCCCGACAGCGCGCCGCCCGGCTACCTGCCGTGGTTCGACGTACCGGGGCGCCGCACCGAGGACGTGACGATCGTGTTCGGCCACTGGGCCGCGCTCGGCCTGATGGTGCGCGAGAACGTCGTCGCGCTCGATTCGGGGTGTGTGTGGGGTAACCAGCTGTCGGCCGTGCGGCTGACGGCCGACCCGGCGCAGCGCACGGTCACGCAGGTGCAGTGCGAAGCATGCCGCGCGCCGGGCGGCGAGTGATTAAAGGCTGAGTCGCGTCGCCGGGAAGCGCGTCAACCCTCACGCCCCGGCACCGGTGCGTCGGTCGCCTCATGCCCTGCCGCGCCGGCGCCAACCTCGGTCGCCGGATACGCATGTTTGGCCAGTTCCGCGAGCGACTCGGCCGTCGGTTTGCCAACCTTCGCCTGCAACTTCACGAGCGCAGCCCCGATCGCATCACGCGCCGCCGCGGACGTCGCCCGCCGGTCGCCACCCGGCGCGATCGGCTCGCACACGTACAGGTGCGCGACGAGCGGGCCGCCGCGCAACACCATGTCGAGCGACGTGCCCAACGCCAGTTCGCCCGTATAGGCCGGCGCAACCGACTGCCGCCCCTGCGCATCCTCGTACATCAGGCAGATCGGTTGCACCGCGCAGCCGGCCGACACCGCGGCCTGGAACAGGTTCGCGTGGAACGGCAGCAGTTCCTGCCCGTCGGTCGTCGTCCCTTCCGGGAACACGCACATCAGCCCGCCGTTGCGCAGGCGCTCGGCCATCTCGTGCATGACGCGCATCGCCTCGGTGCGCTTCTCGCGCTGCAGGAACACGGTGTCGAGCTTCTCGGCGAGCCAGCCGACCACCGGCCACTGCCGCACCTCGGCCTTCGACACGAACGGCGTCGGCCGCCACGCGTTGACCGTGTAGATGTCGAGCCACGACACGTGATTGCCGACCACGAGCGCGCTCGCGTCGAGCCGTGCGCTGTCGTTGTGGACGACGAGACGCATCCCGCAAATCCGCAGCAGCTTGAGCGACCAGCGGCGTATCAGCTCGGCGCGGCGCGCGGGCGTGACGTGCGAAAAACGCAGCGCGACGATCGCCATGCCGCGCAACAGGTGAAAGACGAGACGCAGCTTGCGAATGGCAATCATGGCGATAGTCCGGCGTGGTTCAGTGGCGCTCGAACGCGACCTGCCCGGCCACGAGCGTCGCGCGCACGGTGGCCGGCAGTTCGTAGCCGAGGAACGGCGAGTTGTGGCCCTGGCTCTTCAGCGCCCGCGGCTCGACGCGCCAGTGCGCGCGCGGGTCGAACACGCACAGGTCGGCCGCGCCGCCTTCGGTGAGGCGGCCGGCCGGCAGCTTCAGCACATCAGCCGGTGCGGACGTGATGCGGCGCAGCGCCTGCGCAAGCGGCGTACGCGTCTCGTCGGCCCACTTCAGCGTCAGCGACAGCAGCAGCTCGAGCCCCGTCGCGCCCGGCGTCGCTTCGCCGAACGGCAGCAGCTTCTCGTCGTCGTCGACCGGCGTATGGTCGGAACAGATCGCATCGATCGTACCGTCGGCGAGCGCCACGCGAATCGCTTCGCGATCGCGCTCGCTGCGCAGCGGCGGATCGAGCCGGAACTGCGAATCGAAGTAGCCGATGTCGACGTCGATCAGATGCAGGTGATTCACGCCGACGTCGCAGGTCACGGGCAGCCCCTCGGCCTTCGCTTCGCGCACGAGCGCGAGGCCGGCCGCCGACGACAGCCGCGCGAGGTGCACGCGTGCGCCCGTCACGCGCATCAGTTCGAAAATCGTGTGCAGCGCGATCGTCTCGGCCGCGACCGGCACGCCGGACAGCCCGAGCCGCGACGCCAGCGCGCCGCTCGCGGCGACACCGCCGCGGCCGATGAAGGCGTCCTGCGGGCGCAGCCACGTGGTGTAGTCGTAGGTACTCGCGTACTGCAGCGCACGCAGCAGCACCTGCGTGTCGCGCACCGGCACGTTGGCGTGCGTAAACCCGACGCAGCCGGACTCGGTCAGCGCGACCATCTCGGTGATCACCTCGCCCTTGAGGCCGACCGTCAGCGCGCCGAGCGGATGCACGTTCGCCTGGTGCAGGTTGCGCGCGCGGAACTTGAGCATCTCGACGAGGCCCGGCTCGTCCAGCACGGGGTCGGTATCCGGCGGGCACACGAGGGTCGTGACACCGCCCGCGACGGCCGCGGCCATCTCGGACGCGAGCGTTGCCTTGTGCTCGTAGCCGGGCTCGCGCAGCCGCGCGCACAGGTCGACGAGGCCGGGCGCGACGATCATGCCCGCGGCGTCGATCGTATTGTCCGCGTTGAAACCGGCCGGCGCCGCCGTGCCGAGCGCGGCGATCTTGCCGTCCGCGACGAATACGTCGGCCTGCTGTTCGGTGCCGGCGACCGGATCGATCAACGTGCCGCCTTTGATATGAATCTTCATGCGCTGTCAGTGAATGCGTTGATTGCGTGAATAAGGATGCGCGAAAGCGGGCTCAGTCGCTGTTGCCGGCGACGATGCCCATCACCGCCATCCGCACGGCGATGCCGAACGTGACCTGGTTGAGGATCACCGACTGCGGGCCATCGGCGACCTGCGAATCGATCTCGACGCCGCGGTTCATCGGGCCCGGGTGCATCACGATCGCGTCGGGCGCGGCGAGCGCGAGACGCTCGGGCGTCAGGCCCCAGGTCTTGAAGTATTCCTGCGCGGACGGCAGCAGCGCGCCGCTCATCCGCTCGTTCTGCAGGCGCAGCATGATGATCACGTCGACGCCCTTCAGCCCTTCGTCGAGGTTGTGGAACACCTTCACGCCCATCTGCTCGAGCCCGCCCGGCAGCAGCGTGCGCGGGCCGATCGCGCGCACTTCCGGCACGCCGAGCGTGGTGAGCGCGTGGATGTCGGAGCGCGCGACGCGCGAATGCAGGATGTCGCCGACGATCGCCACGCGCAGCTTCGTGAAGTCGCGCTTGTAGTGACGGATCGTGTACATGTCGAGCAGGCCCTGCGTCGGGTGCGCATGGCGGCCGTCGCCGGCGTTGATCACGTGCACGTGCGGTGCGCAGTGCTCGGCGATCAGGTACGGCGCGCCGCTCGACGCATGGCGCACGACGAACAGGTCGGCATGCATCGCCGACAGGTTGTTGATCGTGTCGAGCAGCGATTCGCCCTTGCTCGTCGACGACGCATTGATGTTCAGGTTCAGCACGTCGGCCGACAGGCGCGTCGCGGCGATCTCGAAGGTCGTGCGGGTGCGCGTCGAATTCTCGAAGAACAGGTTGAACACGGACTTGCCGCGCAGCAGCGGTACCTTCTTCACTTCACGGTCCGTCACACTGACGAACTGCTCGGCGGTATCGAGGATGTGGTTGACGATCGAGCGCGGCAGGCCCTCGATCGACAGCAGATGCTTCAGCTCGCCGTTTTTCGTGAGCTGCGGGTTGCCCTTCAGGAAGCCGTAGCGGAACCGGTCGGGGCTCGCGGCCGCGGCGGGATTGCCGGTGCGGCCAGTGGTGTCGGTGGTCATGGTGTGCGTGATTCCAACTATGCAAACGGGCCGCGGTGCAAACCAGCGGCCCGGGATACGGTTCGCGTGTCGTTCAGGCGCCGTGTGCCTCGACGCGCAGCGTGAACTGCGCATCGTCGCGTGCGAGCACGAGCGTCGCGCCGGCCGGCACGTCGAGCGCGCCGCCCGCGAAGCGCGCGGCGACCGGCAGCTCGCGGCCGCCGCGATCGGCAAGCACCGCGAGCTCGACCGCGGCCGGACGGCCGTAGTCGAACAGCTCGTTGAGTGCCGCGCGCACGGTGCGCCCGGTAAACAGCACGTCGTCGACGAGCACGATGCGCGCGCCGTCGATCTCGAACGGCAGCGACGTCGGGCTGGCCTGGCTGTGCAGCCCCTTCTTCGCGTAATCGTCGCGGTGCAGCGCGACGTTCACGACGCCGAACGCCGGCGCGCCGAGATCGCGCGCGAGGCGCTCCGCAAGCCATGCGCCGCCGCTGTGAATGCCGGCGAGCCGCGGGCCACCCGGTTCGGCGAAAGCCGTGCCGTACGCGGCGCGGATCTGGTCGAGCAGGACGCGGTAAAGCGCCTCGGCGTCAATGGTGCTCATGGTCGGACAATTGATCGAGATACTGTTGAAGGATGACGCGCGCGGCCTCGGCATCGAGCATCTCGGCCCGTGCGCGGCCGCGCACGTTGCGCTCGCGCAGCCCGGCCTCGGCCTCGACCGACGAATAGCGCTCGTCGACCCACGTGACGGGCAGCCCGAAGCGGCCGTTCAGCTGGTTGCCGAAGCGCTTCGCCTGCTGCGTCATGTCGTGCGGCGTGCCGTCCGGATGCATCGGCAGGCCGACGACGAGCGCGTCCGGCCGCCATTCGGCCAGCAGGTCGCCGACCGCCTTGAAGCGGTGTTCGCGATTCAGGTTCTGGATCACGACGAGCGCACGGGCCGAGCGCGTCAGCGCATTGCCGACCGCGACGCCGATACGTTTTTCGCCGTAGTCGAACGCGAGGAGCGTCGCATCGCGCGCGCTCGCGCCACTCATGCGTGCCCTGCTTCGCCGGACAGCATCGACGAGCTGACGCCGAGCAGGCCGAGTGCGGCTTCGAAGCGCTCTTCGGCCGGCGTGTCGAACACGATGCGCGGATCGGCGGCGACCGTCAGCCAGCCGTTGCGGGAAATTTCTTCCTCGAGCTGCCCTGCTCCCCAGCCCGCATGGCCGAGCGTCAGCAGGAAGCGTTTCGGGCCGGTGCCCGTCGCGACCGCCTCGAGCACGTCCTTCGACGTGGTCATCTCCAGCCCGCCCTCGACGGACATCGACGAGTTGTAGCTCGCGCCCTCCACCGGCTCGTGCAGCACGAAACCGCGCTCGGTCTGGACCGGGCCGCCGAAGTACACCGGGATGTGCAGCAGCGGCTCGATGTCGAGCTTCAGGTCGATGCGGTTGAACAGCGATTCGAGGTCGATGTCGGTAGGACGATTGATGACGAGGCCGAGCGCACCGCGCTCGCTGTGATCGCAAAGATAGACCACCGTTCCCGAGAACGTCGGATCGGCCATGTTCGGCATGGCGATCAGGAACTGGTTGGTGAGATTGATGCGATCGGAAGGCTTTGACATGGTTTGAATTTTAGCAAAGACGCCGCAGCCTGACCGGGCCGCGATCAACAAGCAACGCCGCACCGCGCTGGCAACGGCGCGCACGGATCACACGGCACTCTAACACGCGCGCGGGCGCTGTCGGCAGCGTGTTGCGGGCCCGCGCGGCAAGGGCCGCCGGCGCGTGTTCGTCCCCTTCTTCGTCAGGCCCGGCCGAGCGCCGCGCCGAGCGCGCTGGACGCCGCCGTGAGATCCGGCGGCGCAACGCCGGCTGCAATCTTCAGCAGCGCCGCGCGCAGCATGTCGGACGCGTGGCCGTGCGCATCGAGGCCGCCGTCGGCGAGCGGCACGCCGTGCGCCGCACGCCGCCACGCGAGGCCAAGCGTGTCGGCCAGCAGCGCCGCATGGCCGAGCCCCAGCGCGCACGCGGCCGTGCCGACCCGGTAGGCGGCGCCGGACGCATGCCATGCTGCACCCGCGTCGGCTCTCGCCGGATCGGCCGCGAGGTCGACCATCGACGCATCGGCCGTCTGCAGGAAATCCTCATAGGCATGCGCATTGACCGTCACGACGCCGAGTGCGCGGGTCGGCGCGGCGGCAACCGCGTCATGCTCGGCCCGGGCGGCATCGGCCTCCCACAGCGCTTCGGACGCGGGCGTGCCGGCGACGTGCCAGTCGACCGTCAATCCGTAGTCGTGCAGCACGTCGACGAGCGCGACATCCTCGGCCGCGGCGCCGAACAGCGCGAAATCGCGCCACAGCAGCGCCACCGTCTCCCGCACGAGTTCGGGCGGCGCACTGCGCCGGCCCTGCGCGTGCTCGCCGAGCAGCAGGTTCGTCCGCGCGAGAAAGCGCTTCAGCTCGGGTGCGCCGCTGGCGCGCAGCGCCCGCACGCATGCGGCCGCGAGCCGCCAGAAATCGTATGGATCATCGCTGGCGAGCGCGGCCAGCATCGCATCGAGTTCGTCGAGTGCCGCATCGGGCGCGCCGTGTTCCGCGCGCAGCACGCCAAGCAACGCCTGTTCGTAGCGGGCACGAATCCGGGTCGCGAACGCGTCGGGCAGCGCGCGCAGCGTGGCGGGCGGCACCGCACGGCCGACGAGCGCGAGCGCGTCGAGCGGCGCCTGCGCGCGCAGGTCGGCGGCGCTTTGCGCACGCAAGGCACGGAAATGTTCGAAGAGAACCGGCGAGCAGGCGAGCTCGCGCAGGTTGTGGCGTGCGACGGCCGCGCGGAAATCGCGCAGCGCGGCACGCCAGCCGGCCGAGGTCGGCTCGGCGGCGACGAGCGGCACGGCGGCCGACAGCTGCCCCGCGAAACGCGCGGCCGGCAGCCAGCCGGCCTCCGCCAGCACGGCCGCAGCAGCGGAGAGCGGTGCGGCCGCGTCGTCGCGATGCTCGAAAGCGTCGGCGGCCGCCGCAAGCCATGCGTCGGCCGCGCGCACGGCCCCGCCGCGCGGGTTGGGCAGTGCGTCAGGGTGGGGAACGTTCGCCGGTTCTGGCCTCATGGACACGCGCGCCTGTCGTCGTCAAGTCGCTCGCGCGAGCCTCGACGCATGAGCGCCGGGTCGATGCGAGGCCTGAGCGGTGTGTCCGTGGGCCAAGGGTCCGGTCAGATCTGGACCATCTCGAAGTCTTCCTTGCGGGCGCCGCATTCAGGACACGTCCAGTTGATCGGGACGTCTTCCCAGCGCGTGCCCGGGGCAATGCCCTCTTCCGGCAGCCCGGCTTCTTCGTCGTAAATCCAGCCACAAATCAGGCACATCCAGCTCTTGTATTCCATCTTAAGCCGCGTCGGGAAAGTCGGTAAAATTCGGGAGCCATGATGGTACCGTGTCGGGGCCGGACTGCCTAGCAATCGCGCTGGAGTAACGCGACTACGTTGCGCTGCGCTAAAAAATCCGTCGTGCGGGCCGGATTCCGCCGCATAATGGCTGAAAAGTGCGGCCTGCCGGGCAACACAGGGCCGAAAACGCCCATTTCGCCTCGCCGTCCGCATGCCCGTCGCTTTCCCGTTTTTCTCTTGCCCCATTTTTACATGTCCAGCAACGCCCCTCCGATCGTCCTCACCTTTGGCCTGTCCGACCCCACCGGCGGCTCTGGCATCCAAGCCGATCTGTTGACCCTGGCGAGCATGGGCTGTCACGGCGTGTCCGTCCTGACGGGCTACACCGTGCGCGACTCGGCCGCCTGCGACGAAGTGACCGGCCTCGATCCCGACGTGGTCGCCGCCCAGGCGCGCATGCTGCTCGAAGACATGCCGGTTGCGGCGTTCAAGATCGGCGCGGCGACGCGCGCGGAAGTCGTGAGCGCGATCGCCGAGGTCGTCGCCGACTACGACGGCGTGCCGCTCGTGCTCGCGCCCGACTTCACGCTCGACGACGAGCACGTGCTCGCAGCCGACGACCTGCGCGAATCGATCGCCGATCTGCTGGCGCCGCAAACCACGCTGCTGGTCGCCGACTACGCGACGCTGATCGCACTCGCGCAGCCGGACGGCGACGCCGAGGCGCCGAATCTCGACGCGGCCGTCTCGCACCTGCTGTCGCAGGGCTGCGAGTACATCCTGTCGTCCGAGACGGGCTCGCACCGGCTCGTCAACACGCTGTACGGCGAGGAAGGCCAGCTCCGCGAGGACATGTGGGATCGCTCGCCGCACCGGCTGATGGGCATCACCGACACACTGGGCGCGGCCATCGCGGCGTTGCTTGCGAACGGCCAGGAGCCACCCGAAGCGGTTCGCGAAGCGCAGGAATACCTGTACCAGGCCACGCGCGACGCGTTCCGGCCCGGCATGGGGGCGTACCTGCCCGACCGGTTCTTCTGGGCGCGCAGCAACGAGGATTCGGATACGCCGCCGGCCGTGAAGGCCGACGCGGTGCCGAGGACGTCGCATCGGCATTGACGCACGTGCGGCGGGGCATGCCCCGCCGTCGCCCCCAATGTCACGCCCTGTGGGCGCGACATCTCCGGCCGCCCCGCGCACGCATCGAAATCCGCGCGCCCATAAAAAAAGACCCGCATCGCTGCGGGTCTTTTTTATGGCTGGAGCACGCATCGCTGCGCGCTCCGGACACCATCGACCGAAGTCGATTACATGTCCATGCCCATGCCGCCCATGCCGCCGGGCATGCCGCCCGGCATCGGTGCGTCTTCCTTCGGCAGTTCAGCAACAGCTGCGTCCGTCGTCAGCAGCAGGCCTGCAACCGACGCTGCGTTCTGCAGTGCGGTACGCGTGACCTTGGTCGGATCAACCACACCGGCTTCGACCATGTCGACGTACTCGCCCGTCGCTGCGTTGTAGCCGTAGTTGCCCTGGCCTGCAGCAACTGCCGCCACCACGACGCTGGCTTCTTCGCCGCCGTTCGTGACGATCTGGCGCAGCGGCTCTTCCATTGCGCGCAGCACGATCTTGATGCCGGCGTTTTGATCGGCGTTAGCGCCGGTCAGGCCTGCGATCGCGGTGCGAGCGCGGATCAGCGCAACGCCGCCACCTGCCACGATGCCTTCTTCCACAGCCGCGCGCGTTGCGTGCAGTGCGTCTTCGACACGTGCCTTCTTTTCCTTCATTTCGACTTCGGTCGCGGCACCAACCTTGATCACTGCAACACCGCCAGCCAGCTTGGCCACGCGCTCTTGCAGCTTTTCACGGTCGTAGTCCGACGTCGCTTCTTCGATTTGCGCGCGCACTTGCTTCACGCGTGCTTCGATGTTCACGGCTTCGCCTGCGCCGTCGATGATCGTCGTGTTTTCCTTGCCCACTTCGATGCGCTTCGCCTGGCCCAGTTCTGCCAGCGTTGCCTTCTCGAGCGTCAGGCCGGTTTCTTCAGCGATCACCTGGCCGCCGGTCAGGATCGCGATGTCTTCCAGCATCGCCTTGCGACGGTCGCCGAAGCCCGGCGCCTTGACCGCAACGGTCTTCAGGATGCCGCGGATGTTGTTGACGACCAGCGTTGCGAGCGCTTCGCCTTCGATGTCTTCAGCGATGATCAGCAGCGGACGGCCAGCCTTTGCGACTTGCTCGAGTACCGGCAGCAGATCACGGATGTTCGACACCTTCTTGTCGTGCAGCAGCACGAACGGGTTGTCGAGGACAGCGACTTGCTTTTCCGGGTTGTTGATGAAGTACGGCGACAGGTAGCCGCGGTCGAATTGCATGCCTTCGACGACGTCGAGTTCGTCAGCCAGCGACTTGCCGTCTTCGACGGTGATGACGCCTTCCTTGCCGACCTTGTCCATCGCTTCAGCGATGCGATCGCCGATCGACGTGTCGCTGTTCGCCGAGATCGAGCCGACCTGTGCGATTTCCTTGTTCGTCGTGCACGGCTTGCTGATCTTCTTCAGCTCTTCGACAGCCGCTGCGACTGCCTTGTCGATGCCGCGCTTCAGGTCCATCGGGTTCATGCCCGATGCGACGTACTTCATGCCTTCGCGAACGATCGATTGCGCAAGGACGGTTGCCGTCGTCGTGCCGTCGCCTGCGTTGTCGCTGGTCTTGGAAGCGACTTCCTTGACCATTTGCGCGCCCATGTTCTGGAGCTTGTCCTTCAGCTCGATTTCCTTCGCGACCGACACACCGTCCTTGGTGACCGTCGGGCCGCCGAAGCTGCGCTCGAGCACCACGTTGCGGCCCTTCGGACCCAGCGTGACCTTGACTGCGTTGGCGAGAATGTTCACGCCTTCGACCATCTTCGAACGGGCGGAATCGCCGAATACGACGTCTTTAGCTGCCATCTTCTAACTCCTTGAATTCTTGGGAATATGTACCGTCGGTGGACGCTTACTTCGCGTTGACCACGGCCATGATGTCTTCTTCGCGCATGACCAGCAGTTCGCTGCCGTCGACCTTCACGGTCTGGCCTGCGTACTTGCCGAACAGGACGCGATCGCCGACCTTCACGTCGAGCGCGATCGGCGCGCCCTTGTCGTCGCGCTTGCCCGGGCCGACGGCCAGGACTTCACCCTGGTCCGGCTTTTCAGCAGCGGCGTCGGGGATCACGATGCCCGAGGCGGTCTTGGTTTCCTGATCCAGGCGCTTGACGATCACGCGATCGTGCAAAGGACGAAGGTTCATATTCACTCCTCTCTTGACTGAGATTGAAGAACGCTTAGGGAATCTGCCCGGCTTATCGCCTGGCAGAGAATTGTTAGCACTCTCGTGCAGCGAGTGCTAATTATATGGACGGGTTTTGACAAATTCAAGAAGGGGAGCCGGACGAATTTTCGGGGCGGGGACGAGGCGAAAAAAGCACGCGGATCCGACAAAAAACCATTTAAAAACAAATCATTACAAGCTCAACCCAGCCTTGCAGGCGGGGCCGCGCGGCCCCGGAATCCCATCCAGCCCCGTTTGGACACCGGGAAAGCACGGAGTTCCTTCGATCGGCGGCATCACTCGATAAATGCCGCAGCGGCGTCGATTCCCTCCGCCGGCACGCGCCCTCCCGCACCCGCCGGTTGCCGCCTGCGCCCGCGCCGCGGTTCCATCGATCCGCATCGAAGCATTCATTTTCATTACAACGATATTTACGGTTTACCTCGTCAGTAAACCCGTGTCGGGCCCCACCCGTAAGGACGCGGATTACATTCAGTAATTTAGATGCGAATCATTCTCGTTTACATTGACATTCCCATTCGACACTCCTACGATGCGCCGCGTTGCATTCATCTTCATGCCCTGGCCGATCGGTGCCGAGCGTCCGGGCAGCGACCGACAAGCAGGACTCCAGACTAAATAGAACCAGGGATTTGATATGAAGTTTGCGTCGTTCCAGGGAGACAGCGCCCGTGCCCGGATGCGCCCCGCCGCCTGCGCGGCCATCCTCGCGTGTGCCTCGTTCGCGAGCGGCGCGGCGTTCGCCGACGTGCCGGTCGACGCCCAGCCGGAAGCCCCCGAGGCCGACCTGGCGATCCAGGCGAAACCGACCAACATGTGGACCGGCATCTGGACGCGCCAGAGCCTGCTCGGCGACATGGGCGGCATCCGCCCGTGGCTCGGCAAGTACGGCGCGACGCTGCAGATCACCGAAACCAGCGAATACCTCGCGAACCTGCGCGGCGGCCTGAACCGCGGCGGCGCGTACGACGGCTTGACGACGGCCACCCTGACGGTCGACACGCAGAAGGCAATCGGCCTGCCGGGCGGGACATTCAACGTCAGCGCGCTGCAGATCCACGGCACCAACCTGAGTGCGCGCAACCTCGGCACGCTCAACACCGCGAGCGGCATCGAGGCGCAGGGCACGACGCGCCTGTGGGAGCTGTGGTACCAGCAGTCGTTCCTCGACAAGCGCGTCGACATGAAGATCGGCCAGCAGAGCCTGGACCAGGAATTCATGGTCAGCACGTATGCGAACACGTTCGTCAACACGATGTTCGGCTGGCCCGCGCTGCCGTCCTACGACCTGCCGAACGGCGGCCCCGCGTATCCGCTCGCGGGCCTCGGCGTGCGCGTACGCGCGCAGATCACGCCGAAACTCACCGCGCTCGCGGGCGTGTTCGACGGCGATCCGCTCGGCAACAACCCGAACAACCTCAGCGGCACCAACTTCAACCTGCACAACGGCGCGCTCTATATCGGCGAACTGCAGTACGCGCTGAACCAGCCGTCCGACGGCGAAATGGATACCGGCCGCTCGAACGGGCTGCCGGGCACCTACAAGATCGGCGTCTGGTATCACAACGGCCGCTTCGCGGACCAGAACGTCGGCAGCGACGGGCTGTCGCTCGCAGATCCCGCGTCGAACGGCGACGCGCAGCAGCGTCATGGGAACTACAGCTTCTACGCGGTGGCCGACCAGATGATCTGGCGCCCCGACCCGACCGGCCCGCGCAGCCTCGGCGTGTTTGCGCGCGTGATGGGCGCGCCGGGCGACCGCAACCTGGTGAGCTTCTCCGCCAACGCGGGGATCGTGCTGAAGGCGCCGTTCGCCGGCCGCGACAACGACAGCGTCGGCCTCGGCGTCACGTACATCCAGGTGGGCAACCACGTGACCGACCTCGACCAGACCGCGCGAGCGTTCGCGACCGGCCCGTACGGCGTGCGCACCCGCGAGACGACGCTCGAGGCGACTTACCAGTACCAGGTCAACCCGTGGTGGATCGTCCAGGCCGACGCGCAGTACACGTTCAATGCCGGCGCCGGCCAGAACCCGAGCGACGCGACCCAGCCGCTGCGCAACACGTTCGTGCTCGGCGCACGGACGACGATCACGTTCTGAGCGACGCGCCCACGCTGCCCATTTTCGCGCGCCGCCCGGACGGCGCGCTCCCCAGGAGATTCACATGATTCGATCCGCCCCGCTTCGCCGCCTCGCGACGGGCGCGCTGGCCGCCGCCGCGCTGACGGCCGCCGCCGGCGCACTCGCCGAGCCGCAAGGTTTCCTCGAGACCGTGCATCGCCACACCACGCTCGTCAACACGGTGCCGGACAACGGCGACCAGAACCCGTACGCGATCGCGGTCGCGCCGGTGTCGGCCGGCACGATCCAGGCGGGCGACGTGCTCGTCGACAACTTCAACAACGCGGCGAACCTGCAGGGCACCGGCAGCACGATCGTCAACTACCGCCCGTCGACGAAGCAGCTGAGCCTGTTCGCGTCGATCCCGCGCGACCTGAAGGCCTGCCCCGGCGGTGTCGGCCTGTCGACGGCGATGACGATGCTGAAATCCGGCTGGGTGATCGTCGGCAGCACGCCGAGCAACGACGGCACGACCAACACCAAGGGCGCCGGCTGCCTGATCGTGCTCGATCCGCAAGGCAAGATCGCGTCGACGTGGTCGACCCCGAACATCAACGACCCGTGGGGCAACATGGCCGTCGTCGACCGCGGCGACAGCGCGACGCTGTTCGTCAGCATGGCCGGCTTCGGCGTCGGCGGCGCGGACGGCAATCCGCCCGTCTACAAGCAGGCGACGGTACTGCGTCTCGACCTCGACGTGCCGGCCGGCAAGCCGCCGGTGATCAAGCAGGAAACGGTCGTCGCGAGCGGCCTCGGCGCGCAGGCCGACAAGGGCGTGTTCCTGGTCGGCCCGACCGGCCTCGCGCTGTCGGGCGACCAGAAGAAGCTGTACGTGTCGGACGCGATCGGCAACCGCATCGTCGAAATCGACGATCCGCTCACGCGCGACACCAGCGCGGGCGTCGGCCGCCAGGTCACCGCCGACGGCTTCCTGCGCCGCCCGCTCGCGCTTGCCACCGCGCCGAACGGCCACCTGCTCGCGACCAACGCGCAGAACGGCCAGGTCGTCGAGATCGACCCGGTTGCCGGCAAGCAGATCTACGCGCGCTGGATCAATACCGACAAGGCGCAGACGCCTCCCGGCAACGGCAACCTGTTCGGCATCGCGATGACGCCCGAAGGCGACGGTTTCTACTACGTCGCGGACGACGTCAACACGCTGTTGCTCGCGAAGTAACGGAACCCATCATGGCAGACGATTCCAACCAGCCACCGCGCCCCGCACGGCGCGGCTTCCTGAAGGCGGGCGGCGCCGCGGTGGCCGCCGGCCTCGCGGCGGCGTCGATCCCGGCCGCGCAGGCCGCGGATGCGCCGGCAGCCGCGCCCGCACCCACGCCCGCTTCCGCGCATGACGGCGTCGAGCCGTTCTACGGCAAGCACCAGAGCGGCATCACGACGCCGCAGCAGCGCCACGCGTATTTCGCGGCGCTCGACCTGACGACAGCCCAGCGCGCGGATGTCATCGCGCTGCTGAAAACCTGGACCGACGCCGCCGCGCGGATGGCGCGCGGCGATACCGCGCAACCGCTCGCCACGACGGGCAGCGACGAAGTCGCGCCGGCGGACGGGGGCGACGCGCTCGGCCTCGGCCCCGCACGCCTGACGATCACGTTCGGCTTCGGCCCCGGCATGTTCGCGCTCGCCGGCAAGGACCGCTATGGCCTCGCCAAGCATCGCCCCGCCGCGCTGGTCGACCTGCCGCGTTTCAACGGCGACCAGTTGCTGCCGGAAAAGACTGGCGGCGACCTGTTCATTCAGGCGTGCGCGGACGACGCGCAGGTCGCGTTCCACGCAGTGCGCCAGCTCGTGCGCCTCGGCGCGAAAGCGGCGCAGATGCGCTGGGGCCAGGCCGGCTTCACGTCGGGCAAGCCCGGCGAAACGCCGCGCAACCTGATGGGCTTCAAGGACGGCACGATGAATCCGCCGATGTCCGATCCGGCCGCGATGAACGAATTCGTGTGGGCCGGCAGCGAAGGCCCGGCATGGATGAACGGCGGCACCTACACGGTCGTGCGCCGGATCCGCATCACGCTCGAGCACTGGGACAACACGGAGCTCGGCTTCCAGGAGCAGGTGGTCGGCCGTCACAAGTACAGTGGGGCGCCGCTCGGCCAGAAGCACGAGTTCGAGGCGCTCGATCTCGACGCGGCCGACAAGGACGGCAACCCGGTGATCCCCGACAACGCGCACGCGCGTCTCGCGTCGCCGCAGTTGAACAACGGCGCGCAGATCCTGCGACGCGCGTACTCGTACAACGACAGCACGAACTTCTACATCGAGCGCTGGCCGCCGTGGCGCCAGCAGACCGAGTACGACGCGGGGCTGATGTTCGTCGCGCACCAGCGCGACCCGCGCAAGGGCTTCATTCCGATCAACGAGAAGCTCGCGAAGCTGGACATCATGAACCAGTTCACCACGCACGTCGGCAGCGCGATCTTCGCGTGCCCGCCGGGCGCGCAACCGGGTTCGTACATCGGCGCCGCGCTGTTCGAGGCATGACGACGCACAACGCAAGGCAACGCACACCTTCCCGGCCCGGCCGGGTGCAACCTGCTGAAAACCACATGAACACTTCACCCGTTAGCCGCCCGCTGCGGCACCTGATTTCCGCGGCGGCCGCCGCGCTGATGCTGACCGGCGCGCTGCACGCGGCGCGTGCGCATGCCGCGACGCTCACGCTGTACAACGCGCAGCACGAGCAGGTCGTCAACCAGCTCGTCAAGGACTTCGAAGCGCAGAGCGGAATCACCGTGAAGGTGCGCTCGGGCGAAGGCCCGGCGCTCGCCGCGCAGCTCGTCGCGGAAGGCGACCGCACGCCGGCCGACGTGTACTTCACCGAGAACTCGCCGGAGCTCGTGCTGCTCGACCGCAAGGGCCTGTTCGCGAAGACCGACGCCGCCACGCTGCAGTCGGTGCCCGCGCGCTTCAACCCGGCGGACGGCAACTGGGTCGGCGTGCTCGCGCGCGAGAACGTGCTCGTCTACAACACCGCGAAAATCCAGCCGCAGCAGCTGCCCGCTTCGCTGCTCGATCTCGCGAAGCCGGAATGGAAGGGCAAGGTCGGCGTCGCGCCGAGCGACGCGGACTTCCTGCCGCTCGTGAGCGCGGTGCTCGCGCTGCACGGCGAAGCCGCGACGCTGCAATGGCTGAAGGGCCTGAAGGCCAACGCGCAGATCTTCGACGACGACGAAGGCGTGACGGCGGCCGTCAACCGCGGCGGCGTGCTGACCGGCATCGTCAACAACTACTACTGGGACCGCCTGCACGCCGAACTCGGCGACAAGTCGACCCGCAGCGCGATCTACCACTTCGGCAAGGGTGACGTCGGCGGAGCCGTCAACGTGTCCGGCGCCGCGGTGCTGAAGGCGTCGAAGCACCAGCCGGAAGCGCAGAAGTTCGTCGCGTATCTCGTCAGCGAGCGCGCGCAGAAACTGATGGCCGGCGGCCACATCAGCTTCGAGTATCCGCTGCATCCGGGCGTCGCGCCCGACCCGATCCTGAAGCCGTTCAACGAACTGAGCCCGCCGGCGCTGACGTTCGAACAGCTCGGCGACGACAGCCAGGCCGGCAAGCTGCTGCGCCAGGCCGGTCTGCTCTGACCATGAGCGACGCCGTGTCCCGCACGGCACGCAGCGCACGCGACGGCGCGCCCACCGCGACACGGCGCCGCCCGCCACGCGCGCTCGTCGCCGCGGCCGCGTGCGGGCCGCTTGCGATCCTGCTGCCGCTCGGCTTCACGCTGTACCGCGCGGCCACCTTCGGCGTCGACGATGCGATCGAGCTGCTGTGGCGCCCGCTCGTCGGCGAACTGCTGGTCAACACGCTGTCGATCACGCTCGCCGCGACCCTCGCGTGCACGCTGCTCGGCACGGCGCTCGCATGGTTCATCGAGCGCACCGACCTGCCCGCCCGGCCGCTGTGGACCGCGCTCGCGGCCGCGCCGCTCGCGGTGCCGCCGTTCATCACGAGCTATGCGTGGGTGTCGCTGAGCCTCGACCTGCAGGATTTCCTCGGCGCGCTGATCGTGCTGACTTCCGCATACTTCCCGCTCGTCTACCTGCCGGTGGCCGCCGCGCTGCGCGAGCTCGACCCCGCGCTGGAGGAAAGCGCGCGCACGCTCGGCTGCTCGCCGTGGCATACCTTCTTGCGCGTCGTGCTGCCGCAGCTGCGCCCCGCGCTGTGCGGCGGGATGCTGCTCGTCGCGCTCGGCGTGCTGTCCGAGTTCGGCGCATTCCAGTTGCTGCGCTTTCGCACCTTCACCACCGAGATCTATGCGGAATACCGCACCGCATTCGACGGCGGCGGCGCATCGCTGCTCGGCTGCGTGCTGATCGCGCTGTGCCTGCTGTGCCTCGCGATCGAGGCACGCGCACGCGGCCATGCGCGCTATGGCCATACGCACCGTGCCGCGCGCCGCGTCGCGATGCGTTATCCGCTCGGCCGTCTGCGCGGCCCCGTCACCGTCGCGTTCGCCGCGCTCGCAGCGGCGACGCTCGGCGTCCCGCTCGCGATGATCGGCTACTGGCTCACGCAACAGGGCGCGGCCGCCGTCACGCCGGCCGACGTGTCGCCCGAACTGCTGTGGCAGGCCACGCTCGCGTCGTCCGGCTACGGCCTGATGGCGGCAGCCGTCACGACGCTGCTCGCGCTGCCGCTCGCGTTCCTGCTGGTTCGCTATCCCGGCCGCGTCGCGACGCTCCTCGAGCGCACCGCGATGACCGTGCAGGGCGTGCCGGGCATCGTCGTCGCGCTGGCGATCGTGTCGATCACGGTGCGGCTGCTGCAGCCGCTCTACCAGAGCGCACCGGCGCTCGTCGGCGCATACGCGATCCTGTTCCTGCCGCTCGCGGTCGTCAGCGTGCGCGCCGCGCTGTCGCACGTGCAGGTCCGGCTCGAGGAAACCGCCCGCTCGCTCGGCCTCGGCTGGCGCGCGACGCTCACGCGCGTGGTGCTGCCGCTCGCGGCGCCCGGCCTCGGCGCGGCCGCGACGATGGTGTTCATCTCGGTCGTGACGGAACTCAACGCGACGCTGCTGCTGTCGCCGATCGGCACCCGCACGCTCGCGACGCAGGTGTGGAGCGATACGGCGACGCTTGCGTTCGCCGCCGCGGCGCCCTACGCGGCGCTGCTCGTCGCGCTGTCGCTCGGCGCGTCGGGACTGCTGTTCCTGCTGCTCGGCCGCGCGTCGGTGCGTGACTGAGCGCCGCCCTTTTCCCCGGAACCGCCCATGAGCGAACTACGCATCCACGGCCTGTCGAAATCGTTCGGAGCGCATACCGTCCTGCACGACATCGACCTCACGGTGCGGCGCGGCTCGCGCCTCGCGCTGCTCGGCCCGTCCGGCAGCGGCAAGACCACCCTGCTGCGCGTGCTGTGCGGCTTCGAGCGCGCCGAGCGCGGCACCGTCGAAATCGACGGGCGCCGCGTGGCCGCGCCCGACGTGCACGTGCCGCCCGAACAGCGCCGGATCGGCTACGTGCCGCAGGAAGGCGCGCTGTTTCCGCATCTGTCGGTGGCCGACAACATCGCGTTCGGGCTGCCGCGCGCGGCGCGGCGGCGCCATCATCGCGTCGACGAACTGCTCGAGATGGTCGGGCTGCCCGCGTCGTATGCGAGCCGTGCGCCGCAGCAACTGTCCGGCGGACAGCAGCAGCGCGTCGCGCTCGCTCGTGCGCTCGCGCCCGAGCCGTCGCTCGTGATCCTCGACGAACCGTTCTCCGCGCTCGACACGTCGCTGCGCCACGAAACGCGCAGCGCGGTCGCCGATGCGCTCGCCGCGGCAGGCGCGACCTCGGTGCTCGTCACGCACGACCAGCCCGAGGCGATGACGCTCGGCGACGAAGTGGCAGTGATGTGGCACGGCCGGCTCGTGCAGACGGCCGCGCCGCAGACGCTGTACCGGCAGCCCGTCACGCGCGACGTCGCGTCGTTCGTCGGGCAGGCGGTGCTGCTCGCCGGCCGCGTGCACAACATGCGCATCGCCTGCGCGCTCGGCGACCTGCCGCTCGTCGCGCCGCTGCCCGACGGGCCGGCCGATGCGATGCTGCGTCCCGAGCAGATCGGCATCGTGCCGGTCACGCACGGCGACGCGGCGCGCGGCCATACGGCGCGTGTCGAAGCCGTGCAATTCGCGGGCCAGGACGCCGACGTGCTCGTGCGCCTCGATGCCGATGGCGACGTGCGCGTGCGCGCACGCGTGCCGGGACACCGGTGTCCGGCCGTCGGCGAACGTGTCGCATTGGTGGTGGATGGCGCGGTGATGGCGTACGCGCGCTGAGCGGCGCGGGCCGTCGCGGCGCGCGCTTACTCGCACTTACTCGCACTTACTCGCGTTCAGTCGCGTTCAGTCGCGCTCGCCCGCGTTCAGGCATCGGCGCAGCCCGCCTCCGACAACGGGCGGAAGATCCGGCCCTCCGTCTCGACCGTCGCGCCCAGCAGCCGCGCGAGCCCCTTTGCGCCTTCGCGCATCACGACGTCGTGATTCCAGCGGAACAGCGGGCGACCGAGCGGCTCCAGCCGGTTCATCCAGCGCACGTGCGTGCGGATGTGCCAGTCGTAGCGCACGATCGTACGTGCGCCGTCGGCGACGAACGACCAGCATCCGTCGCCTTCGATCGCGCCGCTCGCGCGGCCTTCGAGCACATGCGGCGGCTCGACGCGCCGCACGCGCATGTCGAAGGTCAGCCGGTACGGCAGCGCTCCCTTCCATGTGTAACGGTGCAGCGCGCCGACGCCGCGCGCGTCGCCCGGTTCGATCTCGACGGTGCGCACGGCACCCTTCCACCAGACGGGCCAGCGGTCGACCTGGTAGATCGCGTCCCACACCGCCGCGAGCGGCGCGTCCACGCGCCAGGTCGTCGAGAACCGGTATTCCGCCATGCAGCCTCCGGCATGCCCGTCACGGGCATGAGTCAGCGCACCGCTCAGGGCGCGAAGAAGCGTTCGGGAAACGCGACATCGATTTCGATATCGTCGAGCGTCACGGTTTCGAGCGGCACGTCGTCATCGTCCGCGAAGCTGACGACCTTCAGCGGAAAGCCGTCCTCGGTATCGAGCCACAGCCGGTAGCGATGCACGCCGTCGACCACATGCGCGGGCGCGCCCGTGACCGACACGCGCAGCGCGGTCCGGCCGCCGACGGCCTCCTCGCCTTCGGTCACCGTCGCGCCGCCTTCCTGCAGCGCATGGACGTTGCGCAGCAGTTCGCCGACGTCCGACCGGTCGACCCGGTGGCCGCTGCGGTCGCGCACGAGCGGATTGGACGGCGACAGCGTCAGCGCGGGCGGCGCATGCACGCCGAACGGACGCAGCCGCACCTTGCCGTCGTCGGGATCGTACGCGAGCACCGCGCCGTGATGCGGCGACACGAAATCCATCCGGACGAAGCCCGGTTTCAGGTACGCGTAATGGATTTCGGTGCGCTCGCCGCTGCGGGCGGACGAGCGGATCGTCGCGCGGTACGAGCGGACGTGGTCGAAATGCGCCTGCGCGACGGTCACGGGATCGGCGGTCATGCTCGCTCCTATCAGGCTCGCGGCCAGCAACGCGGCGATCACGGCGCCGCCTCGACATCGAGCACGCCTTCCATCCCGCGCTCGCGATGGCTCCTGAAAAACAGCAGCCGATGCGTGCAATAGTAGGCGAACCGGCCCGGCTGCGCCGGCGTGAAGCGAAACGTCTTCGGCGTCGTGCCGAGCTCGGCGCGCACCGCGATGCCGGCCTGCGGCGCATCGATTTCGAAGCTGTGCGGCACCAGGCCGGGCTCGGCCGCCACGGTCAGCTCGACCGGCACGTGCGCCCGCACGATCACGTGGTTCGGTCGGAAGAAATAGCTGCCGCCGACGATCGCCACCCGTTGCACGCCGTCGGCGTCGACGGGCACGCGCAGCGGCGCGTCGCCGTCCGCCTGCGCAAGCGCCGTGCCCACGGCGAGCGCCGCGAGTACCAGCATCGGCACGCGCCGCTTCGTCATCGTCGTCTTCATCACCTGCTCCCTGCCGGCGGCGGCGCGCGCGTCACCCCTTCCACGCGTCGGTCGGGCCGCCTAGCGCGCCGCACGCGTCGATCGCGAGTTCGCGCAGGCGCCGTTCGTCGCCCTGGCCGGACAATGCGTAGCCCATCCCGCGATCCGACCAGAAATACGTGTAGCGGCCACCGGCCGACATCGCCTGCGGCGCGAGGCGCCGTGTGTCGTAGGCCGTCATGTACAGCGTCACGCGCGCGCCGTCCGCGCGCTGGTACATGAGTTGCGCGGCCGGCCCCGCTTCGCCGGGGAGCAGCCGGCCGCCGAGCAACCGGTAACCGTATTCGTCGAGCGACGGCGCACGCACGGGACGCCCGAGACGCGCGGACAGCCACGCGACGAGATGGTCAGGATCGCCCGCACCGACCTCGACCGGATGGTCGTGGTCGGCCACGTACGTCGCATAGGCGGCATCCGCGCGTGCGGCGAACGCCGGCTCACCGCCGAATGCCACCCAGCCCGCATGCAGCGCGACACCGATCAGCAGCCCGGCCGCGAGCGCAGCGAATGCATAGGCGATCCCGCGCCGGCGCGGCGCACGGCGTTGCACGAACAGCGCGGGCGCGGCGGCCGGCAGCGGGAACAGCGCCTGCAGCGCGTCGCGCTGCGCCCGGTAATGCGCGAATCGTTCGGCCTCCTGCGGATCGGCCAGCACGCGCTCGAGCACCTCGCGACGCTCGTGCCCGGACAGCTCGCCGTCCAGCAACGCGGACAGCAGTTGCGCCGACGCATCGTCGTCCCGCTCGTTCGAAGGCTTGTGCGGATCGTCCATCATGTCTTCCCGATCACCCGTAATGCCGCCGTGCCGTGCGCCGGCGGCTCGTCGGACAACAGCGCGCGCATCTGCCCGCGCGCCCGTGCAAGCCGCGACATCACCGTGCCCACCGGGACGCCGAGCACCGCTGCGGCATCGCGATAGCTCAATTCCTCGAGCGCGACCAGCAGCAGCACCTCGCGCTGTTCGACCGGCAGCCGATACAGCGCGCGCTGCACGTCGCGCAGCACCAGCCCGCCGATTTCGCCGGCCGGTGCGGCCATCGTCTGCCACGGCGCCGTCGCATCGTCGACCGCGATCTCGTGCCGTGCGCGCAACTGGTCGATGAAGCGGTGCCGCAGCAGCGTCAGCAGCCACGCGCGCAGGTTGCCGCCGTCGCGCGGCGGGCGGTTCAGCGCCCGCTCGAGGGTGTCCTGCACGAGATCGTCCGCCCAGGCCCGGTCACCCGTCAGCGCGCGCGCATAACGCGTGAGATGCGGCAACCACACCAGCAGATCCGATTCGTAGCTCATCAGGATGCCTCGCGCACCGCCCCACCGCCCGTCGTCACGGACGCGCGACGTGCCACATGCCGCCGACCCCGTCGCCGCCCGTGTCGCCGGGCTTGTGATCGAGCTTCCAGCGATACAGCGGGCGCCCGCGGTACGCCCATTGCTTGCTGCCGTCGTCACGCGCGACGAGACTCAGCGCACCCACTGGCTTGTCGTACGCGTCGGCGCGCGCAGGCGGCCAGTTGGCCGCGCACGCGCTGTCGCACGCGCTCTTGCCGGGCGCATCGCGATCGAACACGTACAGCGTCATGCGATCTTCGTCGACGAGCTTTCCATCGCCGGCTCGTGGTGGTTCCGCGGCGGCCGGCCGCACGATTGACGCCGTCAGCGCGGCGGCGACGAGTATCCGTTTCATGCCCTTTCTCCTTGACACGGCATCGCGACACGGCGGCACCGGCCGGGACGATCGGCTTCGTCACGACCATTATCCCGCCGGCCGGCGCTGCCGGGATTCGGTAGGTAAACGGATGGAGGCGACCGGTTATTCCACGCCGGCCGGCGAGCGTCGTTGGCGGCGGCGGCAGCCATTCGTGCGACGCAGGAAAAAAGGGACACCAAAAGACAACGCGGCATGACATCGCTGCCATGCCGCGTTGTGCGGCCCGTTGCGCACGGCGGCCGATCCGGCTCCGCCGTGCGAGCGCGGCCGGTTACTTCGGCAGTGCACCCGTCAGCGACTGGAGCAGCGACGACACCGGCGCGAGCGGGTTGCCCGGCGCGCTGTTGCCCGAATGCGGCGTGACCGACAGGCCCGGCGCGGAGCCGAGCGCCGTGCCCACCGTCGTACCGACTGCGTTGACGACCGTCGCCGTCGCGTTGGCGCCCGTCGTCAGCAGCGAGCCGACTGCGCCCGCCGTGCCGCCGGCCGCGTTCGCGCCCGAGCCGAGCAGGCTGCCGCCCGCCGCCGCCGTCGAACCGGCCGCGCCCGACAGCGCGCCGGCCGCCTGCCCGAGGGCCGCCGGACCGTTCGCGAGTGCGCCCGTCACCGAACCGAGCGCACCGGTCAGTGCGCCGGCCGGGTTGCTGCCGCCCGTCAGGCCGCTCACGAGGTTCGTGATCGGTGCGATCGGGTTGCTGCCCGCCGCGCCCGACAGCGTGCCGACGACCTGGTTGACGACGCCTTGCACCGGCGCCAGCGGGTTCGAGCCGCCGAGGTTGCCGAGCGTGCCGACCACCTGGTTCACGACGCCCTGTACCGGCGCCAGCGGGTTCGAGCCGCCGAGGTTGCCGAGTGCGCCCACGACGGAGCCGACCGCGTTACCCAGGGCATTCGTGGCCGTGCCGACCGCGTTGCTGTTGCCGAGCGTGCCGACCACCTGGTTCACGACGCCCTGCACCGGCGCCAGCGGGTTCGAGCCGCCGAGGTTGCCGAGTGCGCCCGTCACCGAGCCCAGTGCGCCGGTCAGCGCGCCGGCTGCGTTGCCGCCCGTCGGCAGCGCGTTCTGCAGGCCGTTGACGAGGTTCGTGATCGGCGTGATCGGGCTACCGCCACCGGCGCCGGACAGCGTGCCGACGACCTGGTTCACGACGCCTTGCACCGGCGCCAGCGGGCTCCCCGCGCCGCCAAGCGTGCCGGCGAGCTGCGTGACGACGCCCTGCACCGGCGCCAGCGGGCTTCCCGTGCCACCGACGTTGCCGAGCGTGCCCGTGATCGTGTTGACCGCGTTGCTCAGTGCGCCGGCCGGGTTGCCGCTGCCGAGCGTACCCGTGACCTGGTCGACGACGCTCTGGATCGGCGCCAGCGGGTTCGAGCCGCCACCGATACCGCCCAGTGCGCCCGTCACCGTGCCGAGTGCGCCGGTCAGTGCGCCTGCCGGATTGCCGCTGCCGAGTGCGCCCGTGACTTGATTGACGACACCTTGCACCGGCGCTAGCGGGTTCGAACCGCCGCCGATACCGCCCAGTGCGCCCGTCACCGTGCCGAGGGCACCGGTCAGTGCGCCGGCCGGATTGCCGCTGCCGAGTGCGCCCGTGACTTGATTGACGACACCTTGCACCGGCGCCAGCGGGTTCGAACCGCCGCCGATACCGCCCAGTGCGCCCGTCACCGTGCCGAGGGCACCGGTCAGTGCGCCGGCCGGATTGCCGCTGCCGAGTGCGCCCGTCACTTGGTTCACGACGCCTTGTACCGGTGCCAGCGGGTTTGAGCCGCCACCGATGCCGCCCAGTGCGCCCGTCACCGTGCCGAGGGCACCGGTCAGTGCACCGGCCGGGTTGCCGCTGCCGAGTGCGCCCGTCACTTGATTGACGACACCTTGCACCGGCGCCAGCGGGTTCGAACCACCGCCGATACCGCCCAGTGCACCCGTCACCGTACCAAGTGCCCCGGTCAACGCGCCAGCCGGGTTGCCGCCACCGAGCGCACCCGTTACTTGATTGACGACGCCTTGCACCGGCGCCAGCGGGTCCGCGCCACCGGCGATGCCACCCAGTGCGCCCGTCACCGTACCGAGTGCGCCAGTCAATGCACCTGCCGGGTTGCCGCCACCGAGCGCACCCGTCACTTGATTGACGACACCTTGAACCGGCGCCAGCGGGTTCGAGCCGCCACCGATACCGCCCAGTGCGCCAGTTACCGTGCCGAGAGCGCCCGTCAGTGCACCTGCCGGGTTGCCGCCACCGAGCGCGCCCGTCACTTGATTGACGACGCCTTGTATCGGCGCCAGCGGGTTCGAGCCGCCGCCGATACCGCCCAGTGCGCCGGTGACCGTGCCGAGGGCGCCGGTCAGTGCGCCTGCCGGGTCGCCGCCACCGAGCGCACCCGTCACTTGATTGACGACGCCTTGAACCGGCGCCAGCGGGTTCGAACCACCGCCGATACCGCCCAATGCACCCGTCACCGTGCCGAGAGCGCCGGTCAATGTACCTGCCGGGTTGCCGCTACCCAGCGCACCCGTCACTTGATTGACGACGCCTTGCACCGGCGCCAGCGGGTTCGAGCCGCCGCCGATACCGCCCAGTGCACCCGTCACCGTGCCGACGGCACCGGTCAATGCACCTGCCGGGTTGCCGCCACCGAGCGCACCCGTCACTTGATTGACGACGCCTTGAACCGGCGCCAGCGGGTTCGCCCCACCGCCGACATTACCCAGTGCCCCCGTTACCGTGCCAACCGCATTGCTCAGCGTCCCCGTCGCCGTATTCAGCGCACCGGTCAACGCACCTGCCGGGTTGCCGCCGCTCAGCGCACCCGTCACCTGATTCAGCACACCCTGGACCGGCGCGAGCGGCTGCACCGTGCCGCCGCCACCGCCGAGTGCGCCCGTCACCGCCCCCACGGCGCCCGACAGTACCTGGCCGGGATCGCCCAGCGACGTCTGGATCGCGCCTGCCCCGCCTGCCGCCACGGTGACCGAGCCCAGCGGCGACGTCCCCGTCGCGACCAACCCGACCGACACGCTGTTCGTCGGCGGGTTGACGATCACTTGCGGAATCGGCAGCGCATCAAGGGCCCCCGCCATCGCGGAACCCGAAGCCAGTACCCCGAACACCGTCGCGACCGACAGCGCTACACCCGTCAATTTCAAATTGTGTCCCATCTTTATTTTCCCCATCTCGGTTGGCACAACGTTGATAAAGCATGGGGACGGATTGCACGAAGTGTGCCAATTCGAAAAACAGGATTGATTCGTCTGTCTATTGACGGGCAATAACGCTTTTTTAATCGATTTCAGACGAAATACACGGCCCTGGCGCCGCAATCATCTGACGAAAAAGGCCGGCGGAACGCGGATGTAACGTAACGTTTGCGAGCCCCGTGGTAACGTGTTCCGGTACATTCCACGTAACACCGGAACGTCCGCCGCAACGACGTGCCACATCATCACGAGCAGTTGGCCGTTACGCATTTCATCAATATGAAAATGCATTGATAAATCGCCGATTTGCTGATTTTCTTTATTTCGCGATTATCTTTCTTGCCGATTACGCAGATCATTTCCGATTGCGTGATTTCCGATAATTCGGATAGCAGACTGAAACATTGTGAAGACCGGCGCGCGCGACGCAGCGCGCGCCGCCGGATCAGCCGAAGCGCGCGGGCCGGTACGGATGGGGATCGATATAGGTCGGCGCGCCCGTCATCATTTCGGCGAGCAGGCGTCCGCTTGCGGGGCCGAGCGTGAGCCCGTGATGGCAATGGCCGAACGCGAACCACAGGTGGCGATGGCGCGGCGCGGGCCCGATCACCGGGCGCATGTCGGGCGTGCACGGCCGCATCCCGAGCCACGGCTCGGGATCGAGCCGCTCGCCGATGCCGAACGCGTCGCGCGCCAGCGGCTCGGCGCGCGCGAGCTGCACGCCGGTCGGCGGTGCGCCGCGCAGCGCGATCTCGACGCCGGTGGTGAGCCGCAGGCGGCCGCCTTCCATCGGCGCGACGACGAAACCTGCCTCGGTATCGCACACGGGCACGTTCAGCGGCGCGCGCGTCGGCCGGTAGTGCATGTGATAGCCGCGCTTCGCGCGCAGCGGAATCCGGTAGCCGAGCGGCTCGAAGACGTGATCGGACCACGGCCCGAGCGCCACCACGGCCGAGCGCGCCGAAATCGGCCCGTGCTCGGTACCGACCTGCCAGCCGTCATCCACCTGCACGAGCGTCCTGGCATCGCCGAGCGCGAACGTGCCGCCGTCGCGCTCGAACAGCCGCGCGTAGGCCTTGGTCAGCCCGCCCGGGCTCGACACGGTCTTCGGGTCCTGCCAGTGGAACGCGCCGCAGAACGCGTCGCCGATACCGGGCTCGCGCGCCCGCAACGCACCCGCGTCGAGCACGGTCATCCGCAGCCCGTGCGCGTCGGCCACGCGCTGCTGCGCGCGCGTTTCCGCATCGAACAGCGCGGGCGAACGGAACGCCTCGATCCACCCGCCGTCGTGCACGAGCGGCTGCGCATCGGTGCGCGCGAGCAGCGCGTCGTGCTCCACGACGCTCGCCGCGACGAGCGGCAACAGGTCGCGCGCGGCGGCCGCGAGCCGCTGCGGCGACGATTCGCGCCAGAAGCGCGCGAGCCAGCCCGCATATGCGGGCAGCGCGCGGTAGTCCCAGTAGAGATCGACCGAGCGGTTGCGCGCATAGCGCAGCAGCGTGCCGAGCCGGCGCGGAAACGCATACGGCACGACCGACGAGCGCTCGATCAGCCCCGCATTGCCGTGGCTCGTTTCCTCGCCGGGCGCGCGCCGGTCGACGAGCGCGACGCGCAGCCCGCGATCCTGCAGATGCAGCGCCGACGACACGCCGACGATGCCGGCCCCCAGAACGATGACGTCGAAATCCATGGTTCCCCGTACTGCGTCGAGATTCGATGCGACACGCGCCGGCGCGGCGGCCGGCGCACGGCGGTGATTGCGATTACTTCGAGACGATGTCGCGCTTGAAGTACTTCTGCGACAGCGCGCTGAGCGTGCCGTCCTTCTTCAGCGCGTCGAGCGCGCCGACGACCTTCGCCTGCAGCGCCTTGTCGTTCTTGCGCATCCCGAAGCCCGTGCCTTCACCGAGCGTCGCCGGATCCTTCAGCGGCTCGCCGACGATCTGGTAGTCGCGCCCGGCCGGCTTGTCGAGGAAACCGTCCTGCGCGGTCTGCGCTTCCTGCACGGCCGCGTCGAGACGCCCCGCGACGAGGTCGGCATAAATCTGGTCCTGATCCTGGCACGACACGACGGCCACGCCCGCGTTGGCCCAGTGCGCCTTCAGGAAATCCTCCTGCGACGAGCCCTGCAGCACGCCGACGTGCTTGCCGCGCAGGCTCGCGACGTCGGGCCGCAACGGCGAACCGTGCTTCGCGATCATCACGATCGGCACCACGTAGATCGCCGGCGTGAAGTCGATGCTCTGCCGGCGCTTCGACGTGATGTTCATCGCCGAGTTGATCACGTCGAACTTGCGCGCCTGCAGCGCCGGGATCAGGCCGTCGAACGCATTCTCGACCCACACGCATTTCATGTTCAGCTTCGCGCACACCGCGTTGCCGATGTCGACGTCGAAGCCCTGCAGCTGGCCGGCCGGCGTCTTGCTCTCGAACGGCGGATAGGCGGCTTCGATGCCGAAGCGCAACGTGGTCTGTTCCGCATGGGCCGTGACGGCCGCGCAGGCAAGCGCCGCAGCGGCGCAAAGGGAGAGCTTCCAGTTCATGACGGTCCTTCCGTTCCGGATTGAGGCGATGAAGATCGGTGCACGACGCCCCGGGCCGGGCGCCGGGTCGGCATTCGAAGCAGGCGGCCGCCATGCGGCGACGTGTCGAGTCCTGCACGCGAAATATAGACTCAAAGTCTACTATAGACTATAGGGGATACGAGAATCGTGCCCCGATACGCGACATCGAATATTCGACACCCATCGCTAACCCCCTTGATTTACCTAAAATTTTTCCTAACCACGCGACGGCACGGCGTCTCGAAAAGAAAAATTCTCCCGACTTCGTTTGTCTATATTAGACTTTTCGTCCATCACGAACATTGCCGGACACCGTCGATCGAGACTGTCCTGTCCGGCCCCGACCGGAGATGTCCCCATGACGCAAACCGCCCCGACCCTGCCGCTGACCGTCGACGAAGCCGCGGTGCGCGCGGCCCTGCCGTCGCTCGACGTGCTCGGCACGCTGCGCAGCATGTTCGCGTCGCTCGCCGCGGCGCGCGCGGTGCAGCCGCCGCAAACGCTGACGCTGTTTCCCGACCAGGCCGGCGACTTCATCACGTATCTCGGCGCGCTCGCCGACGCGCAGGTATTCGGCGCGAAGCTGTCGCCGTATGTCGTGACGGGCGGCAAGCCCGACGGGAAACCGATCGTCACCGCCTGGACCGCGCTGATGTCGATGCGCACGGGCCAGCCGCTGATGTGGTGCGACGCCGGCCTGCTGACCGTCGAGCGCACGGCCGGCACGACCGCGCTCGCGGTCGACTGCCTCGCGCCGCGCGCCGCACGCCATCTCGCGATCGTCGGCGCAGGCGCGGTCGGCCTCGCGCACCTGCGGCACACGGCGGGCTTGCGCGACTGGGAGACGATCCGCGTGTACTCGCCGTCGCTCGCCGGCGACGCGGCGCAGCAGGCGGCACTCGCGCAGCTCGATCCGCGTGCGCGCGCCGCGGCGAGCGTCGAAGCCTGCGTGCGCGACGCGGACGTCGTGATGCTGTGCACGTCGTCCGGCACGCCCGTGCTCGGCGACGGGATGCTCACGCGCCCCGCGCTCGTCACGTCGATCAGCACGAACGTCGCGCGCGCCCACGAGATCCCGCCCGCCTGGCTGCCCGACATGGACGTGTACTGCGACTACCGGCACACGACGCCCGCGAGCGCCGGCGAGATGCAGATCGCGGCGGCCGAACACGGCTGGGACACCACGCGGATCGCCGGCGACCTGCCCGCGCTCGTCGCCGGCACCTGCCCGGCACCGTCGTATGCCCGTCATGCGTTCTTCCGCTCGATCGGCCTCGGGCTCGAGGACATCGCGATCGCGCACGCGCTGTACACGCATCTGGCACGCGCATGAGCGGCACGCGCGCGCGGGGCCGATACAATGGCGCAACCGCCGCGGCGGCCGCGCGCGGGCGCACGGGCATGCCGGCCAACGGTGCGCCGGCACGCCGGCCCGATGCGCTGCCCGGCCCCCGCCCACCCGAGATGGCGAACCCGATGCGCAAGAAGAAATCCCCCGTCAAAGACCTGCTGCTCACCCGCTATGCGCCGATCGCCGACGGTATCGCCGCACTGTTCTTCCCGTACGCGGAAGTCGTGATCCACGACCTGCACGACCAGACCGTGCTGTATCTCGCGAACAACCTGTCGAAGCGCGAGGTCGGCGACGATTCCGCGCTCGAGGAAATCGATCATTCCGCGCGCGAGCGCGTGATCGGCCCGTACGAGAAGCTGAACTGGGACGGCCGGCGGATGCGCTGCGTGAGCAACGTGCTGTTCGACGACGAAGGCCGCCCGGCCGGGATGATGTGCATCAACTTCAACATCGCGGTGTTCGACGAGGTGCGCGCGACGCTCGACCTGTTCATCAAGGGCGCGGGTGTCGTCGCGCAGCCGGACGAGCTGTTCCGCGACGACTGGCAGGAGCGCATCAACACGTTCCTGCACGGCTGGCTGCGCGAGCGGCAGGTCGGGCTGAACGGGCTCACGCGCGAGCACCGGCGCGAGCTCGTCGAAGCGCTTTACGCGGAGGGCGCGTTCCGCGGCAAGAGCGCGGCGAACTACGTCGCGAACGTGCTCGGGATGGGCCGCGCGACGGTCTACAAGCACCTCAAGCACCTGAAGGAAACGCAGGGCGACGCGTAAGCGCCTCCCCTTCGGGCCGGTTCGCCGCCGCACGCGGCGACGGCCGGGCCTCGGCATTCGCTATCGGGACGCCGCTTCCGTGTCTATGCTTCGTGATACGCCGGGCGCCCGTTTCATATGACCGCATGGCCGCCCGGCCAGGACGAAACGTCGAAGTACAAAATGATATAGTCCCGGTTACATTTTTTTGCTGCCCGGAATTGCCCATGACGACCGCTCCCGCCCCGACTGCCCGCCCGACCCTGACCGTCGAAATCTGGTCCGACCTGATCTGCCCGTGGTGCTGGATCGGCAAGCGCCGCTTCGACGAGGCGCTCGCCGCGTTCGCGCACGCCGACCGCGTCGACGTCGCGCTGCGCGCGTACCGGCTGATGCCCGGCCAGCCCGTCGAGCCGGTCGAGGCGATGCTCGCCGGCAAGTACCGGATGTCGCCCGCGCAGGTCGACCAGATGCTGCGCCAGGTGACCGATGCGGCCGCGAGCGTCGGGCTGCGCTACGACCTGCCCGGCACGCTCGTCGGCGATACGCTCGACGGCCACCGGCTCGTGAAGCTCGCGGAAGCGACGGGCCGCGCGCACGCGCTGACCGAGCGGCTGTACCGCGCGTATTTCTGCGAGCACGGCTCGCTGTTCGATCACGCCGAGCTGACCGAATTCGCGGTCGAAGCGGGGCTCGAGCGCTCGGCCGTCGAAGCCGTGCTGCGCAGCGACCTGTACCGCGCCGACGTCGAGGCCGATGCCGCCCGCGCCGCGCAGATCGGCGGCCGCGGCGTGCCGCTGTTCGTGTTCGGCGGCCGCTATGCGGTGTCGGGCGCGCAACCGGCCGACGCGTTCGCGCAGGCGCTCGACCAGGCATGGCGCGACGGCATCGTCGAACTCGACGGCGGCGACGCAGCCGCGTGCGGCCCCGATGGCTGCGAACTGCCGGCGCGCTCGTAACGCCCGTCGCATCCATCGCGCGCGTCCCGCGCGGACGCGCGACTACGCATCGCTGCTGCCACAAACCGGCAGGAAGCCCGCGCCGAGGGGGTCTACAATGCAGCCTTTCAAATAACTATCAGAAGGCGGCAAGCCCATGACCCACGGGATTCACGGCGAGAAGCGCTGGTACGCGCTGATCGTCCTCTGCCTCGGCGTGCTGATGATCGTGCTCGACAGCACGATCGTGAACGTTGCACTGCCGTCGATCAGCACCGACCTCCATTTCACCGAGACGGCCCTCGTGTGGGTCGTCAACGCGTACCTGCTGACGTTCGGCGGCTGCCTGCTGCTCGGCGGACGGCTCGGCGACCTGTACGGCCAGCGGCGCATGTTCCTCGCCGGCCTCGTCGTCTTCACGCTCGCATCGCTCGCGTGCGGCCTCGCGCAATCGCAGGCGATGCTGATCGCCGCGCGCGCGGTGCAGGGCATCGGCGGCGCGGTCGTATCGGCCGTCGCGCTGTCGCTGATCATGAATCTCTTCACCGAGCCCGGCGAACGCGCCCGCGCGATGGGCGTGTACGGCTTCGTCTGCGCGGGCGGCGGCAGCATCGGCGTGCTGCTCGGCGGGCTGCTGACGAGCTCGCTGTCGTGGCACTGGATCTTCCTCGTCAACCTGCCGATCGGCATCGCGGTCTATGCGATGTGCGTCGCGCTGCTGCCGCGCCTGCGCGCGCCGGCCGGCAACGCGCGGCTCGACGTCGCGGGCGCGATCACCGTCACTGCATCGCTGATGCTGGCCGTCTACGGGATCGTCGGCGGCAACGAAGCCGGCTGGCTGTCGACGCAGACCGTCGCGCTGATCGGCGCGGCCGCCGCGCTGCTCGCGCTGTTCATCGCGATCGAGGCGCGCGCCGCACATCCGCTGATGCCGCTCTCGCTGTTTGCGTCGCGCAACGTCGCGCTCGCGAACGTGATCGCCGTGCTGTGGGCGGCCGCGATGTTCGCGTGGTTCTTCCTGTCCGCGCTGTACATGCAGCGCGTGCTCGGCTACGGGCCGCTGCAGGTCGGCCTCGCGTTTCTGCCGGCGAACCTGATCATGGCCGCGTTCTCGCTCGGGCTGTCCGCGCGGATCGTGATGCGCTTCGGCATCCGCGGCCCGATTGCGGCCGGCCTGCTGATCGCGGCCTGCGGCCTCGCACTGTTCTCGCGTGCGCCGGTGGACGGCGGCTTCGTCTGGCACGTGCTGCCCGGCATGACACTGCTCGGCATCGGCGCGGGCGTCGCGTTCAATCCGGTGCTGCTCGCCGCGATGAGCGACGTCGATCCGGCCGATTCCGGGCTCGCGTCGGGGATCGTCAACACCGCGTTCATGATGGGCGGCGCGCTCGGCCTCGCCGTGCTCGCGAGCCTCGCGGCCGCCCGCACCGACGCGCTCGCGGCGGCGAATGCGCCGCTCGACGCGCTGAACGGCGGCTACCATGCGGCCTTCGCGTTCGGCGCGGCATTCGCTGCCGTCGCCGCGCTGATCGGCCTCGCGCTGCGCATCCGGCAGCAGGGTGCGGTCGAAGGCGTCGGCTCCGCAATGCACTGACCGCTAGCCGGCGGCGGGTGGCATCGACCGCTGCCCTCGAACCAGGGCGCGTACTGTCGCGCCCTTTTTAATGCGTGCCGGGCCTGGCACCCGCTCTCGCTTCACCGGGCGTTTCGGGCGGATCAGTCGCGAGGAGAACAGCCATCACGCCCCTCGCTCCGCTCAAACGACTGTTTTACTTCGGGCCAGATGCCCGCCCCACGGGCTTCCCCCGCCGATTTTTAACGCAGTCGTACATCGACGCGCCACATTTGCGACAATGGCGGACTTTGACGCGCGCGCCGCGGCCACGCGCCGCCGCCGAACATCGCATAACCGTCGCCGCATAACCGTCCGCTTCCGATGTCGCTTCCCCATATCGATCTGCTGTACTCGTTGTCCGGCCTGTTCGTCGGCATCCTCGTCGGCCTGACGGGCGTTGGCGGTGGTTCGTTGATGACGCCGATCCTCGTGCTGCTGTTCGGCGTCCACCCGGCCACGGCGGTCGGCACCGACCTGCTGTACGCGGCCGCGACCAAGGCTACCGGCACGCTCGTCCACGGCCTGAACGGCTCGATCGACTGGCGCATCACGGGCCGGCTCGCGGCGGGCAGCGTCCCGGCCGCGGCCGTCACGCTGTGGTGGCTGCACACGCACGGGATGAACGCGCCGGGCACCGCGCGGATGATCCAGCTCGTGCTCGGCATCGCGCTGCTGCTCACGTCGCTCGCGCTGATCTTCCGGCCGCAGCTCACCGCGTTCGCCGCACGCAACCCGCTCGCGCCGAGCCCCGCGCGCACGCTGTGGTCGACCGTGCTGACAGGCGCCGTGCTCGGCGTGCTCGTGTCGATGACGTCGGTCGGCGCCGGCGCGATCGGCGTGACCGTGCTCCTGCTGCTGTATCCGATGCTCGCGACCACCCGCATCGTCGGCTCCGACATCGCGCACGCGGTGCCGCTCACGCTCGTCGCGGGCATGGGCCACTGGCTGCTCGGCTCGGTCGACTGGTCGATGCTGCTGTCGCTGCTGCTCGGTTCGCTGCCCGGCATCGTGATCGGCAGCCTGCTGTCGGCGCGCGCGCCTGAACGGCTGCTGCGCAACCTGCTCGCCTCGACGCTCGTCGCGGTCGGCGTGCGGCTCGTGCTGGCGTAAGCGGCGCGGAAGCCGCCGCGCATCGATACCATTCCTCTTCCTGACGAAACACACCGTCCCGTCACCCGACCGCCACTTTACGGAGATGTTCTGGCGAATCCTCAATAGAGGGCCACTCATCCCCCTTTTGAGGATTCAGCAACACCTCGCGGGCGGCTTCCGCGGTGACTCGCCTAGTTCCCACAAGACGATGCCCCGGAAGTCCATGACTCACGGGGCATCTTGGAGCACGCCAGCACTGCCTTCAACACACGCCACGTGAAGTGCTGGAGCACGTAGCAAGGCAGTGCCTCTTTCTCACGTCAGGCGGCGCAAGCCGCCCACAGCGCTTACTGCCCCTGCTGCTGCAACTTCTGCTGCTTGAGCTGCTGCGTGCGCATCTGCAGCTTCAGCACGCGCTGCAGCGCAGTGCGGTTGGCGAGGATGCCGTCGTAGAAGTTGGCGAGATCGCCCTTCAGCGCGGTCCGCGACGCGTCGTTCAGGTAGATCATGTGGCCCGACGGGTAGTTCTTGATCGTCAGGTTCTGCGCCTTGAGCGTCGGGTCGAGCGGCATCTGCGCGAGCGTCAGCTCCGTCTGGTGGAACGGCGTGACGGCGTCGAAATAGCCGTTGGCCGATAGCACCTTCAGGTCCGGGTTCACGCTCATCGTCGACGCCAGGTCGCCGGCCGTGTACAGCGTATTGCCGCCGCCCTTGTTCGCGCCGGTCGGATCCGTGTGGCTGAAGTCCCAGTTGTTGAAGACCTGGTCGTTCAGGTCCACGAACGACGACGTCGACGTGTACTTGAGGTCGGTGTTGATGTAGCTGTTCCACAGCACCGTGTACGCGCCGCCGACGTTCGTGATCGACGGATCGTTGCTGCCCGAGTTCGGCAGGATGTACGGCGCGATGCCCTTGCCCGTGAAGTTCGCGCGACCGTCGTACTGGCCGATCTGCGTGCCCGGCACGAGCGTCAGGAAGAACGTGTACGGCGGGTTGTCGTTCGACGACGGCACGTTGCCGAGCGCGGCCGGATTGCCGAACGTCTGGATCAGCGACGTCGGATCCGTGCCGATGTACGCGCCCATCTGCTGCGCGGTCTGCAGGTTCAGGTTCAGGCGCACGTTCACGAAGCCGCCGTCCTGCGGGTTCGGCTTCTGCGCGAGCGGCGCGAGCGTGTTGTCCGCGTAGTTGCGGGCCTGGACCATGTACGCGTCGAGGTCGGTCGGCGTCGGGTTGAGCGTCGTCTTCTTCCAGTAGAACGCATCGGCCGCGAGCGTCGGGAACGTGCCCGGCGCGGACAGCGCGTTCGCGTAGTCGAGGATCGACGACTGCAGCGTGATCCCGTTCAGGTCGATGCCGTCCTCATGCAGCACCCACGACACGACCGCGCTGCGCGCGGTGCCGTACGACTCGCCGTACAGGAACTTCGGCGAATTCCAGCGCGAGTACTTGGTCAGGTAGCGCTGGATGAAGCGGTCGATCGAGCGGGCGTCCTGGTCGGTGCCCCAGAAGTCCTTGTTCTTCGCCGGGGCGATCGCCGCCGAGTAACCGGTGCCGACCGGGTTGATGAACACGAGGTCGGTACGGTCGAGCAGGCTGTCCGGGTTGTCGAGCAGCTTGTACGGCGCGGGCGGCGTGAAGTTCGGGAACGACGACTGCAGGCGCTTCGGCCCGTACGAGCCGAGCAGCAGATAGACCGACGACGAGCCGGGGCCGCCGTTGTAGAAGAACGTGACCGGGCGCGGCTTCGACGGGTCCGGATTGTCCTGCGTGTACGCGACGTAGAACATCTTCGCGTTCGGCGCCGACGTGACCGGATCGATCGTCGTCAGGTGGCCCGTGGTGGCCGTGTACTTGACGGTCTTGCCGCCGATCGTGACCGTGCGGTGCACGACGGCCGCCCCTTCCGTGGAATCCGTGACCGCGTCGTTCGGCCCGGTGCCGTACACGTCGTTGTCGACGTACGGCTGGTCGGCCGCGGCGGCGGTTGCGGTGGTGTTGGCCGACGTGCTGGCGCCGGCCGACGTCGCGGCGGCGGCCGCCGCCGATGCGGCCGGGCTCGACCCGTCGTCGCCGCCGCACCCCGTGACGAGCAGCGCCGCGGCCGCGGCCGCGGCGAGCGGCACGCTCAGTGTCGTTCCGAATAGCGCGAAACCGTCTTTCAAGGACTTCCGTGTCGTCATTATTGCCTCTCGAACAGAACGATAAATACCGCCGGTCGCAAAGGATCATTTGCGCCGGCGCTCCGCACCGGGAATGCATTCGTTATGCGACGCACTCCGAGTTTTTTACCGGCTCGGCGAATACCGACCGGCATGATTTACCCCACCCATATTTTTTGCGACCGCACAATGAAATCAATTCCATTGCGAACGACAATTCGATAATCCGCAGCAATACAGATTCATTCGGCGCATTTGCACACGCACAAAATCGACAGCAAAAGCGCGCCCTTGCCAGGCCAGCCCTGACAAGGGCGCCTCGCTTCGAACAGACGAACAATCCCCCTCGGCGAGATGCCGATTAATCGCAAAACGACGATCAATCGCGACTCGAGCCGATTTAATAAAATCGAAAGGATCGATTAACTAAACGGAAAGAAATATCTCGTATCTGGAATTTATTAAATTAAGTGAAAATACCGGCGCATATTAGGGTCCCGATTTATCGCCGTAAAGTAATAATTTGTTACGGCGCTCGCCAATCCGATAAAAGGCAGTGCGGGACCGATTCCAGAGCACCCAAAAAGAAAAAGCCGGACGACTGTCCGGCTTCGTGAGGGCGGCGCGGCGCGCGCCGTCAGAGCGGCACGTCGATCGCGCCGGCGCCGGTCGCGATCGCATTCGCGCCCGGCGCGGCCGAGATCGGCGGCAGGTTCGCGCCCGTCAGCGCGGGCGCGGCGCCCGGCGTGCCGCCGCGCGGCACCGTGCGGATCACCTGCGACGGCGGCAACGGCGCGCCGTTCTTCAGGTGCTTCCACATCAGGTTCAGCGCCTGCAGGTTGTAGTAATGAACCGGCACGAAGCGCGTGTCGAAGCCCGGCACCGGCAGGAACGCGTCGAAGTGCTGGCCGTTCGTCACCTCGTAGAACACGAGCTGGCTGCGCCCGCCTTCGCTGATGGCGTTCTGCGCGACGTACGCGCGCGACGCGTGATTCACGGGCACGAGCGCATCGCTGCGGCCCTGCACGATGATCGCCGGCTTGCCCTGCAGGTTCGCGTTCACGCGCACCGCGTCGACGTTCGCGGGCATCCCGAGCATCCCGTTCGTCCAGAGCTGGCGCAGGCACAGCGCGCCCGCGAAGCTCCCGTCGGGCGTCGCGAGCCGGTGGTCGACGCCCGCGCCCGTGTTGAACACGAGGTTGATGCCGGCCGTCGGCGGCACGCCGTTGCCGACGCCGAACACCGCCGGCATCGGCGACGTGGCGGGCGCGGCGACGGCGCCCGTCGCCGGGTTCGTCGTCGCGAAGCTGAAATTGCACAGGTTGTCGGTGACGCGCGAGCGCGTGTACGCGTTCGCATACGTGACCGCGATCGCCGGAATCGCCTGCGAATCCCACATCGGCGCCTGCAGCAGGTCGGAATCGGCGAGGTAGCCGGCCGCGTGGAGCTGCGCGAGCGCGTCGGCGGCCTGACTTTGCGTATCGGCGCCCGACACGAGCCCGGCCGCGGCGAGCGTCGCGCAGCGCTGGGTGCGGATCGACTGCGTGGTCGCCGCCGGCAGCGCGCTCAGGGACGGCGCGTCGGCAAGCGACGCCGACGCGGCCGCGCACGGCTCCAGCAGGTTCGCGAGCGTCGCGTAGTCGGCCAGCGGCCGGCCGAACGACGGCACGGGCTGGCCGCCCGAGCGCACAACCGCGTTCGGCGCCATCCGCACGTTGATCTGCGGCTCGCCGACCACGACCGCGGTGATCCAGCCGCGGTTGTCCTGTTCGGCCGCCGCGAGCGACGCGCCGCCGCCGTTGCTGACCGACGCGGCGATCGTCGTGATGGCGCCCGCACGATAGCGCACGCCGTGATGCGAGCCGTCGACCAGCGGTCCGAACTGCTCGTTGAGCGCCCAGTACGCGAACTCGACCGACTGCAGCGTCACGCGCCCCCAGTCCTGCTCGGGATTCTGCTGCGAATGCGCGTGCTTGAACGCATAGCGGTTGGGGAAGCGGGAATTGAACGTGGCGAGATCGCCGCTGGTGACGTTCGCGGTGAACAGGCTCGCGGCGCCGGCCAGCACCGCGTTGGCGAGCGTGCCGTCGATCAGCGTGATGGTGTCCGACATCAGCTCGTGCGCGCCGTTGCCGCCGCCCTTGTCGTTGTAGGCGACCGCGCAGCCGCGCTTGAGCGCCCATTCGCCGGCCGCGGAAATCGCGCCGTACACGCCGCGCGAGCCCGACGACGTCGCGGTGACGATGCACGGCTGCGCGGGATTGAAGCTGGCGGGCACCTGCACGAGCAGCGTGACGTTCTTGCTGCCGCTGCCGTCGTCGGCGTACGCGAGATATTCGGTGCCGGGAATCTTGCCTTCGCCGAGCGTGTCGTTGCCGTCGAGGTCGACGTTCGGCCCCCAGAAGCGGCCGTAGCCGCCGTTTGCGCTCATGTCGACGAGCGCGCGGTAGTTCGACCAGATCGCGAGACGGCGCAGCTCGGCGCCCGTCGGCCGGGCGGCATTCGCAAAGCCGGGGGCGCTCGCCGAGCCAAGGCCCGTCTTGCCGAGGCCGGCCGTCAGCAGGTCATCGCTCGCGCCGTCATAGGCCGTCGTGCGCACGCTGCCGGACACGAAACCGGGCAACCGGTTGCGCTCGGCCGACTCGTCGCCGTTACAGGCGCCGAGTATCGCGACCGCGGCCAGCGCCGCGCCGAAAACCATCCGCCTGCCCCACCCGAGTCTCGTCATCGCCGCCCTCTCGATATCGTTATCGGTCCGCCGCCGCTTCGTGCGGCTTGCGGCCTCTCAAGCGCAAACGGGCCCCGGCATGCCGGGGCCCGCCTGAAAACGGGCGCACGCGGCGCTCGCGCGCCGCCGCCCGGCGTCACTGCTGCTGAACCGTCAGCTTGTTCGACACCGACGTCACGCCGCTCACACCCTTCGCCGCCTCTTCCGCCTTGTCGATCTGGGCCTGGTCGGGCACCGTGCCCTCCAGCGTGATCGCGCCGCCCTTCGAGCGCACGACGATGTTCGCCACGTCGATGCCGCCCGCCTTCGTAATGGCCTTGCGCACCGCATAGCCAAGCTTGCGGTTCGCCTTCTTCGCGGTCTTCGCGGCGGCCTTCGGCGCGCTGGTCGCGGCCGCGGGCGCTTCCGTTGCCGCGGCATCGCTCGACTGCGCATACACGCTGCCCGACAGACAGGCCGCCACGGCGGCAACGCCCAACGCTCTCAACACGATCGACTTCATGCTATCTCCTTATCACTCCGGAACGGCCGTGCACAGTACGGCCGATTACCCCCAAAAACAGCCGGCCCGCGCGCGAACGGGCGGGACAGCCGGTGTTTTCCACGGCGATACGAGAGAGGCGAGACGGGCTGGCGGCCGGCGCACGCGAAAGCGGGCCGGCCGGGCCGGACAGCCGCCGGCCGAACGCGCCCGGTCTCATTGCGTGCCGGGTCGCGCGCAAATCGGGCGCGGCTGCGTCGCACAATGTAATCCAGCGCCCGCGGAAGCGCAAAGCTTTTGCGCGGGGGCGCCCGCCACTGTCGCCGCTGGGCCGCGCCAGGCCGCCCCACTCGCGCACGTCCGGTGAAACCGGGTACCATCGCCGCGAGCATCGGCGTCGTCCATGACCACCGTCCGATCGTCACCGATACGTCACGCCAGCGTCATCCGCCGCCCCCATGAAGCCAGCCCGCCCTCGCCCGCCTCGCCGCATCCTCGCCCGCTTCGTCGCGGTGTCGTGGCGCGACCTCGCGCTGTCGATCGGCCCGACCGTGCTGCTCGCCGGCGCGGCCGTCTGGCTCGCGGTCAAGCTGATCCAGCCGGCCCCGCCGTCCACGCTCGTGATCTCGTCCGGGCCGCCCGGCAGCACGTACTGGAACGCCGCGCAGAAATACAAGACGATTCTCGCGAAGAACGGCGTCACGCTCGACGTCCAGTCGTCCGAAGGGTCCGCCCAGAACCTCGCGCGGCTGTCGAACCCGAACGCGCCGGTCGACGTCGGCTTCGTGCAGAGCGGCATCGGCCCGAAGGAGCGCGACGAACACCTCGTGTCGCTCGGCAGCATCGGCTACGTGCCGCTCGCGATCATGTATCGCGGCCCGGTCGTCGCGCGCCTGTCCGACTTCAAGGGCAAGCGGCTCGCGCTCGGCGCGGAGGGCAGCGGCGCGCGCGAGCTGAGCCTCGCGCTGCTGAAGATGAACGGCATCGTGCCGGGCGGCTCGACCGAGCTGCTGCCGACCGCCGGCGAGGACGCAGCCACCGCGCTGCTCGACGGCAAGATCGACGCGGCGTTCCTGTCCGGCGACTCGACGCAGATCCCGGTGATGGCGAAACTGTTCCGCGCGCCGGGCGTGCACGTGTATTCGTTCACGCAGGCCGAGGCGTACGCGCGGCGCTTTCCGTACCTGACCGCGATCACGCTGCCGATGGGGGTCTACGATCTCGGCCGGAACCTGCCGCCCGCCGACATCCACACGGTTGCGCCGACCATCGAACTCGTCGCGCGCGACTCGCTGCACCCCGCGTTGTCCGACCTGCTGATCGAGGCCGCGCGCGAGGTGCACGGCCACGCGACGATCCTGCAGCACGCGGGCGAATTCCCGTCGCCCGTCACGCGCGGGTTCCCGCTCTCCGACGACGCCGCGCGCTACTACAAATCAGGCAAGACCTTCCTGTACCGACGGCTGCCGTTCTGGGTCGCGAGCCTCGTCGACCGGCTGCTCGTCGTGGTCGTGCCGCTGATCGTCGTGCTGATCCCCGGGCTGCGGCTCGTGCCGTCGCTGTACGGCTGGCGCGTGCGCTCGCGCATCTACCGCTGGTACGGCGCGCTGATCGCGCTCGAGCGCAGCGCGCTCGGCGAGCACACGGCCGAGGAGCGCGTGCAGTTGCTCGACGAGCTCGACGACATCGAGGAAGCCGTGAACCGGATGAAGATGCCGCTGGCCTATGCCGGGCAGTTCTACGTGCTGCGCGAGCACATCGGTTTCGTGCGCGAACGGCTCACCGCGCACGACCATGACACGCCGGCCAGCCCGCCGGGCGCCGGCGGCCCGCCGCAGGCACGGGCCGAAACCGCGCCGCCGGCCGGCACGCCCCCTCGGGCGACTCCCGGTTCCGCGTGAGCGGACGATCCGCGATCATTGCCGCATGCGCGCGCCGCCGCGTAACATGGAGGCCGCCGCCAGGCGCCGCTCGCCCCACCCTCTGGAGATCGCCATGACAACCGGCCTCGACACCGCCCAACCCGCCTGGTTCTACGACTTCGTGTCGCCGTTCTCCTACCTGCTCCTCGAACAGCTCGACAAATGGCCGGACGTGCCGTTCGAGCCCGTCGCGGTGTCGCTGCCCGACCTGCAGCGCCACTGGGGGCAACGCTCGAGCGCGGACGTGCCCGCCAAGCGCGTGTTCACGTACCGTCACGCCCTGTTTCGCGCGGAGCAGCTCGGCATCCGCTTCAAGATGCCGCCCGCCCATCCGTTCGATTCCGACAAGGTGTTGCGCCTCGCGATCGCGCTGCGCGCCGACATCGCGACCGTGCTGGAAATGTTCCGCTTCATCTGGCATGACGGCAACGACCCGTCGACGCCGGAAGGCTTCGCGGCACTGTGCGAGCGTGTCGGCGTCGGCCACGGCGACGAGCTGATCGAATTCGAGGAGACGAGCGCGCAGTTGCGCCGCAACACCGACGACGCGATCGCGCTCGGCGTGTTCGGCGTGCCGACCTTCTGGATGAACCAGCAGCTGTTCTGGGGCGAGGACGCGCTGCCGATGGTGCTGTACTGCGCGCGCACGCCGAACTGGCTGGAATCGCGCGAGGTCAAGCGGATCAGCGTGCTGCCGAAGGGCCGTGTGTGATGGCCGGTATCACGCACGCCAATGCGCGGCTGCGGTAAGGTTACGCTTCCCCGCAATCCCCGCCTACGATGGAAGAAGACGACCGTACCGCCTCGCTCGATATCTGGCTCGTGCGCGTGTTGCGCACGCTGCTGCTCGAGCGCAGCGTCACGCAGGCCGCGCTGCGGCTGAACCAGACCCAGCCGGCGATCAGCACCGCGCTGCGCAAGCTGCGCGAGACGCTGAACGACCCGATCCTCGTGCGCGGCAAATCCGGCATGGTGCCGACCGAATACGGCGCGTCGCTGCTCGAGGCCGCGCAGCGCGCGCTGCGCGAGGTCGACTTCATCGCGACACCGCACGGCGATTTCGATCCTTCGTCCGCGCGGCGCACGTTCCGCGTCGCCGCCCCCGATTACCTGAACGATTTCTTCATGCCGACGCTGATCGAGCGCTTTCGCGACGCGGCGCCGCATGCGCATCTGGAAATCGATTCGCTGAATCCCGCGCTCGATCACGCGGGCGCGCTCGAATCGGGCGCGCTCGATCTCGTGATCGGCAACTGGCCGAAGCCCGACCCGCAGTTCGCACGCCAGGACCTGTTCTCCGACACGATCGTGTGCCTGATGCGCGATGCGCACCCGCTCGCACGCGTGCCGCTCACGCGCGAAGCGTACGCATCGGCCGCGCACGTCGCGCCGACGCCGTACACCGGCGACAAGCGCAACGCGATCGAGATCGGCCTGGCACGCGCGCGTCTCACGCGGCGCATCGTGACGACGCTGCCCTACTTCGGCATCGTGCCGCAGGTGCTGCTGCAGTCGGACCTGATCTTCACGACGACGCGCCGCTTCGCGACGCACTATGCGCAGTTGCTGCCGCTCGTGGTCGTCACGCCGCCCGTGCCGTTCCCGCGCATCAAGAGCTACCTGCTCACGCATCCGCAGCCCGACCGCCCGACCGACATCGCGTGGCTGTGCGCGCTGATGCAGAGCGTGTCCGACGAGCTGACGGTTCCTCGCAGCCGCAAGCGCTGAGCCGCGGCACAAAACGGGGCGCGGCCGCTCGGGTTCAGCCCGTGCAGAAGGTTTCCTGCAGATGGGTCCAGCGCACGACGCCCGCCGCGTCGCGCTCGAACACGGCGGTTGCACGCCGCGCGGGCAGCTCACCCGACGCCGCGTGCTGCGCTTCGAGATAGGTGACGGTCGCATGCGACGCATCGGCCGCGAGCACCCGGGTGTCCGACAGCGTGATGCGCAGCCCCGGCTTCGCGCCGGCGAGCTTGTCGAACAGCACGCGCGTACCGTCGTGATCGACCTCGCGGCCGTCGGTCAGGACCATCGTGAATTCGGTGGAAAACGCGGCGAGCAGCGCGTCGAGCGCCTCGGGCGCGGTATCGACGCCGGACAGCCAGCGCTCGATGGCGACGAGGCTCGCATCGAGCGTGTCGAGATAAACCTGATGATCGGACATGGCACGTGCACGGTAAGGCGCGGCCCGATGCCGCGCGTCGTCGTGCAGTGTATGCAAAATCGCGCGGCCCTGCGCCGGCCGCGCGTGACTACCGCGCGCAGGACACGTCGTCGCGCGCACGCCCCGAAGCAGCGGCCTTCGCGTCGGCCACCGGCATGCCCGAGCGCGCCTGCAGCAGCTCCGCGCACACGGCCACCGCGATCGCGCCCGGCGCCTTGTCGACGATGCCCGCGACACCGATCGGGCACACCATCTCCACGAGCCGCGCCGGATCGACGCCGCGCGCGGCAAGCCGGCGCTCGAACTTCACGCGCTTGGTGCGCGAGCCGATCATCCCGAAGTACGCGTAGTCGCGCCGCCGCATGATCTGCGCGGCGAGCGAGAAGTCGAGCGCGTGGTTGTGCGTCATCACGAGGAAGTACGCGCCGGGCGGCGCCGCGTCGACGACGGCCTCCGGCGTGTCGGTCGGCTCCGGCTGCACGTTCGGCGGACATTCGTCCGGGAACAGCTCGTCGCGCGTGTCGACCCACTGCACGACGCACGGCAGCGCACCGAGCAGCGTGACGAGCGCGTGACCGACGTGCCCGGCGCCGAACAGCACGATGTGCATCGGCGCCGGCGTGCCGGTCGCGCGATTGCGCTGGCCGGTGCCCGGCGCGAACGCCGGGTCCGACGCGGTGCGGCGCGAGCGGGCGGGGCCGTTCATGTCGGCCTCCGCCGGGCCGCCCCAAGGGGGCTGACCACTCCCTCGGGGGGCAATGAACGAAGAGAACGGGGGGGCCGTTTCATCTCAGCCTGCCTGACCGGCGCGTGCCGCACGCACCGCGCTGACCGCACGCAGGATCGACTCGCCGGTCGCCGGCGCATCGAGCGGCGGGTTCACCTGGTAATCGCCGACCGCGGCCACCGCATCGCGTACCGCGAAGAACACCGAGAACGGCAGCAGCAGCGGCGGCTCGCCGACGGCCTTCGACCGGTGAATGCTGTCCTCGACGTTGCGGTTGTTGAACAGCTTCACGTTGAATTCGGGCGGCGTGTCGTTCACCGTCGGGATCTTGTACGTGGACGGCGCATGCGTCATCAGCTTGCCGCCCTTGTTCCACCACAGCTCCTCGGTCGTGAGCCAGCCCATCCCCTGGATGAACGCGCCTTCGACCTGACCGATGTCGAGCGCCGGGTTCAGCGACGCACCCACGTCGTGCAGCGCATCGACGCGCAGCGTGCGCATCTCGCCCGTCAGCGTGTCGATCACGACTTCCGACACGGCCGCGCCGTACGAGTAGTAGTAGAACGGCCGGCCCTGCAGCTTCGACTGATCCCAGTACAGCTTCGGTGTCGCGTAGAAACCGTCGGACCACAGCTGCACGCGCGCGAGGTACGCCTTCGCGATCACTTCGCCGAACGGCACGCCGTTGCCGCCCACCCACACGATGTCGTTGGCGAACTTCACGTCGGCCGCATCGACCGTGCCGTCGCCGAACTGCTTCGCCGCGAACACCGCGAGCCGCTCGCGCAACTGGCGCGCCGCATCCTGCGCGGCCTTGCCGTTCAGGTCCGAGCCCGTCGACGCAGCGGTCGCGGACGTGTTCGCGACCTTGCTGGTGTCGGTCGCCGTCACGCGGATCCGGCCGAAGCGGATGCCGAGCTCGTGCGCGACGACCTGCGCGACCTTCGTGTTGAGCCCCTGCCCCATCTCCGTGCCGCCGTGGTTCACGAGCACCGAGCCGTCGGTGTAGATGTGCACCAGCGCGCCGGCCTGGTTGAAATGCGTGACGTTGAACGCGATGCCGAACTTCACCGGCGTGATCGCGATGCCCTTCTTCAGCACCGTGTTGCGTGCGTTGAATTCGCGCACGCCCGCACGCCGCGCGCGGTAGTCGCTCGTCGCTTCGAGTTCGCCGAGCAGCTCCTGCAGCACGTTGTCCTCGACCGTCTGCCCGTACGGCGTGACGTTGCGTTCGGTCTTGCCGTACAGGTTCGCATAGCGGACGTCGAGCGGATCGCGATCGAGCGCGCGCGCGATGTCGTCGAGGATGTACTCGATCGCGAACGCGCCCTGCGGGCCGCCGAACCCGCGGAATGCGGTATTCGACTGCGTGTTGGTCTTGCCGCAGTAGCCGGCGATGTTCACGTCGCCCAGCCAGTACGCGTTGTCGAAGTGGCACACCGCGCGCGTCATCACCGGGCCCGACAGGTCGGCCGAGAAACCGCAGCGCGACGTCATGTCGAGCGCGACGCCGTCGATGCGGCCGTCGTCGTCGTAGCCGACGTCGAAGCGGTAATGGAAGTCGTGCCGCTTGCCGGTGATCATCATGTCGTCGTCACGGTCCGGACGCAGCTTCACCGGGCACAGCAGCTTCCACGCCGCGAGCGCCGCGCAGCACGCGAACAGGCCCGACTGCGATTCCTTGCCGCCGAACCCGCCGCCCATCCGGCGGCATTCGACCAGCACGTTGTGCGACGCGACGCCGAGCACATGCGCGACGAGGTGCTGCATCTCGCTCGGGTGCTGCGTCGAGCAGTACACGTGCATCCCGTCGTCGTCCTTCGGCACCGCGTAAGCGATCTGCCCTTCGAGGTAGAACTGCTCCTGGCCGCCGAGCAGCATTTCGCCCGACTCGCGGTGCGGCGCGACGGCGAGCCGCGCGGCCGCGTCGCCGCGCGCGAGCTTCAGCGGCGGGATCACGTAGGTTTCGGCCGCGCGCGCCTCCTGCGCGGTGAGGATCGCCGGCAGCTCCTCGTAGTCGACCTGGGCGCGGCGCGCGGCGAGCCGCGCGGTTTCATGCGACGTCGCGACGACGATGAACATCGGCTGGCCGACGAACTGCACGATGCCCTTCGCGAGCACCGGATCGTCGTGGATGATCGGGCCGCAATCGTTGACGCCCGGGATGTCGTCGGCCGTGAACACGGCGACCACGCCCGGCGTCGCGCGCACCGCGTCGAAGTTCATCGACACGATCTTCGCGTGCGGTTTCGCCGACAGGCCGAGCGCCGCGTGCAGCGTGCCCGCGACGACCGGGATGTCGTCGGTGTAGGTGGCACGCCCGCTGACGTGCAGGTGCGCGGATTCGTGCGCGCGCGATACGTGGACCTGCGCGGCGTCGGCTTGCGGGTCGAGGGTGCTCAGGAACGGTTCTGCTTGCTGGTTCATGTTCTGTGTTCTCCGTCTTCAGACGCGCGCCGCGTCGGTGCCGAGTTCGGCGGCCACTTCGCGCACATTCAGGGCTTGCGGCGGCAGCGGGTCGTGCGGGCGCGTCTCCAGCCAGAATCGGTACATCAGGTTCTTCGCGGTATCGAGGCGGTACGTGCTCGTCGCGCGCATGTCGGACAGCGGCTGGTAGTCGCGCTCGAGCGCCTGCATCGCGGCCTGCGCGGTGGCTTCGTGCCACTGCGCGCCGTCGAGCACGGCTTCCGTCTGGGTCGCGCGCTTCGGCGTCGCGGCCATCCCGCCGAACGCGATGCGCGGCTCGCGGATCGTGTCGCCGTCCGCGATGAACGCGAACGCCGCGCACACGGCCGAGATGTCGGAGTCGAACCGCTTCGACAGCTTGTACGTGCGGAACCGCAGCTTCTCGCGCGCGCCGGTGCGGGTCGGCACCTTCAGGCCGACGACGAATTCGTGCGGCGCCATGTCCTTCTGCTGATAGCCCGTGTACAGCGCCTCGAGCGGCAGCTCGCGCACCGTGTCGCCGCCGCGCAGCACCACGCGCGCGCCGAGCGCGATCAGGCCCGGCATCGAATCGCCGATCGGCGAGCCGTTCGCGACGTTGCCGCCGATCGTGCCCGCGTTGCGGATCGGCAGCGACGCGAAGCGCTTCCACATCTCGGTCAGTTCCGGATACTGGCCAGCCAGCGCCGCATACCCTTTCTCGACCGTCACGCCCGCACCGATTTCGATCCAGTCGTCGCCGTGCACGATGTTCTGCAGTTCGGCGATCTGGCCGACGTAGATCAGGTCGTCGAGCCGGCGCATCTGCTTGGTGACCCACAGGCCGATGTCGGTGCTGCCTGCCAGGATGCGTGCGTCGGGCCGCTCGACCTTCAGCGCGGCCAGCGCGTCGAGCGTGCGCGGCGCCGCGAAGCGCGCGCCGTTGATCGTCGTGTAGTCGAACGTCTCGTCGCGCTTGAGCGACGCGAGCGTGCGGGCCAGCGCGGCCGTGTCGATCGGCACAGACGGTGCCGGCGCGTCGAACATCTGCACGGCCGCATCGACGATCGGACGATAGCCGGTGCAGCGGCACAGGTTGCCTGTCAGCGCATCGGCGATCTCGGTGCGCGTCGGCACGTCCTTCGCCTTCGCGCACGTGCCGGCACGGCCGCAGCCCTCGTGGCCGTGCTTCTCGTACAGCGCCCACATCGACATCACGAAGCCGGGCGTGCAGAACCCGCATTGCGAACCGTGGCAGTCGACCATCGCCTGCTGCACCGGATGCAGCGCACCGTCCGGCTGACGCAGGTCCTCGACCGTCAGCAGCGCCTTGCCGTCCAGCGTCGGCAGGAACTGGATGCATGCGTTGACGGCCTTGAACTCGACCGCGCCGGCATCGGTCAGCTCGCCGACGACGACCGTGCACGCGCCGCAGTCGCCTTCCGCGCAGCCTTCCTTGGTGCCGGTGCAATGCGCGTCCTCGCGCAGGTATTGCAGCACGGTGCGGGTCACGTCCGCGCCGCTGACTTCGCGGATCGCGTGACGATGGTAGAAGCGGATCGGCTCACTCATGTCTCGATGGTTCTTCAAATGGGGGGCAAGGCGGCCCGCGCTGTGCGCTCGACCGACGTTTTTCTGACAGTTTGCACGCTATCACCATCAAATTTCGCAACCCATAGCCCATCACGCATGGGGCCCATATAACTGCCGCGATATGAGCGCCGGGCCGGCCCGACGGCCTTTCCACACGGCGCTCCCAGCCCCTTCTCTGCTTCCCCGCAACCGCCCGGGATCCTGGAAAACAGGTCGCGATTAACTAAATGGTACCTGCGTGAAAACCGGTTCCATGGGAAAATCCCGATTCCCTTTTTCGCCGTCCTCTGCCCGTTTCGTTCATTCGTTCCGACCCCATGTCAACCGATTCCGCCACACCGCCGCGCAGCGGGTTCGCGGTCACGCTGCAAATCGTGTCCGTCGTCTGCTTCACGTTCATCTGCTACCTGACTATCGGGCTGCCGCTCGCGGTGCTGCCGGGCTTCGTCCATGACGACCTCGGCTTTTCCGCGATCGTCGCGGGCGGCGCGATCAGCGTCCAGTATTTCGCGACGCTCGCGTCGCGGCCGCTCGCCGGGCGCCTGGCCGATACGCTCGGCCCGAAGCAGACGGTGTTGCGCGGGCTGGTCGGTTGCGGCGTGTCGGGGGTGCTGCTGCTCGTCGCGCTGCTGCTCGCGCACTGGCCGGTCGCGAGCCTCGTGCTACTGGTCGCGAGCCGGCTCGTACTCGGCATCGGCGAGAGCCTGTGCGGCACCGGCGCGATCCTGTGGGGCATCGGCCGGGTCGGCGTCACGCACAACGCGAAGGTGATCTCGTGGAACGGCATCGCGACCTACGGTGCGCTCGCGCTCGGCGCGCCGGTCGGCGTCGCGATCGCGAATACGCTGAATCCGGCGCTGATCGGCGTGCTCGTAATCGCGCTGGCCGCAATCGGCTTCTACCTCGCGCGCCTGATCGCTTCGGTGCCGCTCGTGCACGGCGAACGGATGTCGTATGCGAGCGTGTTTACGCGGGTACTGCCGCACGGCCTCGGCCTCGCGCTCGGCTCGGCCGGCTTCGGCTCGATCGCGACCTTCGTCACGCTGTACTACGCGGCGCGCCACTGGCCGAACGCCGCCCTGTCACTGACCGTGTTCGGCACGCTGTTCATCGGCGCGCGCCTGCTGTTCGCGAACACGATCAAGACCTACGGCGGCTTCCGCGTCGCGATCGTGTCGTTCGCATTCGAATGTTCGGGCCTGCTGCTGCTGTGGCTCGCGCCGGTGCCGCACATCGCCCTCGTCGGCGCCGCGCTGACCGGCTTCGGCTTCGCGCTGATCTTCCCGGCGCTCGGCGTCGAGGCCGTCGCGCTCGTGCCGCCCGCGAGCCGCGGCGCGGCGCTGTCCGCGTACTCGGTGTTCCTCGACCTGTCGCTCGGCATCACGGGCCCGCTCGCCGGCTATGTCGCGGGCGCGTTCGGCTATCCGCAGGTGTTCCTGTTCGCGGCGGTGGCGGCTGCCGCGGGCGTCGCGCTGTCGATGGTGCTGTACCAGCGGCAGGCGCGGGTCGAAGGTAGCGGCGCGACGGCATAAGGACAGAAGAGGGTAATGATCGGCGAACGCTGTGCGGAACGCGTTCGCGAACCATCGCCCGCGAGTCAATGACGCCCGCTCTTTGCGGGCGTCATTGGCCTCACTGGATCGCCCGGCTTCGGGGCGTTACACGAGGGTCGTCACAAAGCTTTTGACATCCGCCCCGACACAGGGGAACCAGTTCGATATCAATCTGATACAAGTCTAGCGTTCCGTCGCTCTTTCGCACCATCTCATCGGTGAATGTCTTTTTTTCGACGACGATGTTTTCACTCTTGATTCCCAGTTGTTTTAGATATGCGCCAATTCCCATGGCGCGCTCATCTTTAAGCCGTTCACCGCTCCGTTCTTTCGTATAAGCGCCGGATATTATGACGGCTTGAATTTCGACGCCTGGCCAATTTTTTGCCTCGATTACTGCGTCGGCGATTCTTAGCCTGTCGGCATTGGAAACGGCAATGCCGTTTAGCGGCAACGAGATTCGAACCGACTCGCCTATGGTGCATGCGTGTGCAGGCGTGATGCCAAGGTATGCGAATAATGCCAGCATCGCTGATGCGCTCCGGATGGCATCTTGGATGTGAGTCTTCATTTCATGACCGTCCTGTCGAAGGTAGCAATGTATCCCGTAATGCTATCCGCGTTTCGGATCGCGCCATCGGGATTGCTCATTGCAAAAATTCTCAATCCGGATTCCGTATCGGAATACGCAATGTCATCCGAATCGAAAGTGTCGATATAGTGCGTGCATTCGTGAATGAGTGTCTTGACCTTCGCCGCCGTCCACAAGTCGCCGTTTGAAATCGTACAGAACTTCGAATAGATAGCAATAATTCGTTTTTCGGAGTCTGGCTTGCATACTCCAGCCGTGTTGCTGCCATTGTCGGGTATCACACCGCAGGTGAGTTGCTTGTTCATCGCGTCATCCCATCGAACAATTCTCTCCGGAACAAGCTCTTGCATCGCGTTGAGCAGCTTCGGAAGCCCGATCGCCAGGGCTGTTCGGATGTCGTCGTCGGCACGGCCGAAGTAGAGGCGGGCACGCGCCTGTTCCGCTACGTTCCACGTAGTCACACCCGCGATACGCTGTTGTATCAACGAAATCGCCGCATCGCGGGCCTTCATGACTAATTCCCTGAACGCCTTGTTGGTCATGTTCGCGCATATGGGTGTCGTGTTGATGGACACATAGACCATCGACCCCGGATTGGTATTGGTGACGGCCCCCGAATGGACGAGGACCCATTCTTCGTTTTCCTGAACTTCGAAGTCGTATTTATTTCCCGAAAAACCGCTCATTGCGTCAATGCCTCTTCGTATGGATTTTCAAAGATGCTGCGGCATCGGTGGCAATTCGCTCTGTTTGCCCGGCCGCGTCCGTGGTGCCTGCGAAGATCTGCCCGGTGTCGGTGACGATTCGATAGCGAACGTTGGCGAGCGGGCGGTGTGCATCATCGAGCAAGGTAAATTGCTCGTCATGTACGGCATCCGACGAGGCAAACGGCAGATGGGCTGCACCAGGTTTGCGCCCATTCAGCGTCGCAATTTCGCCCGCAGTAAAAGTCATCCGCATGCCGCGCTCAGCGTAGAAGATCGGCGGTGGGTTGCATCCGCAGACATTGATATCCCCGCTCAATGCCCACTGTTTGCCGTTCGGGCCGGTGCCTGGCCAGCGCGGCCCTTGCGGTGCGATATACCCTTCACGCTTGCAGGCCGAACAGTAGGTCTTCATATCCAGCGTGGCGATATGAACCATCGGCGGCGGATTGGAACAGGTCACGCGGTCGAGGCCTTCGACAATCACGGCTTCCCCGGCGCGGTCGCCTTTGGCAAGAAAGTAGCGAATCATGGACGCTACCTCAGCGGGGCATGGACGAGCGGGTGACGACGCTAAATACAACGGACGACGCCATGCCTTGTCGGTCGGGACTATCGGTGATCGTGTCGCCGTTATCGAGTTCGCTGCCAACGAAGGCGAGCGGCGCGAAGTCGGCCCGGTCGGCCAAACCCAGACCGGTCGTAACGCGCGCGGTTGAGCCGTCGGGATAGCGGATCAGGTCGCCCATCGTGGCAGCTTTGCCCAAGTGTGGCGCTACTTCCCATGTGCCGGACGGCTCGCGTAATGCACCGCCGCGCGCTGTTGTCGCGCCACGTACCGCCAATCTATAGGCATGCGGTGCGGGTGGCGGCACATAGGTGGGATCGAACAGGCCCGCAACGCTTTGCCCCTCCCGCACGTGAATGCCCCACGAAGTGCGCAGCGTTTCGGTAATGCGGTCGCCGTTGCTCAACCGGCTGCCCACTAACGCGAATGGCTTGCCTCCGCTATGGTTGTCTCCCGCGCCGTCGATAATCGCGGCCTCGCTACCGTCGTCGTAGGTCACTACATCGCCGACGCAGGCGACTTCCAATCCGGCCAATGTCAGGCCGCCGGTTGCGGTGGTGACACGTCCACCGCGTTCCGTGAGCGCGCCAACGGTGGCGAAAAGATGGGTCGGTGCTTTGAGTTCGTTTTTCATCCGGCTTCCCTGTCTCAGTAAATGGAATGGCTGCCTAGAGACGCTATTCCAGATCAGAAACGTCGATCAATCGGACGAATATGATTCGGCACCCATAACAGATGTGAATTGTTCTGTTTTACCGTTTGAATCGACCTAGCGCGGGAATACGCCGGGGGGATCGGTGCGATAGCTTGATTTCTTCGGGGTTGCTTTCCATCCGGCAGCCAACTTGCTCATCCCGGCCGGGTGCGCTTGCCGGTGATTCGGTCTCAAGTCGAAAACCAATCATTCACACGTGAGGGAACACCTTCCCCATCGGAGGGTCGTCCTCCGGATAGAACGTCGGATAACCGCGCTCTTGCGCGTCGCGGTACCCGGCACGCCGATCACGCCGCCCGCAGAAACAACCGCCGCGTCAGGTCGAACGCGACCAGGTTGCCGGCCACCACCAGCAGCAGCCCGACCACCGCGAGCGGCGACCACTGGTAGCCCTCGAACACCGTCGACACGGCCAGCGCGACGATCGGGAACAGCACCGTGCAGTACGCGGCGCGCTCCGGCCCGATCCGGCCGACGAGGGTCAGATACGCGGTGAAGCCGATCACCGAGCCCGGCACGGCGAGATACACGAGCGCACCGAGATAACGCGGGCTCGTGTCGAGCGTGAACGGCATCCCGGCCACCACGCTGCCGACGGTCAGGATTGCCGCGCCGATCAGCATCGCCCAGCCGTTGGTCGCGAGCGGGTGCAGCCCCATCGACTGCATCCGGCTCGACAGCAGGTTGCCGATCGAGAAGCACATCGTGCCCGCGAACGCGATCGCGAGCCCCGTCCACGTCGCGTGGTCGTCGAGATGGCCGGCCATCTGCTGCCAGAACAGGCACGCGATGCCGGCCAGCCCGAGCAGCGCACCGGCAATCGCCGACGGCCGCAGCGGACGGCCCATGAACAGCCGTCCGTTGATCGAGTTCAGCAGCGGCGCGGTCGAGAAGATCACCGCGACGAGGCCGCTCGGCACGACCTGCTCCGCATAGTAGAAGCACAGGAAGTTCAGGCAGAACAGCGCGAAGCCCTGCGCGAGGAGAAAACGCCACGCTTCGCGCGGCGGGCGCACCGGCCGGCGCATCACGCGCAGCAGCGCGAACAGCACGGCGGCCGCGAGCCAGAAGCGCCAGGCGATCGACACGGGCGGCGGCACGGCGCCGAGCTGCCATTTGATCGCGATCCAGGTGGTGCCCCAGATCAGCACGGTGACGAAATAAAGCGACAGGTTCATGGCGGCAACGATCCAAAAGGCAGGTGAAACGGATCCCGACTATGCCGCCGCCCGGCGTGCGCCGATTGTCCGGAATTGCGGTCTTTTTCGGGCCGCCGCACGCGGCGCCGCGCGCCCGCTTATACTCGGCCCATCATGAGCCTCTCCCTTTCCGCGCCCCCCGTCGACCACCCTACCGCCCTGGCTGGCGGCGATCTGCCGTTCGGCCTGCAGTCGGTCTGCCGCACGCTCGCGGACGCGAACGCGACGCTCGAGCGCTTCGCGTGGCTCGGCGACCATCTGGCGATCGCCGAATGGACGCGGATCACCGACGAAAGCGAGACGGTCTACGAGCAGCCGGGCCACCACACGCTGTCGTGCTACCTCGACGGCGGTTACCGGACGGAACGCCAGCGCGTGCCGCGCTACGGCGCGCCGAGCCTGCTGTGCGCGCTGCCGGGCGACCACGAATCGCGCTGGTGGGTGCGCGGCGAGATGCACTTCATCCACCTGTATTTCCTGCCCGAACACTTCACGCAGCGCGCGATCCGCGAACTCGACCGCGAGCCGCGCGAGCTGAAGCTCGCCGACCGCACTTACTTCGAGGATGCGCGCGTCGCCGCGCTGCTGCGCTCGCTCGCGCTGGACGGCTGGGACGATGCCGACGAACGGCTGCGCGTGAACGAGACCGCGCACGAGGTGCTGAGCCTGCTGCTGCGCGGGCAGAGCACGACCCGCACCGACACGTCGTTCCGCGGCGGGCTCGCACCGGCCGTGCGCCGCCGCGTGCGCGACTACATCGATACGTACCTGACGCAACCACTAACGCTCGGCGAACTCGCCGACGTCGCCGCGCTGTCCGAGTACCACTTCTCGCGGATGTTCCGGCTGTCGTTCGGCCGCGCGCCGCACGCGTGGGTGGCCGAGCAGCGCCTCGCGCGGGCCCGCGAGCTGCTGCGCACGACGGCGCTGCCGCTCGCGCAGATCGCGGCCGACTGCGGCTATGCGAACGCCGGCCACTTCAGCCATCGCTTTCGCGACGCACATGGCACGACGCCGAATACGTACCGGCGCGCGATGCAGGGCCGCTGAGCGCGGCCCCTTTTTCCCGTTTCCCCGCTTACGCGCCGCGCCGCGACAGTTCCTGTTCGAGCGCCGCGACGCCGGCCGGCAGGTCGACCGGCACCTTCAGGTCGACCATCGTGCGGCCGAACGCATGCAGCGTGCGGAACAGGTTGTGTTCGCGGCACTGCTCGCCCATCTGCCCGATCCGTACGATCGGCAAGCCGAACGAGCCCGAAATCTCGACCTGGTACTGCTTCGAGATATGGCCGCAGACCATTCCCGGCGTAAGCCCTTCCGGCGTCTCGATCCCGACCACTGAATTGAGCCGGCAGTCCTTCGGCGCATAGAGCTTGAGCCCCATCGACTCGACGCCCGCCTGCAGCGCGAGCGAGCAGCGCAGGTGGCGCGCGAAGCGGCTTTCGAGCGTCTCCGCGCAGACGAGCCGCAGCGCTTCGTGCAGCGCGAGCACGCCGGACACGGGCGCCGTGTAGTGATAGCCGGCGTTGTGCCAGAAGTTCTCCGCGAGCGCCATGTCGAGGCACCAGTGCGCGTTCGGTTCGGGGCGATGCTTCATGCGCTCCCATGCGGCGTCGGAGAACGCGATCAGCGACACGCCCGGGATCGACGACAGCCCCTTCTGGCCGCCGGTGATCACCGCGTCGATGCCCCACGCGTCCATCTCGAGCGGCATCGTCGACAGCGTGCACACCGCGTCGACCACGACCAGCGCGCCGGCCGCCTTCGCGAGCGCCGCGATGTCGCGCAGGTCGCGATTCCACACGGTGTTCGACGTCTCGCCCTGCACGATCGTGACGATCTCGGGCCGCTCGCGCGCGATTGCGTCCGCGATCTCGTCGAGGCTGGCGACCGCGCGGTCGGCCACTTCGAGCGTCGCGACGTCGGCGCCGACGCGCGTGGCCATCTCGGCCATCCGCGCGCTGAAGAAACCGTTGCGGATCGACAGCACGCGCGTGCCGCGCCACGCGAGGTTCGAGATCGCCATTTCCATCGCGGCCGAACCGGGGCCCGCGACGCCGAGCACCCACTTCGTGCGGGTCTGGAACACGTAGCGCGCCATCTCCTTCACCTGCTCGACGATCTTCGCCATCGTCGCGCCGAGGTGGTTGATCACGACCGTGTTCGCCTTCGCGACGGCGGCCGGGATCGGGACCGGGCCGGCCCCCATCATCAGCAGCGGTTCTTCGGGCAGGATCGCGTCGAGCGGCACGACGACGGGACAGGGAATCGGCGAGTAATCGATGGACATGGCTGGTAAAAGGTGAGGAAAGGAAGGGCACGGACGCCCGCCGCGCTGCATGGCGAACTAATCGATCATTCCGCGTTCCGCCGCCTCGCGCAAGAGGCACGCGCGGCCGGACAGCGCGATGGTGGCCCGGTCGCCGAACCGGGCCAGCCGGCCGTGCGCGGGTCGCACACCGGTCATCCGGATTGAAAACGGATTGCCGGCCAGGGTGTGAAACGGTTCCACTCGAGCGCCAAGCGCACGATTTTCTCCGCCAATAACACCGCACTCCGTCAACGTCGCCGCTTCAGCGCGACTTCCGTATCGATTGAAATAGACCAGATCCGTGATGAAAATCATCACGCGGAATCCGATACGCAAAACCCTCGCACAATCCAAAACATCCATTATTGCGGCATGAATTGGGGCGCGCTTCCTTCCAATACCTGAAGAAACTCACACAAATAGCTCACAACTCGTTGAATTAAATAGACAATATTTGCATCCAACATGCTTGCCGAATATCGTGCCACCTTTGAACGGCAGGCATGCCAGACAGCACTACGTTTAACGCGTTACTCCCGATTTCGATTTTCCGCAACCCGCCGCTTTTCTCAGGTTGACGGATATCGCGCTGTATTGAACAATCATCTGCGGAATCGAAGAAAACGATTTTTCGATACGACGGAAAACTGAGGGCCGCGCGATGCGCTTTCGATGTCGCGCGGCGTAAAGCCACAACCATAATCAATCAACCGGGCCAGAAATACGCAAGCCATGAACCAGATTCAGACCATGCGTGTATTCGTCTGCGTCGCCGAGCAACAGAGCTTCCGGCGCGCGGCGCACCATCTCGGCGTGTCCAATGCACTCGTCACGCGTTCGATCGCGATGCTCGAGGGCCACCTGAACACCCGGCTGATCCACCGCACTACGCGGAACCTGTCGCTCACCGAGGCCGGCGTGCGCTACCTCGACGGGTGCCGGGCGCTGCTCGAGGAATTCGATCACCTCGAATCGTCCGTCGCGCATGCCGTGCGCGAACCGGCCGGCACGCTGCGCGTCGTCGCGTCGGGCCTGCTGTCGCCGCTTGCGCTGACGCCGCTCGTCAGCAGCTTCCGGCGCCGCTACCCCGAGTTGCGCGTGCAGCTGACCGTCGCCGAGGGGCCGCTCGACGTGCTCGATTCCGGGTACGACGTCGGCATCGTCACGGGCAACCGGCTCGACGGCAACCCGACGCTGATCGGCCACGCCCTTTCGCCCAACCCGTTCGTTGCGGTCGCGGCGCCGGCCTATCTCGAGCGACGCGGCGAGCCGCGCCTGCCCGACGACCTGCCGGGCCACGACTGGGTCACGCTCGCGCCGCACCAGCATGCGCCCGCGTGGCAACTGGTCGGCCACGACGGCGTCGCGCATTCCGTCACGGTGCGCCCGGCCTGCACGGTCAACCAGCTCGCGCTCGTCCACGCGGCCGCCGTGGCCGGCGCGGGCATCGCGGTGCTGCCCGAGCCGTGCGTCGCCAGCGCGCTCGCCAGCGGCACGCTCGTGCGGCTGATGGCCGGCTACCGGATCGACGATCCCGACACGCAACTGTCGCTCGTCTACCCGAATCGCCAGTACGTGCCGGCGCGCACGCGCAGCTTCGTCGAGCACGCGCTCGATCACTTCAGCGCGCAGCCCGCCCGCGAACGCAGCGATTACGGCTTCCTGCGGCCGTCGCGCGGGCCCGACCGCTCCGACATCGTCACGGGGCTGCAGTAAACTGCGCGCGTCAGCCTTCGGAGGTGCAGCGTGCGCGTGATCCTGTTCAGCAGCCGGCAGTACGACGACGATTCGTTTGCTGCCGCCAACCGGCGGTTCGGCTATCGGCTGCACTTCCAGCCGTCGCACCTCGACGCGGAAACCGCGATCCTCGCGCATGGCTATGACGTCGTCTGCCCGTTCGTCAACGACACCGTCGACGCGGCCGTCCTCGAACGGCTGGCGGACGGCGGCACGCGCCTGATCGCGCTGCGCTCGGCGGGCTTCAACCACGTCGACCTGGCCGCCGCCGAGCGGCTCGGCATCACGGTCGTGCGCGTGCCCGCCTATTCACCGCACGCGGTTGCCGAGCACGCGGTCGCGCTGATCCTCGCCCTCAACCGCCGCCTGCCGCGCGCCGTCGCGCGCACCCGCGAAGGCGACTTCTCGCTGAACGGCCTGCTCGGCTTCGACCTGCACGGCAAGACCGTCGGCGTGATCGGCACCGGCATCATCGGCAGCGTGTTCGCGAAGATCATGATGGGCTTCGGGATGCATGTGCTCGCGCACTCGGTGCCGCCGTACAACGACGAGCTGATCGCGTTCGGCGCGCGCTATGTCGCGCTCGACGAATTGCTGCACCACGCCGACATCGTCAGCCTGCACTGCCCGCTGCTGCCGTCGACGCACCATCTGATCAACGAGCGGACGCTCGCGCGGATGAAGCACGGCGCGATGCTGATCAACACCGGGCGCGGCGGCCTCGTCGATGCGCAGGCGCTGGTCGACGCGCTCAAGAGCGGCCAGCTCGGCCATCTCGGGCTCGACGTGTACGAAGAGGAAAGCGGGCTCTTCTTCGAGGATCACTCCGACCTGCCGCTGCAGGACGACGTGCTCGCGCGGCTGCTGACGTTCCCGAACGTGATCGTCACGTCGCACCAGGCATTCTTCACGCGCGAGGCGCTCGCCGAGATCGCGCACACCACACTGTTGAACATCGAGGCGTGGCATGCCGGCACGCCGCAGAACGTCGTGACCGCGAATCGCTGAGAAATCGACGAAACCGGCTCGTTTCATGGCTGCAAGCGATACCGCAATCGTTTGCTTTTGATCGCCGCTGAAAACACGACCTTTTGCATCAACAATTTCGCGCTTTGTTTCAAATGATGTAACGCGGTGCGTGCGCCGTCTGCTATCGTTGCGCCGACGTTATCCCGCCTCCTCCCGTCCATGCGTTTCGACGATTCCGACATCGCCGCCGTCTACCGCGCCATTTTCGAACGGCGCGACATGCGCCACTTCACGCCGGCACCCGTCGATCCCGCCGTGCTCGCGCGCCTGCTGCGCGCGGCGCATCACGCACCGAGCGTCGGCTTCATGCAGCCGTGGCGCTTCATCCGCATCACCGATCCGGCGCTGCGCACCGCGATCCATGCGCTGGTCGAGGCCGAGCGCCGTGCGACCGCCGACGCGCTCGGCGAGCGCCAGGACGAATTCATGCGGCTGAAGGTCGAAGGCGTGCGCGAATGCGGCGAGCTGCTGGTCGTCGCGCTCGCCGACGGCCGCGAGCGCCACGTGTTCGGCCGTCGCACGCTGCCGGAGATGGATCTCGCGTCCGCGGCTTGCGCGATCCAGAACATGTGGCTCGCGGCCCGCGCCGAAGGGCTCGGGATGGGCTGGGTTTCGCTGTTCGACGTCGATGCGCTGCGCACGCTGCTGCGGATGCCCGACGGCGCCAAGCCGATCGCGGTGCTGTGCGTCGGACACGTCGACGCGTTCTATGCGAAGCCGATGCTCGAGCAGGAGCGTTGGGCCGCGCGGATGCCGATCGAGGCGTGCCTGTTCGAAAACGGCTGGGACGATCCGGCCGCGATCGATGCCGCAAGGTCGCCTTCGTCACCTGCGGACAGGGCGGATGCGGCAACGGAAACGGGCACCGACCTGGCAAGCGCATCGACCGAAAGCGTCGACGGCTCCCGCGAACGCATCGCCTGACGAGCCTCCCGCCGTCATCGTTCCGCCCCCGCCATTCCCCCGCCGCAAAGCCCGCCGAATCCCACACTGTGAGCGCGACGCGGGCAATCCCGTCGCTCGCCGGCAACAACCGTTTTGGCCCCAAGCATAGGGGTTTTCACTGAAGTAGAATCGCGGCTGTCGTTCGCCTTACCGCCCGCCCGTCCCGCGCATCCTGCGCCAGCCCGAGCGGCGGCTTTTCCCGAGCCCACCGCGATGCCCTTACCTCTTTTCGCCCTCGCCGTCGCCGCATTTGGAATCGGTACCACCGAGTTCGTGATCATGGGGCTGCTGCCCAATGTCGCGCGCGATCTCGGCGTGTCGATCCCGGCCGCCGGCATGCTCGTGTCGGGCTATGCGCTCGGCGTGACGATCGGTGCGCCGATCCTCGCGATCGTCACCGCGAAGATGCCGCGCAAGCGTGCGCTGATGGGCCTGATCGGGCTGTTCATCGCGGGCAACCTGTTCTGCGCGACCGCCCCGGGCTATGCGGTGCTGATGGCCGCGCGCGTCGTCACCGCGTTCTGCCACGGCGCGTTCTTCGGGATCGGCTCGGTGGTCGCGAGCAACCTCGTCGCGCCGAACCGTCGCGCGCAGGCGATCGCGCTGATGTTCACCGGCCTCACGCTCGCGAACGTGCTCGGTGTGCCGCTCGGCACCGCGCTCGGCCAGGCATACGGCTGGCGCGCGACGTTCTGGGCCGTCACCGGCATCGGCATTGCCGCGGCCGCCGCGCTTGCCGTCTGCCTGCCGAAGCATCTCGCGATGCCCGACACCAGCATCACGCGCGAATTCAGCGTGCTGAAGCATCCACAGGTGCTGATGGTGCTCGGCATCAGCGTGCTCGCCTCGGCCAGCCTGTTCAGCGTGTTCACGTACATCACGCCGATCCTCGAGGACGTGACGGGCTTCTCGCCGCGCCAGGTCACTTACGTGCTGCTGCTGTTCGGCCTCGGGCTGACGGTGGGCGGCACGCTCGGCGGCAAGCTCGCCGACTGGCGCCGGATGCCGTCGCTGATCGCGACGCTCGCGCTGATCGGCGTGGTCCTCGCGCTGTTCGCGGGCACGATGCACCTGCCGTTCGCCGCACTCGCGACGATCTTCGTGTGGGGCATCCTCGCGTTCGCGATCGTGCCGCCACTGCAGATCCTGATCGTCGACCGCGCCAGCGACGCGCCGAACCTCGCGTCGACGCTGAACCAGGGCGCGTTCAACCTCGGCAACGCGACCGGCGCATGGCTCGGCGGGATGGCGATCGGCTCCGGCGTGTCGCTCGTGAACCTGCCGTGGGTCGGCGTCGCGATGGCCGTCGCGGCGCTCGCGCTCACGCTATGGTCGGCGTCGCTCGAACGTCGACCGGTGGCCGTACCGACCGAGTATGTATGACGCAACCCTGCTGAAATCGTTGCGAGCACAACTCCACTCAAAGCTGATGGCCTTCATGGACCTTTCAAGGTCCGCGGTGTAGCATCCCCGCCGATGAAAGCCATTCTTAATCGCGATTTCCTCGCACTCATCCTGAGCGTCGCGGTCGTCGGTCTCGGCACCGGCGCCACGCTGCCGCTCACCGCACTCGCACTGACCGAAGCCGGGCACGGCACCAACGTCGTCGGCATGCTGACGGCCGCGCAGGCCCTCGGCGGCCTCGCGATCGTCCCGTTCGTCACCGCGCTCGCGCGGCATATCGGCTCGCGCCGCGCGATCGTCGTGTCGGTCGTGCTGCTCGCGGCGGCCACCGCGCTGATGCAGTTCACGTCGAACCTGATCCTGTGGGGCGCGCTGCGCGTGCTGTGCGGCGCCGCGCTGATGCTGCTGTTCACGATCGGCGAGGCATGGGTCAACCAGCTCGCCGACGATTCGACGCGCGGCCGCGTCGTCGCGATCTACGCGACCAATTTCACGCTGTTCCAGATGGCGGGCCCCGTGCTCGTGAGCCAGATCGCGGGCGCGACGAGCATCCGCTTCGCGCTGTGCGGCGCGCTGTTCCTGCTCGCGCTGCCGACGCTTGCGACGATCCGGCGCGCGCCGCTCGCCGGCGACGACGCGCATCACGAAGCGCACGGCCGCTGGCTCGACATCCTGCCGCGCATGCCCGCGCTGATCATCGGCACCGGCTTCTTCGCGCTGTTCGATACGCTCGCGCTGTCGCTGCTGCCGCTCTATGCGATGGATCACGGCGTCGCGAGCGCCACCGCCGTGCTGCTCGCGTCGATCATGCTGTTCGGCGATACCGCGATGCAGTTCCCGATCGGCTGGCTCGCGGACAAGCTCGGCCGCGAACGCGTGCACCTCGGCGCAGGCTGGATCGTGCTCGCCGGCCTGCCGCTGCTGCCGTTCGTGATCGCCAATCCGTGGCTGTGCTGGCCGTTGCTGTTCGTGCTCGGCGCGGCAGCCGGCAGCATCTACACGCTGTCGCTCGTCGCGTGCGGCGAACGCTTCCGCGGTGCGGCGCTCGTCACCGCGAGTTCGCTCGTGTCGGCGTCGTGGAGCGCCGCGAGCTTCGGCGGCCCGCTGGTCGCCGGCGCGTTGATGGAACAACTGGGCAGCCACGCGCTGGTCGGCGTGCTGGTCGTCTGCGTCGCGGCGTTCGTCGCGGCCGCGCTGTGGGAGCGCCGCGTCGCGCTGCAGCGCGCGGTTTGATGCAGATTGGCGTTGGCGTTGGCGTTGGCGTTGGCGTTGGCGTTGGCGTTGGCGTTGGCGTTGGCGTTGGCGTTGGCGCGCAGCATCATGCCCCGATACGCGTCAGCCCGCTCGCGTCCCTCCCGCGGTAAACGAAAACGGCCCGCGCAACGCGGGCCATCCTGTCCTTCCGGACTACGCGCGATCGACACGTGACCTACGCGTAACGTTTCGCGCTGCGATCCGTCACGCGCTATGCGCCGGCAAAATCTTCCCCGCACACGTGCCGAAGCCGACCCGATAACCGTCGCCCTGGCACCACCCGGCGAGCGTCAGCTCGTCGCCGTCCTCGATGAACGTGCGGCTGCCGCCACCGTTCAGCGCGACCGGCTCCTTGCCGTTCCACGTCAGTTCGAGCAGGCTGCCGAACGAATCCTTCGTCGGCCCGCTGATCGTGCCCGAACCCATCAGGTCACCCACGCGCGTGTTGCAGCCGGCAACCGTGTGATGCGCGAGCTGCTGCGCCATCGTCCAGTACATGTGCTTGAAGTTCGTGCGGCTGATCGACGTGGCTTCGGCCGCCCCTTCCGCGCGCAGCGTCACTTCCAGCGCGATGTCGAACCCATGCTTGCCCGCGTGCTGCAGATACGCGAGCGGCTGCGGCGACTGCTCCGGCTGCGCGACGCGGAACGGTTCGAGCGCGTCGAGCGTGACGATCCACGGCGAGATCGTCGTCGCGAAGCCCTTCGAATTGAACGGCCCGAGCGGCACGTATTCCCACTGCTGGATGTCGCGCGCGCTCCAGTCGTTCAGCAGCACCATCCCGAAGATATGCGCTTGCGCGTCCTCGCACGCGATCGGCTCGCCGAGCGCGTTGCCCTTCCCGACGATGAAACCCGTCTCCAGCTCGATGTCGAGCTTGCGGCACGCACCGAACACCGGGCGATCCTGGTCGGGCAACTTCAGTTGCCCGTTCGGGCGCCGCACCGGCGTGCCGCTCACGACCACCGACGACGCGCGGCCGTTGTAGCCGATCGGCATCTCCGACCAGTTCGGCAGCAGCGCATTCTTCGGATCACGGAACATCGAGCCGACGTTGGTCGCGTGCTCCTTCGACGAATAGAAATCGGTATAGCCGGGAATGTCGACCGGCAGATGCAGCGTCGCGTCGCGCTGCGCGACGAGCACCTGTGCGCGCAGCGCCGTATCGTCGCGCAACCGCGCGTTGTCGCGCGAGAACAGGTCGGACAGCTGCACGCGCACGCTACGCCATGCGTCGCGGCCGAGCGCGATGAATGCATTGAGCGCCGGCGCGGCGAACACGTCGGCGCCGGCCGGCAGCGTCACGAGGCCCGCACGCGCGAGCGCAGCGAGATCGACGATCTGATCGCCGAGCGCCACACCCGCACGGCGCGACGCTTGCTTCGCATCGCTGAAGATCCCGAACGGCAGGTTCTGGATCGGGAAATCGCAGGCGGCGTCGTTCGCCGTCTCGACCCAGCTCTTGCGGGCCGGGTCGAGCGTCGCGCGCCAGTCTTGGGTATCGCTCATTTTTGCTCCGGATTGAAATGTTTCTTGATGCCTTGCCAGCATTCGAAGTAGTCGGCCTGCAGCTGCGCGGTGTCGAGCGCGTAGCGCGTCGGCCGGATCAGCGTGCGGGTTTCGAACATGAACGCCATCGTCGCGTCGACCTTGTGCGGCTTCGTCGTGTCGCTCGCGGACGCCTTCTCGAACGTATCCGCGTCGGGCCCGTGGCCCGACATGCAGTTGTGCAGGCTCGCGCCGCCCGGCACGAAACCTTCGGCCTTCGCGTCATAAGCGCCGTGCACGAGCCCCATGAACTCGCTCGCGACGTTGCGGTGGAACCAGGGCGGGCGGAACGTATCCTCGGCCGCGAGCCAGCGCGGCGGGAAGATCACGAAGTCGATCGTGTCGACGCCCGGCGTGTCGCTCTGCGACTGCAGCACCAGGAAGATCGACGGATCGGGATGGTCGTAGCTGATCGAGCCGATCGTGTTGAACAGGCGCAGGTCGTACTTGTAGGGCGCGTAGTTGCCGTGCCACGCGACGACGTCGAGCGGCGAATGGCCGATGTCCGCGCGCCACAGCCGGCCGTTCAGCTTCGCGATCAGCTCGAACGCGCCTTCGCGGTCTTCGTAAGCGGCGTGCGGCGTCAGGAAGTCGCGCGGGTTCGCGAGACCGTTCGAACCGATCGGGCCGAGATCCGGCAGGCGCAGCTGGGCGCCGAAGTTCTCGCAGATATAGCCGCGCGCATCGCCGTCCGGCAGCGTGACGGCAAAACGCACGCCGCGCGGGATCACCGCGATCTCGAACGGTTCGACGTCGACCCGGCCGAATTCGGTCGCGATGAACAAGCGCCCCTGCTGCGGCACGATCAGCAGTTCGCCGTCCGCGCTGTAGAAGAAGCGGTCCTGCATCGAGCGGTTCGCCGCGTACAGGTGGATCGCGCAGCCGTTCATCGCGGCGGCCGAACCGTTGCCGGCCATCGTCACGAGCCCGTCGACGAAATCGGTCGGCTCGACCGGCATCGGCAGCGGATCCCAGCGCAGCTGGTTCGGCGGTGTCGGCGGCACGTCGGCCGAATCAGCGAATTCCGACACGAGCCGCTGCGGGCCCGCATACGGCTCGAACGGCCGGTGCACGGCCGCCGGGCGGATGCGGTACAGCCACGAGCGGCGGTTGTGGCCGCGCGGCGCGGTGAACGCCGTGCCCGACAGCTGCTCCGCATACAGCCCGTACGGCGCGCGCTGCGGCGAGTTGCGGCCATGCGGCAGCGCGCCGGGCAATGCCTCGGTCGCGAATTCGTTCGCGAAACCGCTCTGGTAGCCGGCGGTTGCCGGTTTCGACAGGTCAAGCGTCATCGTTTCCTTTCTCCCTCAATTCATCGCGGCGTTCGGCGCCTGCGCACCGCTTCGCCGCGTCACACCGGCAAGCCCCAGGACGAACAGCGCCGAGCACAGCACCGGCACCGCGGCCGCATGGAACAGCGCACCGTTCGACCAGTTGAGCGCAATCAGTTGTCCGCCGACGAGCGGCCCGAGCACCGAGCCGATCCGGCCGATGCCGAGGCTCCAACCGATGCCCGTCGAGCGCAGCGACGTCGGGTAATACTGGCCCGCGAGCGCGTTCACGGCCGGCTGCCCGCCGACCACGCAGAACCCGCCCGCGAACACCACCACCAGCAGCCACGGCAGCGCATGCGCGACCGAGCCGATCAGTCCCACCGACACGGCCGCGCACGCGAAGCAGGCGAACAGCACGCGCACGAAGCCGTAGCGTTCGATGAACCAGCCGAGCGACAGCGTGCCGATCACGCCGCCCGTCTGCAGCACCGTGCCGACGATCACGGCCGTGCCCGGCGAATAGCCCGCGTCGCGCATCACGGTCGGCAGCCAGTTCGACAGGAAGTACAGATCGATCAGGTTCATGAAGCTGATCGCCCACAGCAGCAGCGTGACCGGAAGGCGGCCGTGGCTGAACAGCTCGGCGACCGGCGCGCCGGTCGCGGCGCGCTCGCGCACGACGATCCGCGTGTTCGCATCGATGCCGGCCTGCGGCGCGAAACGCGCGAGCCACGCGCATGCCTGCGCGACGTGCCCTTTCAGCACCAGGAACTGCAGCGACTCCGGCAGCCGCGCGACCATCGCGATCGTCAGCACGAGCGGCACCGCGCCGCCGACGAAGAACACCGACCGCCAGCCGAGCGCCGGAATCAGCGCGGCGCTGATGAAGCCGCCGATCGCCGCGCCGAGCGTGAAGCCGCACGACACGATCATCATCCGCTTCACGCGATGCGCGGCCGGGCTGAACTCGCCGACCAGCGCCATCGCGTTCGGCATGATGCAGCCGAGGCCGAGGCCCGTGACGAAGCGCAGCGCCATCAGCACCGGGATCGAACCTGCGAACGGCGTCGCGAGCATCGTCACCGCGAAGAACAGCGTCGAGCCGATCAGCACCGGGCGCCGCCCGATCCGGTCGGCCAGCACCGACAGCCCGAGCGCGCCGAGCAGCATCCCGAACAGGCTCGCGCTGAACACGGGCCCCAGCGCCTGCTTCGGCACGCCCCATTCGGCGATCACGCTCGGTGCGACGTAGCCCATCGCCTGCGCATCGAACCCGTCGATCACGAGGCACAGCCCGCACAACACGAGCAGCATCCAGTGGAAGCCCGGGCGATGGGTCTCGTCGATCACGCGCTCGACTTCGAGCACGCGCGCGTCGGCCGGCGCCGCGCTCATTGCGTCACCTCGGCAGCCGGATGCACGGGCGGCGTCACGCCCTGGCGCGCGAGCGCCATCGCTTCGCGCAGCACGTCGGCGTCGCCGATCTGGTTCGCGAGCAGCAGGATCAACTTCGCGTTGACGAGCTGGCTGTCGGCGTCGGACAGGTCGCGATGCATGTCGATCAGCGCTTCGTAGAACGCGTCCGGATCAGCCAGGCGCGGGCGGGTGTCGAGTGGGGGCATGACGGAGTCTCCGGTGTCTTTATCGTTTTCAGCGTGCGCAGGTCGCGCGCGCCAGTGCGTCGGCCAGCGACTGACGGTCGAGCGTGCGCGTGCGCGCGCACACGTGCTGGTCGGGACGCAGCAGGTAGAACGTGCCGGGCTTCGCGTCGTAGCGTTGCGCGGCGAAGCCGTCGACGTCCTCCACGACGACGACACCCGCGACCGCTTGTGCGTGCCCGGCCGGCACGACGAGCACGGGCCGCACCGGCAGCGCGAGGCCGTCGAGCGCATGCGCAAGCGCGGCCGCATCGCCCGGCAACCCGAACAGCATGCCAGTGAAGCCGCTGCCCAGATGCTGCAGCAGCCAGCCCGACGCGCCTTGCGTACGCACCGGCGCATCGGCCGCCGCCGCGCCAGGCCGCATTGCGCCCGCGAAGGCGTCGCCGTTGCGGTCCGGCGTGTTCAGCGGCGAATCGGCGAGCACCGCCGGCACCGACAGGCGGCCGCTGTTCACGAGCTTGCGCGCGAATTCGCAGTCGCGTGCAAGCTTCAGCGTCGCGTCGCGGAACACGCGCGACACCGGGCTCTTCGGCGTGATGAAGTCGGTCGAGCGCGTCGAGTTGCGGATGTTCTCGTCGGCTGCGAATTCACGCTCGCTCGCATACGTGTCGAGCAGGCTGTCGGCCGACCGGCCGTCGAGCACGAGCTTCAGTTTCCACGCGAGGTTGTCGGCATCCTGCACGCCGCTGTTCGCGCCGCGCGCGCCGAACGGCGACACGCCGTGCGCGGAATCGCCCGCGAACAGCACACGGCCGTGCCGGAACGTGTCCATCCGCTGGCAGCGGAACGTATAGACGCTCACCCATTCGAGCTCGAACTCGACGTCCGGCCCGAGCAGTGCACGCACGCGCGGGATCACGCGCTCCGGCTGCTTCTCGGCGACCGGGTCGGCATCCCAGCCCAGCTGGAAGTCGATGCGCCATACGTTGTCGGGCTGGCGATGCAGCAGCACCGACTGATTCGGGTGAAACGGCGGGTCGAACCAGAACCAGCGCTCGGTCGGAAACTCGGCCTTCATCTTCACGTCGGCGATCAGGAAACGGTCCTTGAACGTGCGGCCGTGGCTTTCGAGGCCCATCATCGTGCGGATCGGGCTGCGCGAGCCGTCGGCCGCGATCACGTACTGCGCGCGCAGCGTCGTGACGCCCTCCGGCGTTTCGATCGTCAGCACCGCGTGTTCGGCCGACTGGTCGATGCCCGTGACCTTGTGCTTCCAGCGGATGTCGATGTTCGGCAGCGCGAACGCGCGGTCGGCCAGGTAGCCTTCGACGTAGTACTGCTGCAGGTTGATGAACGCGGGGCGCGCATGCCCTTCCTCGGGCAGCAGGTCGAACGCGTACAGCTGCTCGTCCTGCAGGAACACCTTGCCGACGTGCCAGCTCACGCCCTTGTCGACGAAGCGCTCGCCGCAGCCGAGCCGGTCGAAGATCTCGAGCGTGCGCTTCGCGAAGCAGATCGCGCGCGAGCCGGTCGACAGCGTGTCGTCGTCGTCGAGCAGCACGACGCTCACGCCCTGCTGCGCGAGGTCGATCGCGGCCGCGAGGCCCACCGGGCCCGCGCCGACGACGATCACCGGGTGAACGGTCGTGTCCTGCGCACGCGGGCGGTAGTCGAACTTCAGCGTCTGGTAATCGATGCTCATGGTCGCCATCCGCTCCTCAACCCTGCCGGGCGCGGGCCGGCACGCCCGTCATCCCGCCCGTCGCCTGCCGGCGCGCCGCGCCGCTCTCCCGCGTGCCATTCCTGTCAACCGCCACGTCTCGCTCCTTGCTTCCTGTTGATTCGTGAACGGCGCCGTTTCGCGGCGCCCGCATGCCGCATTTCTTGATCGGCGACAAATCCTGGATTTACGAATAGTAAAACCAATTACGAATAGTGAAATCAACGTAAACCCTAGGCGAAGCGTCGACGACGGGATAACCATATGAACGAAACGCCGAGCCGAGCTTGGCCGGCGCTGCTAATATCAAGCTACGAGGCGGCCCGTTCGGCCGCCGTTTTTCCTTCTTACGCCGATGATTCCGCCCACCATTCCCGAGCTGGTCGCCCGTGCCGGGCAACTGCCGTATCTGCGGGATCACCTCGCGCTCGCCGATGGCGGCACCGCAAGCGCGAACCTGCCCGAGCGCACGCTCGGCAGCGCCTACGAACCGATCTACGACGTGACGATGCCGGGCGCACCGCAATCGACGTCGTTCGCCGACGCGATCGAGCGCTACGGCGACGAGCTCGGCTTCCAGGCCGTGACGGTCGTCACGGGCGCGCCGCACGATCCGGTCGACTCGGCCGTCGACGACCAGACGCTCGTCGCGATCGACCGCCTGTCGCGCGCGCTGCACGCGATCAATTTCTTTGGCGCGCAGCGCCATGGGCTGCTGTTCCTGCGCGTGCACGAACGGCTGCTGAAAAGCGTGAAGTACGACCACGGCAAGCACTTCTCGTCGGTGCTGCAGCGCTTCGGGCTGCCGGCCGAGCGGATCGTGATCGAGCTACCGGCGGTCGCGGTCGCGCACAAGACCTTCCTCGGCTACCTGACGCGCAGCTATCAGCATCACGGCTTCAAGGTCGCCGACAAGCTGCCGGACCCGGGCCGCATCCTCGCGGTCGAATCGGAGATGGCGCGCCCGGACTACATCAAGATGGATGCGGGCATCGCGTTGCGCGACGGAATGGTCAAGGCGCTCGTCGCCTATGCGCAGCGCGTGCGGATTCCGCTGATCTTCGACGGTGTCGTCGACGAAACGCAGTGCGAGCTGCTGCGCCAGTACGACGTCCGGTTCATGCAGGGGCCCGTGTTTGCGAAGGTCGTGACGGCCTGAGCCTCGGTGGATGAGGGGGTTCGCACACGCGGGGCGTCGCGTGCCGACAGTGGAATGCAGGTGATGTAACGTGGGGATCGGGCCGCCTGGCTCGCCCCGTCGTCCAAGGTTCGGCGGGCGGTTGCCGGCCTCGTGGAAAGACCGGCTTAGCGGGAACGCGCGCGCCTCGTTGCCGGCACGGTCGATGGCGGCGGTGACCTACCGCTTACGCCCTTCCACCGTCATCGTACTTGGGCAGATCGTCGTCGATCTCGATGCCCGGGAAGCGATCCCCATACCAGACATGCCAGGCCGGACGTAGCCGCGACGGCTCGTCGAGCGTCGCGTAATTGATCTCGACCGTCCTGGGTGCATCACTGAGCCGGTAGTCGAGCTGCGCGCCGCAACGGCCGCAAAAGCGCCGCTCGCCCCACGCGCTCGACGCATATACGGTCGGCTCGCCTTGCAGGTATTCGAACGCGTCGATCGGCACCGATGCCGACGCGACCACCGCCGCGCCGGTCGTGCGCTGACAGAGCCGGCAGTGGCAAAAACCGGCGTCGGCCGGAACACGGGTGATCCGGTACCGGATCGCGCCACATGCGCATCCGCCTTCCATCGATTCTGCGTGAGACATGGCAAACCTCTTCGTCGGTGAGCTGGCGAACGATCATGCGCGCGGTTCGTTCGTGGCACAACCGGCGGCGGTGTCACGCCCGGGCGCTGCCGACCGTACCGGCGACGGCACCCCACCGCGCGCGCCCGTCGCTCAGGCCGTCTGCCCGAGCCGCTGCGCGAGCGCCTTCAACTTCGGCCCGACCTGCGTACGGAACACGTCCTCGTCCATCGACGATGCAGGGCCGCTGCAGCTCAGGATCAGCCAGCGCCCCTCGCGCGGTTCGCGAAACGGGACGGCCGCCGCGTTGACGTCCATGTGCCACGCCCGGAACGAATAGCAGCAGCCCCCCGCCGAGAACTCGGCCACCGCCTGCTGCGCGGCGGCGACGAGCGCATCGGCGTCGGCCCCGCCGCCGGCCGCACGATGCAGCTCCGCATAAAGCGCGCGGCGCACGTCTTCCGGCTGCACGGCCAGGTACGCGCGCCCCATCGAGCTCGTCAGCATCGACAGCCGCGAACCGGGCGCAAGCCCGAGCGTCAGCGCCGTCTCGCTGCGGATCGTCTCCAGGTAGATCATGTCGAGCCCGTCGCGGCAGCCAAGCGACACGGCCGCGCCGATGTCGCGCGCGAGCGCCTGCATGTGCGGCCGCGCGAGGTCGATCGTGCCCGAGCCCGACAGCAGCGCGTAGCCGAGCGACAGCACGCCGGCGTCGAGCGCATACTTTCCGAGCGTCTCGTCGTAACGCAGGTAGCCGAGCACGGTCAGCGTGTAAGCGAGCCGGTTCACCGTCGCCTTCGGCAGCCCCGTGCGCTCCGCGAAGTCGCGGTTGCCGAGCATCGTCTCCCCGGGCCGGAATGCGCGCAGCAGGTCGAGCCCGCGCGCGAGCGCGACGACGAACTTGCGTTCGTCGATCGTGGTTTCGTCGATGGTTGAAAGTGTCATCTGGTGCTACACTGGGTTCGATTTGCAAAACATTGTTCCGCACAGCGGAACTTCCGTCAAGCAAACTCTCAGGTAACAAACCCGGCTGAATCAGGGACCGACCGTACAGCGTGGGATCCGGGGAAGCGCTGAAGTGCCAACCCGGGTCGACCGCAAAGCATGGGACCCGGGGAAGCGCTGAAGTGCCAACTCGGGTCGACCGCAAAGCATGGGACCCGGGGAAGCGCTGAAGCGCTAACTCGGGTCGACCGCAAAGCATGGGACCCGAGTAAGCGCTAAAGCACTAACTCGGGTCGACCGCAAAGCATGGGACCCGAGTAAGCGCTAAAGCACTAACTCGGGTCGACAGGAGATGAGACGATGAGTGCTGCAACTTTTCATTGGGACGACCCGCTGCTGCTCGACCAGCAACTGACCGAAGAAGAGCGGATGGTGCGTGACGCCGCGCAAGCGTACGCGCAGGACAAGCTCGCACCGCGCGTCACCGAAGCGTTCCGCCACGAACGCACCGACGCCGAAATCTTCCGCGAAATGGGCGAAGTAGGCCTGCTCGGCCCGACGATTCCCGAGGAATACGGCGGCCCCGGCCTCAATTACGTGAGCTACGGCCTGATCGCCCGCGAAGTCGAGCGCGTCGACTCGGGCTACCGGTCGATGATGTCCGTGCAATCGTCGCTCGTGATGGTCCCGATCCACGAATTCGGCTCCGACGCGCAGAAGCAGAAATACCTGCCGAAACTCGCCACCGGCAAATGGATCGGCTGCTTCGGGCTGACCGAGCCGAACCACGGCTCCGATCCGGGCAGCATGGTCACCCGCGCGAAGAAAGTGCCCGGCGGCTACTCGCTGTCCGGCGCGAAGATGTGGATCACGAACTCCCCGATCGCCGACGTGTTCGTCGTGTGGGCGAAGCTCGAAGAGAACGGCAAGGACGCGATCCGCGGTTTCATCCTCGAGAAAGGCTGGAAAGGCCTGTCGGCGCCCGCGATCCACGGCAAGGTCGGGCTGCGCGCGTCGATCACCGGCGAGATCGTCCTCGACGAGGTGTTCGTGCCGGAAGAGAACCTGATGCCGAACGTGAGCGGCCTGCGCGGCCCGTTCACGTGCCTGAACTCGGCGCGCTACGGGATCGCATGGGGCGCGCTCGGCGCCGCCGAGTCCTGCTGGCACACCGCGCGCCAGTACGTGCTCGACCGCCAGCAGTTCGGCCGGCCGCTCGCCGCGAACCAGCTGATCCAGAAGAAGCTCGCCGACATGCAGACCGAAATCACGCTCGGCCTGCAAGGCGTGCTGCGCCTCGGCCGGATGAAGGACGAAGGCACGGCGGCCGTCGAGATCACGTCGATCATGAAGCGCAACTCGTGCGGCAAGGCGCTCGACATCGCACGACTCGCGCGCGACATGCTCGGCGGCAACGGTATCTCCGACGAATTCGGCGTCGCGCGCCACCTCGTGAACCTCGAAGTGGTCAACACGTACGAAGGCACGCACGACATCCACGCACTGATCCTCGGCCGCGCGCAAACGGGCATCCAGGCATTCTTCTGATCGTCCGGATGCGGCGAGCGCGGCAACCGCGCCGCGCCGTGCTCGCGCAAAAGACACGGCCCGCCCGGCAGTCATGCCGGACGGGCCGTTTTTCATCGGATCCGCGCACCGTGCCGCCGGCCCGGTAGCGCGTTCCTCTGCAGCCGATGCTTACTTGTTCGGCTGGGGCGTGAGGCGCAGATACGGACGCACCGCGTTGAAGCCCTTCGGGAAGCGCTTCTTCAGCTCTTCCGGATCCTGCAGCGACGGGACGATCACGACGTCGTCGCCGTCCTTCCAGTTGCCGGGCGTCGCGACCTTGTAGTTGTCGGTCAGCTGCAGCGAGTCGATCACGCGCAGCACTTCGTCGAAGTTGCGCCCCGTGCTGGCCGGGTACGTGATGGTGAGCCGCACCTTCTTGTTCGGGTCGATCACGAACAGCGAACGCACCGTCAGCGTTTCGTTCGCGTTCGGGTGGATCATGTCGTACAGCTGCGAAACCTTGCGGTCCGCATCGGCGATGATCGGGAAGCCGACGACCGTCGACTGCGTGTCGTTGATGTCGTTGATCCAGCCCTTGTGCGACTCGACACCGTCGACCGACAGCGCGATCACTTTTACATTGCGTTTCTCGAATTCGCCCTTCAGCTTCGAGGTCAGCCCGAGTTCGGTCGTGCACACCGGCGTGTAGTCGGCCGGATGGGAGAACAGGACGCCCCAGCTGTTGCCGAGCCATTCGTGAAACTTGATCGGGCCCAGGCTCGATTCCTGCTCGAAATCCGGTGCGATGTCGCCAAGACGCAGACTCATGATGTTCCCTCCTCGAACGATGCTGGTTGAAACCGCGCCCGGATCGGCGCGGGAAAGTCTGTCAGCTTACGGGAAGCAATGGGGCGTGCGAACGATTATTCCGTTTGATATTCATACTTTTTTGTCATTTTTGCCTGGTGCCGGTGCCGGACAGGCGGCCGCAGGGAAACTTTTCACCTCGTTTGCCGCTCTGTTCATGATTACAAGTCGTTTACCATGCGGTCTTGCACTGCCGTTGTGTGTCTTCCCGGCTCGCCAGCAGGCAGGCGTTTCGCTACGATGTGAACCTGCAGCATGACAGCACGAAGGGAGTTGCAATGTCGGAAATCAACAAGGAGAAACTGATGTCGGATATCAAAACCGTTCTCTCGGACGCCGAAGACCTGCTCAAGCAAGCTGCGAGCAGCACGGGCGACCGTGCGGCCGAGCTGCGCGAGAAAGCCATGTCGCGCCTCAAGCAGGCCAAGGAAAAGGCGGCCGACGTCCAGGTCGTGGTGGTCGAGAAGGGCAAGAAGGCCGCACGCGCGACCGACGACTACGTGCACGAGCATCCGTGGACGTCGATCGGCGTCGCCGCCGGCGTTGGCGTGCTGATCGGCCTGCTGATCAACCGCAAGTAACGCGCTCTGCGCTGTTTCGTCCCGTGGGCCGCGTTGTGCGGCTTGCGGGCGTCGAGGCCAGCCGGCGGTTTCCGCCTGCCGGCTTTGTCCTGGCTGCACACTGCACGCGCACGCACCTTACCCATGACGACAGACACCCCCTCGCAGCCGTCCGGCCAAGGACCGCTGCGCCGCCTCGTCGGCTCCGCGATCGGCCTTCTGCAAACGCGCCTCGAACTGGTGGGCATCGAGCTTGCCGAGGAGAAGGAGCGCCTGATGGGCGTGCTGTTCCTCGGGCTCGCCGCGATGATGCTCGCCACGATGGCGCTCATCAGCCTGACCGTGCTCATCGCGATCGCGTTCTGGGATACCTACCGATGGCAGTCGCTCGCGGCGATCACCGCGCTGTATGCCGCAAGCGGGATCGCATGCGCATTGAAGGCCCGCTCGGGCCTGCGCGACGCGCCGACCGTATTCGAGGCGACGCTCGCCGAACTCGAGAAAGACCGCGAACTGTTCCGCGGCAAGCCGTGAACGCAATCGCGCTCACCCCTCCCACCTACTTCGCCGACGCGCCATGAGCCAGAACGTCACGGGCAATCCACCCCGCTCCCATTCGTCGCGATCGAACTGGAGCGCGTCGCAGCATCGCGCGCTCCGCAAGGAACTGCTGATCCTGCGATCCGAAGTCGAGCGGCTCGAACTCGCGGAAGCCGCCGGCGACATGCGCCGCGCGGTGACGCGCTTCAGCTGGCTCAAGGTGTTCATCCCCGGCCTGTCCAGCAACAAGTTCAGCCAGTCTGCCAAGAACCTGAACGCGAACCTCGGACAGCTCGTCAACCAGTATCCGATGCTGAGCTCGCTCGCATCGCTCGTGCTCGCCAAACCCGTTCGCTCGCTGCTGCGCGCGAGTGCGGGCCCCGCGCTGAAGTGGGGCACCCTCGGTTTCGCTGCATGGGAGGTCTACCGGATCTGGAAGCAGTCCCGCGACGAGCGTGGTCTCGACACGCACGACGACTGACCGTCGTCGGCATCCCGCGCGCACGGCCAAGCGCAGTGGCGCGCCTTGCCGCACTCAACGCACGCCCCAGCACGCCGCGATCTGTCCGTCGGCGCCGCCACTTCGCACATTGCCTTTCGTCCCGTCCGAACGCAGCGTGAATGCACCGCACGCGTCGTCGTGCATCGGGCCCGTGTCGAGCGGGATGGCCTCCAGGTCATAGCTCACCGGCGAATCGTCGCGGTCCGGCCGCCTGATCGCTAGTCGATAGACTGCGCGCCCGTCCGGCGGCGCTTGCGTGAGCGCCATCGGCAATGCCGATGGCGGCACACCGTCCAGTGTTTCGAGATATTGGGCCGCGCGGTACAACGCGGCGACCGCCGACGCGCGATGAACTCGCACGACATGCTCGCGATACGACGGGACGCCCCATCCGGCCAACACTGCAACGATCGCGAGCACGATCATCAGTTCGATCAGCGTGAATCCCGCCGAGCGGTACACGGACGCGCGACCATTCATCGAAGTACCGTCGCGACGCGACGCCAGTGCAGGGCGACGATGTGTCCATCACGGATCGCGACCTGGTGCTGCAGCCAGACTGCGCTCGATGCATGCGCACCGACGCCACGCGCGGTGACGACGTAAGCGCGGCCGCCGGCCGGCCCCGCCCCGCGCCACGCTTCGATCAGGCATCGCGGCGGTTGAACGGTCATCGGCCATCCGGCGAACGGCGCGAACGCTTCGGCGGCCACCAGCGCCGGCATGCGCCGCCACGCGTCGGGCTCCTCGTGCGACTCGCCTGCGCTCACGTACGGCGCCGCGCCACGGCGCAATCGCGCGGTGCACGCTGCCAGCGCGGCATCGGCTGCGTGGAATGCGACCAGCCGATCGGATAATGCGCGCGTGCGGCGCGATTCCGTCAGTGCTGCTTCGAACCACGTGCCGGTCAGCGCCGCCACCGCCGCGCCAACCGCGATCACCGCAGGCAATGCGAGGCCCGCGTCGCGACGCCACTCGCGGCTGGCTGACCGCAAATGTCTGTACGGCGCTTGCTGGCTCGCTGTTTGGACTTTCGCACCTGCAGCCTGCCGCGGACCGTCACAGCGTGTATCGATTCGCTCATGCATGTTGCGTGTCGCAACGCACCGCGACCTCTTGCGCGCATATTGCCTCGCTCCGTTCATCGCGGTACCTCGCGTTCATCCGTGGCATCACGCGACGTATCGTCGAATGTGCGCGCGGCATTGCGCAACGCGACGATGCGATCGAGCGTCAGACGCACGCGGCCGTCTTGCGCAACGACCGTGCGGCCGTCGCAGTCGACGTGCCGCACCGGCTCGCCCGTCGGTTCGCCGCGCGCCCGCACGCAGACATGCACGGCCACGACATCGCGCCAGTCGTCGCCGTGCAATGCGTCGGCCTCGACGAACTGCGTGCCGCCGCGGCGAAGATAGCGCACCCGTAACTGATCGATTCCCGACACGACCGGCTGCGGCGTGCCCGGACGGCCGCTTCCTTCGCAATACAGTTCAGGCTCGCCCGTCGACGGACTGGTGTGCACATCGAAGCGGTTCTCCACCGGCGCACGTTCGCCGGACACGCCGACACCCTGCCCGAGGCAATCCGACACCTGGCCGCTCACGGTGAGCCACGTCGACACGGCATCGCCGACATAGCGGATCAGCAACGCGTCCGACGCACCGCGCACGGGCTCGCACCGTACCTGCGCGCCCGCTCCCCTCACGCGCGCCATCGAACAGCCGAACACGGGCGGCAACGACGTGACACCTTCCAAATCGAGCGGCCGAAATCCGGCCATCTGGATCTGCTGGCCGATCAGCATCAGTGCGGCGCCAGCCGCATCGCGCATCCGGAATCCGTCGTCCGCGCGCCGCTGTGCGACGCGCTGCGCGTGGTACAGCGCACCGGCCGCCGCGAGCACGAGCAGACCGACGGTCATCGCAATCAACACTTCAAGCAACGTATGTGCACGCATGCGGCGATCAGCGTTCATCGGATTCCGCCTCCCGATACGGAATCCGGACGCACGACGGCGGCTGCGCCGAGCTTCCCGCCGCTTCGCATCGCGGCCCGGTGGCCGCATTGCCACCGCGCCAGCCGACAACCGTGTAGCGAACGCCGTCCGGCCCATCACCGCGCGTCATCGCGCCGCCGGGCAGCGACGCCGTGGCCCACGCCGCGAGGTCATCACCGGCCTCCGCAGCAACGTGCAAGCGCTCGATACGTGCATCGGCCAGCCACAGCGCGCGTTCACGCCAGATCGTCGCGCGCTGCGCACGCGCCATCGCAAGCTGGCTGCCCGCTACAGCCAGCATAACGGTCGCGAGCAGCGCGATGGCCAGCATCGCTTCGATCAGCGACGTGCCGCGCATGGCGTTGCGCAGGACGCTCACGCCGCGCCGCAACGGCCGGCGACAACCCGGGCCCGCCCGCCTGCCGCGATCCGCACGCAACGCGATGCATGCGCATCGTCCGCACCCGGCACGTCGCGTCGCGGACGCAATTCGAAGCGCCGGATACCACCGATTGCCTGACCGACCGGCGGTGCGAACGCGAGATCGTGCGCGGCACCCGCGACGGCCACTTCGGCATCGCGCGGATAGCGCCGCAGCACGCGCGACTGCCCGTCGACCTGCCCGCTGACGATCCAGTCACACGACCATTCAGCCGGATCACACCGTTCACCCGCACGCAGACAGGTGCCGGCGCTACCCGCCCGGCACAGCGTGACGCGCACGCCGAGACGCGTCGCCTCGGTACGTGCAAACGACAGCGCGCCGAGCAACGCGCGCGAGCGTGCATCCACGCGTTCGCGCATGCGCCACTGGTCGAACGCAGGCGCAGCATAAAGCGCGAGCCCGGCCGCCAGCGAGATGGCAACCATCAGTTCGACGAGCGTGAATCCGCCCGCACGTCGCAATACATTTTTCAGGGGTTGAGCGTGCAGTCCCATCGCAGTCGTCCTTCACCAAGATGATGCGACGACTGTAGCGACACGTGCGGACACGCACCATTTGCCGAATGGCTGACTGGCGGCATGCGATCGCGACCGACACAATCGGCGTGAACTGACCCAACGGAGAAGACGATGAACGAACGCAGCGCGTCAGCGCTTACGGGGAGTCTTGGCGGGAGAGGCGCGACGGAACTCTTCGATCACGTCGGCAAATTCGGAAACGTCCTCGAACCGGCGATACACCGATGCGAAGCGGACATAAGCGATCGTATCGAGCCCGCGCAACTCGTTCATCACGAGTTCGCCGAGTTTCTCGCTACGCACTTCGCGCTCGCCTGTCGCGAGCAGTTGATATTCGATGCGGGCGACCGCCGCGTCGATCGCGTCGGCAGCGACCGGCCGCTTGCGCAGCGCGAGTTGCATGCTGGCGACGAGCTTGCGACGGTCGAATTCCGTGCGGCTGCCGTCCTTCTTCACGACGAACGGCAGGGACAGCTCGACCCGCTCGTACGTCGTGAAGCGCTTGTCGCAAGCCGAGCAGCGACGGCGCCGCCGGATCGCGGCGCCATCTTCGGACACGCGGGAATCCACGACCTGCGTGTCGTCATGCCGGCAGAACGGGCAGCGCATCGTCGATCAGCGATAGACCGGGAAACGCTTGGTCAGCTCGGCGACCTGCGCGCGCACGCGCTCGATCGTCGCTGCATCTTCCGGATTGTCCAGCACGTCCGCGATCAGGTTGCCCACCTGCTCCGCTTCCGCCGGACCGAAGCCGCGCGTCGTCATCGCCGGCGAACCCAGGCGCACGCCGCTCGTCACGAACGGCTTTTCCGGATCGTTCGGGATCGCGTTCTTGTTCACCGTGATGTGCGCCGCGCCCAGTGCCGCTTCCGCTGCCTTGCCCGTGATGTTCTTCGCACGCAGGTCCACCAGCATCACGTGGCTTTCCGTGCGGCCCGACACGATCCGCAGGCCGCGCTTCACCAGCGTTTCAGCCAGCACGCGGGCGTTCTCGACCACCTTCTCCTGGTACGCCTTGAACTCCGGCGACAGCGCTTCCTTGAACGCCACCGCCTTGCCCGCGATCACGTGCATCAGCGGGCCGCCCTGGATCCCCGGGAAGATCGCCGAGTTGATCGGCTTCTCGTACTCGGCCTTCATCAGGATCACGCCGCCGCGCGGGCCGCGCAGGCTCTTGTGCGTCGTCGTCGTCACGAAATCCGCGTGCGGCACCGGGTTCGGGTACACGCCCGCCGCGATCAGGCCGGCGTAGTGGGCCATGTCGACCATCAGGTACGCACCGACCGACTTCGCGATCTTCGCCAGACGCTCGAAATCGATCTTCAGCGAGAACGCCGACGCACCCGCGACGATCAGCTTCGGCTTGTGTTCCTGCGCGAGCTTCTCGGCGGCTTCGTAGTCGATGTCTTCGTTTTCGTTCAGGCCGTAGCTCACCACGTTGAACCACTTGCCCGACATGTTCACCGGCGAGCCGTGCGTCAGGTGGCCGCCGTGCGCGAGGCTCATGCCCATGATCGTGTCGCCCGGCTTGAGCATCGCGAAGAACACGCCCTGGTTCGCCTGCGAACCCGAGTTCGGCTGCACGTTCGCGGCTTCCGCGCCGAACAGCTGCTTCACGCGGTCGATCGCCAGCTGCTCGACCACATCCACGTATTCGCAGCCGCCGTAGTAGCGCTTGCCCGGATACCCTTCGGCGTACTTGTTCGTGAGTTGCGAACCCTGCGCGGCCATCACGGCCGGGCTCGTGTAGTTTTCCGACGCGATCAGCTCGATGTGATCTTCCTGGCGGCGGTTTTCCTGCTCGATCGCGGCAAAGATTTCGGGATCGACGTTCGCAATGGTGCTTTGGGCTCTGTCAAACATACGGTTTCCGTTAAGTGTGTACAGGTTGACCGGAGCGGCCGAGTACGGTGCGCTGCTGGCGGGACCAGCTCGACGTGGCGGAAGAATCCGTATGACGCGAGGCAGGACAGCCACCGGCGATGCACGCGACGGCGCACAACGGCTGCCCAGGCGAACGGCAAAAACGGCGCCCCGCGCTTCACGGTGGGATGCTCCACCTTGAACCCGAAGGGTTCTATCGCCAGTCACGCAGGGGTGATGAGCGCGTTAGTGTATTGGATGCGTCATGAATAGGCAACCGCACGGCGGTGCGCCGGAAGCAATTGGGGCCAGACTCTACGCGCCCGTGCGGGAACGCTGTGCCGCCTTGCCGCGGTGCGGCAATCTCAGTAGGCTTGCGGGATACCACTCGCTATTTTGTCATTCACCAGGAGCAGCAATGATCGTGTTCGTCACAGGCGCGTCCGCCGGCTTCGGCGCCGCCATCGCCCGTGCCTTCGTCAAGGGAGGCCACCGCGTCGTCGCGACCGCGCGCCGCAAGGATCGTCTCGATGCGCTCGCCGCCGAACTCGGCGATTCCCTTCTGCCGCTCGAGCTCGACGTACGCGATCGCGCGGCCGTCGAGGCCGTGCCGGCCGCCCTTCCCGCCGAATTCGCGGCGCTCGACGTGCTCGTCAACAACGCCGGCCTCGCGCTCGGCGTCGAGCCGGCCCAAAAGGCCAGTCTCGACGAATGGCACACGATGATCGACACGAACTGCACGGGCCTCGTCACGGTCACGCACGCGCTGCTGCCCGGCATGATCGATCGCGGCCGCGGCCACATCTTCAATCTCGGCTCGGTCGCGGGTTCGTACCCTTATGCGGGCGGCAACGTCTACGGCGCGACCAAGGCTTTCGTCAGACAATTCAGCCTGAACCTGCGCGCCGACCTGCTCGGCACGCCGCTGCGCGTCACCGACATCGAGCCTGGCCTGTGCGGCGGCACCGAATTCTCGAACGTCCGCTATCGCGGCGACGACGCCAAAGCGGCGAACGTCTACAACAATGTCCAGCCGCTGATGCCCGAGGACATCGCCGACACGATCTACTGGATCGCGACCCGCCCGGCGCATGTCAACGTCAACACGATCGAGCTGATGCCGATCGCGCAAGCTCCCGGCGGCCCGACCGTCCACCGCGGCTGAAGCCACGCGGGCCAGCCCCCTCCGGGCCGGCCCGCGGTGTGCTACGACATACTACATTCCGTTACGAATCGGTTACGAATCAGGCCCTTGCCTTCCGGTAGAATGCGCGCCATGACCCAGCCTACCCGCTCCCCGGAAGCGCCGTCCGGCTTCATCTGGCCGGTGCGCGTGTACTACGAGGATACCGACGCAGGCGGCATCGTCTTCTATGCCAACTACCTGAAGTTCTTCGAACGCGCCCGCACCGAGTGGCTGCGCGCATGCGGCATCGACCAGCGCCAGCTCGCCGACGACACCGACGCGATCTTCGTCGTCCGCAGCACGTCGCTCGACTACCGCGCCCCGGCGCGACTCGACGACACGCTGGCGATCACGAGCCGGCCCGGCCGCATCGGCCGCGCGTCGGTGGAATTCGCGCAGGAAGCCTGGTGCGGAGACACGCTGCTCGTGGCCGGGCACATCCGTCTCGGCTGCGTCGACCGTACCGGCATCCGGCCAGCGGCCATCCCGCCGGCCGTGCTCGACGCGCTGCAGCGCGGGCCCGTCATCGACGACGGGCAGACTGCACTGTCAACGAAGCTCGCATGAGCGCCGTTTAGACAAAGCCTATGAACTTGCCTTTCTGATTCGATACTAAGCAAGGTTCGGCGCCAGGCATGGCCGGCGCGCCGCGCCACACGCATACCGGGCGCCCCGAAGGGACGTTACTCAAACCTCTATGAACACTTCTCAAGACCTGTCGATCATTTCCCTCGTCCTCAACGCGAGCGTGCTGGCCCAGGCCGTGATGGGGCTGCTGTTGCTGCTGTCGCTGATGTCGTGGACCTTCATCTTCCGCAAGTGGTTTGCGATCCGCCGCGCGCGCGCGCAGACCGAACGCTTCGAGAAGGATTTCTGGTCGGGCGGCGACCTGCAGGCGCTGTACCAGAGCGCAGCCAACAACCGCCACACGATCGGCGCACTCGAGCGGATCTTCGAATCGGGCATGCGCGAATTCCTGAAGGCGAAGGAAAAACGCATCAGCGATCCGGGCCTCGTGCTCGACGGTGCGCGCCGCGCGATGCGCGCGTCGTTCCAGCGTGAAATGGACGTGCTCGAAGCGAACCTCGCGTTCCTCGCATCGGTCGGCTCGGTCAGCCCGTACATCGGTCTGTTCGGCACGGTCTGGGGGATCATGAACTCGTTCCGCGGCCTCGCGAACGTGCAGCAGGCCACGCTCGCCAACGTCGCACCTGGCATCGCCGAGGCGCTCGTCGCCACCGCGATCGGCCTGTTCGCCGCGATTCCGGCGGTGGTCGCGTACAACCGCTACGCGCACGACATCGACCGCCTCGCGATCCGCTTCGAGACCTTCATCGAAGAGTTCTCGAACATCCTGCAGCGTCAGGCCCAGTAAGGAGCGCGCCATGGCAGGAAGCCCCATCCGATCCAGCATGCGCGGCGGCCGCTCGCGCCGCGCAATGGCCGACATCAACGTCGTGCCGTACATCGACGTGATGCTGGTGCTGCTCGTGATCTTCATGGTCACCGCACCGCTCGTCGCCCCGTCGATCATCAACCTGCCGACCGTCGGCAACGCCGCGCCGCAGGAGCAGACGCCGCCCGTCGTCGTCAACATCAAGGCCGATCGCACGATGAGCGTCAAGTACAAGGGCGACTCGGGCGCGACCCAAGAAGACACGATGACGAAGGCCGAGCTCGACAGCTTCATCGTGGCCCGGCAGGCTGACCATCCCGACCAGCCGGTCGTGATCGCGGCCGACAAGACGGTGCAGTACGATGCCGTCATGACCGTGATGTCCGATCTGAAGGCGCGCGGCGTCAAGCGCGTCGGCCTCCTCGTCAAATCGCAATGAACCGGCAGCAATCCACGCGCAGCTCCGCCTACCCGCCTCAGCCTCCCCGCGAGCGCGGCACCTGGCGCGCATTCGCGCTCGCCGCGCTGATGCACGTGCTGCTCGCGCTGTTCCTGTATCACGGCGTGCAGTGGCAGAACAGCACGCCGGCCGGCGCCGAAGCCGAGCTGTGGACCGAGGTGCCCGATGTCCCGGCTCCGCGGCCCGTTGTCACACCCGCACCGCCCGTGAAGGTCGCGCCGCCCCCTCCCCCGGTGCGCGACGAGCAGGCCGACATCGCGCTGCAGCAGAAGAAGCGGCAGCAGGAAGCGGCCGCGCGTGAAGCACTGCTCGAGCAGCAGCGCCGCGCGCAGCAACTGAAGGCCCAGCAGGAAGAGGAAGCCCGGCGCGCACAGCTCGCGGCGCAGGCAGCCGCACTCGCCGCGCAGAAGGCCGCGGAACGCGACAAGCAAAAGCAGGCCGACAAGCTCAAGCAACAGCAGCTCGCCGAGCAGCAGAAGCTCGAACAGCAGAAACTCCAGCAGCAGAAGCAGGCGCAACTCGAAGCGCAGCAGGCGGCGAAGGCGAAGGCCGACGCGGCCGCGAAGGCAAAGGCGGAAGCCCAGGCCAAGGCGAAGGCCGAAGCCACGGCGCGCGCGAAGGCCAATGCGGCAGCGAACGCGAAGCTCGACCGCGAGCGCAGCGCACGCCTGGCACAGATGCAGGGCCTGTCCGGCGCCGGTGAAGGCGGCGGCGAAGGCCTCGCGAAAAGCGGCACGGGCACGGGCTCAGGCGGCAATGCCGCGACGCCCGGCTATGCCGACAAGGTGCGCCGCCGCGTCAAACCGAACATCGTTTGGGGCGGTGAGCGTGCAGGCCTGACCACCGTCGTCAAGATTCGGTGCACGCCGTCCGGTGACGTATTGAGCGCATCGGTTTCCCGCTCCAGCGGGAATTCGGGGTGGGATCAAGCCGTGGTGAGTGCAATCCACGCGTCGGTCCCGTTGCCGCCCGATTCTAACGGTCGTACCCCGTCGGACATTACGATTACCTTCAAGGCGGCGGAGTGAAAAGAATTGCGCTTACACTCCGGGCGTCGCTGTCGGACGGGAACGAATCGGGTATTTTTACTGTCTCTGCCGTTGCGCAGCGATCCAAGCCATACGGGAAGCAAGAAGCATGAGTTTGATGACAAAGCTAGGTTTCAGGGCACTCGTGGCCTCGTGTCTGATTACGGCGGGCAGCGCCGCTAACGCCCAGGTCAACGTGCTGATCACCGGTGTCGGGTCGACCCAGTTCCCCATCGCCACGGCGAATTTCGCGAATGAGGCGAACCTGCCGCAGCAGGTCACGTCGATCGTCCGCGCCGACCTCGCCCGCAGCGGCAAATTCACCAACATCGACGCCGGCAGCACGCCCGTGCCGGAGAGCGCATCGGTCGATCTCGGCGCATGGAAGGCCAAGGGCGCGAATGCGTTCGTCGCCGGCAGCGTGAACCGCGAGGCGAACGGCCAGTACAAGGTCAACTTCATCCTGTACGACACCGTGAAGCAGCAAAGCCTCGGCGGCCTGTCCCTGACGGCCACCGACACCACGCTGCGCACGGCCGGCCACAAGATCGCCGACTACATCTACCAGAAGCTGCTCGGCGTGCGCGGCGTGTTCGCCACGCGCCTGTCGTACGTGATCAAGACCGGTAACCGCTACCAGTTGCAGATCTCGGATTCGGACGGCCAGAACGCGCGCATCGCGCTGTCGAGCACCGAACCGATCATCTCGCCGTCCTGGTCGCCGAGCGGCACGAAGGTCGCGTATGTCTCGTTCGAGCGCAAGAAGCCGATCGTCTACATCCACGACCTGCCGACCGGCCGTCGCTATATCGTCTCCGACCAGAAGGGCAACAACAGCGCACCGGCCTGGTCGCCGGACAGCAACACGCTGGCCGTCGCGCTGTCGCTGACGGGTAACACGCAAATCTATACGGTCAACTCGACGGGCGGCGGCCTGCGCCGCCTCACGCAGAGCAGCTCGATCGACACCGAGCCGTTCTACTCGCCGGACGGCCGCTGGATCTACTTCACGAGCGATCGCGGCGGCGCGCCGCAGATCTACCGGATGCCGGCACAGGGCGAAAGCGCCGGCGCCGCGCAGCGCGTGACTTTCACCGGCAGCTACAACACGAGTCCGCGCATCAGCCCGGACGGCAAGCTGCTCGCTTACATCTCCCGCACGGGCGGGGGCTTCAAGCTGTACGTTCAGGATCTGCAGTCCGGCGCGGCGAACGCCATCACGAATACGAATCGCGACGAATCGCCGAGCTTCGCGGCAAACGGCCAGTACCTTCTGTACGCTACCCAGTCGGGTGGTCGCAATGTTCTGGCAGCAGTGCCCTCGGACGGCAGCGCGCCGCCGCAAATCCTGTCCGTCCAGGGCGGCTCCGTACGTGAGCCGTCGTGGGGGCCCTTCATGCAATGACCACAAGGAGAGTAAACATGATGTCGAATAAAGCTCGTCTGGCCCTGGCCGTGATGATGATCAGCGCGCTCGCAGCGTGCAAGTCGGGCGTGAAGCTCGACGACAAGGCGAATGCCGGCGGTGCGGTCAGCACGCAGCCGAGCGCCGACAACGTCGCGCAAGTGAACGTCGATCCGCTGAACGACCCGAACAGCCCGCTCGCGAAGCGCAGCATCTACTTCGACTTCGACAGCTATTCGGTGAAGGACGAGTACCAGCCGCTGATGCAGCAGCACGCTCAGTACCTGAAGAGCCACCCGCAGCGCCACGTGCTGATCCAGGGCAACACCGACGAACGCGGCACGAGCGAGTACAACCTCGCGCTGGGCCAGAAGCGTGCGGAAGCGGTCCGTCGTGCGATGGCACTGCTCGGCGTGAACGATTCGCAAATGGAAGCCGTGAGCCTCGGCAAGGAAAAGCCGCAGGCAGCGGGTCACGACGAAGCATCGTGGGCGCAGAACCGTCGCGCCGACCTCGTCTACCAACAGTAAGTAACGGAAGAATCGCCGTATGACGCACCGTGTATCCCTGCTGCGCGTTGCCGCAGCATTCTGCGTCGCCGGCGCGGCGTGGTCGGCCGCGCCGGCGCACGCCGGCGTGTTCGACGACAACGAAGCGCGCCGCGCCGTGCTCGATCTGCGCAGCAAAACCGACAATCTGGCGAGCCAGTTGTCCGCCGCCCAGCGTACGATCCTCGATCAATCCGGCCGTCTCGACCAGCTGAACCAGCAGGTCGCGACGCTGCGCGGCGAGAACGAGGACCTGACGAACCGGCTGACGACGCTCGAGCGGCAGCAGAAGGAGTACTACCAGGATCTCGACACGCGGCTCAAGAAGTTCGAGCCGCAGCAGGCGACGATCGATGGTGTCGAAGGCACCGTGCAGCCGGGTGAAACGGATGCGCTCAATGCGGCGCAGCAGCAGTTCCGCAACGGCAACTTCAAGGCGGCCGCGGCTTCGTTCCGCGCGTTCATCGCGAAGTATCCGCAGAGCCCCTACCAGCCGACCGCGCAGTACTGGTATGGCAATGCGCAATACGCGCTGCGCGACTACCGCGGTTCGACTGCAACGTGGCAAGGGATCGTCAGCAAGTTCCCGCAGCATCCGCGCGCAGCCGACGCGCTGGTGGCAATCGGCACGAACCAGCTCGAACAAGGCCAGAAGGCGGCCGCGAAGAAGACGTTCGAGCAGGTCGTGTCGCAGTACGCCGGGTCGAATGCAGCGCAGACCGCGCAGGGCAAGATCGAGTCGATCAAATAGTTATCGCGGCGGGTTGTTGACAGCCTGACAATCCGTCGCTATAATCTTTTGCTCTTTGGGTCGTTGCCCAAGTTGTTGAAGCAACGAACCAACAGGTTTCAAGAACGTGGGGTGGTAACTCAGTTGGTTAGAGTATCTGACTTTTAATCAGAGAGTCGAGGGTTCGAGTCCCTCCCACCCTACCAACTATCTTCGATAGTGCAAATCAAAGCCTCCCAAGTGGAGGCTTTTTTGCGTCTGTCGCATCCGTATCGAAGCGCGGCATCCCGGTGATGTCTGCGACACACTCAGCCGCACTCTCCCTACTCCGCCACCGGACACCCGCCCGTGCGTCAGCGCACGCTCACGTCGCGCAGCACGCCACCATATCCCGTGTACAGATTGCTCTCGGGCAGCAACTGCCGCTGCACAAGCTGCCGATGCACGACCGGCAGGTGATGGAACGGCATCCGCGCGAACAGGTGATGTTCGATATGAAAATGAATCGCGTGCGGTCCGAACAGGAACGTCTGCCACGAACGCCGGACGATCGTGCGCGCGTTGCGGCTCTGGTCGGCACCGGCCGGCAGCCCCGCATGCTCGAAGATCGCGCGCACCTGCCCGGCGAGCGGCAGCAGTGTGACGGACGGCACGATCCACAACGTGACGTACAGCAGCGGATGTCCGGCCCATGCGAGCGCGCCGAACAGCACACCGTTGCCGGCCAGCATCGACGCGACTTCCCACGCGACATACGCGCGCGACTTCCCGACCTTCGGCAACGCATGCGCAAACTCGCCGCGGGCGAGCTTCACGACGCTCGTCACGTAGCCGATCCCGCATGCGTATGCGAGCAGGCGGCCGATCAGCCGCCCGCGCGTCACCGGATAGTCGTGCACGCCGAACAGCAGCGCGACGGGATCGTCCGCCTCCATCGGTGCGCGATGGTGCTTCAGATGGCCGGCACGATACGTTCGCAGCGACAGCCACAGCGGGCCGGCCGCGAACAGTTGGCCCAGCGCGTCGTTGACGCGCCGGGTCCGCGCCAGCAAACCGTGCGCGCCTTCGTGCATCATGACCGCGAGCGCAAGCTGGCTGCGCGCGATCACGATCGCGGCCAACGCGTACACGAGCGGATGCGCAAACGCGATTGCAACCGCGAACGCGACGGCAATCATCAGCCAGTCGCCTGCCAACGCCGCACCCACACGCAATGCGCTCACGCGAAACAGCGCGGGATCGGGCACGAACCGAGCAAGCTCGGCATTCGGCCCGGCATGATGAACAAGGGCATCCGTCACACGAACCTCCCGCCCAGCGATCGCCGCTCGACCCACAGCGCACTGACCATCGCGAGCGCCACGCCGCCCAGCACATCGACGACCGTATGCTGCTTGAGCGTCAGCGTCGACGCGCAGATCAGCAGGCCGACCGCCGCGGTCACGAGCCGTCGACGGTCCGTCAGCATCCGGCAGGCGAGGCAGGTCACCGCGACATGCAGGCTCGGAAAACCATTGGCCGCGAGATCGAGCTGCCACATGCGTGCGAGACGGTGACGCACGAACGTATTGCCGATCTCCGCGACGTCGGGCCGCGGCACCGCTTCGGGAAACAGCAGGAAGCACACGACACCGAGCACGAACGCGATCAGCACGGCCTCCTTGAACGCGGCGAACGCGGGCGGCCGCGCATATGCGGCAAGCGCGATCACGAACGGAAAGAAGCCGACATAGACGAACCACGACCATGCGGTGAACGGAATCCGCGCATCGATCGACGAGGCAAACACGAAGCGCGGCGTGACGCTGCGCTCCAGCAGAAAGAAGATCGCGAGGCCGGCTGCCATGCCGAACGTCGCGGCCAGCATCTGCCGGATATCCGGCCGGCGATCGTCACGAAACGACAGCGAACTCATCGTGGTGCCGGCGCCTCGCATCGCGTCTCCGTATCGGCCACCTTCGCATGCGGACGCAACGCGAGGAGGCGCGACGTCCATGCGTCGACGCGCGCACGCGCATGCTCGCGGCCGGCGATCGTTCCTGCCTGCGTACCGGGATGGCGCATCAGCTCGGCGGCAGCCTGCCCGACGTCCCGCTGGAACACGGCCGCGTCGCCGCGCCACGTGACGACGCGATGCAGGAGTTGCAGTTGCGCGGCGCGCGCGGCGTTGCTCGCCTGCTCGGGCTGGTCGGACTGCACGAGCAGGATCGGGCGCTGATACACGCGTGCGATCGACAGCGCGGCCATGCCGGGCGCCGACACGATCAGCGGCGCATGGGCGGCGCGCGTCACCCAGTCGGCGTCGACCCCGGTCCAGCCGTCGTGTCCGGCGTAGCCCTCGCCCACGCGATGGATGGCGAGCCCCGCGTCGCGCAGGCCGACCGACAATGCATCGGCGAGCGCGATATCGCGAAAGTGCGGGTTCAGATAAATGGCGGCTGCAGCCGGTTCCGAAGCGGGTTGCCCGGCGACGATCGGCACTGGCGTCGGCAGTCGATAATGCGCGCACGACCGCCGGACGTCATCGGCGGCATCGTACGCAAAATCGTGTTCGATGCAGCACCGCGCCGAATCGATCTGCCAGTCGACGATCCGTGCAAATGCACGCGCCAGTGCGCGCGGCAGCCGTGCATCGAAATTCGCGGTCAACGCGCGGCGCAGGCTGCCGCCATACACGTGGACGATGCGGCGCCGCCAGCCCGGCATCGCCCCCATGAACAGCAGCGCCGGATGAAACGAGTCGTTGATCACGAGATCGGCATCGCGGACGATCGCACGCAACCGCGCGATGTCTCGCAGCATGCGCGTCGGTCTGAACACGTAGTGCGCGACATTGCGATCGGTCGCGTCGCGCAGCATGTTCTGGCGTTCGTCGAACTGCACCGCGTAGTGATGGGACAGCATGGCCGCGTCGATGTCGAATGCAGCCAGGAACGCCTGCCCCGCCTCGGACGTCGTCAGCACGTCGACCTGCGCGCCGGCCGCACGCAGCGCATGTACAAGCAGTTGCGCGCGCATCAGGTGGCCGCGTGCGTCGGCCGTCGCGAGATAGACGATGCGCGGCATCATGCGCGCGGACGAAGCGACTGGAACCAGCCGGCCGCGACCATCGCCAGCGCGCCCGTCACGCCGAAACCGGCCTCGATCGCGCGGATCTCGTTCAGCAACGCGGCGAGATGCGCCGCCTCGGACGGTGCAACCAGACGGCGCAGCGTGTCCGAGCAGAGCCGGACATGCCGTGTCTCGTCGGCGAGCACGCGCGAGAGCAGCGGATACAACGGATGGGCATCGCCGATCGTCGCGCAGTGACGCGCGAGCACGCGCATCGCCATCTGTTCCGCGCAAAGGCCCGTCGCATAGGCCGGCACGAGTACGCCTTGCGAGAAATGCGGCGCATGGCGCTGCGCGAGCCGACGCCATCGCATGATCTTGCGCCGGCTCAACCAGTCAGGCTCATGCGATGCAGTCGACGGCGCGACGCCGCGCTCGCGCAGCGCATCGGCGAATGCAGCCGCGTGGCGACGCTCGTCCGCGAGGTGCTGCTCGATCCGCGGCGCAAGCCAATCCGGCGGCTGTCCGGTCCAGTCCTCGTGCAATGCGCACTCGGTCGCTTCCTCGCCGATCAGGTACATGCGCAGCACCCAGCGCTCGCCATGTACGCTGCGATGCAACCGCCGGATCGCCGCCCGCTTGAGGCGATCGACGAGGTACGCGCGCACCCGCGCCGCGCCGCGCGGCACCGGCGCCTCGATACATTCGAAGCGTGCATCGTGCGCTGCCTGCGGCGACGCCGGCAGTTCGCCTGCCGCGCTCATGCCGGCTCGCCTCGTGCAGACGCGGATTTCGTCGCAGCCGCCGCAGCGCCAGCCGGATCGCGACGCCATCCGAGGATCAGGCCGATGAAACTTTCCTGCATGAATGCGTGCGCGGATGCGGCTGCCCCCGCAAATGCTTCCTCGCGGCCGTTGACGCGCAGATAGCCGTTGCCGTCATGCGCGCCGAATTCGATCCGGTCGTTCTTCCTGAAGCCGCGCGTGAGCACGTCCTTCACCAGCGCACTGCCGTCGAGGCCGAACAGGAACAGCTCGCGCCGGGCGACCCACACCGGGATGTGATTGCTCAGCGCATCGAAGCGAATCGTCCACGTGCCGGTTGCGAGTGCGCGATCGACGTCGGCATCGTGCGGCGCGTTCGATGCAAAGCTCGCACGCGCGACCGACTTCGTCAGGCCGCCGACGCCGAGCCCAATCGTGATGTCGTCCGCGAACGGCTGCTTCGGATCGGTCGCACTCACCTTCACGAGATGCCGCGCGAGCCGCGATGCAAGCGACGGATGCGCGAACAGCGCCAGCGTTTCGTCTGGCGTGAGTACGTCACGCTCGCCCTCGCCTTCCTTCACACGCACGCGATACGGATCGATCCGAACGTCGGTGAACGTGCCGTGCACGGGCGCATGAACGTACACGTCGCGGTCCCATTTCGCGCCGTCGCGACGCAGCAGCACGTGCACGCTCAGCGGCACGCGCCGGCCTTCGCCGTCGACGCCCGTGCCCTGCAGCAGCACGTCGCCGAGCACGTCCTTCGTGCGGCGCGTCGCATCGCTCGAGAAGACGATCGCGTGCGCATCGGTATCGATGCTCGCGTGAACGTCCGGCGCATCGAGCGCGACGCGATTGCAGTCCGCGGCGGCCGCGTTCGCGAACGGGCAGCCGCTTTGCGATGCGAAGTGGTAGATCCCGCGCCCCGCATGGTCGACCGGCGCGGCATGGGCGCCAGCGCTGGCGACAAACAGGGCGAGGCAGGCAACACGGGTGGCGAGCGTGGACATGGTCGTTGTCAGGATGGGTGCAGGGGGTCGGCGTGTCGTGGCCGCGCGTGATGCGCGGCGCCGGTTCAATGACGGTGATAGGACAGCGCGTCGAGATCGCGCCGGGCCGATGCATGCCCGGTGAGACCGAAACCGCGTGCGAGCGCGCCGAGCGTATCGATGGCGGACGCCGCGATCGTGACGCCGACGGCCGCGAGATAGCGGACGACGCCTAGCTGCGGCAACTGCTGATGATTCAGCGCGCGCAGGCTGTAGCCGAGCCGCATCGCCATCACGCAGAACGGGCCGAGCGGGCCGCTGCGGCCGAGCCACTGCCAGCCGCGCGGCAGGTACGCGTTCACGAGATACGGCGTCAGGCCGACGCTGTCCTCGCCGCGCATCCAGCGCAGCTTCAGCGATTCGCGTTGCGTGTCCGGCAGCCGATGTTCGGTGTGCGCGGCCGGTGCGAACTCGACGGCCACGCCGGCTGCCTGCATCCGCAGCCCCATCACCTGGCAATGCGCGCGATAGACGCCGTCCAGCGGCTCGTAGCGGAATTGCGCGAACACGTCGCGCCGGAACGCAACGTTGTTCGCGTAGAAATTGCGCGTCGCACCGTCACGCAGCGGGCTCGGGAAATACATGAAATCGATCGACGTCAGCGCGACGCCGAGCACGTTCGGCGCATAGCTGGTACGCCCCGCCACCGCCGCAGGCGCGTCGCCGGCGTCGCGCGCGAACGGCGCGAGCAGATGCTCGAGCCAGTCGTCGGCCGGCCGGCAATCGGCATCGCCGAACACGACGATGTCGCAGCGGGCCGCGTCGACCCGGTCGAACCCGTCGTTCTTCGCATCGTAGTAGCCGGTGCTCGCGCCGATCTCGACGAAGTCGATCGGGCGGCCGGCCAGCGCGGCGATCTCCTGGCACGCATCGGCCGGCAGCCCGTCGTGCGTGATGATCCATTGCGCGAGCGCCGCAGGCGGCACGGTCTGCTTCGACAGCGCCGAGACGAGACGCTTCAGGCTGTCGACGGCCTGCACGAGCCCCGCGCCGCCGCGCAGGTTGTTCGTCTCGAGCACGAGCGCTGCCCGCGCCGCCACGGCGCGAGCAGCCGCGCGGGTGTGCCGCGTGGTTTCTGTGAAGTCTGGCATCCGGAATATCTCCATCGTCATGCGCACCGGCATGGATGAAACGAATGGGCGGGAAGCCCGCGGCGCATCGGCGAATGCGGGTCGCCCGCGCCCGTCGTCGCAAAACGGGCGGCCTGGACGGCGCCCGCTTCGCGTGCCGTCACTCCTGGACGGACGGCGCCGATTCGGCGTCGGGATAGCGCGGCTTCGCGTTCTGCAAGTCACGCGTGTTCTTCTGCACGGCCACGGAACCGAACAGCGCGAGCACGAACGACATCGCGTAGAAGCCCTTCTCGCTCAACTGCAGCGTTGCGTTGAAGAGGCCGACGACCAGCAGCGCGATCGACAGCAGCAGCGCGATCCAGCTGAGGCCGTAGTAGATGCCGGTGACGGGAATGCCTTCCGCGCGGTCGCGGACGCTCTTCTGCAGCGAGATGGCCGCATACAGACCGAACACCAGCACGGTGAAGTAATAGCCCTTCTCGTTGAGCTGCATGCCGGCGTTCCACAGACCGATCAGGAATGCCGCGAAACCGGCGAGCAGCGCGGCCCACGACGCGGCCACGAACGCGAACGACGGCTGCTGGATGGTGGTCTGGTTCATTGCTTTGCCCTCTCTTTCTTTTTGTTCGAAATCGTTTTCGTTGAACTGCGTTTCGCGCATGGTAGCAGCTTTGGCGCGTGCCACGACAGCGTCGCTTGCAGTCTTACATGCCGCGCTGCGCCCGCCGCCAGCGTCCCGGCGTCGTGCCGAGCACGGCTCGAAACGCCTTGCCGAAGGCGGCCTCGGACTGGTAGCCGACCGCCTGGCCGATTTCCGCCTGCCCGCGCTGCGTATCCTGCAGCAGCGCGCACGCGTGCATCATCCGGATCTGCGCGACGAACGCGCCGACGCTCATCCCGGCCCGCTCGCGGAAATGGCGTGCGTATGTCGCGCGCGACATCGCGGAGGCGTCGCCGAGCGACTCGACCGTCCACGGTTTTTCCGGCGCCTGCAGCACGGCCTGGATCGACGGGCCGAGCCGCGCGTCGGCCGCCAGCGCCAGCCAGCCGGACGGCACGCGCGCACCGCGACCGTAGGCGCGCAGGGCGTACGCGAGCAGCGCCTGGCCGAGCGCGTTCACGATCGCGCCGGCGCCTGGCTGCCCGTTCGACGCCTCGGTGCGCAGCACGCTCGTCAGCAGTTGCAGCGGCGCGAACCCCGACGCCTCGCGCAACCCGACATGCAGCACGTGCGGCAGCGTGCGCATCAGCAATTCGCCTGCGCCGCGCGCATAGACGAACCGCCCGCACAGCAGGTCCACGCTCGCGCCGCCTGGTTCGGCCGGATCGAGATTCGACTTGACCGGCAATACCGCGCCGCCGCCGGCGCCCTGTTCCCGCAGCGCCGTAGCCGGGCGCGACCGGCTGGCCCCTGCGTCGAGCAGATCGTGCGCGCCACCCGCGGGCAGCAGCACGAAATCGCCGTCGGCGAGCTGCAGCGTGCGCCCGTCCGCCGTACGCAGCCGGCAGGTTCCGGCCAGCACCAGGTGAAACGCCGCCTCGCCGGACGGCAGCGGGTCGTGCGGCATCGCGAACGGCCCGTCGAGCAGGCATCGCACGTCGAGCTCGACATGGCTGCGGCCCAGCGACAGGAGTTGACTCAACGCATCCATGAGACGATCGCGCTAAAAATTGACACTCTAGCGTATCGAAACCCTCAGCGCGAGCGATCAGAATAGCCCTGCATCGCCCGAGATCGCGGCCCCCGCCGCCCTCCTCACCCCAACTCGAAAGGACGCATCATGCTGAACTGGAACGAATACCGGAAGGAACTCTCGACGCGCATCGGCGAGATCGCCAAGCTGTCGCCCGATACGCTGGCCGGCTACAAGGCGCTGTCAGGCGCCGGCGCCAAGACGGGCCATCTCGACGCGAAGACGCGCGAACTGATCGCGCTCGCGGTCGCCGTCACGACGCGCTGCGACGGCTGTATCGCCGTGCACACCGCGGAAGCGGCCAAGCATGGCGCGACCAAGGAGGAAGTGGCGGAAGCGCTCGGCGTCGCGATTGCGCTGAACGCGGGTGCGGCGCTCGTCTATTCAGCGCGTGTGATGGACGCGCTCGGCGAGTGAACCTGGCGGCCGCAGCGCCGCCGTCAGGCGGTGGCGCCCGGCCGCATTGGCCGCATGGGCTGCATGGCCGCCCGGTTGCGCATCGCGCATCCGGAGGGGCGCCCGATGTATGAAGATTGGCCAGCTTACCTGCCCGAATGACTGGCCGCGTGCGCCCAGGCACGGATGCGCCGCGAAGTCGGCTACCATGCTGCGAACGATCCATCGTGAAGGAGCGCTCCATGTGCCGCTGGCTCGCCTATACGGGTAATCCGATTCATCTCGAGACTGTCCTGTTCCGCGCGAAGCATTCGCTGATCGACCAGAGCCTGCATTCGGAGCTGGGGGCGACGACCACCAACGGCGACGGCTTCGGCATCGGCTGGTACGGGCGCCCCGACGAACTCCCGTTCCGCTACCGCTCCGTGCATCCCGCGTGGAACGACCGCAACCTGCGCGAAGCCGCACGCGCGATCCGCTCGCGGATGTTCATCGCGCACATCCGCGCGGCCACCGACACCCCCGTGCAGGAAACCAACTGCCACCCGTTCCGCCACGGCCGCTGGCTGTTCGCGCACAACGGGCTGATCCGCGATTTTCACAAGCTGCGCCGCGACCTGACGATGAAGGTCGATCCCGCGCTGTTCCCGACGCTCGAAGGCTCGACCGACTCCGAACTGATGTTCCGCCTCGCGCTGACCTACGGCCTCGAGCAGACGCCGCTGCCGGCGCTCGAGCGGATGGTCGGCGTGGTCGAGGAAAGCGCCGCGCGGCATCGCGTGGCCGACCCGCTCAACATGACGATCTGCGCGACCGACGGCGAACGGATCATCGCGGTGCGCTATTCGAGCGAACGGCAGTCGCGCTCGCTGTTCCACAGTACGTCGTTCAAGCACCTGCACGAGCTGTATCCGCACAACCCGCGCATCGCCGAAGCCGGCGACGACGCGTTCATGGTCGTGTCCGAGCCACTCGTCGACTTGCGGGGCGCGTGGGAGGAAGTGCCGGAGAGCATGGCGATCGTCGCGCAGGGCGGCGATGTGCAGCAGCGGCCGTTCGGGCCGCGGCACAAGTAGCGCGGCGGGCTGTCACTCGCGCCGTCAGGCGCGGCGCGACAACCGCATCCGGACCGAATCCAGTTCGGCGGGCAGCCGACGCGACCGTGCACGCGGCCGCGGCAGCGAGGTGAACCCGAGCCGTTCATACAGCGCGCGGGCCCGCACGTTGCGCGTCAGCACGTCGAGCACGACGTCGCGGCTGCCGTCGGTGGGCAATGCGCCGGTGTCCAGCGCATCGCGAAACAGTGCGCTGAAGATCCCCGTGCCGCGTTGCCGTTGGTCGGTCGCGCAATGCGCGACGAGGATCTGCGAACGCTTCGGTGCCGGAATTTCCGTTTCGAGGATCAGCCCGCGCAACAACTGGCCGATCGTGCGGCGCACACCGAAGAAGCGCGCCAGTGCCCACACGATATGCACATCGTCGAACATCGTCCGCTGTCCGTCGTGGATCGCCATTACGGCGAGCACGGTGCCATTGTCATCGTCGGCGACTGCGACACGATGCCGGCGCCATGAAAAGCGCCCGTATCGCGACCGAAACGCCTGCTGCAGGAAAGCAATACAGCGTGCGTCGCTTTCACCGAGAAAGAACCCGAATTCGGCCACGCCGGACGCAAACACGAGCGACGCGCATGCCGCCGCGTCGCCCGCATGCGCCGCACGAAACCGCACGCGCTCACCAGTGCGCGGCACCGCTTGCGCGAACGCACCGGCCAGCGTCATGCGCTGCGCCCCGCGAGACGCGACAACACGGCGACCGTCCGGCTGATCTGCTCCGGCTCATGCGTCGAGCAGATGAAGAAGCGCAGGCGCGCGGCCTTTTCCTCGACGGCCGGATAGAAGATCGGCTGCACGTTGATCCCTTCGTCGAACATCGCATTGGCCCATTGCGCGGCCTTCAGCGAACTGCCCGTGATCACCGGCACCACCGCGAACCCCGCGCTCGTGCCGGTATTCAGCCCGGCGGCGCGCGCCTCGGTCAGGAACTGCCGCCCGCGCGCCTGCAATTGCGCGACGCGCTCCGGCTCGGCCTGCAGGCGCTCGAGCGCGGCCAGCGACGCTGCGGCGAGCGTCGGCGCGAGCCCGACGCTGTACAGAAAGCCCGGCGCCAGATGCCGCAGCATGTCGACCAGCGGCTGGCAGCCGGCAATGAAACCGCCGCAGCCGGCCAGCGTCTTGCTCATCGTGCCCATCCACATGTCGACCTGGTCGGGCGCGACGCCGCAATGCTCGCGGATGCCCTTGCCGGTCGCGCCGAGCACACCGAGCGAATGCGCCTCGTCGACCAGCAGGAATGCACCGTGGCGCGTCTTCACGTCGACGAAGCGCTGCAGGTCGGGGAAATCGCCGTCCATGCTGTACAGCCCTTCGATCGCGATCAGCACGTGCCGGTATTCGCGGCGCACGCGCGACAGCAGTTCGTCGAGCGCCTGCCAGTCGTTGTGCGCGAAGCTCAGTCGCTTCGCGCCGCTCAGCTGCGCGCCCTGCACGATGCTGTTGTGCGCGAGCGAATCGTGGACGACCAGATCGCCCGGGCCGAACAGCGCGCCGATCACGGTCACGTTCGTCGCATGGCCGCTCACGAACGCGACGCAGTCGTCGGTCTCGTAGAACGCGGCCAGCGCGCGCTCGAGATCGCGCTGCACCGGACGCTCGCCCGCGACCATCCGGCTTGCGGAGGCCGACGTGCCGTAGCGGTCGATCGCGGCTTTCGCGCGTGACGACACGGCCGGATCGCCGGCCAGGCCGAGGTAGTTGTAGTTCGCGAAGTTCAGGTACTCGCGGCCGCCGATCTGCGTCGTCGCGCCGGCCACGCCTTCATGCACGCGGAAAAACGGCGAGTCGACGCGCAACTTCTCGCCCATCTCGCGCATGATCCGGACCTGCTGATACTGCGGCATCGATTCGAAGCGGCTGCGCGCCGATGCGGTCTGCGCGGCCAGCGTGCCGGGCACGCCCGGCGCCGCGGCGGCATCGGTCGCGCGCTCCAGTTGCCGTTTCAGCGCTTTCGCCGCCAGTTGCTGGCGAAGATGCTCTCCCAGTGCCATTGCTTCCTTCGCTGTATCTCGAAAAGGCGCTATGTTACGCCGCGCATCATGAAAAAGCGTGGTGTCACGCGTCGGGAAACTCGGCCCACTGCCATGCGTCGGGTTGCGCCAGCAGCGCATCCACCAGCCGGAAATTCATCTCGTGGCTCGGCCGCAGCGCGCTCACGCGCGCCAGCAGCGGCGCACCGGCCAGCGCGAGATCGCCGACCAGGTCGAGCACGCGATGCCGGACGAACTCCTCTGGCAGCCGCATCCCGCCCAGCACGCGATTGCCGACGATGGACGCCGTGCACGACGGCCGCGCGCCGCGCAGGATCGGCACGCCGCGCAGATAACCGGCGACGATCGCGGGTACCGCCCACTTCACGCGGCCATACGAGCGCGACGGTGCGATTTCGGTCGCAAATGCGGCCGGCGTCAGCGCCCCATCCCAGTGCATGTCGCCGAAGCCGCGCAGGTCATTGCGCACGCTCAGTTCGTAACGCGGCGCCGGTTCGACCCGCATTTCGCGCCGCTGGTCGCCCTCGCCATCCGTGACGACGACGGGCCGCAGCACGCGGATGAAGCGCTTCGGCGCATCGAGCGCGACACGGCCGCACGCGCGGATCGCATCTACCCAAGGCGCGGCGCTGCCATCGAGAATCGGCACTTCTTCCGCATCGATCTCGACGATCGCGTGATCGATCTCGCATGCAAGCAGCGACGCGAGCAGATGCTCGATCGTGCGAACGCCGACGCCGTCGGCATTGCGCAGCATCGTGCACAGCGGCTGCGCGCGGCGCAGCGCGGGATCGACCGGCAGCGTCGCGAGCGTGCGCCCCTGCGCGACGCGACGGAACGCGATACCCGTCACGCCCTCCTCCGGACGCCCGGGCAGGATCCGCACGCCTACCCGGCGCCCCGTGTGCAGCCCGTGACCGTCGATCGTCAGCGGCCGTGCCAGCGTGCCCTGACGCGTCGCCCACCCGGACGGCGCGCTCATCGCGCGACCTCCAGCGTCGGCGACGCCCGACCCGCCACGGGCGCCTGCCGCGTATCGAGCATCGCGCGCGCTTCGCCGTCGATCGCATGCTTCGCCGCGAGCGCCGCGACGGCCTCCTGTGCGGCATCCGTAGCGGAACCGGCATCCGCATCGGTCGACGCGCCGATCGAATCGACGATACGTCCGGCCAGCGTCGTCACCGACGCGCCTTCGGCAATCGCCATCACCGACAGCTTGACCTCGAACGCTTCCTCGACCGCGAGGCCGAGCTCCATCCCCATCAGCGAATCCATGCCCATGTCGAGCACCGACTTGTCGAGCGCGATGCGATCCGGCGTCATGTGCAAAATCCGCGCGATCTGCGCCTGCAGCGTCCGCGCCACCAGCGCGATCGCTTCGTCGCGCGGCAACGCCAGCACTTCTTCCCGCAACTGCGTGCCGCCGTCGCGCGCATCGCCGCCGCTCGCGTGCGATTGCAGCAGCGAATACCGGCGCGCCTTCGCGGCCGGCATCCCGCGCGCTACCGCGTGCCAGTCGAGCCGGACCACGGCCTCGCCGGCCGCGCCCGCGAGCAGCGTGCGTTCGAGCGCGACCATCGCCTCGTCGGACGTGATCGACGCACCGCCGATCCGCGACTGCAGCGCCTCGCGCGTATCCGCGTGGCGCGCGAGGAAGCCGACGTCCTCGAGCGGCCCCCAGGCCATGAACGTGCCCGGCAACCCGGCCGCGCGACGATGTTCGACGAGCGCCTCGAGGAAAGTGTTGGCTGCCACGTAGTTCGATTGCCCCGGATTGCCGAGATAGGTCGTCGCCGACGAATAGACCACGAACAGGTCGAGCGGCAACGCGCGCGTCGCGCGATGCAGGTTCCACGCGCCGGCCACCTTCGGTGCGAGCACCGCGGCCATGCGCGCATCGTCGAGATTGCGCACGAGGCCGTCGTCGATCGACATCGCGGAATGCAGCACGCCCTTGAGCGGGCTGCCGCGCCGGACGATCGCCTCGATCATCGCGTCGACCGCCGCGGCGTCGGTCACGTCGCACGACACGACATCGACCGTGACGCCGAGCGTCGTGCGCCAGCGCTCGACTTCCTCGCGTGCGACAGCAGCGAGCTCGCCGGAACGGCTCGCCAGCGTCAGCCGGCGTGCGCCGCGCTCGACCATCCAGCGCGCGCTCGCGAAACCGAGGCCGCCCGTGCCGCCGACCACCAGGTACGTGCCATGCGGATCGAGCGCGAGCGAGCCCGCGCGCGTGACGCCGCGCGTCGGGGCCGGCGTGCCGGACGGATAGGTCACGAGCACCTTGCCGATCTGGCGCGCCTGCTGCATGTAGCGGAACGCATCTTCCGCCCGCTCGGCCGGAAACGCACGATACGGCAGCGGATGCAGCACGCCTGCCTCGAACAGCGCCATCACTTCGCCGAACAGGCGCGCGGTCAGCTCCGGCAACGCCCCCATCAACTGGTCGGCGTCGATGCCGAAATAGCTGATGTTGTTGCGGAACGGCCGCAGCCCGATATGGCTGTTTTCGTAGAAGTCGCGCTTGCCGAGCTCGAGAAAACGCCCGAACGGCCGCAGCGTATCGATGCTGCGCACCATCGCTTCGCCCGCGAGCGAATTCAGCACGATGTCGATGCCCTGGCCGCCCGTCAGCGCGCGAATCTCATCCGCGAACGCCAAGCTGCGCGAATCGAGCACGTGGTCGGCGCCGAGCAGGCGCACGAACTCGCGCTTCTCGTCGCTGCCGGCCGTCGCGAACACTTCCGCGCCGAAGTGGCGCGCGAGCTGGATCGCGGCGATCCCGACCCCACCCGCGCCGCCGTGCACCAGCACGCGCTCGCCGCGACGCAGGCGCGCGAGCTCGACGAGTGCGTAGTACGCGGTGAAGAACGTGGTCGGCACGGTCGCCGCTTCCTCGAACGACAGCCGCTCAGGTTTCAGTGCGATCGCTTGCGCGCGCGTCCTGACGCGCGTCGCGAACGAGGCCGGCGCGAAGCCGAGCATCGCATCGCCCGGCGCGAATCCCGTCACCGCGTTGCCCACGCGGACGACGCGGCCGGACAGTTCCATCCCGATCGTCGCACCCGCGAAGCCGGTCTCGACCGCTTCATCGGACAAGAGCCCCATCGCATACATCACGTCGCGGAAATTGAGACCGGTGGCAACGGGCTCGATCTCCACCTCGTCGTCACCCAGCGGGCTTTCCGGCAACGCGAACCATTCGAGATTGCGCAACGAGCCCGGCGCGTCGAACGCGAGCACGGCCGCACGCGCGATCGCACCATCGTTGCGGGCCGCGGCCTGCGCGGCGGTCAGCATGCGCGGCACCTGCCGCCCGTGTGCGCCCAGGACGACCTCTTCCTCGACCGCCGCGCCGGTCAGCTCGCGAATCAGCGCGTCGGAGATCCGGTCCGCCGCGCGATCGACGTCGATCAGGCGGCATGCGAGCTCGGGATGCTCGTTCGCCAGCACGCGACCGAGACCCCACAGCGTGGCCTGTTCCGGATGCGCATTCGCGGTCCCGGCGAACGGCGCGCCGCCGCGCGTGACGACGGTCAGCCGCGTGGCCGCGTTCGGCTGCGCACCGAGCGCGCGAACGAGTTCCGCAAGAGCGATCACGCCGTTACGCTGCGCGGCCATCAGGCCATCCCCCGTCGCCGAATCGGCGAGCGGCGTTTCCGGCGCGCAGAAGACGACATGCGCCGGCCGTCCGGCCGGCAACGACGCGATTGCATCGGCCGCGTGCGTGACGTCGACGATATCGGCCGGATAGCCCGCGCGCGCCAGTGCATCGGCCAGCCGCCCGCCGAAACTGCCTGCGGCATCCGGTGCGTGCATCACGAGCCATTGCTCGCTGCGTGCAAGCGTATCGAGATCGCTCGGATCCTCGCCGCGTTGCGCGACCAGAGTGCTCGCGGGGTTGCGCGCGATGACGAACGTCGGCGTGCCGTCCAGATCGAGCGATTGCTCGACGTGCCGCACGACGTCGACGAAGCCCGCGCGCTCGAGCGCGGCATCGAGATCCGCCGGTGCCAGCGGCGCGGGCGCATCGGCTTCCGTCGGCGAGGCTTGCGCGCCGAATACGATGTCGGAGAAACGGCCACGACGCGACTCGGCCAGCAGCAGCAATCCGCCCGGTGCCAGCCATGACCGCATTGCATTCAGCGCGTCGGCCACATCGTGCCGGCCGCTCAACGCGCGGTTCGCAACGATCAGGTCGTAAGGGCCGGCTTCGTCGGCCGCCAGCGACAGCCGCTCGCCTGACTGCAACGCAACCGTGCGCACCGCCGCTTCCGCATCCGCGTCGAACCCGGCGAGTTGGCCGGCAGTCGCCGCAATTGTGTGATCGCAGCGCGCGGCCGCGAGATGCATGCCGAGCGTCTGCAGCACGTCGCCATCCGTCGCGCCCAGCTCGAGCACGCGCAACCGGCGTGCCGATTGCCATGCGTCGACCGCCTGCTCAACGCTCGCGGCCAGCAACGCGTGCACGTGCTGCCACGTCGGCGATGCGGCAAGGAGTTGTTCGACCAGGCTGTGCCCGGTCGGCGACAGCAGGCGTGCGCCATCCTTCGCGCCGTTCAGCACGTCCGGCAACGCCGCGCCGCAATGCGCGAGCAGCGTCAGCTCGGCCACGTGCCCCGGCGATTCGGCCAGCAGCCCGCGCCACAGCTCGTCGAGCGGCGGCAACGCCGCGCACGCCGCGTCGTCGCGCACGAGCAGCGCGCCATCGCGATGAGCGAGTCCGTCCTCGACCAGCATGTCGGCAAGACGTGCGGCCAATGCCTCACGCCCGGCCGCCGGCTGCCAGGTGCCGACGAATGCGCCGAGCGCATCGAACGCGCGGAGCGCATAGAGGCTCGCCAACACGTCGAGCAGCGGCAGGATTTCGGTCAGATGCTGAGTCCGGCGGCCGTCGTGCCCGGCCGCATCGAGCCGTGCGACAGACTGCGCGAGCAGCGCGTCGGGGGCCGGTAAACCGGCTGCATTGATGTCACCCGGCAGCGGCACTTCTTCCAGGCGGTAGACGAAGCGCGCGGGCAGGTTCTGCCGGCGGCCGACGAGATCGACGCGCCGGAACCGGCATGCGCCGAGCCGCGCGACGATCGCGCCGCGCGCGTCGAGGAATTCGAAATGCGCGACGATCGAATGCGGGCTGTGGCGGTCGATCCGCACGAGCACCCGCTCGACCGTGTCGCCGCGCAGATAGTCGACCCGGCCGATCTGCACCGGCACGTAAGCCGGATGCTCGCCTTCGCGCGCGCGCGCCGCCAGCAGTGCGAACAGCGGATGAAACCCGCTATCCATCAGCGCCGGATGCAGCAGATAGGCGGACAATGCCCGCGCGTCGCCGCATGCTGCCGGCGCGGCAACGTCGGCCAGCGCCGCGCCGTCATCCGCGGCGACCCGCACGGTGCGGACCCAGCGGAATGCCGGCCCGTAGCTGAGGCCGATGGCCGCCGTGTTTGCATACAGCGTGTCGCCGTCGGCCGCGGGCAACGCGAGCAGACGATCGAGCGCGCCCGACGGCACGACGCTCGCATCGCCGAGCGTGTTGCCGCTTTCCAGCATCCGCCCCGTCACGTTCAGCGTCCATGCACCGTCGGACATCCGGTCGCGCGTCTCGATCGTGAAGGTCGCGGTACGCGGCTCGATCACGAGCCGGAACAGCTTTGCCTGCTGCGGCTGGAATACCACCGGCGTGCGGATCTCGACGTTTTCGAGCGCCGCATCCGGCGTATCGAAGAAGGTGCGTGCCGCGGCGAGCGCCATTTCCACGTAGCCCGCACCCGGGAACGCCACGCCGCCGTCGACGACGTGATCGGCCAGCATCGGTAGCTTCGCCGGATCGAGCTGGTTTTCCCACGCGAATGCGTGCTCGTGGAGACGATAGCCGAGCAGCGGATGCTCGCGGCGACGATTGACGAGGCCGTAGCCTTCGACGGTCGGCGTCAGCCAGAAATGGTCGCGCTGCCACGGATAGGACGGCAATGCAGCACGCGCTTCGCCGGGCGCGAAGCGGTCGGGATCGACGCTCGCACCGTGCGAGATCGCCGCGAGAATCGCTTGCCGCAGCGTCGCCGCGCTGCCGTGATCGCGCTTGAGCGTCGGCAGCGCCACACCGGTCGCGCCGGCGGCCGCGAATGCCTGCTTCACGTACGTGCGCAGGATCGAATGCGGCGAGACCTCGACGAACAGCCGGACGCCCTGCTCGATCAGATGCGCGATGCCGTCGCCGAAGCGCACCGGCTCGCGAATGTTGCGCCACCAGTAGCGGGCATCGAGCTCGGTGCCGGCCAGCGCGCCGCCGGTCACGGTCGACACGAACGTGCCGTTGCCCGGCTGCGGCCGCAGGCTCGCCAGCTCGGCCAGCACGACCGGCTCGATGCGGTCCATGTGGCTGCTGTGGAACGCGTAGTCGAGATCGAGCATCTGGAAGAACTTGCCGCTGCCGCGCAGCGCGGCCTCCAGTGCCTGCAAGCCCTGCAGCTCGCCCGCGAGCGTCACCGCGTCGGGGCTGTTGATGCCCGCGATCTCGACGCGCCGCGCCAGCCCGTGACGCGCGATCAGTTCGCGCGCCGCCGCGTCGCCGATGCCGACGGCCGCCATCCGGCCGCTGCCGCGCGTCATCGCCTGCGCGCGGCTGCGGATCTTGATCACGCGAACCGCGTCGGCGAGCGACAGCGCGCCCGTCACCCACGCCGCGGCAATCTCGCCGACGCTATGGCCGATCGCCGCGTCGTAACGCATCCCGCGCGCGTCGATCACGCGAATCATGCCGACCTGGATCGCGAACAGCAGCGGCTGCGCGTTCTCCGTCGCGGCGAGCCATTCGGCGCCCGCGCCGGCCAGCCATTCCACGCTCGGGCCGCCGCGCATCACGTCGACGAGCGACGGGCTGCCATCGGCGCACCACAGCGCGTCGACTTCGTCGAGCGCCGCGCGGAACACGGCGTTCTCCGCATAGAGTTCGTTGCCCATCCCGACCCACTGGCAGCCGTTGCCAGAGAAGACGAGCGCGGTGCGCACCGCATCGGCCGGGGCCTGGCCGGTTGCCACGCAGGCCGGCAGCCCTTCCGCTGCCGGCTGGGCCAGTGCCGCGAGCGCCGTGCGGCCTTCGGCTTGGTCGGCCGGGGCGACGATTGCGCGATGCTCGAGCCATTGTCGACGACGAGCGGCCGCGGCGGCCAGCGCCTGCCAGTCGCCGCCGTTGTCGAGCGCCACCAGATAGCGGCCCGCGAGCGCGCTGAGCGCGTTCGCGCTGCGCGCGGTCAGCACGAGCGGAGACAGTTGCGCCTGCGTCGGCTCGGGCGCGGCCGTCGATGCCTCGTTTGCAGCCGGCGCCTCCGTCAGCACGACGTGTGCGTTCGTTCCGCCGAAGCCGAACGAGTTGACGCCGATCGTCAGCGGCGCGTCGCCCGCGTCGAGCGGCATGTAGCGATCGACGACGCGCAGACGCCCGCCGTTGAAATCGATCCCGGGATTAGGCGTGACGAAGTGCAGCGAGCGCGGCACCGCGCGATGCTTGAGGCACAGCACGGCCTTCAGCAAGCCGGCCATGCCGGATGCCGTTTCGAGATGGCCGATATTGGTCTTGACCGAACCGATGAGCAGTGGACGATCCGCCGGGCGCGCGCCCGACACGACTTCGATCAGCGCACGCGCCTCGATCGGATCGCCGACCGCCGTGCCGGTGCCGTGCGCTTCGAGATAGGCCAGCGACTGCGGGTCGATGCCCGCGCGCGCATAGACGCTGCGCAGCAGCGACGCCTGCGCGGCCGCGCCCGGCACGCTGATGCCGCCCGGCGTGTGGCCGACCGAGTTCACGCCGGAGCCGGCGATCACCGCGTGGATCGTGTCGCCGTCGGCGAGCGCGCGATCGAGCGGCTTGAGCAGCACGAACGCGCCGCCTTCCGAGCGGACATAGCCGTCGCCGGTCGCATCGAATGTGCGGCAACGGCCGCGCGGCGACAGCATCGACGCCTTGGAGAAGCTGACGAAACCGAACGGATGCAGCAGCAGGTTGACGCCGCCCGCGAGCGCCACGTCGGCTTCGCCGGACTGCAGCGCCTTGACGGCCTGGTGGAGTGCGACGAGCGACGACGAGCAAGCCGTGTCGACGGACATGCTCGGGCCGCGCAGGTCGAACAGGTAGGACACGCGGTTCGACGCGATGCTCAGCGTGTTGCCGGTCGCCGAATATGGATCGATCACGTTCAGATCGTCCATGTTGCGGTTGCCGTAATCCATGCTGGCGGCACCGACGAAGACGCCGCAGTTGCTGCCGCGCATGTCGGCCGGGCGCACGCCCGCGTCCTCGAACGCTTCCCATGCGAGTTCGAGCAGCAGGCGCTGCTGGGGGTCCATCTGGGCCGCTTCGCGCGGGGAAATGCCGAAGAACGCGGCATCGAAGCCGGCGACGTTGTCGAGCACGCCAGCCGAGAACGTGTAGCTCTTGCCCGGCTCGCGCTTGGACGGGTGCTGGTAGAAATCGGTGCCGAAGCGGTCGGCGGGGATTTCGGTGACTGCGTCGCGTTCGTCGCGCAGCAGTTGCCAGAAGTCGCCGAGATTGTTTGCGCTTCCGGGAAACCGACAAGCGATCCCAATTATTGCAATCTTGCTGTTCATCTTTTATGTCGCTTTCTCGGATGCGCACGGCTCTTCCGCACGATTTCCGTCATCTTGTACCACATGCAGCAGCGCCGCCCCAAGCTCTTCGGCTGCCAAATTCCGGCATTCGGGAGCATCTGTGCCGTAATTGCGCCAAATAAAGTAGTCGCTGCGTTGCGGCATAACGCCCAACTTTTGGAAAACATGGGGCAGAGCGGGAACGTGATCGCCGTAAAAACAAACGACCGTTTCACGCTTGCTGGTGCGCAGATAATCGATCAGGCGCCCGATCATTGCATCGGCATTTTCGATGTGCCTCAAATATGCGGTCAAATCGCGCCAAGATGCGTCCTCGCCAAGAGTATGCCGTGAAGACGATTCTCCAGGCAAAACCTCCTCCAGATGCAGCGGGCCGTGGTTTTCCATGGTCATCGCGAAAATAAATCGCGGGCGAGCGTCATCTGCCGCCTCGAGTTCCGCGACGATCGACTCCGACACGGCCGCGTCCGCCACGTACGGGCCGGCACGGGACGCCGACCCAAAATGGCGGATATCGAGAAAGCGCGTGAAGCCGAGTAACGGAAATACCCGGTGCCGCCCGAAGAAATCGGCGTAATACGGATGAATCGCGACTGTGTCGTAACCGCAACGGTCGAACCAGGATGCAAGTGAAGCGACTTTATTTCTTACAAATGCGTAAGGATAGAAACGCGCATACCTGAGCGAAAAGGATTCCGTGCCGGTCAGCACCGCGAACTCCGTTCGCATGGTGTTTGCCCCCCACGCAGGCACCGTCATCTCGCCCTGCCAGGCTGCCTCGCGACGCGCCTCGTCGAAGCGCCTGAAGAGACTCGGCTCGACCGCCTCTCCGAGCCGGCGCGCATCGAAGAACGATTCGCTCTGGATCATGATCACGTCAGGGCGTCTCGCCGGCTTGCCTGTTGAGAACGGCCCAGCCGCCACCACCTCGCGGAACCGCCGGAACGTCGCGGGACGCAAGCCGTTGAGCAGATAGCCAATGAACACGGCAAAAAAGCCGTGGCGGCGCTGGTCGGCGTCGGGATCGAGCGTCAACGGCACACGAGCGGCCACGAGCACGGCCAGCATGAACGACAGCGCGACCGTGAGCCATACCAACATGCCGGAGCCTGCCGGCACGGGGCGCTCGACGACGAAGCCTGCGATCACGAGCACGATGCCGGCACCGATCGCGACAACCTTGCCGGCGCTCAGGAACGGCAGGTAAAGACGGGGATGCGAGAACAACTGACTGAAAAGGCTCAGATCGGTAAATACGAACGGCTCGCGCAGCGACTCGTACTTCGCATTACTGACTGCGGCGACAAGACCAACGAGGGCCAGCGCCGAGCAGGCCGCAAAAAGCGGCCGCGACGTGACGGCGAACATAAAGTCGAGCAGGAATACTACGGAAAGAATGTGAAGCACTGACGACAACAGCGGCCGCCGCAGGGGCGCGCGCGGGACGGCGATCGAGTCGACCGCGAACGACAGTACGACGACGGCCGTCAGCGTCACGGCGAGACGCGCGCTCAATTGGCCCGATCCTTCGACGGCAGATAGGACAGGCGGTCGAGGATCGCGTCGGCAATTGCAACGGGCAGCAGCGGCAGGAGGCGCATGCCGAATGCGAGTAGCCCGGGAAATGCGATCTCGTTTCGGCCCGTATCGAGCCGTCGACGGATGTAGGCGGCCGAACGCTCGGCGCTCCAGAGGAACGGCTTGTCGCCGGGGAATACGTCGCTCATGGCCGTCTTCACGAAGCCGGGCAGGATGACGGTCACGCCCACGCCGTCACGCGCCAGCAGCGGGCGCACGGAATCGCCATATGCCTTGATTGCCGCCTTGCTCGCGCAATAGGCCGGCGAGATCGCCATGCCGCGCAGCGCGGCAATAGAACTGACCATCGCGATCCGACCGCGCTTGCGCGCGCGCATCCGGTCGATGACCGGCAGGACCGTGTGCAATGTGCCGTAGAGATTCGTGTCGATGACGCGAGCCGTTCGTTCCAGGCCCTCCCAGTCGCTCGCATCGGCGATCGTGCTGGCCACGCCGGCGTTCGCGATCAAGAGGTCGATCGGGTGACGGGTGTCGAAATCGGTCAACCAGGCGGCAATCGACGCCGCATCGCGTACGTCGATCGTGCCTGTGTCGACTGTCGCGCCACGCGCCCGGCAAGCTGCCGCCGTTACATCGACCTCGACGGTATTGCGGCCGACGATGCCAAGCGTCGTCCCCGGCTGCGCATAGGCGAGCGCGAGCGCACGGCCGAGACCGGCACTCGCGCCGGTGATGACGACGCAGCGCGTCAGTTGATCAGGCATCCGCGCGATCCAGGCGCTCGACCGCTCCCGCGACCGCCATCTCGATACCGGTCCGGGTGTAGAAGTCGCCGTTGATTTGCGTGTGGTGCATCACGTAGTCGAGGAAGGCGTGATAAAGGTGCATGTCAGGCAGATCGCCGCCGTGCCAGAAATCGTCCAGTTTTCCCTGCCAGGTCAAGCCGCGCATATTATAAATGGCAGTCCCGAGCACAACTAGCGGGCGCTCGTGGTGCAAGGCCGACAGGCCGACCGTGCTGTTCACCACGACCACGCCCCGCGCATGCTCGAGCAGCGTCGGCAGGTGGCCCGAGTTGATGAAACGGACCCGATCTCCGATGCCGGCCTCGCGCGCGATCGACATCGCGAAACGATGGTATTCGATCATCCCCGTGTCGAGCGGGTGGTTCTTGATCAGCAGGATTGCGTCGCGCGGCGCGTGCCGCGCGAACGAGCGCACAACATAGTCAATCGCATCGCGCACCCCATTGAAGGGCGAATGCACGACGATCTGCGCGTCGGAGTTCAACTGTAGCGGGAACAGATAGTACGGCCGCCCGTTCGCCAGCAATTCGCGCGTGACCGCTTCGGCCTCCCGCCGATGCTTGCCTTGCAGCAGCGCCCGAACCGCGAGGCCTGTGTACTCGAGCACGCCGTTCTTCGGCCGATGACTGCGATAAAGCGGAAAACGCCACATCAGCAGCGCATTGGCGACCCGGTACGTGATGTCGTGAAACACCCGCTCATACAGGTTGTAGCCGGTTGGCACCCCGGGCTCTGCCGCTGGGACAACATCGCGCAACCGCATGTATTCCCGCGGATCCACCGGCATTCGCGAGCGGCCGTTTACACCGTGGTTTTCAAGCGTGATCCAGTGCGGGCGGACGTAGCCCTCTTCGAACACGTGCACGCGCAGACCGAATTGCTCGGAAACCGGGTGCATGTGCCGATGGACCGCGCGACAGTCGCCGAACATCACGACATCTGTAATGCCGTTGGCACGCACGAGGTCCGCGTACCAGTTCGACAGTTGCGAGAATTTCCCGGAATAGTTGGACACCTTCCCGGTTCTACCGTAAAACCAGTCTCCACCGCAAAAATTGACACGATGAACCACGTGACCACGTGATACGAGCGCTTCCGAAAGACGACTGAAAAACACTGAAGCCGTGCCTTGCAGCACTAGAAATGAGCGAGGCATGGATATCGGGAAGGGGAGCGAAAATTTCTCTGGAAACTGCCAGACAGGCTTTATTCTTCTGACGAGCCCCATCGACATCGGCGAGAGCCAAACTCCGCTGGTGGCTGGGCGCAATTTTATGCCGAAAGAACGACAGAATGAAGACAAAGTTCATAAAGTCGTTCGCATGTGTCCTCCTGGCACCGGTCGCCGCCCCGATCATAGCCGAATGCCGCACAGCTAGCCTATAATCAGGCGCCTTGAGCAGACGCAAGTCGACGCACCCTCTACCCGATCTAGGCGGAGCAGCCGATAGATGTACGGCGAGGACCCGGCAAAGCCCCCGGGCGCTTCTCCTGCACAGGCTGCCTGTCCGACGGCACCGCTTATCCGAATTCGGCTCCCGGGCTGGCGCATGTTGACGTCATGCTCGCCAGCCACTTTGCACTCTGTATTGACGGAAAAAAGTTGGAAAACGTAACCACCAGCGACGTGACAACCCCGGCCGAAGAGAAACCCGGCCTCGTTCAGCGGCTCAAGCGGATCAATCGCCTGCTCGCGGCAACCGTCATTATTCCCACGGCAATTGCGACGCTGTATTTTGGCGTCATTGCGTCGGACGTCTACGTGTCCGAATCGCGCTTCGTGGTAAAAAGCCCACAAAAGCAGACGCAGAGCAGCATCGTAGGCGCATTCCTGCAGGGTGCCGGACTCTCGCGCTCCGCGGATGATACGTTCTCCGTCATCGACTACATGGCGTCACGAGATGCGCTTCGCGAACTCAACGCTAATAATTACATTTTCGATGCCTATACGAAGCATGGTGACTTTGTCAGCCGGTTCCACACGTGGCCGGACAGCAGCTTCGAAGAACTGTGGAAATATTACGACAAGCATGTCGTCACGGCCACACTGGATTCCGAGTCAGGCATTACGAAGCTGCAGGTTCGTGCATATACCGCCGAGGACTCCCAGCGAATTAACGAACGCCTGCTGGAAATGGGCGAACGATTGATTAACCAGATGAATCAGCGTGCTGCGGCAGATACGGTCCAGTTCGCGCAACGTGAAGTCGATGCTGCAGCTGCAAAAGCGAAAGACGCTGCAGCCGCGCTGGCCGAATACCGAAAGTCATATACAGTGTTCGACCCGGACAAGCAATCCGCCCTGCAATTGCAGCAGGTTACGGCGCTGCAGGCGCAGCTCTTTTCCGCACAGACGCAACTTGCCCAGATTCAGTCCATTGCACCGCAAAACCCGCAGATTTCCGTCCTGAAGACGAATATCGCCAATCTGCAGAAACAGATTGAGGAAGCGACAACAGGCGTTGCCGGCGGCAAGAACTCACTTTCGGCCAAAGCTGCGACTTACGCTCGCATGCAGCTCGACGCGCAGTTCGCCGACAAGCAACTCGCGTCGACAATGAGCGCGCTGGAAAACGCACGGGCCGAGGCACAGCGAAAGCAGCTTTATCTGGAACGCCTGATACAGCCGAATACCCCTGACGTTGCAGTCGAACCCAAGCGCCTGAAGTCGATTTTCGAAGTATTTGCGTTGGGTATGATCGCATGGGGCGTGCTGTCGCTTCTGTTGGCAGGCCTGCGCGAGCACCACAACTAAGCCGAGGTTCATACGACATCGCCGCGCCATGTTGGCGGCGCAGTCGATGCCGGACTCGGACTGCAACCGGCCCGGTTCCGCCTTAATCGCCCCAGTAACGCACGCTCAATAGTTGATTTCGGATGATCGAACTCAAGAACATCGCCAAAGACTACTACACGCGACAGGGCCGACGCCGGGTCCTCGAAAAGATCGACCTTCGCGTCGACAGGGGCGAAAAAATCGGCATTCTCGGAAGGAATGGTGCCGGCAAGTCGACACTCATCCGCCTCATCAGTGGCGCGGAACTCCCGAGTGCCGGCATGGTTCATCGCAACATGAGCGTATCGTGGCCGCTCGCATTCGGCGGCGCGTTCCAGGGCAGCCTCACCGGGATGGACAACCTGCGGTTCATCTGTCGCATCTATGGCGTCAACATCAAAGATGCCGAGCCGTTCGTACAAGAGTTCTCGGAACTGGGGTATTACCTTCGAGAGCCGGTCAAGAGCTACTCGGCAGGTATGCGCGCGCGACTCGCGTTCGCCTTGTCGATGGCGATCGAATTTGACTGCTTCCTCATCGACGAAATTATTGCTGTCGGCGACAGCCGGTTTCACGCCAAGTGCCACCACGAATTGTTTGAACGACGCGCGGATCGGGCACTCATCATCGTCAGTCATGACGCCGCGTACATCCGCGAACATTGCACTCGGGCAGCCGTGCTGGTGCAAGGTCGGTTGCGCATGTTTGACGAGATCGAAGAAGCCTACGCGTTCTACCAGGAAAACAGCGCCATCAACTGAAGCGCCCATTCCACCCAACCGATGCCCCTGACAAGGTTCAACCGCGCAGCGCTCGCTCACTGTGCCGCAACTCGCTGGCATGCTCCGCTGACCCGATATGCACGCAGTGCAGCCGACCGGCTACGCACAAGCACGCGATCCGCATCAGTCTCGCGGGAACGCCAGTTGCTCATCGACGTGTCAATCATCGCGCAACACGATGCAGGAACCGGTATTCAGCGAGTGGTGCGTTCGCTCGCTCTGCAATTGATTTCGTCTCCTCCGCCAGGCTTCGTGGTGCGACTGGTGCGCGCCAATCGACGCGATCGCTATCGCTATGCAGATATCTACGCAGCCAGACTGGCGGGTACCCTCCCTCCAGCAAGCGACGCTCCGGTTCATGCGAACCCCAGGGACGTGTTCCTCGGCCTCGACTTGACGAGCCGGATTGCCCCGAAGCGACAGCGTGATTTCCTTCAATGGAAACGGCAAGGCGTCCTGCTTGCGTTCGTCGTCTACGATCTGATGCCGATGCAGCACCCGGAGTGGTTCACGCGGCGCTCGGCCCAATCGTTCAAGCAATGGCTGTCGACCATCGCAATTCACGCGGACGCACTGTACTGCATATCGAAATCGGTCGCAGTCGAGACCCAGGCGTTCCTCAGTACACGCTTCGGCATTTCCGAGCACGAGCTGCCGACGGGCTGGTTCCATCTCGGAGCCGACTTCCAGGCGCACCGCACCAGCGCGACCGGCACGACTCCACGCAAACCACGCGTGACTGGGCGCGGACACACGGTGTTGATGGTCGGAACGATCGAGCCACGTAAAGGACACCGGCAGGTGCTGGACGCGTTCGACACGCTTTGGAACGACGGCGTCGATGCGACGCTCATTATCGTCGGCAACGCTGGGTGGGCGGTACAAGAACTGACGACACGCCTCGATAGCCATGCCGAACTCGGGAAGCGGCTGAGCTGGCTACAGGACATCGACGACGCGGCACTGGCAGACTTGTATGCTCGCGTGGACGGACTACTGTTCGCATCCGAAGGAGAAGGGTTCGGACTGCCGATCGTCGAGGCCGCACAACACGGCCTGCCACTGCTCCTGCGTGACCTACCTGTTTTCCGAGAAGTAGCTGGCAGGCATGCCACCTACTTCTCGGCGAGCGACGGCACCGGACTGGCTTCGTCGCTCCGTAACTGGCTGCGCGCAATCGACGACGACATCGCTCCAGACAGCCGCGCCATTCTCCCCATCACCTGGCAGGAAAGTGCGGCACAGATCAAGACGCTGCTTTCAAACCTATCAGAGTCGCGCTGACTGCTCGAACCGCTCGTAGACCGCCAGCATGCGGCGTGCGCAACGTGCCCAGGTCGCGTCGCGCGCGATTTCCAGGCCACGGGCCCTCGCGGCAACTCGCCACACGTCGTCGCTCAGCACACGCTCGATGCCATGGCGCAAGGCATCGTGATCGTCGGGCTCAACCAGCCAGCCGGCATCACCTGCCACTTCAGGCAGCGACGAGACATTGGAAGTCAGCGTCGGAACGCCACTTGCAAGCGCCTCGAGCACCGGCAGGCCAAAACCTTCGTACTTCGAAGGCATGAAGAACGCGCGAGCACCAGCATAAAGTGCCGGCAAGATGGCTTCCGGTACGAATCCGAGGTAGCGCAGCCACTGCTCGTCCTCCCCTTTCCTGATCTTTGCGTGAAGATCGTCGTTCAGCCACCCATTGCTACCGACCAATACGAGCGGATATCGGGAACGCAAGGCAACAGGGAGTTCCGCGTACGCGTCGATCAGGCGATCAATTCGCTTGCGTGGTTCGAGCGTCGATACACTAAGCCCGTAGCCCCCCGCGGACAATTGATAGGCAGCGAGCGGCGAAGCGAGTTCGTCGCTCGTATGCGGCCGGAACTCCGCAGGCACGCCAAGCGGGACGGCGGTGATATTGTCGATTGGCCAACCGAAGAAATCGGAGACCTCTCGGCGAGTAAATTCCGAGTCGGTAACAAGATGCGCGGCGCGCTCAAGCGTCGATGCGAAGCCTCGCTCGAAATGGCGCAATCGCTCGACCGGATGAGTCTCTGGATACTTGAATACCGACAGATCGTGCACCGTGACAATACCTGTCGCACATTCGTCGGGCAGAAAATAATTAGGCGAATGGAATAGATGGTCACGCCACCTCCGGTCACCGCTCCATCGCTGGAAAGCCTTGATCGGTGGCAACGAGCGCGCCCATTTCGGCAAACGACTGCGACTTGGCGCGACCGGCTGACCGTCAAGCAATCCAGCCACGTCGTCGACCCATGTCCCCGCAAAATAGAAACGAATCGCGTCGAGCCCGCCTTCCGGTGAAGCAAAATGCTTGGCCAATTCCCACGTGTAACGGCCGATACCCGTGAGCGGAGGTCTGATCGAATCCACCGCAAGAATTACCTTCACATGCCTCCCGAATCCCATCCACCAAAAGCAAAACGGGCCCGATGCGACTACATCATGGCCCGTGCGATACCCCATTGCGATGCCCCGAAGGACATCGGCAAACGTCGCTATCAGAACGAGAAACCAGCCTCGTTGCGACGCAGATCAGCCTCGACCATCATCTGGCACAGCTCTTCGAGAGTCGTCTTCGGCTCCCAGCCCAGATCCTTGCGCGCTTTCTCGGGATTACCGATCAACAGATCGACCTCGGCCGGGCGATGGAACTTCGGATTGATCGCCACGATCGTCTTGTTCGTCGCCATGTCGATACCCACTTCCGACGCGTCCTTGCCTTCCCACGCCAACTCGAAGCCCGCTGCGCGAGCCGCCATCGAGACAAAGTCCCGTACGGTTTCGGTACGATTGGTGGCCAAGACGTACGTATCGGGCTTTTCGGCCTGCAGCATGCGCCACATGCCGTCGACGTATTCCTTCGCGTAGCCCCAGTCTCGCTTGGCGTCGAGGTTACCGAGTTCGAGAACGTCCAGCTTGCCGAGACGCAGCTTCGCCATGCTGTCGGTAATCTTGCGCGTCACGAATTCACGGCCGCGCAACGGCGATTCATGATTGAACAGAATGCCGCTGCAACCGAAGATGTTGTAGCTCTCGCGATAGTTGACGGTGATCCAGTGACCATACAGCTTCGCGACACCATAGGGGCTGCGCGGATAGAAAGGCGTATCTTCGACCTGCGGGATCGCCTGGACCTTGCCGAACATCTCCGACGTGCTTGCCTGGTAAAAGCGCACCTCCGGATTGACGATGCGGATCGCCTCGAGGAGATTCAGCGGGCCGATGCCTGTGATTTCAGCCGTCGTGATCGGCTGCTCAAACGACACGCCGACAAAGCTTTGCGCGGCCAGGTTGTACACCTCTGTCGCACCGGTGGTCTGCAACAGGCGAATGCTGGCACCCAGGTCCGTCAGATCGTATTCGACGAGATGCAGGTTCTCGTGATCATCGATCCCGAGTTCGGCGATTCGCCAGAAGTTGACCGAACTCGTCCGACGGTATGTCCCGTATACCACGTAGCCCTTTTCCAGAAGGGATTGCGCGAGATAGGCCCCGTCCTGACCGGTAATGCCGGTAATAATCGCCTTTTTCACAAACTCAGACTCCATGATGAAATGTTATGCACCAATAGCGCAAACTACCGATCAACACTGCGGCCGGATGTTCAGCGGAACCCGGCCTGACGATACACAGGCATGGCTCAAGCATCAAGCGGCGTCCGCCGCCATGACTCGTTGGGCAATAGAAAGCAAGAAGTACGCAGCCTCAATTACTTACCTAAATGCCTGTACACCACTAACAACCGGGAAGGCCACTGAGAACACAAGGTTCAATACCTTTTGCAGTTCCGCGATCGGTGCATTCGACACGTACAGCATGTCCTTGTTGTCCATCACGAAGCTTTGGGCCACGAACATTGCACTCGGATCATGCAAATCCAGCCGGTAAATAACCGGCACCTTGCCATCCGCGGTCGTCCGTACCGGCTGATTCGGCCAGGACAACGCCTTTGCATCCTCCAGGCGGAAGATAAACACGCCCTGCGCATCCGAGCGCGCATCGTCGAGCCCGCCCGCCCGCGCGAGCGCCTGCGCCAACGAGATACCCTGCGCCTCGAAATTGATTTCCTGATTCTTCCCTGTCGCACCGAGTGCCGTGAAGCTGTACGGCTGGTACAGGGCGGTCACGACATCGCCCGCACGCAGCGGCACATTCTGGCGCGGACTGCGAATCACGCTCTGCATCGGCATCGACGCGACAACGTCGCCGCGCGTGACCTGCAACGTAATCTTGTCAATCGATTGCTTGACGCCGCCCGCACTCGCGAGCGCATCAAGCAGACGCTCTCCGCGAGCCGACAGTTGCATCCTGCTGCTCGTGTTCACGTCCCCGACAACCGTTACGTACGACGTCACGTTGCGAGAAAGCTTAACCAGGACCTGAGGATCATGAGCGATGTTCTTGAGCCGAGCCGCAATATCCCGCCCGAGCTGGGTCGGCGTGCGGCCCTGCGCCTTGACGGCCCCTACGAATGGCACATTGACCGTGCCGTCACCGTCGATCGTCTGATCCGGCAGTACCGTCACGCGTGCATTGGTCGGCCCGGACTTGCTGTCAACCTGCGCGGCGCCGAACAAGGTCGCGGGCGGCGCCTCCCATATCGAGACTTCGATCGTATCGCCCACGCCAAGCTGTTGCCTGAAATTTGTGTCTACTCCAAGCGTCGAAACGAAATCGCCCTGACCTCGCTCGGAGAAAAGCTTGCGCGCAACGGCATCGGTCAGGTCGACGACCTGAATGCCGGCGGTGCTCGCCTCGGACTGCCCGGACCCACTGCCGGCACGCTCAACCTGAAAGCGACTCGGCCCCGAGGAAGGAATCGTAGAACAGCCGGAAAATACGCCGCCCAACAAGAGTGCGGACCAAGTAACACAACGGAGCAATCGCGACATTTGTTACGAGCAAGCAAAATTCCAAAGTCGAGAATTGTCTCACGTTGCGAGATACAATAAACTTCTTTTTTACTCGTCGCAAACCAACCTGTCGTCCGCGGACGACAGTGGCGCGGTAGAAAATGCAGCTTTTCGTACAAGCCGGCGCCCATTAACATCAATCCACGACATTCGCGTGACAACCATACTCCTTGACGTCACACGCCTCGTCACGCGACTCCAGGAGGGCACGCTCCCCACGGGCGTCGATCGAGTAGGCCTCGCCTATATACAAAGATATGGCGGGCAGGCGCGCGCAGTATTGAGCGAACGCGGCTATTCCGCCGTTTTGTCGGAAAGCCATTCGCAGTGGTTGTTCTCCCGATTGTCGACTTCAACGCGAAAACCTTGGGCCACGCGATCGCTCATTGCACGCGCACTCGTCACGGCGACGCACCCGCAACGATTCGAGCACGCGGTCCTGCTGCATACGAGCCATAGCGGCATGGAATTCCCCCGATACTACCGGGCGATGCAAAAACGCAACGCGCACCCGGTTTTCATGGTGCACGATCTGATTCCCCTGACGCACGCCGAGTATTGTCGACCGGGCATTGCCGATATCCATCGGACACGGATTCATACTGCGCTGCAACTGGCTAAAGGCCTGATCGCCAATTCACACGACACACTGCACGCGATCGAGGACGAGGCCCAGCGTGCCGGCCTTGCGCTTCCCCCATGCGTCGTCGCCCATCTCGCGCCAGGCGTATTGATCCATCCCTCTCGCCCCGCACCGCTCGATACGCCCTACTTCGTCATGCTCGGCACGATCGAACCACGTAAGAACCACTGGTTCCTTCTGCACGTATGGCGCAAGCTTGCAGAAAAATACGGCGACGCAGCGCCAAAGCTCGTCATCATTGGTCGGCGCGGCTGGGAATGCGAAAACGTGATCGACATGCTCGAACGTTGCGAGAGTATTCGAAACGTCGTTATCGAAGAGGCAAACTGCACCGACGATCAGCTCCACGGCTGGCTTCAACATGCGCGAGCACTGTTGTTCCCGTCATTTGCGGAAGGCTACGGCATGCCGCTCGTCGAAGCACTATCGTCACGGATCCCCGTCATCGCAAGCAACCTGGGAGTCTTCACGGAAGTCGCCGGCGACGTGCCCGATTACCTCGACCCGCTGGATGGCCCAGGCTGGATCGCACGCATCATGGCCTATTCGACACCAAACAGCATCGAGCGCTCGGATCAATTGCAACGCGTTAAGCGATTTCAACGACCAACGTGGGATGCGCATTTCGCTGCGGTCGACAGATTCATCGCGGCGCTGGACTAATGCCCCCCCTCAATCGGACTTCGCCGCCCCCCCCGACGGTCAGCGACCCGCGCTATCTCAGACAAGGTAGACGCCTGCTCGGATGGCTATTGGGCCGGACTCGATATCTGTGGCCCCGAGAGACCCTCGGAGCATGGTGCGTCAGGATTGCGCGCGCGGCCGGCGCGGCTGGATGGCAGGCATGGCCCGGGCCGCTTCCGGCGCGCGATACACGCAACGCGCCCCCCCTTTCATGGTTCTGCCTGCCGATGGCAGCCACGGGTTGCGATCCAGTCGCAACCGCAATGAACCAATGGTTCGCATCCGGCGCCGCCGATTTCGACGCTGCCGAAGCGGATCGTCTGATGCGCCGCATGCTGACAAGCGATGCATTGCACCTTCGCCAGCGCGCAGCGACACTCCCGCAAGCACTCGCCTCCGGCGGCCCGGCGCACCGCATATTGCTGATAGACGAACGCGAAAGGAGTGCGGCCGGTCCTCGCGAACGAGCGTCAGCACGTGTCGACGCCTTTCGCGCGATGATAGATGCCGCCCGCCGTGCGCACCCGGCCGCCGAACTCTGGCTCGCGCCAACATCCGATGCGGGGCAAGGCCGATGGTTGTCGCAGGCATCCCGGGCAATATCGAGCGACCTCCCGCGCTTGCCCCCGTCTTATTCGCTCACCGCGATACTCGAACACTTCGAGCATGTCTATGTCGTTAGCGCATCGGAAGGCTTTGGCGCGCTGCTGGCTGGTACGCCACTCCACGTGTTCGGACGACCATACTACGCCGGCTGGGGATTGACCTACGATAACCTGACGTTCGCGTCCCGCACTGCCCGCCCGACGCTCCCGTTGTTGTTCCACGCTGCCTTTCTGCGGTTTTCGCATTATTTGGACACGTCACCCGGTCAAACCGGCACACTCGAGAGCACGCTCGATGCAATCGAGCTGCAACACCACGTACGTGCGCGCTTCGCCGACATGAAAGATGTGTACGGATTGCGCTTTCAATGGTGGAAACGCAGGCTGGCAACGCCTTATCTGACTGCCGGCGGCGGGACATTGCGCTGGAGCAATTCGCCGGAACGGCTTCGTATCGGTGCAAGCGCTGTACTTTGGGGCGCGCGTCAGGCCGACCGCATTCCCGACGACGTGACGCGACATCGAATCGAAGACGGGTTCATTCATTCAGCCGGTCTCGGGTCGGACATGACCCCCCCTTACAGTCAGGTAATCGATCATTCCGGCCTGTACTTCGATCCGAGCACCCCAAGCGACCTTACACGGATTCTCAACGAGTGCCCGTTCGACGATACGGAACTCGCCCGTGCAGCCGCGCTTCGCGAAACGATTGTTCGCCTCGGAATCACAAAGTACAACCTTGGCCGGCGCCGCCCCGAATGGCAGGCACCGCGCAACCAACGCGTGGTACTGGTACCCGGACAGGTCGCCGACGACGCATCGATACGGCTGGGAACTCGCGCCATCAACACCGCGGAAGGCTTGCTTGCAGAAGTCCGAGCGCAGCGCCCCAACGCGTTCATCGTCTACAAGCCGCACCCGGACGTACTGTCCGGCAACCGGATCGGCGCGATCGACGTCGACGGGCATGCAGATGTGATCGATGTCACTTCGGACATCGTGTCGCTGATCGAGCAGGTGGACGAAGTACATACGCTCTCCTCCCTGACGGGATTCGACGCCTTGTTGCGCCACAAGGCCGTATTTACCTATGGCCTGCCGTTTTACGCCGGCTGGGGCCTGACGAACGACGCCATCAGCCCACAACCATGGCGCAAACGCACGCTAACGCTCGACATGCTGGTCGCAGGAGCATTATTACGATATCCGATATATTGGCATTGGCAGACAAAGCTTTATACTACGCCTGAAGCTGTGGCGTTACAGTTGGCACCTCTCATAGAGAGACCGCTTATATCGGCCGGGAAAAATCGCCAGCGCACGGCATTGAAAATATTCAGATGGTGCTACAACGCATTAAGCCACATTCACTGGCGGCTCGCTCGCACGACGCAGTCACGAACCGGATATCACGACCCTTAACTAATTCATAGTGACACGCTGCTGCCAGCCGTTTGAGTGTCATAAATTTTACATAACCACCTCCGAGATTTTCGATGACCATATTTCCCGTTATTCTTTGCGGCGGCAGCGGCACGCGGCTCTGGCCCATGTCGCGCGGCGGCTACCCGAAGCAATATCTGAAGCTCACCGGCGAGCAGACGCTGCTTCAGCAAACCGCCATTCGACTGCAGCATCTTCCCAATACCGAACGCCCGATCATCCTGACAAACAGCGAACAACGCTTTCTTGTCGCGGAGCAACTCCGTCAATGCGACGTAACGCCGTCGTCGATCGTCCTCGAGCCGATCGGCCGCAATACCGCTCCCGCGATTGCGGTCGCGGCACATATGGCAGTCAGGAAAAATCCAGACGCCCTGTTGCTCGTATTACCGTCGGATCACGCAATCCTGAATGAGCCCGCGTTCATCAAGGCGGCCCAGCATGCCGCATCGATCGCCAAAGACAATCATCTGGTGACCTTCGGCATCACGCCGGAAAGCGCGCATACCGGATTTGGCTATATCCGCCGTGGCGCCGCCCTCGCCGACGGCAAACCGATCTATTCGGTCGACGCATTCGTTGAGAAACCCGATGCTCAAACGGCCGAAAGCTTCGTGAAATCCGGAGAGTACTACTGGAACAGCGGCATGTTCATGCTGAAAGCCTCGACCTACCTGGACGAGATCAAGCGCTATGCGCCTGACATCGCCACGCAGACGGCACTGGCCCTCGAACAGGCACAACATGACAACGACTTCGTTCGCCTTGATGCACAGGCCTTCGCATTGAGCCCGAACGATTCGATCGACTACGCCGTCATGGAGAAAACCGATCGCGCGGCCGTGATCGCAACGACGGATCTGGGCTGGAATGATATCGGCACCTGGGGAGCGTTGGCCGACCTGGCCGACAAAGACAGTGACGACAACACCCTGATCGGCGACGTATTCTCCGACGCGACAAAGAATTCGTATATTCGCGCGGAGCATCGGATGGTCGCCGCGATCGGTCTCGAGAATATCGTCGTCGTCGAAACGGCAGACGCGGTGCTCATCGTACATCGCGATCGCGTGCAGGACGTGAAGAAGGTAGTCGAACAACTCAACGCTTCAGGCCGCCAGGAATCAGTCACGCATCGACGCGTCGTCCGTCCTTGGGGATCCTATGAAGGCATCGATCAGGGCGACCGCTTTCAGGTGAAGCGCATCGTCGTGAATCCCGGCGCGCAACTCAGCCTGCAGATGCACCACCATCGGGCAGAGCACTGGATCGTCGTGAAAGGCACCGCCCTGGTAACCAATGCGGATCGGGAAATCATGCTTACCGAAAATCAGTCGACCTATATCCCGCTCGGCGCGACACATCGCCTGCAGAACCCTGGCAAGATTCCGCTCGAATTGATCGAGGTCCAGTCCGGCCCGTACCTCGGCGAGGACGACATCGTACGCTTCGAGGATACCTACGGCCGCGTCGCACAAAAGTAATCGCACGATTCGCACGGCGAAAAATAAAACGGCGCATCTCACGATGCGCCGTTTTCACTTACCACCACCATTCGCACTACACCGGCTTGTCACGAATGAATGGCCACTCGCCCTATGGCGAGCGAAAGCACGTCACTGCACGCCCTTCAATCGGTTCCTGGCGTCCGACAGCATCTCGCCGATCACCTTCTCCAGATCATTGGTATTATCGCGCGCAGGCAAAATGGCGTTGATCTTCGCGGGATCGCCCAGCAAGCGCATCACCTCGTTCTTGCGCATGAATTCCGGCGCCGACACGACGTCGATCTCGTGACCGGATATCCGGGTCATGATTTCGAGTAGATCCCTGACTGATTTGCCAGAGCCGGCGCAAACATTCAGCACTTCACCGAAAGAAGCGGACTTATCGAGCACATCGGCAATCATGCGGCAGCAGACATCGACATCGATATAGTCACGCACCGGATCGAGATTGCCCAATCGGATCGAAGGCGCCTTCTTCGCAAAGTGATTGACGAGCTTCGGCACGATGAAATCCGCGTTCTGGCCCGTCCCCACAACATTGAACGGCCGCAAGATCGTGATGTCATGCTTGTCGCGATAATTCATGACGAGGCACTCGGCGGCATGCTTGCTGATACCGTAATGACTCACGGGCTTCGGCGTCAAATTTTCCGTCAGGATTTCGGTGTTCTGATTCCCGTAAACACCCGCTGTGCTGGAAAACATGATGCGCCGCCGCCCACCGAGGCTGTCGATGGCCTTCAATACGTGCTCCGTGCCCAGGACGTTCGTTTCGTAGTATTGCATCGTCGTGCCGCTCGTCACGGACGACAACGCTGCGAGATGAATTAGTACGTCCGGATCGACCGTTCGAACAACGGAAGCCACTTGCTCGTAGTCGTGGAGACTGCACTGCATGGCGTTGTCCGACGTGCCAGTCGTCGTACCGACAACCCGATGTCCCTGGCGGGTAAGATGCGCCGCCAAATGCGTTCCGATGAAGCCCGTGATGCCGGTGATGAGTATCGTTGCCATTTCGTCGTGAATTCGTAGTGGAGGCCGCCTCAAGCGGGCAGCCTCGAAGCAGCCACCGTTTATCTCTTCGCGCCGCGCTCGATGTGTGCACGACGGAGCGATTCAAGCAGCATCTCGGTCGATTCACGCCACGTCCTCGACTTCCAACCGTGACGAATTCGGTCTTCCCATGCAGCGACTTCTTCGTGATGAGTCGAGTAGTGGAGGATTCGCTCGGCCCAGCGATAGGTATCGAGCGGGTTAATGTACTCGACCAGATCCCGCCCTGTTTCACGCAGCGGATCGCAGTCGGACGTCAAGCAGAATTTCCCGTAACTCAGGCTTTCCGGCAACGTCAGACTCCATCCCTCATAGAAAGACGGGAGCAGCGTAAAGAGGCAATGTCGATAGAGCACATTCAGTTCAGCATCAGTCGGCCGGAGCAGCAAAATCTTGCCCTTGATTCGCTCATCCTCCGAGAAGACTTTCAGGAAGTCATCCGAGTTCCACCCTTTTCCGCCGATGAACAGCATCTGAGGCAATTCCGCCTCGTGTCCTTGCTCCAGTAGCGTGACATACGCCTTATAGAGCATTTCCTGATTCTTTCTAGGTTGCAGCGTCCCAACCGTGATGATGAACCGGGATGCGACACCGAGTCTCTGCAGCACCGCCGCATCCGCGGAAGCGCTTGCGCGCGTCGACACGACGTCCGCCTCGGAAATGTCCGAGCCGAATTCGACGTAATCGCTGGGAGGCGTCGGCCAACCATGCGTCTTCTGGAACGAAATGCCGTCGCGTCGCGCCGTCTGACCACCGTAGACGAGATGATCGAAGTTTTCCGACGAATACTTGATGAAAGGCTCGTATGCGTCTGCGGTTTCCTTCATGTGATGGTGCGGAATCAGCATCGGCGTGAAGTCGTAGATGAGCTGGGAAACCGTCACGTTCTTCTTCTGACGCGCCAGCTGCACCGCCTGATGGGATCGCGCCATCTCGTGCGACGGATTCCAGTCGATCGCCGCGAAAAACACGATCGAATTGTCCGGGAACTCTCGCAGCACACTGGGATGATCAGGGCCTGCACCATGCGCGAACGGATGACGGCAGCCGGTTCCGTCGGCTTCATGTTCCTTGTAGAACTCGTGGAAGTGCCGGTAAGACGTCGCCAGGTCATCGCTATTGAACAACCACGCGAGATTATCCGACGAGATTTCGAACATCAAGCCGTTGTGGCAGGCAAAGAAATGCGTATTGGGCGCCAACTCGTGCAAATACCGCGCGTAAGTAAGTTCGGCTCGGATGATGCCCTGCACACCGCCGTGCCAATACAGATACGTCGTGGTCAGATCCATCCAGATCGACGGCTCAGCGTGCGCGGCCGGATGACTCGCCTGATGGTTCGCGATTTTGCTCCGGATCATGCGGGAGGTATCGAGCCACGTCGTCTTGGTCCACTCCTTCGAGATCCGCGATTCACGCTGCAGCAGTGCCTGCGTGTTGTTCGCGTAGAACACGATCTTTTCCGCCCAGGTCGCAACATCCCAAGCCGAAACATATTCGACCAGGTCACGCCCCACTTCGCGCAACGGAGGGTTATCGCTCGCAATGCAGAACTTGCCCTGATCGAGGCTCTCGGGAAGCGTCAGACTCCAACCTTCGTACAGGCTGGGCAACAGGGTGAAAAGACAATTTCGATACAGCGCGGCCAGTTGTTCGTCGGTCGGGGACAATCGAATGATCACCCCCTTGAGACGCGGATCGCGATTGAGCGCATCCAGCAGATCCTCCGACCACCACGGCTTGCCGCAGATCACCAACTGCGGAACCTTGCGCGGATCCTTCTCGAGCGCCATGAGGTAAGCCCGATAAATCGTGTCGTGATTCTTGCGTGGCTCGATCGAGCCCACGGTAATCAGATACGGTCCGGTTATACCGATATCACGCAGGATGGTCCGGTCGTCCTGCGTGCCTTTCGCACGCGTAATGTCCGACCCCAGCTTGATGAAGTCGCTGTGCGGAACGCGCCAGCCACGCTCCTTGAAGATTTCCGTCGCATCGCGCTGGGCCGTCTGCCCACCGTATAGGATGAAATCGACGTTTTCCGCCACCCACTCAAGATACTGCGCGAACTGGTCACGCGTCTGCTTGTCGTACAGATGGCTCGTTCCCTTGCGCAACAGAATGACGTCGTAGACGAGATACGACAGATACACGCCCGGACATTCGTTCTTGAGCCTCGAGAAATAGGCTTCCTTCTGGCTCGTGATCCAGCCGCACGAGAAGATCGCATCGCCAGCGATATACGGATGGAAGAACGGAACGTTGTCGGGTGCAGCAAGGTTCAGGACCTCCGCCAGACAGGGACTGCCGGACGTGTCATTTTGCTCGCTCGAAATCTGGGCGCCGACCGTACGAATATAGGTTTCCGCAACGTTATCAGCATCGAACAACCACTGCATCTGCTCTTGCGGGATTTCAATAAAGCCGCCGCCCCGCTGCATGGAAAAGCGAATGCCCGGATGCACCTTTTTCAACCCATGCGCGACCTCGAGTTCCGCACGAATGATACCCACCACACCGCCACGCCACTCCATCGTCGCGGTCAGGTCCATCCACACTGCCGGCTCGTCGCGCGGCGCCACGACCGGAATGGGAATGACCGGCTTGGGCTCGACCTGCGCGACGGCAGTCTCGTGCACCGGCATGCTCGGTGCATCGAGGTGGGCATCTGCAACACGAACCAACGGTGCAACCGCTGCGGAAAGCGACGGTGATGCATTAGAAGAAAAAAGCTTGCTCAGGAATTTGAATGGCGCAAAGGAAGTGCGCCGATACGTGGCCACCACATCGTCCATACCATCGATACGAACGCTCTTCTGTTGACCTTCCGTCGACAAATACAATTCAGCGAGGATACGCTCCTTCGGCACACCTGAATTCAAGCGCTCCAGATAGTGAGCCCTTCCGCCTTCATCAGGTTCACGACACAGCAACGAAAGATAGGCGCTACGAACAAAATCTTCACCATCGGCCCGCAGCAGGCCTGCGACATTCATATTCATCAAGAGTTCACCAAATTCGAAGCGACACCACTGGGATTAGCAACAAACCGAAATTGAGCACGACCCATTACCCTCTAATTCGATCTCATTTATATGGCGTGCTCCGCATACGAAATCAATAAATTCAAAACAGGTGACTCTCTTATCAACCCTCAAACGCCGCCCGTCCTGCGCCTTTTCTCTCACCACTGTCCGTCTCGAGGAGTTGCGCGCCTTGCGCACAGTAGCCACATCCGCCGTCCCGGCTCGTCAACGCGAATCCGCTGGCATCCGCAGCTTGACACCAGACGAAGCTGCCGCGTCGAGCATCACGGCCTGATGCTGGAAGCAAAACCGGGAAAATCCGTTGTCGAGGCCGGCACGCACATCTACCCCTGCCAGCAGCGATCGGCAATTATAAATCACGCACTCGACGTCGAATACCGCGCAAGTGAAATTTACTTGAATTCCGAACCATCCGCGCAACAGCCCTCCACAATTTGCAGCACAAATACAAAGTTGCGTCACGCGGGATCGAGATTCTTTGCCAGGCTCTAAAAGCACGTCGACATCGGCACGAGCCCTCTATTGCGCCGCCGTGAGCGGTCGGATCGAATCCACCCGAACCGGACGGTCACATTGTTAAAACCAGCCGGGACGGCACCCGGAACTGATGGCACGAGACCTCAAGGCACCGAACCCTCGGTGATCCGGCACATATCCAGCGCTACCGTTACGTTGGCGCCCCATCAAGACAACCCACCGACGTCACTCGAATCGCAACGCAAGCGTTTGCGCCAAATTCACATTGCGACAGAAGGCATGCGGCACGCCTTACCAATCCATCATTTAAATCGAATCGTCGACAAACGTTAAAATTAATAAAATTCCCACATTGAAATCAGCAAAAGGCCGATTTATCGACATCCTTCGGCAAGAAATTTACGATCCGACGGATTGTCAAATCACCGACAACGAGCAATCAATACGGTTCATTCCATTAATGCGACTGTTTGCGATAGAAAAATTCGAATGCGCCCCTTCACGCACCCACACTCCATACCTCTCAACTTAACCAGCGAAATGCAGCTGGCTTGATTTGCTCTCGTGTGGGCACGGCATGATTAAAACATGCCACAAAGCCTCGTGACCTCAATACCCGAATGGACTTTCCGCCATTCAACGATTGTGGTTAAGACGCAGATCGCACGGAGATCCATCACCCGACGCTTGCGCATCGGACACGACAATGACGATGTATGCCCTGTCCGAAAGCGAAGGCAAATTTCAAACGCAGCGAAACAACGTGCATCCGACCGGCACCCTGGCGGCACACAACGAGCGGCGCGCGATACTCACAGCCCCCCCTACCCCTGCCACCTTGTCACCCCCACTCATCGTCAGCCAGGTCATCGTGTTCACCACACACGAATGCGGCGAATGGACAGCCGGTTGTTCGCACCTCCGCACGCATCCCGGGGCGATTCAAACACATCGTATTCGTGCATGCGGCCATGCGTTCCATATATACTCTCGACCGGATTCTTGGTACGGGACGACGCCAAAGCAGGTTCCTGACACCATCAGGGCAATGGGCCACTGGCCACAGTCGGTTGCACAGTGCCCGAAGTCACCACGGCATCGCTTCCAATTCTGAAAGAATGCGTCGACGTGTTCGAGGACAGCGTGGAAAGCAAGAAGTACCGCATCACCGATTGCCAGCCTTGCAGAGGCGCCCCTTCAGTCGCACGGTTGCCCCACTTCGCCGGCACTCTAGAAACCTTTAAGCTCACATGATTGAATCTCAGCACAATACGCCGCTGATCCGATCGATCAGCATTCAGCTACGCGTCATCAGCGCGTTGCTGATGCGGGAAATATTGACACGCTATGGCCGCCACAATGTAGGCTTCCTGTGGATTTTTCTGGAGCCGATGACATTTACAGTCGGCGTCACGACGCTATGGAACCTGGTCAAGGCCGAACACGTCGCATCCATTTCGATTACTGCGTTCGCATTGACCGGCTATTCGGCCGTTCTTGTCTGGCGAAACTGCACCACTCGATGTGCGCTGGCGATCTTGCCGAACCAGAGCCTGCTCTATCACCGCAACGTTCGCGTCGTGGATTTTTTCTGGGCACGCATTCTGCTCGAAATCTCCGGCGCTACGATGTCGTGCATTATTCTGAGCGTCATCTATATCATTGTCGGTTGGATGGATCCTCCGAAGGACATCTCGCTTGTCTTGGCTGGATGGGTATATCTTTCCATTTTCGGGGCAGGATTGGCGCTGACGATTGGATCGCTTACCGAGCGGAGCGAAATGGTCGAGCGGCTCTGGCACACGATCGCCTATCTGGTTTTTCCGCTTTCCGGCTCGGCCTTTATGGTCGAATGGCTCCCCGAGGCGTGGCAAAAATATGCACTTCTCGTGCCCATGGTCAATGGCACCGAAATGCTGCGCGCCGGTTTTTTCGGATCCGTCGTCAAGACGCATTACGATATTACGTACATGGTATTCGTCGACGCGACACTGCTGTTCGTCGGCTTGTTCTTCACGCGCGAAGCGGGAAAGAGAGTGCAGCCCGATTGAGCTATCGGTAATCTCTACGCGATGCCGGGGCACGCGCCACCAATCAAAACATTTCGCGCCCCCGGCGCTCGTGAGCACTGTTGTACCTTCGCCGGCAGATATCCAGCGCGGACCATTTCCTAATCGAAGAACTGCACTGCATCGAGACCGGAGCGCGTATGACCAGGCCGCATCACATGTGCGCTGCGTCACACCGCGGCCACGAACACACCTGCGCCTTTCCCCGCCGCGCACGGCTTCACTGCGTCGACCATGGAGCCACGCTTCACCGCGCTGACGAGCCCATCGATCGTCAGGACACACGACACCAAGCGACCAACCGCGCGGCGTCCCGATGGACATGGACTCGCGGTTTCCGGCCTGTACGCTTCGCGAAGAACTTGGTCAACCCATCCCGCACCGGCACGGAAGCAGAACAGTGTGTGTCAGCGACGTGACGATCAGCCTTTGGATCCGCGAAACAGCGAGAAAAGTCCTGTCTCGACGAGCAAATATGCAGCCTGAATTCCATGCCACATACTTTCAGTCCTTACCGTGTATTATGGCTCTCTTGATAGGCTCGGCAGTCACGGCGGACCTTACGTTTCGACAGAAATGGATCCGGCAGGCCGTGCTCAATTGTACCCGGGCAGTTTGATGGACGTGATTCGAGCGCATTAAAGACTATATCTCGTAGCCCCCCCCAATGAAGGCACGCACGACGCGACATCGCTCAACCTCGAGAAGCCAGCCGACCGCACAAGAGGGAGTTCAGGAACAATAGTTTGTTTTGCAAGAATCGACTTGCGTGAATTTTGCAACATCGATCGGCGATATGCCGGGCTGTTGCTCGTTTTTCAAACATGCGGCCGTTCCGCGATGAACGGCGGTTTTAATGTTCGAGGTATTGGTCTGTGAAAATTGCAATCATTTCGAATTGCCAAGGAGCCAGTCTCGCGGCTTGCATGCGCGAGATGAGCGGAACGCTGGAGCCGCAGTTTTTCCTGCTGACGACGCTGTCGGATGGTTCGGTGACGGTGCCGTGGCTGTTCCAGGAATACGACGTTGTCATCGGGCAGCGATTCATCGAACAGCACATGGCGGACATGCCGCGCGACAAGCTGGTGCTCTTCCCGGATCTGGCATTCGTCGGCCATCACCCTGACATGACCTATCTGCAAGGGAAGCGCATCGGCAGCGACGTTCCCGAGGCAATTCAGGGCCCGATGATGCATTACAACTCGTCGCTCGTGGTTCATGGCTATCTGCGCGGCCTGTCTGCAGACGAGATCGAAGCGCGGTTCACGCGTGAGACTTTCCGGAAGCTCGGATACCTGAACGCCTGGTCGCATGCCGAAAGGGCGCTGCGAGAAGAAATTGCGGCGACCGGCCTGAATCTGCAGGGTGCCGTCGACAAATGGTTGCGCAGCGGCTGCTTTATGCACACGTACAACCATCCGACACTGTCGACGGTGGCCGATGTTGCACGCGCAGTTCTGGAACGCCTCGGCGTGCCCGTGATCAATCAGAATCCCGGACGGTACGCTCACGATCCGCTCGCATTGCTGCCGATCTGGCCGATTTATCCGGAGGTCGCGGAAGCAACGTCCTACCCCGAGTCAGGAGATTACGCGTTCAAGCAGGTTGAGCCGAACGGTGTCATCGGTCTGCGCGCGTTCATCGATGGGTCGCTTGCAACTTACCAGCAATTCGACCGGGATTCGATCATGCCGGTGAATTTCTATCTTGCCGAGTTTGATCGACGGTTGACGGAACCGGCGGCCGACGCTTTCGCGAATCCGTATCGCAACCTGCCAGACCATCAATTCTGGAAAAAGGGTGTTGCAACACCGGCGGCGACCGAGGTCGATCCGGTCGTGTCCGGCAAGTTTTTGGTCGCACAAGACCAGAAGGTCGCGACTGCTGGCAGTTGCTTTGCGCAACACATCGCGCGTACGCTGAGCGCCAATGGCTTCAACTACTTCATCCCGGAGCAAGCGCCCGAGGGGTCAACGAAAGAACAGGCCGCGAGCCGTAATTTTGGCGTATTCTCGGCGCGCTACGGCAACATTTACACGGCACGCCAGCTCGTGCAACTTCTCAAGCGTGTAAGCGGTGAATTCGTACCTCACGACCAGATGTGGCAACGAAAAGACGGGCGCTTCGTCGATCCGTTCCGCCCGCAGATCGAGCCTGAGGGTTTCGGTTCGGAGGAGGAACTCGTTGCATAACGCGCCGAACACTTCGCAGCTGTTCGTACCATGCTCGAGCAGATGGACGTGTTCGTATTCACGCTGGGGCTTACCGAGTCATGGCGCGCGAAATCCGACGGGGCGATTTTCCCGCTCGCACCGGGCGTCGCTGGCGGGTCAATGGATAGCGACAAATACGAGTTCGTCAATTTCTCGGCAGCCGAAGTGATTGCGGACATGAACGAGTTCATCGGCATGCTCAGCGTCATCAATCCGACATGCCGAGTGATCCTGACCGTGTCGCCGGTGCCGCTGATCGCAACATACGAACCGAAGCATGCACTGACGGCGACAACGTACAGCAAGTCGGTACTGCGTGTTGCGGCGGAAGAGCTGAGCACTGCGCATGCCCACGTTGGCTACTTCCCGTCGTTCGAAGTGATCACCGGCAACTACAATCGCGGCGCGTACTTCGATGACGACCTTCGTACGGTGACCGATGCGGGTGTAGCACATGTAATGCGGCTATTCATGAAACACTATGCTGGCGGCGAAACGCATCAGGCCGGCGCGGCGCCTGTCGAGCGGCCCGCAACGACGGCAGCCGACGAGCCAGCTCCCCTGCATCGCAACGTTACAGGCGTCGTCTGTGACGAAGAAGCGATCGCAAACTTCCAGGTCGGCTGAGCTTCTCTTAAGGGCAAGGGCGCGTCGCTATGGCGCCGCTTCCTTGCCCGGCTCGACGCTGTCCGCATCGCACTCGCTCACCGAATCTTCCGCAGGCAAGCAATAAGGCCTGCGCGCCACAATCAACGCATGGAACGCGTCGAGTCCGCTTTCATCGCGTTGTTTTCTTCGCGCAACGCGTACCTCATCAGTCATTCCCCCCTCTTTCGACTTGCAGCATCGGGGCCGGCGCCGACCAGGATGGCTTCTGGCACTACATCCGCTCCCTCCGCATCGTGGTTGCATCATATGTCGCACATGGTGTATATCAGGTTGGCGAACATCATTCGCCGTGAGATCCCGGATGCTGTGTCATGGGCGACGCGTGCCGATTTGACAGGAAATCGAGCGACGACGCATCCGGGTTCACATTTTCGCCATTCGGCGGCGCTACAAGAATGGATGCGGCCGTAGCGACGCACTGCCGGTCCGCTCACCGCCAAACACGTCGATCCAGCTTGGATTTTCGCCCGTCGCTGGAAGCCCGGTTCCCTTACATGCTTCGATGCCATCATCTGACGAGGTGGATCCACTCATGACAGAAACCACGTCTCCCGCAGCACAACCGCTCGACGACTGGCTGCATCGCGTACCCAACGATCTTTCCATCAGCCGGCACGGTGCATCGAAAATACTGGTTATCGGGTCATGTTTCTCGGAATTGCTCGCGCCCTACGCCGCGTTCGCATTCGAAGGCGCGAAAGTCGACTACATCCCCTACAATTTTGCAGGCCAGCTGCCGCCCAGCCCGCCGCATCCGATCGAAGAATACGCATTTCAGCTCATCGTGCTTCCAATGCGCACCGTCGCGCCGGAAACGATGACGGCACACCTGAACTATCAGAATCCGCAGAGCTACGTCGATACGTTCACCGAGTCTCGACAACGTCTTTTGCAACTGCTGAGCGGCGCATTGAGCTACAACGATTCGCAGCAGATCCTGACATTCGTCGCGAACTTCCTAGTTCCTCAGCAGAACGCCATGGGACGCATGTTGCCGCGATACGATCTGCGCAATCCCGTGTTCTACACCGAGAAGCTGAACGAACTGATCGCCGAAGAGATTGCCGCACGCCCAAATACCTACACGATCGACATCGACTCCATTTCGGCGACGATCGGCAAGAAATACATTCAAGATGACAGCATCTGGGTGCACGCGCACGGCACGATGATCTTCGATTTCGACTACCCACTCGACAGTCAACGCATCGAACCGCCCGCGCAATATAGTCAACAATACGAAGTCAAGACGAGCCAGTTTTGCGCGGCCGTATGGCATGAGCTGCGGGCGATGTACACGTCCGCGAGACAAATCGACTCCGTCAAGCTCATCATCGTCGACCTCGACGATACGCTGTGGCGAGGCGTGATCGCCGAAGAGGGTATTCGCTTCAACGCCATCGAAGGCTATCCGCTCGGCTTCATCGAAGCCCTTCAATTCCTGAAACGCCGCGGCATCTTGCTTGCCATCGCGAGCAAGAACGACGAACAACGCATCGGAGAATTGTGGGGTACGGAGGGCTTCGTCGGAGGCGTGATCTCGATGTCCGATTTCGCGTCGATCAAGATTAACTGGAAAACAAAGGTTGAAAACGTCCAGGAAATTCTCGCTGAAACGAATCTGCTTCCGAGAAACGTTGTCTTCATCGATGACAATCCGGTCGAGCGGGCCGCCGTGGCAGAGGCGTTTCCAGGCATGCGGGTTCTCGGCAGCGATATCTATCGTCTGCGCCGCGTGCTTCTCTGGTCCGGCGAAACACAGGTTGCGCACGTCTCCGACGAATCCGGCCGCCGCACTGAAATGATTCAGGCTCAGATCAAGCGCGAAAATGCTCGTGCGAAAATGAGTCGCGATGAATTCCTGCAATCTCTGCAAGTAAAGGTAACGGTACATCACGTGACGAATACAAGCGATGCCAGATTCACGCGTGCGTTCGAATTGGTCAACAAATCCAACCAGTTCAATACGACGGGGCGCCGATGGTCATTCGACGAGTGCGCTCGCGCATTCGATACCGGCACGATGATGCATGTCGCACACGTGATCGACAAGTACACGGACTACGGCCTCGTCGCCGTCGCGATCGTGCAGAACGAGCGTATCGAACAGTATGTCATGAGCTGCCGCGTCTTCGGACTCGGTGTCGAGCAATCCCTGTTGGCCGCTATCACGTCGGCGATTCACACACATTCCGATGCGGTCGGTCGCGTCGTCGAAACACCGGCGAACGCGCTTGGTCGAGTGGTCTATTCGACATGTGGTTTCACCGAAGTAACGCCTGGAACATGGGTTCTGTCACGCCAGCAGCGACTCGCAGCGCCACAGCACGTCACCTTCTCGGTCGCCGAGCCGACCGCCGTCTAACTCCGCAACAGGAGATGTGCCGTCGAGCGTTGTCTCTCGAGTTTAGACGCGACCGCCGTCAGCAAGCATGCGAACGATCGCGCATGCGACATGTCGGCACGGCTTCCATCTGATCGACACCGGGAAGGCAATTGTCGAACGCCTCACGATCATCGGGTTGCCAATATCATTTACCCTGACAATCCCTGACAGTCCAACGACTCGCCCCGGTTGCTGTGCCGCCGTCGCACCGGTATAACTGCGCAGCCACGCGCACATCGCGCCCCGATCCCCTATCCGGAGAACGCATGATCGATCTCGCCACAGCCCAGCAATTCCTGATGACCCGCGGTCTCGACTTCGGCCTCAACCTCCTCGCCGCGATCGTCTTGTGGTTCGTCGGCCGCTGGGCGATCCGCATCGGTACCCGCCTGCTCGGCAAGGTCGTGCGCCGCAGCGGCAAGGTCGACCCGACACTGACCGACTACCTGACGTCCGTCGTCGGCGTGCTGCTGACGATCCTCCTGATCCTCGCGATCCTGCAGATCTTCGGTGTGCAGACGACCTCGTTCGCCGCGTTGCTCGCCGGCCTCGGCCTCGCGATCGGTACCGCCTGGGGCGGCCTGCTCGCGCACTTCGCCGCAGGCGTGTTTATGCAGGTGCTGCGTCCGTTCAAGATCGGCGACGTGATCAACGCGGGCGGCGTCACGGGCACGGTCAAGGAGCTCGGCCTGTTCGGCACGACGATCGTCACGCCCGACAACATCGTGACGATCGTCGGCAACAACAAGATCTTCTCGGACAACATCGCGAACTACAGTGCCACGCCGCACCGCCGCGTCGACCTGACCGCGAAGATCGCGAACAGCGTCGATGCGGTCGACGCGATCAACCGCCTGAAGACGTCGATCCAGCAGATCCCGAACGTGCTGACCACTCCGGCGCCGGACGTCGGCGTGCTGCAGTTCACGCCGGAAGGCCCGCTGCTGTTCGTGCGCCCGTCCACGGCACCCGAGAACTACTGGCAGGTGTATTGCGACACCAACCGCGTGATCATCGAGACGTTCCGCGACGCGCAATACCCGACGCCCGAAACCCCGATCTCGCATCGCAACGCGTAACGGCGTCGCCGGACGAAAAAAAAGCGTGGCACCCGCCACGCTTTTTTTACTGCACCGAGACGAGAACGAAACGCTCCCGCTCAGCGCCCGCCCGCCTTCGGCGCATTATCCGACTGCTTCCCCCGCACCAGCTTCCACACCGCGCCAAGCGCGACCGGCACGACCGCCGCTCCGATCCCGACCAGCACGATCACGTTCAGGTACTGGCGAATGAACGGGATGTTGCCGAAGAAATAGCCGAGCAGCACGAGCAGCAGCACCCACACCAGCGCACCGATCACGTTGAAAAGCTGAAAACGTGCGGCGCTCATCGACGATGCCCCCGCCACGAACGGCGCGAACGTCCGCACGACCGGAATGAAGCGTGCGAGCACGATCGTCTTGCCGCCGTGCTTGTCGTAGAACGAGTGGGTTTTCTGCAACGCGGCGCGATCGAGGAAGCGCTCGAGCACCGGGATATGCGTATTGAACACCTTCGGGCCGATCCAGCGGCCGATCATGTAATTGACCGTGTTGCCGGAAATCGCCGCGACGAGCAGCAGCACGATCAGCAGGCCGACATTCATCTCGCCCGTCGCCGCGAACGCGCCGCCGATGAACAGCAGCGAATCGCCGGGCAGGAACGGGAACACGACGAGCCCCGTCTCGCAGAACACGATCAGGAACAGCACGAGATAGACCCACGCGCCGTACTGCCGGATGAAATCGCCGAGGAAGGCGTCGATATGCAGGACAAGGTTGACGAAATGAAGCAGCGTATCCAAATGCGATTCCTCGAAGGCGATAGGGCCGGAACGGCCGAAAAAGGCTGAAGCGCCCACCGGTCAAGGCCGGGCGTGTTACGGACCCATGATACCGAAACTACCTTAAGGCTCCGTGAAAAAACGTAACCGCCGGTCGCCCCGGCACGCATTCGCCGCCTCGCTATAATTCGGCCATGTCCGATATCACCGAAACGGCCGCGGGCGCCGCGCCCGCCCCTGCTCCGCGCCCGCTGCGCGCGATCCAGCCCCTACCCGACCAGCTGATCAGCCAGATCGCCGCCGGCGAGGTCGTCGAACGCCCGGCGTCGGTCGTCAAGGAGCTGCTCGAAAACGCGATGGACGCCGGCGCCAGCACGCTGCGCATCGTGCTGGAAGAAGGCGGCGTCAAGCGCATCTCGATCACCGACGATGGCTGCGGGATTCCGCCGGACGAGCTGGCGCTCGCACTGATGCGCCATGCGACCAGCAAGATCCGCTCGCTCGAGGAGCTCGAGGCGGTCGCGACGCTCGGGTTCCGCGGCGAAGCGCTCGCGTCGATCGCGTCGGTCGCCGAGATGTCGATCACGAGCCGGACGGCCGATGCCGCGCATGCGATGAAGATCGACGCGCAGACGGGCGTGCTGTCGCCCGCCGCCGGCGCGACCGGCACGACGATCGAGGTGCGCGAGCTGTACTTCAACACGCCCGCGCGGCGCAAGTTCCTGAAGAGCGAGCAGACCGAGTTCGGCCACTGCCTGGAAATGATTCGCCGCGCGGCGCTCGCGCGGCCGGACGTCGCGATCTCGGTGCTGCACAACGGCAAGGCGGTCGAACACTGGAACGCGACCGAGCCGGCGCAGCGCGTCGCGAAGATCCTCGGCGACAGCTTCGCGACCGCACACCTGCCGCTCGACGAGCAGGCCGGCCCGCTCGCGGTCTACGGCTGCGCCGGCCTGCCGACCGCAAGCCGCGGTCGCGCCGACCAGCAATACTTCTTCGTCAACGGCCGCTTCGTGCGCGACAAGCTGCTGACGCACGCAGTGCGCGCGGCCTACGAGGACGTGCTGCACGGCGACCGCTACCCGTCGTATGTGCTGTTTCTTGACCTGCCGCCCGAAGCCGTCGACGTGAACGTGCACCCGTCGAAGATCGAGGTGCGCTTCCGCGATTCGCGCTCGATCCACCAGTACGTGTTCCATGCGGTCCAGCGCGCGTTGGCGCGCCACGCGGGCGCGTCGCCGGAAACCACGGCGGGCGGCCATGCCGCACATATCGAACCGACGCCACGCGGGCCTTCTTCGTTCCTGAATACGCCGCTCGGCCAGAGCCAGGGCCACGCAACCGGCAATGGCGGCAGCGGCTTCTCGCCGTCGTCGCCCTCGTCATCGGGCAACACGTGGATGCGTCAGGCGCGAATGACCCAGGGCACGCTGCCCGTCGCGCAGCCGCTCGCGCTCTATGACGCGCTGTTCGGCCGCAAGGACACGGGTGCGGGCACGCCGGACGGCACGACGACCCTCGCCCGCGATTCGGCCGACGCGCCGATCGCGCCGCTGCCGGGCTTCCTGGCTGCGCCGATCGCCGCCACCGCGCACGACGAGCAGCCGCTCGGCTTCGCGCTGGGCCAGATCCACGGCATTTACGTGCTCGCGCAGAATGCGCACGGCCTCGTGATCGTCGACATGCACGCGGCGCACGAGCGGATCCTGTACGAACAGTTCAAGAACGCGCTCGCCGACCGCTCGGTCGCGGTGCAGGCGCTGCTGCTGCCGATCTCGATGACGGCCACGCCGGTCGAGATCGGCACGGTCGAGGAAGAGCGCGACACGCTCGAATCGCTCGGCTTCGACCTGGCGGTGCTGTCGCCAACAACGCTCGCGATCCGCGCGGTCCCGGCGCTGCTGAAGGATGCCGACCTGCAGTCGCTTGCGCGCGCGGTGCTCGCCGACCTGCACGCGTTCGGCGGCTCGCGCGTGCTCACCGAGCGTCAGCACGAGCTGCTCGGCACGCTCGCGTGCCACCACGCGGTGCGCGCGAACCGGCGCCTGACGCTCGACGAGATGAACGCGCTGCTGCGGCAGATGGAAGCGACCGAACGCGCGGACCAGTGCAATCACGGCCGGCCGACGTGGTATCAGCTCACGCTGAACGACCTCGACCGCCTCTTCATGCGTGGCCAATGAGCTCGGTACCGCACGCCAACCCCAGCCCGACGACGATCGCCTGCCTGCTCGGCCCCACCGCATCGGGCAAGACGGCCGCGGCGCTGGCGCTCGCCGCACGTCGCCCGATCGAGATCGTCAGCGTCGATTCGGCGCTCGTCTACCGCGACATGGATATCGGCACCGCGAAGCCTTCGCGCGACGAGCGCGCGAGCGTACCGCATCACCTGATCGACATCATCGATCCGGCCGACGCGTATTCGGCCGCGAGCTTCCGCGCGGACACGCTGCGCCTGATCGGCGAGATCGCCGCGCGCGGCCGCACGCCGCTGCTCGCGGGCGGCACGATGCTGTACTACAAGGCGCTGACGCAGGGGCTCAACGACCTGCCGGGCGCGGATCCGGACGTGCGCGCGACGCTCGATGCCGAAGCCGCGCGCGATGGCTGGCCCGCGTTGCACGCGCGGCTCGCGCAAGTCGATCCCGACACGGCCGCGCGGCTCGCGCCGAACGATTCGCAGCGGATCCAGCGGGCGCTCGAAGTGTTCATGCTGAGTGGGCAGCCGATGTCGGTGCTGCTTGCCGCGCCGCGCCGCACCGACGATGCGGCCGCCGCTTACCGCTTCGTGCCGGTCGCGCTCGAACCGTCGGATCGCGCGGTATTGCACAAACGGATCGCGCAGCGCTTCGACGCAATGCTCGACGCGGGCTTCATCGACGAAGTCGAGCGGCTGCGTCGTCGCGAGGACCTCCATCCCGACCTGCCGTCGATGCGCTGCGTCGGCTACCGGCAAGCGTGGGAATTCCTCGACGGCGATACCGACTACCGGACGATGCGCGACAAGGGAATCTTCGCGACGCGCCAGCTCTGCAAGCGCCAGATCACCTGGCTGCGCGCGATGCCGGAGCGGATCGTCGTCGACTGCATCGCGCCGGACTCGACGGCCCGCGCACTCGACGCGCTCGAACGCGTGCTCGACGGCCGCACGCCGGACTGACCGCGTCAGCCGCGCCCGCGCGCTGCCAGATGCGCGCGGGCGCCGTCGACGATCAAGGCGACGCCGCGCTCGAACGCTTCATCGCCGCCGCGCGCGCGCAGCGCGGCCCAGCCCTTCGCGAGCAGCGGATACTCGGCCGCGTCCGGCAGCGGCGCATCGGCGTCGCCGTCCGCTTCCGCCTGCTCTTCCAGCACCCATCCAACCACGAAGCGGCCCAGCGCATACATCACGTCGACCGCCTCGTCCGGCGCGAAACCCGCGTCGCCGAGCAGCGCGACCTTGCGTTCGATCGAGCCGAAATGCAGCGCGCGCGGCCGCGTACCGGCATGCAGGCGCGCGCCGTCGCGATAGGCCAGCAGCGCACGACGGAAACTGCGCGCGTTGTCCAAAAGCCACGCATCCCACGCTTCGCCCGGGCGTGGCAGCGACGCATCGTGACGCTCGAGCATGATCGCCTCGGCCATCGCATCGAGCAGTTCGCCCTTGTTCCTGAAATGCCAGTAAAGCGTCGGCGACTGCACGCCGAGCCGCTCGGCGAGCTTCCGCGTCGACAGCCCGTCGATGCCGACTTCGTCGAGCAGCTCGAGCGCCGCGCGCAATACCGTGTCGCGCGTCAGCCGCGCCCCTGTGTCCTTCATCTCTATCACCGATAGGGAAAGCTGTGGAATAATTGCCACTCTATCACCGATAGAGTCACGCTCTTGAATCCGTCCCTGATTGCCATCCTGGCCACGGTCCTGCTCGACGCGATCGGCGTCGGGATCGTGATGCCGATCCTGCCCGGGCTGCTGCGCTCGCTCGCCGACGCAGGCAGCACCGACACCCATTACGGGATCCTGCTCGCGCTGTACGCGTTCGCGCAGTTCCTGTGCGCCCCACTGCTCGGCGCGCTGAGCGACCGCTTCGGCCGCCGGCCCGTCCTGCTCGCGTCGCTCGCGGGCGCCGCGCTCGACTACCTGCTGATGGCGCTCGCGCCGACCCTCGCGTGGCTTTACGTGGGGCGGCTGATCGCGGGCATCACCGGCGCGAACGTCGCGGTCGCGACTGCCTATGTCACCGACGTCACCGCCGAACCCGATCGAGCACGACGCTTCGGCCAGCTCGGCGCGATGATGGGCATCGGCTTCATCGCGGGCCCGCTGATCGGCGGCCTGCTCGGTGTGCTGCACCTGCGTGCACCGTTCGTCGCGGCCGCCGTGCTCAATGCGCTCAATCTCGTGCTCGTCTGGCGCGCGCTGCCGGAATCACGACCGCGTTCGGCCCGCGAAAGCCATGCGGTTGGCGCACTCAATCCGTTTGCGAGCCTGCGCCGGCTGACCGGCGCACCCGCGCTCGCCCCGCTGATCGGCATTTACGTGATCGTGGCGCTGGTGTCGCAGGCGCCGGCGACATTGTGGATCCTGTACGGCCAGGAGCATTTCGGCTGGTCGACGCCGATCGCGGGGCTGTCGCTGGCGGGCTACGGCGCGTGTCACGCGCTCGCGCAGGCCTTCGCGATCGGGCCGCTGATCGCGCGGCTCGGCGAGCGCCGCGCGCTGGCTCTGGGCCTCGCGGGTGACGCGCTCGGGCTCGCGGCGATCGCGTTCGCGACCGCCGCGTGGGTGCCGTTCGCGCTGCTGCCGCTGTTCGCGGCAGGCGGCATGACGCTGCCGGCCCTGCAGGCGATGCTCGCGCGGCAGGTCGACGACGCGCGCCAGGGCGAACTGCAAGGCGCGCTCGCGAGCGTGGCGAGCCTGATCGGCGTCGCGGGGCCGCTGGTCGTCACCGCGACCTACGCGGCGACACGCGCGACGTGGCCGGGGCTCGTCTGGGCCGCGGCCGCACTGCTTTATCTGCTCGTCCCGCCGTTGCTGGCCGGTGCACGCGCCGCGAACTCAGGCGCACCGCGCCCGTCGGCATGAAAAAAAGCCGCCCGGATCGACTCCGGGCGGCTTTCCTTGCTGCATCTGCTGCAGGCAGTGCGTCAGACCACGACCGTCTGCGCCTCGCCTTCGCGGGTCGCACGCACGGTGCCGATCTTCCACACCTGTTCGCCGGCGGCGGTCAGGTCGGCGATCGCTGCGTCGGCATCGGCCGCCGACACGATCACGGCCATGCCGATGCCGCAGTTGAACACGCGGTGCATTTCCGCATCGGCGACACCGCCGTGTTCCTGCAGCCACTTGAACAGCGGCGGCAGCGGCCAGGCGTTCTGGTCGAGCTCGGCGGTGAGGCCTTCGCGCAGCACGCGCGGGATGTTCTCGACGAGACCGCCGCCCGTGATGTGCGCCATGCCCTTCACCGACAGCTTCTGCATCAGCGCGAGCAGCGGCTTCACGTAGATGCGCGTGGGTGCCATCAGCGCGTCGGCCAGCGAGCGGCCGTGGAAATCGGCCGACAGGTCGGGGTTCGCGCGCTCGATGATCTTGCGCACGAGCGAGAAGCCGTTCGAGTGGATGCCGCTCGATGCGAGGCCCAGCACCACGTCGCCCTCGGCGATCGTGCTGCCGTCGATGATCTTGCTCTTCTCGACCGCGCCGACCGCGAAGCCGGCCAGGTCGTATTCGCCGTCCGGGTACATGCCCGGCATTTCGGCGGTTTCACCGCCGATCAGCGCGCAGCCCGACAGTTCGCAACCCTGCGCGATGCCCTTGACGACCGTTGCCGCGGTGTCGACGTCGAGCTTGCCGCACGCGAAGTAGTCGAGGAAGAACAGCGGCTCGGCGCCCTGCACGAGGATGTCGTTCACGCTCATCGCGACGAGATCCTGGCCGACGGTGTCGTGTTTGTTCAGATGAAACGCCAGCTTGAGCTTGGTGCCCACGCCGTCGGTGCCCGATACGAGCACGGGCTCCTTGTACTTCTTCGGCACTTCGAACAGCGCGCCGAACCCGCCGATGCCGCCGAGCACGCCGTCGCGCAGGGTTTTCTTCGCAAAAGGCTTGATCTTGTCGATGAGTGCGTCGCCTGCGTCGATGTCGACACCTGCGTCGCGATAGGACAGACCCTGAGCGTCGGGAGCGGATTTCGGAGGATTCATGGGGGAATGCGAGAAGGTCGGTAAAATGCGATTTTACCCGAAGCCGGCCCGTTGGCCGGAATTCCCAGCACCGAATCGTCAGGGATTGCATCTTGGTCAACACGTCCCCGTTTTCATCGCCGAGCGAACCGCGCCGAAACCGGCGTGGCGCCGTGCGTGCGGCCGCGCGTGAAGCCCGTGAAGACGCAAGCCCCGGCGCGTGCCCGGCGTACGGCGCGCGTATTTTCAACCGACCCGCATTGTGACTGTTGTGTCTCGTCAACTGACGCTCGATCTCGGCACGCCGCCGCCCGCCACGTTCGACAACTTCATCATGAACGAGGAGAACGACGAGCTCATCTCGCGCCTGCAGAAGCTCGACCTCGCGCTCGCGGCGGGCCCCGTGCCGGACCGGTCGTTCTACATCTGGGGCGAGCCCGGCTGCGGCCGCACCCATCTGCTGCAGGCGCTCGTGAGCGACGCGTCGTACGGCTATGCGCGCTACCTGACGCCGCAGAGCCCGCTCGGCGCGTTCACGTTCGACCCGCGCATCGGCATCTACGCGATCGACGATTGCGACCGGATGAGCGACACGCAGCAGGTCGCGCTGTTCAACCTGTTCAACGAAGTGCGCGCGCACCCGTCGAGCGCGTTCGTCGCGGCGGGCCCCGCGGCGCCGCTCGCGCTCGACGTGCGCGAGGATCTCCGCACGCGCCTCGGCTGGGGGCTCGTGTTCCACCTGTCGCCGCCGTCCGACGCCGGCAAGATCGCCGTGCTCAAGCTCGCGGCGAAGGAGCGCGGGATCGCGCTCACCGACGACATCGCCGCCTACCTGCTGACCCATTTCCGCCGCGACATGCCGAGCCTGATGGCGCTGCTCGACGCGCTCGATCGCTTTTCGCTCGAGCAGAAACGCGCCGTCACGCTGCCGTTGCTGCGCCGCATGCTGGCGCGTCCCGGCGACGACATCACACCACCGGGCACGGGCCCGAACCGCTTCGAGTAAAATGCGCTTCCATGACTAATCTGGCACTCTTTGACCTCGATCACACGTTGATCCCGACCGATAGCGACCACGAATGGGGCCGCTTCATGGTGAAGCTCGGCATCGTCGACGCGGAAAGCTTCTCGCGTCAGAACGATCAGTTCTTCGCCGACTACAAGGCCGGCAAGCTCGACATCCACGCGTACCTCACGGCGATGATCACGCCGCTCGCGAAGTATTCGCGCGCGCAGCTGGCCGAATGGCACGATCAGTACATGCACGAGGTGATCCGGCCCGCCATGACACCCGCCGCGCTCGAGCTCGTGCGCAAGCACCTCGATGCGGGCGACCTGTGCTGCGTGGTGACGGCGACCAACGAATTCATCACGCGCCCGATCGCGTCCGCGTTCGGTGTCGACACGCTGATCGCCTGCGAGGTCGAAACGACCGACGGGCGCCCCGATTCGCCGTACACGGGCCGGCCGACCGGCACGCCGAGCTATCGCGAAGGCAAGATCGTGCGGACCGAAGCGTGGCTCGCGTCGCTCGGCAAGCAATGGAGCGACTTCCCGCACACCTATTTCTACAGCGACTCGCACAACGACATCCCGTTGCTCGAGAAAGTCACCGACCCGATCGCGACCAACCCTGACGACACGCTGCGTGCGCATGCAAGCAACCGCGGCTGGCGCATCCTCGATCTCTTCTGAACGTCGTGATCAAAAAATTCATCCGCAAGCTGCTCGGCCAGGACGAAACCGAGCAAACGTCTCCCGCAACGGCTCCGGCCGACGAAGCGGCCCCTGCTACCCCGCGCGCCCCGAAGGGCGCCCGCGGCGGCGGCGCGAAAAAACCGCGCAGCAACCATGAACCGACCGTCGTGCCGGCCAGCGTGCACGGCATCAATCCGGCGCTGATCTCGAAGAACGCCGTGCGCGTGACCGACACGCTGCAGCAGGCGGGCTTCCGTGCCTTCATCGTCGGCGGAGCGGTACGCGACCTGCTGCTCGGCATCGCGCCGAAGGACTTCGACGTCGCGACCGACGCAACGCCGACCGAGGTGCAGCGCCTGTTCCGCCGCGCACGCCTGATCGGCCGCCGCTTCCAGATCGTGCACGTGCAGTTCGGCCAGGAGCTGATCGAGGTGTCGACGTTCCGCGCGCTGGTCGATGCGCCGCCCGAGGCGGCCGCTGCCGAGCCGCCGAAGCGCCTGAAGCGCGACGAACTCGATCGCCGCACGCACGCGGTGGACGCGAGCGGCCGCGTGCTGCGCGACAACGTGTGGGGCGAGCAGCACGAAGACGCCGCGCGCCGCGACTTCACGATCAACGCGATGTACTACGACCCGTCGACACAGACGGTGCTCGACTACCACGACGGGATGGCCGACGTGCGCGCCCGCCTGTTGCGGATGATCGGCGATCCGGCCACGCGCTTCCGCGAGGATCCGGTGCGGATGCTGCGCGTCGTGCGCTTCGCGGCCAAGCTCGGTTTCGAGATCGAGCCGCATACGCGCGAACCGATCAACGCGCTCGCCGACCTGATCAACAACGTGCCGGCCGCGCGCCTGTTCGACGAAATGCTGAAGCTGCTGCTGTCGGGCCACGCACTCGCGTGCCTGACGCGGCTGCGCAAGGAGGGCCTGCACCACGGGCTGCTGCCGCTGCTCGACGTGGTGCTCGAACAGCCGCAGGGCGAGAAGTTCATCACGCTCGCGCTGAACAACACCGATGCACGCGTGCGCGCCGGCAAGCCGGTCTCGCCGGGCTTCCTGTTCGCGACGCTGCTGTGGCACGACATGCGCCAGCGCTTCGAGCAATACACGGCCGAAGGTGAAATTCCGGTGCCGGCACTCCATCGCGCGATGGACGACGTGCTCGACATGCAGACCGAGAAACTCGCGATCCACAAGCGTTACTCGGCCGACATGCGCGAGATCTGGGGCCTGCAGTTGCGCCTCGAGAAACGCTCGGGCCGCAGCGCGATGCGGCTGCTGGAACACCAAAGGTTTAGAGCGGGGTATGATTTCCTCCTGTTACGCTGCGAATCCGGCGAGCTCGATGCGGAAGTCGGACAGTGGTGGACGGATTTCATCGAAGGCGACGCGGCCGCTCGCGAGGCATTGCTGACGCAGGGCGGCACGAAGGAAAAATCGCCCCGCAAGCGGCGCCGCCGCGGCGGCGTGCGAAACCGCAAGCCGGGTGAAGGTGCCGCCGAGCCGGCACCGGACGCCTCGGGCGGTTCCGACGACTGACGCGCTCGCCGGCGAACGACGTAGGAAGTGATGCCATGACGGTTGCATATATCGGACTGGGGGCGAATCTCGGCGATGCGCGCCAGACCCTGAAGGACGCGGTGGTGTGCCTTGCGCAGCAGCGCACCATCTCGATCCTCGGCAAATCGAGCCTGTATCGCACGGCGCCCTTCGAAGCGGGCGGCGACGACTACTACAATTGCGTCGTCAAGCTCGACACGACGCTGTCGGCCCGCGAGCTGCTCGCGCTGTGCCAGAAGATCGAACATCACTTCGGCCGCGAGCGCCCGTATCGCAATGCGCCGCGCACGCTCGATCTCGACATCCTGCTGTTCGGCGACGATTCGATCGACGAGCCCGACCTGATCGTCCCGCATCCGCGCCTCACCGACCGTGCGTTCGCGCTCGTGCCGCTCGTCGAGATCGAGCCGGCACTCGACATCCCCGCTCGCGGCCGAGCCGACACCTTCCTTGCCGCCGTCGCGGACCAGCGCGTCGAGAAGGTGCAGACCTGCCAGTGCCTGATGCAGAAGGCGCTCGCTGCCAGCGAAGACGCCGACAAGAACCGCTGCCGATGACCCCGACTCCCCTTACCGTCACCGCGCCCGACCTGCGCGCCCCGCACCGCTATCTCGTGATCGAAGGCCCGATCGGCGTCGGCAAGACGACGCTCGCGCGCCTGCTCGGCGAACGCTGGTCGATGCAGACGCTGCTCGAGCGCCCGCAGGACAACCCGTTCCTCGAACGCTTCTATCGCGACACCGCGCGCTACGCGCTGCCCGTGCAGCTATCGTTCGCGCTGCAGCGCGCGCAGCAGGCCCGCGAACTGATCGGTGCGCTCGACACGGGCCGCCCGGTCATCGCCGATTTCATGCCGCAGAAGAACGACATCTTCGCGCGGCTGAACCTGCCGGAAGACGAGTGGCAGCTCTACCGCTCGGTCGCGACGCACGTGGACGTGCCGCAGGCACCGTCGCCCGACCTCGTCGTCTACCTGCAGGCGAGCCCCGAAGTGCTGTTCTCGCGCATCCAGAAGCGCGGGCTGCCGATGGAGCTGCAGATCAGCGATGCGTACCTGCGCTCGCTCGTCGACGCGTACAACGAATTCTTCTACCACTACGACCGCACGCCGGTGCTGACGGTCGCCGCCGAACACCTGAATCCGCTGGATTCCCCCGAAGATCTCGCCCTGCTGGTCGAGCGCATCGAGACGATGCGCGGCCGCAAGGAATTCTTCGTCAAGGGCGAGACGACGCGCTGACGCGTCCTCGCCTGTCGTTCCACCCCCATTCGAACCGGATTTCCCATGACCTATCTCCAGGAATCGAGCCGGCCTGCCGTCACGGTGCCCAAGCTGCAGGCAATGCGCGACGCCGGCGAGAAGATCGCGATGCTCACCTGCTACGACGCGAGCTTTGCCGCACTGCTCGACCGTTCGGGCGTCGACGTGCTGCTGATCGGCGATTCGCTCGGCAACGTGCTGCAGGGCCACACGACCACGCTGCCCGTGTCGCTCGACGACATCGCGTATCACACCGCCTGTGTCGCCCGTGCGCAGCCGCGCGCGCTGATCATGGCCGACCTGCCGTTCGGCACGTACGGCACGCCGGCGGAGGCATTCGCAAGCAGCGTCAAGCTGATGCGCGCCGGGGCGCAGATGGTCAAGCTCGAAGGCGGCGAATGGCTCGCCGAGACGATCCGCTTCCTCGTCGAGCGCGCGGTGCCCGTGTGTGCGCACGTGGGCCTCACGCCGCAGTCGGTGCATGCGTTCGGTGGCTTCAAGGTGCAGGGCAAGACCGAAGCCGGTGCGGCGCAACTGCTGCGCGACGCGCGTGCGGTCGAAGCGGCCGGTGCGCAGGTCGTCCTGCTCGAAGCCGTGCCGACACTGATCGGTTCCGAAGTCACGCAGATGCTGCGCGTGCCGACGATCGGCATCGGCGCAGGCGCCGACTGCTCGGGCCAGGTGCTCGTGCTGCACGACATGCTCGGCGTGTTCCCCGGCAAGCGGCCGCGCTTCGTGAAGGATTTCATGCAGGGCGAGCCGAACATCCAGGCGGCCGTCGAAGCGTATGTGCGCGCGGTGAAGGACGGTTCGTTCCCCGGCCCCGAGCATTCGTTCTGACGTCCGGCGCGGTGCCGGCGATGCGTTCGCCGGCGCCTCGATGAAAAAAACGCGGCGCCCTTTGCGGGGCGCCGCGTTTTTTCTTTCTCACGCTGCCGGCAGCGGTCGATTATCCGCCGGTTACTTCAGTACCGCGTCGAGCGCGCCGCGCAGCGCATTGGTCAGCAGCAGCGCCTCCGCACGCGCGAGATCGTCGCGGGTCACGACCCGCTCCGTCGCGCCGAACGCACGATCGTCGAGCAGCACGCCACGCATCACGCCCGGCAGCACGCCGGACTCGAGCGGCGGCGTCACCCACTGGCCATCGAGCTTCACGAACAGGTTCGAGCGCCCGCCTTCCGTCACCTCGCCGCGCTCGTTGACGAACAGCATGTCGAAGCCGCCGAGCGCCTCCGCCGCCTGCCACGCGCGATCGTATTCGGCGCGGCGCGTGGTCTTGTGCAGCAGCAGCGCATCGCCCGCACGGGTCGGCTCGAAGCCGTGCGCGGACGCCAGCAGCACGCCGACCGGCCCCGCCGGCAGCGGCTTGAGCGGTGCCGCGATGATCTCGATCGTGCCGTCCTTCGCGAGTGCGAGCTTCATCCGGTACGCGCCGTCGCCGTCGAGCGCCGCGCAGCGCGCGTCGATCTCGCGACGTAACGCATCGGCGTCGAAGCGGAAGCCGAACGCATCCGCGCTACGCTGCAGCCGCGCGAGATGACGATCGAGATGCCGGATGCCGTCCGCACGCGTGGCGGCCGTCGTTTCGAACAGCTGGAAGCCGGGATCGGCGTCCGTCAGGAATCGCGCTTTCAATTCGCACTCCGCATATTCGTCGGCTGCAACGCTGTCGAGCACGATGCCCGCGCCGACGCCCATCGTGCCGCGGCGCCGGGCGGCGATCACCGTTGTCGGATGGCGTGCTTCGGCGTCGGCCACACCGGCGCTGCCATCACCTTCGCTGTCGTCACCATCACTGGCAGCATCGAGCGTCAGCGTACGGATCGCGACCGACAGGCAGAAATCACCGCAACCGGCCAGGCGATCGCCCGGCGCGTCGGAATCGGCGCGTTGCTTCGCAGCGTCAAGCCAGCCGATCGCGCCCGTATAGAGCCCGCGTGGCGTCGATTCGATCGCGTCGATCAGTTCCATCGTCTTGTGCTTCGGCGCGCCCGTGATCGATCCGCACGGAAACAGCGCACGCAGCGTCTGCGCGAACGTCGTCCCGGCGCGCCAGCCTGCCTCGACCGTCGACGTCATCTGCCACACCGACGCATACGGCTCGACGGAGAACAGCGCCGGCACGCGAACCGTGCCGGTGCGCGCGATCCGCGACACGTCGTTGCGCAGCAGGTCGACGATCATCACGTTTTCCGCGCGGTTCTTCGGGTCGTTCGCGAGGAACGTGGCCGCCGCCGCATCGTCGCGAGGGTCGGCCGAACGCGGTGCCGTGCCCTTCATCGGCCGCGCGCGCAGCACGTCTCCGTGCTTCTCGACGAACAGCTCGGGCGAGCACGACACGACCCACGTCCCGTCGGGCAACGCGATCAGCGCGCCGTAGCGCACGGGCTGGCGCGCACGCAGCCGCCGGTACAGCGCGAGCGGCGTGCCGAACACGTCGAAGTTCAGCCGGTACGTGTAGTTGACCTGATACGAATCGCCCGCGCGCAGCGCGTCGTGCACCGCGGCGATCGCCGCATCGAACGCATCGCGCGATACGCTCTTTTCGACATGCGCGACGCCCGCGATCGACGGCGCGCCGCCGCCATCCTGCTGAGCGAGCCACGCGTCGACTTCGTCGCGCGACAGGCGCTCGCAGCGCGCAAACAGCAAAAAGCGCAGCGGGGCATGGCCCGGCTGCGCTCGTTGCAGGTTGCGTCCGAATTCGTAATCGCCGACGACGACCGCATGCAGCCCGTCGCGCAGATCCTGCGCCACCGCCGCGTCGACCTCGTCGAGCCGAGCCGGATCCGTGCACACGCGTTCGCGCACGAACCCCGAATACAAACGACTCGACCGCGCGAGCGCGGTCGAGTCGCAATCGTCCAAGAGCGCGAACGACGCGCTCTCGTTGCCTTCAGTCATGCTGTTACTCGAGTTACTCGAAGAAGCTCTTCACACGGTCGAACCAGCTCTTGCTCTGCGGGCTGTGACGCGCGCCGCCCTCGGCCAGCGATTTCTCGAACTGCTTGAGCAGGTCGCGCTGGTTGTCGGTCAGCTTCACCGGCGTCTCGACCTGCACGTGGACGTACAGATCGCCCGCGATGCTCGAACGCAGCCCCTTGATGCCCTTGCCGCGCAGGCGGAACGTCTTGCCCGACTGCGTGCCTTCCGGCACCGGGAACGACGCACGGCCGGCCAGCGTCGGCACCTCGATCTCGCCGCCGAGCGCGGCGGTCGTGAACGGGATCGGCATCTGGCAGTGGAGATCGTCGCCGTCGCGCTCGAACACCGAATGCGGCTTGATGTGGATCTCGACGTACAGGTCGCCCGGCGGCCCGCCGTTGATGCCCGGCTCGCCGTTGCCGGCCGAGCGGATCCGCATCCCGTCGTCGATCCCGGCCGGGATCTTCACTTCGAGCGTCTTGGTTTCCTTCACCTTGCCCGACCCGTGGCAATGCACGCACGGCTCGGGAATGTAGGTGCCCGTGCCGTGGCACTTCGGGCAGGTCTGCTGGATGCTGAAGAAGCCCTGCGACATGCGCACCGTGCCCTGGCCGTGACAGGTCGGGCAGGTTTCCGGCTTCGTGCCGGGCTTCGCACCCGACCCGTGGCAGACCTCGCACGACACCCAGCTCGGCACGCGGATCTGCGTGTCGTAGCCGTGTGCGGCCTGCTCGAGCGTGATTTCCATGCTGTAGCGCAGGTCGGCGCCGCGATACACCTGCGGGCCGCCACGGCCGCCGCGCGCGGCGCCGCCCGCCGCCTGGCCGAAGATGTCGCCGAAGATGTCGCCGAACGCGTCCGCGAAGCCGCCGAAGCCCTGTGCGCCCGCACCGCCCATGTTCGGATCGACGCCCGCGTGGCCGTACTGGTCGTACGCTGCCCGCTTCTGGCCGTCCGACAGCATTTCATAGGCTTCCTTCACCTCCTTGAAATGCTCTTCCGCATCCTTGCTGTCCGGATTGCGGTCAGGGTGATACTTCATCGCAAGCTTGCGATACGCCTTCTTGATTTCGTCGTCGCTCGCATTCTTCGCGACGCCCAGAACCTCGTAGTAATCCCGTTTCGCCATATCGATTCACTGTGCCGCCACGCATCGCGCACGCGGCGGCTCCTTTCGCCTGCAGTAAAGTCTCTCGACTCGTCTGGTGCTGCGCCCGCCGCGGACGGCGCGTGCAGCACCCGCCAAAAAACAAATGTGCCCGGAGGGCCGCGAAGCCCGCCAGGCGTGGAGTCGATCCGGCCATCCGGAAGGAAAGACAGACCGCTTGTCAGCCAACCCGTCAGCCGCGCCGCGCGCGGGTGGCGCGCGGCGTGCGGCACCGGGGCAACCCGGCTTAGTCCTTCTTCACTTCCTTGAACTCGGCGTCGACGACATCGTCGGCAGCCTGTTGCGCACCGCCCGCGTGGGCCGCGCCTTCCGCTGCGCCCGCTGCGCCGGCCGCACCTGCTTGCTGTGCCTGCATGTCGGCGTACATCTTTTCGCCGAGCTTCTGCGACACCTTGCCGAGTTCCTCGACCTTCGCGTCGATCGCAGCCTTGTCGGCCGACGAGTCCTTCAGCACTTCCTCGAGCGACTTCAGCGACGCTTCGATGGCTTCCTTCTCGCCCGCGTCCAGCTTGTCGCCGTACTCGGTCAGCGCCTTCTTCGTGCTGTGGACCAGCGCGTCGCCCTGGTTGCGCGAATCAGCCAGCTCGCGCAGCTTGTGATCTTCCGCTGCGTTCGCTTCCGCGTCCTTGATCATCTGGTCGATTTCAGCCTCGGACAGACCCGAGTTCGCCTTGATCGTGATCTTGTTTTCCTTGCCGGTCGCCTTGTCCTTCGCGCCGACGTGCAGGATGCCGTTCGCGTCGATGTCGAAGGTCACTTCGATCTGCGGCACGCCGCGCGGTGCCGGCGGGATGCCTTCGAGGTTGAACTCGCCGAGCAGCTTGTTGCCGGCTGCCATTTCGCGTTCACCCTGGAACACCTTGATCGTCACGGCGCCCTGGTTGTCGTCCGCCGTCGAGTACACCTGGGCGTGCTTCGTCGGGATCGTCGTGTTCTTGCTGATCATCTTCGTCATCACGCCGCCGAGCGTCTCGATGCCGAGCGACAGCGGGGTCACGTCGAGCAGCAGCACGTCCTTGCGGTCGCCCGACAGGACCTGGCCCTGGATCGCCGCGCCGACTGCGACGGCTTCGTCCGGGTTCACGTCACGGCGCGGATCCTTGCCGAAGAATTCCTTCACCTTCTCCAGCACCTTCGGCATGCGCGTCTGGCCGCCGACCAGGATCACGTCGTCGATGTCCGACACCTTGACGCCTGCGTCCTTGATCGCGATGCGGCACGGTTCGATCGTGCGCTCGACGAGGTCTTCCACCAGCGCTTCCAGCTTCGCGCGGGTGATCTTCAGGTTCAAGTGCTTCGGGCCCGACGCGTCAGCCGTGATGTACGGCAGGTTGATTTCGGTCTGCTGGCTCGACGACAGCTCGATCTTCGCCTTTTCAGCGGCTTCCTTCAGGCGCTGCAGCGCGAGCACGTCCTTCGACAGGTCGACGCCCTGCTCCTTCTTGAACTCGCCGATGATGTAATCGATGATGCGCTGGTCGAAGTCTTCGCCGCCGAGGAACGTGTCGCCGTTGGTCGACAGCACTTCGAACTGCATTTCGCCGTCGACGTCCGCGATTTCGATGATCGACACGTCGAACGTACCGCCGCCGAGGTCATACACGGCGATCTTGCGGTCGCCCTTCTCGGCCTTGTCGAGGCCGAACGCGAGCGCAGCCGCCGTCGGCTCGTTGATGATCCGCTTGACTTCGAGGCCCGCGATGCGGCCGGCGTCCTTGGTTGCCTGGCGCTGGCTGTCGTTGAAGTACGCCGGCACCGTGATCACGGCTTCCGTGACCGGCTCGCCGAGGTAGTCTTCGGCCGTCTTCTTCATCTTGCGCAGCACTTCCGCCGACACTTGCGGCGGCGCGAGCTTCTCGCCGTGCGCTTCAACCCATGCATCGCCGTTGTCGGCCTTGATGATGGCGTACGGCATCAGGCCGATGTCCTTCTGGACTTCCTTCTCTTCGAAGCGGCGGCCGATCAGGCGCTTCACGGCGAACAGCGTGTTCTTCGGGTTGGTCACCGACTGGCGCTTGGCCGGCGCGCCGACCAGCACTTCGTTGTCGTCCATGTAGGCGATGATCGACGGCGTGGTGCGCGTGCCTTCCGAGTTCTCGATGACCTTGACCTGGTTGCCTTCCATGATGGCGACGCACGAGTTCGTGGTGCCGAGGTCAATACCGATGATCTTTCCCATTTTTTCCTAATCTCCAGAAATGCTTGTTTGCTGCGCAAAACCCCGCGTTTTGGGGCAGTTTCGCGCGCCAGAATTCAACTCTGTTCCCGAAATGCGTCCGTCCGGTTCGTTTTCAAGACCCGACGTGCGATGCGGATATTAAATTTTTTCAATCGCCGCCGGCTAGCGGATCGCCGCCCGATGGATCGCCGCCCGCCGCGGCGATTTTCGCGCGTGCCGCCGACACCGCTGCCTGGAACTGCGCGAGGCCATGCCAGCCCGTCGCGCGGCCGAGCCGCTTGCCGCGGTGGAAGAAGAACCACGTCGGCACGCCGTGCAGCCCGAAGCGGCGCCCCAGCTGGTGGTGTTCGTACACGTTGCAATGGAACCACTTCAGGTCCAGCGCGCGGATCGCGTCGGGCTGGGCGAGCATCGCCTTCTTCGCGATCTCGCAGTTGAAGCAGTCGACGCCCCAGAAGAACACCACCGCGAGCGCATCGCCTGCGCCGTCGATCGCCGCGTCGAACGTGCCGGCGTCCAGCGCCTGCATGTCGAACGCGTCGAACGCGGCCGGATCGACGCCGGCAGGCAGCATCGCGGGCCTTACTTCGGCTGCGCGACGGTGACGAGCGCCGGACGCAGCACGCGGTCGGCGATCATGTAGCCCTTTTGCAGCACGGCGACGACGGTATTCGGCTCCTGGTCGGCCGGCACCATCGAAATGGCCTGGTGCTGGTGGGGATCGAACTTCTCGCCGACCGGGTTCAGCGCGACGACGCGGCCCTTCTCGAGCGCGCTCGTCAGCTGGCGCAGCGTCAGTTCGACGCCTTCACGCACCTTCGCGATGTCGCCGGACGTATCGTTGACGGCCGCTTCCAGGCTGTCCAGCACGGGCAGCAGGTGCTCCGCAAAACTCTCGATCGCGAACTTGTGCGCCTTCGAGACGTCGTCCTGCGCGCGGCGGCGGACGTTCTCGGTTTCGGCCTTCGCCCGCAGGAAGCTCTCCTGCAGCTCGGCGACCTTGGCTTGAGCCTCCGCGAGCGCCGCGTCGGCTGCTTCGGCGGCGGGAGCAGCGCCTTGCGCCGCCTGCTTCTCGCTGCCGATCTCTTCGGCCGATTGGGATGCCGGGTTCTCTTGCGTGTTTTCCATGTCGCTGAAAGTCGATTAGAGGTTGAAGCCAAATCGGCAACCGCCGGACCGTATATCCGGTGGCACCGCACATTGCTGGTGCAAATAAGGGTGAAAACGACGATTTCAAGAGGGTTATTCGCCGGCATTCTCCAATACCGCGAAACAACCGCGCGTCACGCCGGGGCATCGGCCGCATAGTCCGCCAGACCGGGCGAAACGGCCGGTAACAACGCTTACCTGGCAAGTACTAGCTTGGCACAGGCCCGCTGCACTACACTCCACTCAAGCGTCGGAAAAGCGTGTTTACCCCTAGCTGACTGACGCCTGACATCCACCTGGCGCCGTTTTCACCCTTCAACGCGAGGGGAGTACCATGAAACTGACGTTTGCGATCTCGGTGGTCGCGCTGGTACTCATTGCCGGCACCACCACCATCTGCCTGTCGGGAGCCGTCACCGACCGCACGACCGAATACGGAAGCGCGCGGGCGACATTCGACCAGATGTTCAGCTCCCACCAGAAAATCTGTCGATGATGCGCCGGTCGCGCTTCGTCGGCCGGCCGTGCAATTCGGCTGCCGGCTCACGATACGTGCGGCGCCGCTCCAGTTCGGCGAGCCGCGCGGCCCGCCCCGCTTCCGTCTCCGCGTAAAGCGTCTGCGCGACGCTCGCCGGCCCGCGCACGTCGCATACGCCGAGCACGGCAATGTGCCAGACGATGCCGTCGATCGCAATCTCGACCTCGTCGCCCACCCGCACTTCCTTCGCCGGCTTGACCGCCGCACCGCCAATCTTCACGTGCCCCTTGTCGACCGCATCGGTCGCGAGCGAGCGCGTCTTGAAGAACCGGGCCGCCCACAGCCATTTGTCGATGCGCAGCTTCGCGCCCGGTTCGGTCGAAATCTTGTAATTCATCGCGTTCAACTCACCGTTTCGGGCTGCGCGGCCCTGACCGGCCAGCCCTGCAGATTCTCGGCGACGATCTCGCCGAGCGCGCCGATCCACGCGGACGCGCCATTCAGGCACGGAATCCGGTGGAACGCCTTGCCGCCGCCGGCGAGGAACTCGTCGCGCACTTCCATGCCGATCTCCTCGATCGTCTCCAGGCAGTCGGCCGTGAAACCGGGACAGAACACGTCGGCCCGCCGCACGCCGGCCTCGCCGAACTCGCGCAGCGTCGGCGCGGTGTAAGGCTGCAGCCATTCGGCCTTGCCGAAACGCGACTGGAACGTGACGCGGCATTCGGTCGTCGACAGCCCGAGCGCGGCCATCAGCAGCGCGCCTGTCTGCTGGCACTGGTCGTGATAGGGGTCGCCGAGGTCGAGCGTGCGCTTCGGCACGCCGTGAAAGCTCAGCACGAGCTTGTCGCCGGCCGCGAAATCGGGCCGACCGTGCTGCGCCCAATACTGGCGCACCTGCTCGGCCAGCGCATGGATATAGGCCGGATGGTCGGCGTAGTGCCGCACCGTGCGCACCTCGGGCTGGTTGCGCATGCGCGCGAGCGCGTCGAAGGCGGCATCGAACGCCGTGGCCGTGGTCGACGCCGAGTATTGCGGATACATCGGCATCAGCAGCACGCGCTCGACGCCCGCCCGCTTGAACTGCGCGAGCGCGTGCGAGATGTTCGGGCTGCCGTAGCGCATCGCGTAGTCGACCTGCACGTGATAGCCGTTCGACACGAGCAGGTGCCGCACGCTGTCGGTCTGGCGCTCGGTGTACACGCGCAGCGGCGAGCCCTCGGGCATCCAGACCGCCGCGTACTTCTTCGCGGACGCACGGCCGCGCAGCGGCAGGATCACCGCGCGCAGCAGCACCTGCCAGACGGCCTGCGGAATCTCGACGACCCGCGGATCCGACAGGAATTCGGCCAGGTAGCGCCGCACCGCGCGCGGTGTCGGGGCGTCGGGCGTGCCGAGATTGATCAGCAGCACACCGATGCGATGGGCAGCCGCGGTGCTCGAAGGCGGCTCAAGATCGAAACGCATGGGCAATTACGTGCTCGGGGCACGGGACCGGACGGCTCTCAATTATAGCGGGCCGCTCCGCGCCGGTCGGCTGGCCGTTCGGCCGACTGCCGGCACGCGCGGCGCCGCGGCACGATGACGGGGCGGGATCGGGCTGGCGACCGCAGGCTACTGCTGGCTCAGCGTGAGCGACAGCAGGCGCGCGGTGATGTCGACGATCGGTATCACGCGGTTGTACGCCATGCGGGTCGGGCCGATCACGCCGAGCGTGCCGACGATCTGCCCGTTCACCTCGTAAGGCGCGGTGACGACGCTCATTTCCTCGATCGGCACGAGCGTCGATTCGCCGCCAATGAAGATCTGCACGCCCTGGGCGTGGCTCGACACGTCGAGCAGTTGCAGGAGGCCCGTCTTTTGGTCGAATACGTCGAACAGCTTGCGCAGCCGCGCCATGTCGGACGAGAGATCCGCCACTTCGAGCAGGTTGCGCTCGCCGGAAATCAGCACGGTGTCCTCGGTGTCGGGCACCTCGGTGCTGGCCGTCACGGCGGCGTGCATCAGCGCGGTCATGTCGCCGCGCAACTGGTCGATCTCGTCGCGCAGGCGGCGGCGCACCTCGTCGAACGACAGGCCGGCGAAGTGCGCGTTGATGTAGTTGGACGCCTCGGTCAGTTGCGACGGCGAGTAATCGCGCGGCGTCGCGAGCATCCGGTTCTGCACGTCGCCCTCGGGCGTGACGATGATCAGCAGGATGCGCTTGTCCGACAGGCGCATGAACTCGATCTGCTTGAAGACGTGGCTGCGGCGCGGCGTCAGCACCACGCCCGCGAACTGCGACAGGTTCGACAGCACGCTCGCGGCGGCCGCCACGACCCGCTGCTGCGGCTCGCCGGCCTGCAGCGTGTTCTGCACCTGCCGCGCGACGGCTTCGGCGTCGATCGGCGCCTCGACCGTCAGCATGGTGTCGACGAACAGCCGGTAGCCGCGCGGCGTCGGCACGCGGCCGGCCGACGTGTGCGGGCTCGACACGAGGCCGAGCTCCTCCAGGTCGGACATCACGTTGCGGATCGTTGCCGGGCTCAGCTCGAGCCCGGAGTAACGGGACAACGTGCGCGATCCGACTGGCTGACCGTCGGCGATATACCGTTCGATCAGGGTTTTCAGGAGGGTTCGTGCGCGAGGATCTAGCATGGTGGAAAATTTTAGCGCAACCGCGCGACCGCGGCGAGTGGCGTCGGCTGCCGTTGCGCGGGCCGGCCCGATCCGGCCCCGACCGCGCACAGCCGGTTCTTTTCGTCAACGAGCTATGGTGTAATGCCGGCATGAAAACCGGTAATCAGTTCAACACTGTCGCGCTCGTCGGCCGGAGCAACACGCCGAACATCGCCGAGCCGCTCGCCACGCTGGCCGCCTGCGTCGCCAAGCGGGGCTTCGAGGTCGTCTTCGAAGCCGAGACCGCGCGCGAGATCGGCATCACCGGCTACCCGGCGCTGACGCCGGCCGAAATCGGCGCGCGTGCCGATGTGGCGGTCGTGCTGGGCGGCGACGGGACGATGCTCGGCATCGGCCGTCAGCTCGCGCCGTACAGGACACCGCTGATCGGGATCAACCACGGCCGGCTCGGCTTCATCACCGATATCGCGGCGGCCGACATGCAGGCGCTCGTCCCGGTGATCCTGTCGGGCAAGTTCGAACGCGAGGAGCGCGCGCTGCTCGAGGCCCGGATCATGCGCGACGGCGAACCGATCTACCACGCACTCGCCTTCAACGACGTCGTCGTGAACCGCAGCGGCTTCTCCGGGATGGTCGAGCTGCGCGCATCGGTCGACGGCCGGTACATGTACAACCAGCGTTCGGACGGCCTGATCGTCGCCACGCCGACCGGCTCGACCGCTTACGCACTGTCGTCGGCCGGCCCGATCCTCCATCCGCAGCTGGCGGGCATCGTGCTCGTGCCGATCGCGCCGCACGCGCTGTCGAACCGGCCGATCGTGCTGCCCGACGATTCGAAAATCGCGATCCAGATCGTCGGCGGGCGCGACGTCAACGTGAACTTCGACATGCAGTCGTTCACCGCGCTCGAACTGAACGACACGATCGAGGTGCGCCGCTCGAAGCACACGGTGCCGTTCCTGCACCCGATCGGCTACAGCTACTACGCGACGCTGCGCAAGAAGCTGCACTGGAACGAACACGCCTCGAACGAAGACGACAAGGCGTCCTGACGCCGCTCTGCCCGACACCATGCTCCGCCACCTCTCGATCCGCGACTTCGTCATCGTCGCCGCGCTCGATCTCGAATTCGACAGCGGCTTTTCCGTCTTTTCCGGTGAAACCGGCGCCGGGAAATCGATCTTGATCGACGCCCTCGCCCTCGCGCTCGGCGAACGTGCCGACGCGAGCGTCGTGCGCACCGGCTGCAGCCGCGCCGACATCACCGCCGAATTCACGCCGCACGACCGCGTCGCGCGCTGGCTCGACGAACACGCGTTCGACACCGAGGACACCGTGATGCTGCGCCGCGTGATCGACGCGAACGGCCGGTCGCGCGCGTTCATCAACGGCACCAGCGCGACGCTCGCGCAGCTGCGCGAGCTCGGCGAAATGCTCGTCGACATCCACGGCCAGCATGCGCACCAGTTGCTGATGCGGCCGGACGCGCAGCGCGAGCTGTTCGATACGCACGCGGGGCTCGTCGCCGATGCCGCGAACGTCGCGCGCGCATGGCGCGTGTGGCGCGACGCAACGCAGGCGATCGACGCTGCAAAGGCGCACGAGCGCGAGCTGCAGCTCGAACGCGAAAAGCTCGCCTGGCAGCTCGCCGAACTCGACAAGCTCGCGCCGCAGCCCGGCGAATGGGACGAAGTCAGCAACGAGCACAAGCGCCTGTCGCATTCGGCGAACCTGATCGAAGGCGTGCGCGGTGCGCTCAACGCGCTGTCCGAGTCCGACGACGCGATGCTCGCGCAGCTCGGCGCGATCGTGTCGAAGCTGCGCAGCCTCGCCGACTACGACACCTCGCTCGGCGACGCGCTCGCGTCGCTCGAACCGGCCGAGATCCAGTTGCAGGAAGCCGTCTATTCGCTGTCGCACTATGCGCAGCGCGTCGATCTCGATCCCGAACGGCTCGCGCAGGTCGAAACGCGTCTCGATGCGCTGCACTCGACCGCCCGCAAGTTCCGCTTGCCGCCCGACACGCTGCACGAAGAACACGCCGCACGCCGCGCGCAGCTCGCCGCACTCGATGCGGCGGCCGATCTCGGCGCGCTCGTGGCGGCGCAGGCCAAGGCGCGGGAAGCCTATCTCGCCGACGCCAAACACCTGTCCAAGGCACGCGCACAGGCCGCCAAGGCGCTCGGCACGGCCGTCACGGCCGGCATGCAGGAACTGTCGATGGCGGGCGGGAGCTTCGAAGTCGCGCTCGTGCCGCTCGCCGACGGCGGCCCGCACGGGCTCGAGCAGGTCGAATTCCGGGTCGCCGGGCACCCCGGCGTGCCGCTGCGGCCGCTCGCGAAGGTGGCGTCGGGCGGCGAGCTCGCGCGGATCAGCCTCGCGCTCGCGGTGATCGCCAGCGCGGCAAGCCCGACGCCGACGCTGATCTTCGACGAGGTCGATACGGGGATCGGCGGCGGCGTCGCCGAAGTGGTCGGCCGCCTGCTGCACCAGCTCGGACGCGATCGCCAGGTGCTGTGCGTGACGCACCTGCCGCAGGTCGCCGCGCGCGGTGATCATCACTACCAGGTCGCAAAAGGCGCCGACGACCGTGGCGGCACGGTGTCGACCGTCGTCGCGCTCGACCGCGCCAACCGGATCGAGGAAGTCGCGCGGATGCTCGGCGGCCTCGAGATCACGGCGACCACGCGTAAGCACGCGAAGGAAATGCTCGCCGCATAAGGCACGGATACGCGGGAATGCACGCTCAGCCAACGTGAAAACGTAAAAAGGCCGTTCCGGGTAATACCGGAGCGGCCTTTTGATGGGTTCCGACGTATCCGACGCCCTTCGCGGCACGACGAACTTAGCAGGTGGCACCAGATCGAACGGCGCGCGGCACGCGCCAGTGCGGTCGCCCGCGCCAGCACCTCGCCGTGCCTACTTGCCCTTGCACGTCGCATGCATGTTCGCGACGCCCTTCTCGCGCCATGCGGCCCACTCGCCGCCCGTCCCCGGCACATCGCCGAGCACCCACCAGCCGTTGAGCCAGGTCTTGCCGGCGTGGCTGACCTCGTGGCACGGCGTCGCGTAGGTCTTCTTCTTGTCCCAGGCCGGCGCGCCCGTGGCCACGTCGGCGCGCACCGTCACCCCATGCGTCGCCACCGCACTGCGGTTCTGCGCATCCGTCACGGTCAGCTTCACGTCGTAGCGCTGCGCCTGCGTCGCCTTCGGCGCAACGAACGACGCATTCGCACCCTGCTGGACGATCGCGAGTCCTGCCGGCGCGGTCCACGCATACTTCAGCCCCTTGCCGGTCGACGCCGCGCCGGACAACGCAACGGTCGCGCCACCGTCGACCGTCGCCGGCCCGCTGATCGCGGCCCGCGGTGGCGGGACGATTTCCTGCGCCTTCACCTTGACGACATGCGACGCCTGCGCCGTGTAGCCCTTGTCGTTGGTCACGGTCAGATCGAAGGCGTAATCGCGGTCCTGTCCAAGCGCGGGGGCAACGAACTTCAGTTCCGCGCCGCTCGGTTTCGCATCGATGCCGGCCGGGGCCGTCCACGCATGGCGCAACTGCTCGCCGACCGACGACGCGCCCGACAACACGACCGTCGCGCCCGCGTTCGCCTGTTGCGGGCCGATGACGGCCGCCTGCGGCAGCAGCACCCCGTCGTTCTTCACCTCGACCACCGCGCCGTTCGGCCCGACCGACTTGACGGTGACGATCTTGCCCGACAGCGTGTCGTGCAACGCATGACCCGGCATCAGCGGCGCGTCCTTCATGCCCTGCGCACTGCCCGGCGTCGCATCGACCAGCGTATTGGTCAGCACATTGCCGGCGTGTGCGACGGTTCGCACGATCACGCCATTGACGAACGGGTCGTCGGACTTCCAGTTGTCGAAGCCGGGCTGCGGCTGGCGAAACTCGAGCCATAGCGTCGAGCCGTCGGCGCGCGCCAGACGGTACGCCTTCGCACCCGACGCTTTGCCCCACAGCGGCGCGAGTTGGTATGTGCCCTCGCCCTTGATCTCGGGCACGTCGGCTTCGGTCAGCCAGCCTCTGAACAACTGGTAGCTCGCCGGATACAAACGCCGGCCACCGCCGCCCATCGTGTCGGACGGATCGTCGACTCCACCCGCGCGACACGCGCTGCCTACCTCGACCGTGCCGCCCGGCGTCGGGCAGTTGACGAGCGAGCCCGGATGCCGCGCGCCGAGGCCGTGACCGAACTCGTGGGACCACATCCAGTAACCATGGCCGCTCGCGTTCGACAGGATCCAGTTGCCGGGCATCGCCGCCAGGCCAGCCCAGTTGCAGCTGCTCATTTTCGGCAGTTCGACGAACAGGTAGTCGAACTTGTCCGGGTTCACACCGCGGGCGAACGCCGCGCTGCGCGCCGCCGCGCGAATCGCGCCGGAATCGCAACTGGCCGGACGGTCGCCAAGGTTGACGCTGTCGAGCGTCTGACCGTGCAACGTCAGCTTGCCGTGCGACGCGACCTCGACATAACGCCGCAGCGACGAATAGTCGTCGCCGTCGCCGAACACCGCCTTGCGCACCACTTCGCTATCGGCCGGTTGGGAGTCGTTGAAGTGCGTCACCATCAGCAACGCCGATTTGTCGCCGAGCAGCGGGCGCTGCGACGGCGCAATCGATGCGGACGACCGCCAGACCGACGCCGGCTGGCTGCGCAGGTTCTGCATCGCGACGCCGGCGCTCCCTTCCCGCGGCGCCAGCACTTCGTTGGATCGGCCGGTGTTGACCCGGTACCGGTTGCCGAACGACACGCGGCCGTCGATGCCGATGTCTGCTCGCCAGTCGCGCATCGTCTGGTCGCCCTCGCTGCAGACGCCGACCGAGACGTGCCCCATGCCGTTGTCGCCGGTGGCCGAATGCAGGCACATCTTCGTGCCGCGCGCCGCGCTCGCGCCGGCGTTGATGATGCGCTGGAAGCCGTCGCGCGGCTCGAAGGTCCAGTCCTGCGCGGCGCTGCCGTCGCATGCCGCGAACACGGCCGCGTTGTCGGCCGGCTGCCAGGCCAGGCACTGGCCATCGCCACGCGACAGGTTCTTCAGCGGGGTGGAAGCCGTTTCCGCTGCACCAGCGGAAACGGAGAACAGTCCAGCGACGGCCGCGGACAGCGCCGTCGTGGCAAGAGAGTAGCGGATAGGTTTCAAGATGAGTCGAGATCGCTTATGGCGCACATGGCACCGGTTGAACGGAAAGCCGGATTCTTCCGATACCCGCCCTTGCGCTCAAACAATCTCAAACGAATCTCAATGCCGGCCGCTGCGGCGCGCGCGGCGTGCCGCGGTCAGATTCCGCCGAACACGCGCTCCCACAGCGCCGTCACGGCCGCCCGCTCGTCGGCCACCACGGCCGGATCGACCCGCGCCTTCTCCATCCCGTCGAGCCGCAGCTTGTGCTGCAGCTTCCTGTACTTGCGGTAAGCCGCGCCGACGCGCTCGGCCTCGTCCTCGCCCATCAACCCGAAGCGCGCGACCTCGCGCAGCAGCGCGATGTTGCCCGTGTTGCGGATCAGCTCGGCATCGCTCGACGCGTGCAGCAGCACCCAGTACTGGACGATGAACTCGATGTCGACCATCCCGCCGCGATCGTGCTTCAGGTCGAACAGCTCGGTCTGGTTCGGGTGGCCGGCGAACACCTTGCCGCGCATGTCGACGATTTCCTTCGCGAGCACGCCGCCGTCGCGTGGCGTCGTCAGCACCTGCTGGCGGATCGCCTCGAAGTCCGCGCCGATCTGCGCGTCGCCCGCGCTGTAGCGGGCCCGCGTCAGCGCCTGATGCTCCCAGACCCACGCGGTATTCGCGGCGTCGCCCTCGCGCAGCTGGTAGCGGCGGAACGCGTCGAGATCGGTGACGAGCAGCCCGGCCTCGCCGTTCGGCCGTAGCCGCAGGTCGATGTCGAACAGCGCGCCCGCCCCGGTCGCGGTGGTAAGCCACGTGATCAGGCGCCGCGTGAAGGTCGTGTAGACGTCCGCCGAGCGCTCGTCGGCGTCGTCGTACAGGAAGATCAGGTCGAGATCCGACGCGTAACCGAGCTCCTTGCCGCCCAGCTTGCCGTACGCGATCACCGCGAACTTCGGCACGTCGCGATGGCGCTTCGCGAGCTGCGACCAGACGACTTCGATCGTCACGTCGAGCACCGCGTCGGCCAGCTCGGACAGCCGGTCGCTCACGTGCTCGACCGACAGTTGCCCGGCCAGATCGATCAGCAGGATCCGGAACACCTCCGCGTGCTGCGCGTGCCGCAGCAGGTCCATCTGTTGCTCGGGGCCGTCGGCCGCGGCGAGGCGTGCGCGCAGTGCGTCCTTGAACGCGGGCCAGTCGAACGGGCTCGCGATCGCCTCGTCATCGAGCAGTTCGTCGAGCAGCTGCGGATGGCGAATCAGGTAGCCGCCGCCCCAGCGCGTCGCCCCGAGCACCGACAGCACGCGGTCGAGCGCGGCCGGATATTCGGTCAGCAGCGCGAGATAGACACCGCGCCGGCTGACCGTCTCGAGCAGGTCGAACAGGCGCACGATGGTATCGTCGCGGCGCGCCGCGTCGATGTTCGGCGCGGCGTCGAGCGCCCGCTGCGCGACGCTGTCGAAGCGCTGCCGGCTCTTTTCCGGCAGGCCCGTGTAGCGCGACGACTGCCAGATCGCGCGCAGCCGGGCGAGCACGGTGGCCGGATCGGTAAAACCGAGGCCGTCGAGACGCGCGACGAGCGCGTCGTCCTCGCCGTCGTCGGCCAGCGCGCCGCTCCAGATCCACGCGGCGGCCGTGTCGTCGCCGGCCGCGCAGGGCGCGCCGCTCGCCTTGTCGGCAAAAATCTGGTCGAACTGCGCTTCGACGAACGTGCGGTGGCCGTCCAGCACCGTCATCAGCGCCGCATAGTCGGCGAAGCCCAGCGACGCGGCCAGCGCCGCGCGCTCGTCCGGCTCCACCGGCATCGCGTGCGTCTGCGCGTCGTTGCGGTACTGCAGACGGTGCTCGAGCGTGCGCAGGAAGTTGTAGGCCTCGGTCAGGCGCGCACGCACATCCTCGCCGATCAGCCCGCGCGCCTGCGCATGGCGCAGCACCGCAAGCGTCGGCCGCACGCGGAATTCCGCATCCTGGCCGCCGCGGATCAGCTGGAACACCTGGGCACTGAATTCGATCTCGCGGATCCCGCCGCGCCCGAGCTTGATGTCGTCGGCCTTGTCGGGCCGCATCGACGCGCGGCGCGCGGCTTCCTGCCGGATCTGCTGGTGCAGCGAGCGGATCGCGCCGATCACGCCGAAGTCGAGGTAGCGGCGGTACACGAACGGCTTGACGAGCGACTCGAGTTGCGACGCCAGCCGTTGCGCCGCGTCGCTGTCGCCTTCCGACACGAGCCGCCCCTTGATCCACGCATAGCGCTCCCACTCGCGCCCCTGCACGTAGAAATACTCCTCGAGCATGCCGAGGCTGCAGACGAGCGGCCCCGAATCGCCGTTCGGACGCAGCCGCATGTCGACGCGAAACACGTAGCCGTCGGCCGTGACTTCCGACAACACGCCGATCAGCCGCCGGCCGAGCCGCGTGAAATATTCCTGGGTGGACAGCGGCGAACGCGCGCCGCCGGTCGTCTCGCCGTCGTCCTCGTAGACGAAGATCAGATCGATGTCCGACGATACGTTCAGCTCGCGGCCGCCAAGCTTGCCCATCCCGACCACGCCGAGCACGACGCGCTGGCCGTCGGCGCCGCGCGGCTCGCCGTACAGCGCCTCGAGCTCGGCCGACAGCAGCGCGAGCGAGCGCTGCACGGCCACTTCCGCGAGATCGGTCATCGCGCCGGTCACCTCGGCGACGTCCGCCAGCCCGCGCAGGTCGCGCTCCGCCACCGCGCCGAATGCCTCGGCACGCAGTTGCCGCAGCGCGCGCTTCAGGTGTTCCTCGGTCGGCGCGGCGGCGCCGGCCGGCGTTGCCAGCAGGTCGGTGAGGCGCGCGTCGAGCTGTGCGCGACCGAGCGGCGCGGCCGCCCACGCGGCGACCTGGTCGGCGAGCGCGGGTCGCGCGGCGGCCGCGCGGGCCAGGTAACGGGAATAGGACGTGCTGATCAGGGCGGAAGCGTCGGTCATCGAGAAGCGGGCCTGGCGGAACGGCCGGCCGGCACGGGAACGCATGCGCGCCCCGCTCCCGACCGGCTCCATGGACTCGGCGCGGCGTCGCGGGGCGGGTGTGCCCGTCGCGAAACCGCGCGCCGGAAAGCCCGTGCCGCGCTGCCGCAACGGCCGCCGGCACGAACCCGTGTGATACATTTCAACGTCAGTCTGCAAAACTACCATATCGCCGCCCGTCCGCCGCATGTCCGACCGTCAGGAATCCGCCGTAGCTGCGCCCGAAGCGGGACCTCCGAAGCACGATCATCCGGTCTTGCGTCGCGTGTTCAGGGTGACGCTGGCAGTCGGGATCGGCACCTACTTCGTCGCGTCCGGCGCCTTCCTCGGGCTGCGCTACGTCCTGCTGCCCCGCATCGACGAATTCCGCCCGCGTATCGAGCGTGCGGTGTCCGACAAGCTCCACGCGCAGCTTTCAATCGGCAAGCTTTCCCCGAACTGGTCCGGCATGCAGCCGGGCGTCGAACTCACGAACCTGACGATCCGCGGCCATGACGGCAAGGTCGCGCTGTCGGTGCCGCATGCGACGGCCGCGCTGTCGTGGATGTCGCTGCTGCGGCTGTCGCCCGCGCTGTCGAGCCTGATCGTCGACCAGCCCGACCTGGTCGTCGCGCGTGCGGCCGACGGCTCGCTGAGCATCGCGGGCGTCGGCGTGGCGACCACCCACGGCGGCAACGACACGTTCGGCACGTGGCTGCTGAAACAGGAGGCGATCGTGCTGCGCGGCGGCACGCTGCGCTGGCGCGACGCGCAGCATGACGCGCCGGAGCTCGTGCTGTCGGGCATCCGGCTCGCGGTGCTCAATGCCGGCCGCGTGCACAAGGCCGCGCTGCAGGCGCCCGCGAACGGCACGCTGCTGCTCGGCCCGCTCGACTTCCGCGCACGCTTCAAGCACAAGCCGCTCGCGCCGGTCGGCAAGCCGTCGAACTGGACGGGCGACGCGTACCTGTCGACGGGCCCGGTCGACCTGCAGACGCTGGCGCGCTACCTCGACATGCCGCTCACGATCCACGCGGGCCGGATCGACAACGCGATCTGGGCCACCTTCGGCGACGGCCACCTGCATTCGGCGGGCGGCGATCTGCAAGGCGCGGACGTCGCGCTGCGCGTGCGCCCGACGCAACCGCGGCTCGACGTGCCGACGGTCGGCTTCGGCTGGGACATGCAGCTCGACGCCGGCCACGATTACACGCTGCACCTGACGCGCTTCAACGCGGAGCTCGGCCAGCCGCCGCTGCCGGACGGCACGCCGCTCGCCCGCTCGCTCGCGCTGTCGACGCTGACGGCCCGCTACCGCGTGCCGACCGCGAACCAGGGGCAGTTGTTGAGCGTCGTCGGCGACCGCGTCGATCTCGGCATCCTCAGCGAGTTCATCCGCGGGCTGCCGCTGCCGGCCCGCCTGCGCAACGAGCTGATCAAGATCGACCCGCGCGGAATGGTGTCGAACTATCACATCGAGGTCGAGCGCGCGAAACCCGCGCACGCGGACCTCGCCGACGAGGAGCGGCGCATGGGCGCCGCGCCGATCGTGCGCTATCGCTTCCTCGGCGATCTCCAGGGCATCAGCTTCGCCGCGCAGGAACCGCCACCCGGGCTCTCGCCGCGCGGTCACCCGCGCGCCGGCTGGCCGGGTGTCGAGAACCTGTGGGGCCGCGTCGACGCGAACGAGACGGGCGGCTCCGCGCATTTCGACACGGTCAATGCGGCCGTCACGGTGCCCGGCGAATTCGACGAGCCGCGCCTGACGTTCGACCGGCTGCGCGGCAATGTGAAATGGACGATCACGCCCGAGCCCGGCGACAAGCACGCGCGCGTCGACGTATCGCTGCCCGACCTGCTCGTGTCGAATCCCGATGCCGAAATCGCGGTGTCGGGCTCGTACACGAACCCCGGCCACGGCCGCGGCTCGCTCGACCTGCGCGCCGATTTCGCCCGCGCGTCGGTGGCGCGCATCCCGCGCTACCTGCCGACCGGGATGTCCGAACACCTGCGCGACTATCTCGGCCACGCGCTGCAGGACGGCCAGGTGACCAAGGGCGCGTCGATCGTCGCCCGTGGCCCGCTCGAGAAATTTCCGTTCGAACATGAGCCGGACGCCGGCGTGTTCCACATCGTCGCGCCGTTCACCGGCGGCCGCTTCGAGCCGACGCCGTACCCGCCGCGCAAGCTCGCGAACGGCACGCCGAGCGTCTGGCCGGCGCTCGACGGGATCGACGGCGTATTCGAACTCGCGCAGAACAAGCTGCGCTTCGACATCCACCGCGCACACTACAAGCGCGTCGCGCTGACGAAGGTCGCCGGCCGCATCGACGATCTCGGCAATCCGACCCACTCGCCGCTCATCATCGACGGCCACGCGCAGGGCCCGCTCGCCGACCTGATCGACTACGCGGACAACAGCTCGCTCGGCACGATGAGCGGGCACATCGGCCAGCGGATCGATGCGCAGGGGCCCGCGTCGCTCGGGCTCAAGATCACGATTCCGCAGCACGTCGCGCATCCGCACACGCACGTCGAAGGCGCGCTCGCATTCGGCGGCAACACGCTGACGACCAGCGGCGTGCCGCCGCTGTCCGCACTGCGCGGCAGTGTCCGGTTCACCGAGGCCGGCGCGTCGCTGCACGACCTGTCGGGGCGCTTCCTCGGCGGCCCGGTGCGCGCGAACGGCAACTTCCAGTCGCACGGGCCCTACACGGTGGACGTCGACGGCCGGCTCGCACTCGACGCCGCGCGCGGCCTGAACCTGCACGGCCCGGCCGCCGCGCTGCTCGAGCACGTGGTCGGCGACGCACCGTACAAGGTCGCCGTGCGCGGCGCGCCGGGCCGCCTGCCCGACATCAGCGCGCATTCCGACCTGACCGGCGTCGCGCTGAATTTCCCCGCGCCGTTCGCCAAGGCGGCCGGCACGCCGATGCCGTTCAGCTTCACGCTGCAGCCGGCGCCGCAGGCGGACGGCAAGCGCCTCGAGCACGCCGACCTGACGCTCGGCCCCGTGTCCGCGACCTACCTGCTCGACGCGACGCGCGGCCAGCCGCTGCGCGCGGTGCGCGGCGCGATGGGCATCCACCGGATGCCCGACATGCCGCAGGACGGCGTGAGCGCGGCCGTCGACGTCAACGAACTGGACGCCGATGCGTGGCTCGCGCTGGCCCATACGCTGAAGTCCGACACGCCGCGCGCGCCGGAGCCGCAGGCCGCGCCGCGCGTCGATTTCGCGAGCTTCGCGCCGAAGCGTTTCGCGCTCCACTTCGGCACGCTGAAGCTGCTCAAGCGCAACTGGGAAAACGTGATCATCGGCGCGTCTCACGTCGACGAGCTGTGGCAGGCGAACATCGCGTCGAACCAGGTGTCGGGCTACCTGTCGTGGGCGCCGGGCGGCGGCCACAACGGCGCGGGCGTGCTGAATGCGCGGCTCGCGAAGCTCGTGGTGCCCGACAGCGCACAGCACGATCTCGTTGGCCGCGCGATGAACCTGCCGACGCCGACCGACCGCCCGATGCCGTCCATCGACCTGATCGTCGACCAGGTCGTCGCGCGCAACCACGACATCGGCCGCCTCGTCGTCAACGCACGCAACATCGACGAAGCCGGCACGCCGGTCTGGCAGCTCGACAAGCTGGAGCTGTCGAACCCAGACGCGAAGCTGACGGCGACCGGCAACTGGCGCACGTCGCGCCGCGCGCTCGCCCGCGGCGCCGACGAGAGCGACGCACCGCGCCGCACCGTGTTCGACTTCAAGCTCGACATCGGCAACGCGGGTGCGCTGCTCGACCGCGTCGGCCTGCCGCGCACGCTGGCGGCCGGCCACGGCTCGGTGACCGGCAAGGTCGGCTGGCGCGGCGGCCCGACCGGGCTCGACTTCCCGTCGCTCGGCGGCCAGATCGCGATCGATCTCGAACACGGCCAGATCCTGAAGGTCGACCCGGGCGCGGCGAAGCTGCTCGGCGTGCTGAGCCTGCAGAGCCTCGCGCGCTTCCTGACGCTGAATTTCCGCGACGTGATCGGCAAGGGACTGCCGTTCGACAAGATCACCGGCACCGGCCAGATCTCGAACGGGATCGCCCGCACCGACGACTTCTCGATGATGACGGGGCCCGCGAACGTCGCCGTGCGCGGCGCGGTCGATCTCGGCGCCGAGACGCAGGACCTGCACGCGCACGTCGCACCGAAGATCAGCGCGGGCGCCGCCGCGATCGGGGCGGCCATCATCAACCCGCTGCTCGGCGTCGGCGTGCTGGCCGCGAACTACGCGCTGTCGGAAACGCTGTCGCGCGCGTTCGCGCTCGACTACGCGATCACCGGCTCGTGGGCGCACCCGCACATCGAGCGGGTGCGGGGCGATCAGGGTAAGATGAATCACGGTCCGGCCGATGCGGCGAATCATTGAGCCGCGCGTCGAATCGCGCACGGTGCCGGGCCGCACCCCATTTATGACGCAACCGATCCTGCGATGACCGACCACACCCGTTCCGCCACGCCCTTCCAGGTCGCCGCGCTGCAGATGGTGAGCACGCCGGACGTCGCGCGCAATCTCGCCGAAGCCCGCCGCCTGATCGCGGAAGCCGCCGGCGAAGGCGCGCAGCTCGTGCTGCTGCCCGAGTATTTCTGCTTCATGGGCCACCGCGACACCGACAAGCTCGCGCTCGCCGAACCGTACCAGGACGGCCCGATCCAGCGCTTCCTCGCAGACGCCGCGCGTCGCCACGGCGTCTGGGTGATCGGCGGCACGCTGCCGCTGAAGGCGCCGGAACCCGATCGCGTGCTCAACACGACGCTCGTGTTCGATCCGTCGGGCAACGAAGCCGCGCGCTACGACAAGATCCACCTGTTCAACTTCGAGAAAGGCGACGAGTCGTTCGACGAGGCGCGCACGATTCGCGCGGGCGATACGGTCGTCGCGTTCGACGCGCCGTTCGGGCGGGTCGGCCTGTCGGTCTGTTACGATCTCCGCTTTCCGGAGCTGTATCGCAGGATGGGCGACTGCACGCTGATCGTCGTCCCGTCGGCGTTTACGTATACGACGGGCCGCGCGCACTGGGAAACGCTGCTGCGCGCGCGGGCCGTCGAGAACCAGTGCTACGTGCTCGCGGCCGCGCAAGGCGGCAAGCACGAGAACGGCCGGCGCACCTGGGGCCACAGCATGCTGATCGACCCGTGGGGCGAGATCGTCGCGGTCCGCGACGTGGGCGCCAGCGTCGTGCTCGGCGCGATCGATCCGCGGCGCATCGCCGACGTGCGCCAGAGCCTGCCCGCGTGGCGGCACCGCGTGCTGACCTGAATCCGCCACGCCGCTTGAAACGCCGCGCGGCCAACCCATCTGCCCAGCAGCACCCGACAACTTTTTGAGAAACCCCGATATCCGCATGAACATCATCGAACCCGGCATCCGCAACCTCGCGCTGGCGAAGGACATCCTGCTCACGCCGTACGGCCTCGACGAAAGCCTGCTCACGCGCACGATCGCCGACATCTTCACGCATCGCGTCGACTACGCGGACCTGTACTTCCAGGCGACCCGCAGCGAAGCGTGGAGCCTCGAGGAAGGCATCGTCAAATCGGGCAGCTTCAGCATCGACCAGGGCGTCGGCGTGCGCGCGGTCGCGGGCGACCGCACCGCGTTCGCGTATTCCGACGACCTGTCGCCGGAAGCGATCGCGCAAGCCGCTGCCGCCACCAAGGCAATCGCGGCGGCCGGCGGCGGCCGCCAGAAGATCAAGGCGGCATCGTCGCTGAAGGGCATCTCGGGCCGCGACCTGTACCTGCCGTCCGATCCGCTCGCATCGCTCGACGCGACGGCCAAGGTCAAGCTGCTCGAGCGCATCGAGCAGATGGCACGCGGCCGCGACCCGCGCATCACGCAGGTGATGGCAGGCCTCGCCGGCGAATACGACGTCGTGCTGGTCGCCCGCAGCGACGGTGCGCTCGCGGCCGACATCCGCCCGCTCGTGCGCGTGTCGGTCACGGTGATCGCCGAGCAGAACGGCCGCCGCGAGATCGGCTCCGGCGGCGGCGGCGGCCGCTTCGACTACGGCTACTTCACCGACGACGTGCTGTCGCGCTACGTGGACGACGCCGTGCATGCGGCGCTCGTGAACCTCGACGCCCGCCCCGCGCCGGCCGGCGCGATGACGGTCGTGCTCGGGCCGGGCTGGCCGGGCGTGCTGCTGCACGAGGCGATCGGCCACGGCCTCGAGGGCGACTTCAACCGCAAGGGCTCGTCGGCATTCGCGGGCCGGATCGGCGAGCGCGTCGCCGCGAAGGGCGTGACCGTCGTCGACGACGGTACGCTGCCGAACCGCCGCGGCTCGCTGAACATCGACGACGAAGGCAACCCGACGCAGTGCACGACGCTGATCGAGGACGGCATCCTGAAGGGCTACATCCAGGACACGCTGAACGCGCGCCTGATGAAGATGCCGGTTACCGGCAATGCGCGCCGCGAGTCGTACGCGGCGCTGCCGATGCCGCGCATGACGAACACGTACATGCTGAACGGCGACAAGGATCCGCAGGAAATCATCGCATCGGTGAAGAACGGCCTGTACGCGGTGAACTTCGGCGGCGGCCAGGTCGACATCACGAACGGCAAGTTCGTGTTCTCGGCGTCCGAGGCGTACATGATCGAGAACGGCAAGATCACTTACCCGGTGAAGGGCGCGACGCTGATCGGCAGCGGCCCCGAATCGCTGAAGGACGTGAGCATGATCGGCAACGACATGTCGCTCGACTCGGGTGTCGGCGTGTGCGGCAAGGAAGGCCAGAGCGTGCCGGTCGGCGTCGGCCAGCCGACCCTGCGGATCGACCGGATGACGGTCGGCGGTACGGCATAACCGCATCGCGGCGCAGACATTCCGCGCATTTTGACGAAAACGCGCGGAATGTCCGCATTTTCGACGTATCCCGGTTGCCAGCCGACCGGCGACCGGGTATAAATTCCGAATCATCTTTTTTGACGAACCGAATCTCCGTCATGTCCGCCAAGTTTTACTTTTACTTTTTTTGGTATCTCAGACCGCTGGCGGATCGAGAGGGTTGATGGCGCGTAAAGCGCAACCGAAATTCCCGAAAAAACCGCCGGCGAACCCGGCGGTTTTTTTTCGCCCTTCGCCACCCGGTCGCCGCCGCAGCGCTCCCGCGGCCCCGACCGACACCACTGAATTGCTTGAATTGATGAATCTGCCGCACGCGCACTCGCACTGACCGAACCGCGCCCGGAACCAAGGAGAAACAGCATGCCCCCGCACAACACCGACGACGTCCGCATTCGCGAACTCAAGGAACTGACGCCGCCCGCCCACCTGATCCGCGAATTCGCGTGCTCCGAAGCCGCGTCGGAGCTGATCTACAACTCGCGCCAGTCGATGCACCGCATCCTGCACGGGATGGACGACCGGCTGATCGTCGTCGTCGGGCCGTGCTCGATCCATGACACGAAGGCGGCGATCGAATACGCGGGCCGGCTGGTGAAGGAGCGCGAGCGCTTCAAGGGGGAACTGGAAATCGTGATGCGCGTGTACTTCGAGAAGCCGCGCACGACGGTCGGCTGGAAGGGCCTCATCAACGATCCGCACCTCGACAACAGCTTCAAGATCAACGAAGGGCTGCGCACCGCGCGCGAGCTGCTGCTGCAGATCAACGAAATGGGGCTGCCGGCCGCGACCGAGTACCTCGACATGATCAGCCCGCAGTACATCGCCGACCTGATCTCGTGGGGTGCGATCGGCGCGCGCACGACGGAATCGCAGGTGCACCGCGAGCTCGCGTCGGGGCTGTCGTGCCCGGTCGGCTTCAAGAACGGCACCGACGGCAACGTGAAGATCGCGGTCGACGCGATCAAGGCGGCCTCGCAGCCGCACCATTTCCTGTCGGTGACGAAGGGCGGCCATTCGGCGATCGTGTCGACGGCGGGCAACGAGGACTGCCACGTGATCCTGCGCGGCGGCAAGGCGCCGAACTACGACGCGGACAGCGTGAACGCCGCGTGCGCGGACATCGGCAAGGCCGGCCTCGCCGCGCGCCTGATGATCGACGCGAGCCACGCGAACAGCTCGAAGAAGCACGAGAACCAGATCCCCGTCTGTGCCGACATCGGCCGCCAGATCGCGGCCGGCGACGAGCGCATCGTCGGCGTGATGATCGAATCGCATCTCGTCGAGGGGCGCCAGGACCTGAAGGAAGGCTGCGAGCTGACCTACGGCCAGAGCATCACCGACGCGTGCATCGCATGGGACGACAGCGTGAAGGTGCTCGAAGGCCTCGCGGAATCGGTGAAGGCGCGCCGCGTCGCACGCGGCAGCGGCAACTGACGGACGCAAACAGGCTGGCCGCATGACCCCGCCTGTGGCGGGTTGGCCATGCGGCCAGCGTACGAGTATTCATTTTGCGTTGACCCGTTAGCCAGCGTTATCTAGCTAATCAGGAAGTGGGCATGCCGACCGTCAACATGCACGATGCAAAATCGCAACTCTCAAGCCTTGTCGAATCTCTTGAATTTGGGCGCGAATCAGATGTCGTGATCACTCGCAATGGCCGTCCAGTCGCCCGGATCGTTCCCTATGCAGCGCCAAGGCGAATCGGCGCAGCCCGTCAGTTGCTTGCCGGACTGAACATCTCGGTGACAGTCGAGGCATTCAACGCCAGCGATGGATCTATCGCCGCCGACTTTGAGGCTAGCTCGGGGCCGCGACTCCCACCGTAAAGACGCTGCGCGTAACTAAAAGCCCGGCTCCCGCCGGGCACTCTCATTGGCGGGAGGCGATCCGCCCGTGCATCACTCGAGCGCGCCCGAGCCGAAGATCTCGGTATTCACGCGTTCCGGCGCGACGCCCAGCGCGACGAGCGCGTCACGCTGCGCCTTCATGAACCCGATCGGGCCGCAGATGTAGTAGTCGGCGTCCGGCACCAGCGCGTATTGCTGCACGCGTTCCGGCGTGAGGCGCCCTTCCAGGTCGTGATCGATGCCGGCGCGATCGTTCGGGCCAACCAGCTCGTACACCACCGTGCGCTTGACGTTCGCATGGTCGCGCACCGTATCGTTCAGCCAGTCGCGGAACGCGTGCACCGCGCCCGAGCGGCAGGCATGGACGAACCGCACTTCGCGCCGGCTGCCCTCGCCGATCAGCGTCGACGCCATCGACATCATCGGCGTGATGCCGACGCCGCCGGAAATCAGCACCACCGGCGTCTCGACGCCACGCTTCAGCGAGAATTCGCCCATCGGCGCGGTCACTTCGACGATCGCGCCCTCTTCCACGCCGTCGTGCATCAGCGTCGATACCTTGCCGGCCGGAATGACTTCCGGCTTGCCGGCTTCACGCTTCACCGAGATGCGCAGCCACTTGCCGTGCGGCGCGTCGGACAGGCTGTACTGGCGCGGCTGGTCGACGCCGAGGTCGCCGACGAAACGCTTCACCGTGAGGTACTGGCCGGGCGCGAACGTCGGCGCCGCGCCGCCGTCGGCCGGCGTCAGGTAGAACGACGTGATCTCGTCGCTTTCGCGCACCTTGCGCTCGACCTTGAACGGGCGGAACCCGCTCCACGCGGCGCCCGCGTACAGGTCGGCCTCGACGCCGATCAGGATCTGCGCGAGCTGGCCGTACGCGACGCGCCATGCCTCGAGCGTCTCGGCATCGACCGCGTCGCCCAGCACTTCGACGATCGACGCGAGCAGGTTCTCGCCGACGATCGGGTAATGCTCGGGGCGGATGTTCAGGCTCGCGTGCTTGTGCGCGATCCTGGTCACGGCGCCGCCCAGCGCGCCGAGGTTGTCGATGTTCGCCGCATACGCGTAGACGGCTTTCGCGAGCGTTTCCGGCTGGCTGCCCGTCTTCTGGTGCGTCTGGTTGAACAGGTTCTTCAGTTCCGGATGGCGCGCGAACATGCGCTGGTAGAAGTGCTTCGTGATCGTCGCGCCATGCACGGCGAGGACAGGGGCAGTGGCCTTCACGCGAGCCATCTGGTCAGCGGTGATGTGGGTCATGTTCGTTCTCCGTTAAACATGCGCACACAATACATCTTTAAAAATGAACGCTCCCCGGGCAAATTGTCGCAGTGCGTCAAAGGGGCAAACCGTCAGCGGACGCGGCCGCGCTCCCACAGCACGTCCGATCCGCCGTCGGTGCGGTTCAGCACGCGGGCCAGCACGAACAGCAGGTCCGACAGCCGGTTCACGTAGCGCCGCGGCGCGTCGTTGAGCGTCTCGGTGCGTCCGAGCGCGACGATCGAACGCTCCGCGCGGCGGCATACGGTTCGGCACACGTGCGCGAGCGATGCCGCGCGCGAGCCGGCCGGCAGGATGAATTCCTTCAGCGGCGGCAGCGTCGCGTTGTAGTCGGCGAGCCAGCGGTCGAGACGCGCGAGATGCGTGTCGTCGAGCACGGTATGGCCGGGTATGCACAGTTCGCCGCCGAGATCGAACAGGTCGTGCTGGATCGTCACGAGCGCCGTGCGGATCTCGTCCGGCAGCGTTTCGGCGAGCAGCACGCCGAGGTTCGAGTTCAGTTCGTCGACGTCGCCGATCGCGGCGATCCGCGTGTCGTCCTTGCCGATGCGCCGGCCGTCGCCGAGCCCGGTGGTGCCATCGTCGCCCGTGCGCGTGGCGATCTTGCTCAAGCGGTTGCCCATGCGAATGTCCTCTCGTGCGTGGCCGCGACGCGGCCCGGTTGCGTTCGAACGCGATTATCGCAGCCCGCGGGAGCGGGCGCAGCGGGCGTTACAGCGTAGAATGGGCCGAAACCCTGCAGCACGGGAGCCGGGCTGGCGCCAACGCGCTCACCCGGATCGACAAGGAGACGTACGTGAATCACCCTGCCCAGCCGGCCGCCACGCGCCGCCCCCTTCCCCCTGCCATGCTCGATGCGCTGCGCGCCGCCTTCGGCGAGCGCGTGTCGACCGCTGACGCCGTCCGCGCCCACCACGGCCGCGACGAATCGCCGTTCGACCCGCAACTGCCCGACGCCGTCGTGTTCGCGCACAGCGCGGACGACGTGCGCGAAGTCGTGTCGCTGTGTTCGCTGTACAGCGTCCCGCTGATCCCGTACGGCGCCGGCTCGTCGCTCGAAGGCCATTTGCTCGCGGTGCGCGGCGGCGTCTCGCTCGACCTGTCGGAAATGAACCGCGTGCTGTCGATCAACGCCGAAGACCTGACCGTGACGGTCGAGCCGGGCATCACGCGCAAGGCGCTCAACGAAGCGCTGCGCGACACCGGCCTGTTCTTCCCGATCGACCCGGGTGCCGACGCGAGCATCGGCGGGATGACCGCAACCCGCGCGTCGGGCACCAACGCCGTGCGCTACGGCACGATGCGCGAGAACGTGCTCGGCCTGACCGCCGTGCTCGCCGACGGCCGCGTGGTGAAAACCGGCTCGCGCGCCCGCAAGTCGTCGGCCGGCTACGACCTCACGCGCCTGTTCGTCGGCTCCGAAGGCACGCTCGGCGTGATCACCGAGATCACGCTGCGCCTGCATCCGCTGCCCGAAGCCGTATCGGCCGCGATCTGCACGTTCCCGTCGATGGGCGACGCGGTGCGCACCGTGATCGAGACGATCCAGATCGGCGTGCCGATCGCGCGCGTCGAATTCGTCGATGCGCTCGCCGTGCGCTCGATCAACCGCCATTCGAACCTGACGCTCACCGAAGCGCCGACGCTGTTCTTCGAATTCCACGGCACCGAGGCCGGCGTGAAGGAACAGGCCGAGCTCGTGCAGGCGCTCGCCGGCCAGAACAACGGCCAGGGCTTCGAATGGGCGACCCGTCCCGAGGATCGCAGCCGGCTCTGGGCCGCCCGCCACAACGCGTATTTCGCGATGCTGCAGTTGAAACCCGGCTGCCGCGCGGTGACGACCGACGTGTGCGTGCCGATCTCGCAGCTCGCCGCGTGCGTCGAGGAAACCGAGGTCGACCTGCGCGCGTCGTCGCTGCCCTGCCCGATCGTCGGCCACGTCGGCGACGGCAATTTCCACGTCGCGATCCTGATCGACCCCGACAAGCCGGAAGAAATCGCCGAGGCCGAGCACATCAACGACCGGATCGTCGAGCGCGCGCTGCGCCTCGGCGGCACCTGCACGGGCGAGCACGGCGTCGGGCTGCACAAGATGCGCTTCCTGCCGAAGGAGCACGGCGACAACGCGATCGACACGATGCGGGCGATCAAGCTCGCGCTCGATCCGCGCAACCTGATGAATCCGGGCAAGATTTTCACGTGCTGACACGGTGGCGCGATGCCGCGCCGCCTGCTGCAGGAGACCCCATGAACGCTCCCGTCGAACTGTCGAGCGCGGCTCGCGCGCAGCGTCAGCGCGAAGTCGTGCAGGCGCTGATGGCCGTGCTGCCGACGCACTGCCTGCTGTACCGCGACGAAGACACGGCGCCGTACGAATGCGACGGCCTGTCCGCGTACCGCCGCCTGCCGCTCGCGGTCGCGCTGCCCGAAACGGAATCGCAGGTGCAGCGGATCGTGCAGATCTGCCGCCGCATGGAAGTGCCGATCGTGCCGCGCGGCGCGGGCACGAGCCTGTCGGGCGGCGCGCTGCCGATGGCGCTCGGCGTCGTGCTGTCGCTGGCGCGCTTCACGCGCATCGTCGAAGTCGATCCTTACGCCCGCACGGCAACCGTGCAGCCCGGCGTGCGCAACCTTGCGATCTCGGAAGCCGCCGCGCCGTACGGCCTGTATTACGCGCCCGATCCGTCGTCGCAGATCGCGTGCACGATCGGCGGCAACGTCGCGGAGAATTCCGGCGGCGTCCACTGCCTGAAATACGGGCTGACCGTGCACAACGTGATGCGCGTGCGTGCGGTGACGATCGACGGCGAGATCGTCGAATTCGGCTCGCTCGCGCTCGACATGCCGGGCCTCGACCTGCTCGCCGTGATGATCGGCAGCGAAGGGATGTTCGCGATCGTCACCGAGGTCACGGTGAAACTGATCCCGAAGCCGCAAACGGCCCAGCTCGTGATGGCGAGCTTCGACGACGTCGTCAAGGGCGGCGAGGCCGTCGCGGCGATCATCGCGTCGGGGATCATCCCGGCCGGGCTCGAAATGATGGACAAGCCGGCCACGCAGGCCGTCGAGTCCTTCACGCATGCCGGCTACGACCTCGACGCGAAGGCGATCCTGCTGTGCGAATCGGACGGCACGCCGGAAGAAGTCGCCGAAGAGATCGTGCGGATGACGGCCGTGCTGCGCGAGCATGGCGCGACGCGCATCCAGGTGTCGCGCAACGAGAGCGAGCGGCTGCGCTACTGGTCGGGCCGCAAGAACGCGTTCCCGGCCGCCGGCCGTATTTCGCCCGACTATTACTGCATGGACGGCACCGTGCCGCGCCGCGCGATCGGCCCGCTGCTCGCGCGCATCGAGCAGCTCGAAACGCGCTACGGGCTGCGCTGCATCAACGTGTTCCATGCGGGCGACGGCAACATGCATCCGCTGATCCTGTACAACGCGAACGATCCGGACGAACTGCACCGTGCCGAGCAGTTCGGCGCGGAAATCCTCGAATGCTGCGTGGAATTCGGCGGCAGCGTGACGGGCGAGCACGGCGTCGGCATCGAGAAGCTCAATTCGATGTGCGTACAGTTCTCGCCGCAGGAGCGCGATGCGTTCTTCGCGGTCAAGCGCGCGTTCGATCCGGCGGGGCTGCTGAACCCGGACAAGGGCATCCCGACCCGGGCGCGCTGTGCCGAGTACGGTCGCCAGCACGTGCGCGGCGGGCTGCTGCCGCACCCCGACCTGCCGCGCTTCTGAGCCTCACCCTCGGTACGCGGCCGGTGCCGGCGGGCGGATCGCGGCGGCGGGTCGCGCCCGCGCGGCCCGTTCGCGCGACGGCGCAAGCTTGCGGCCTGCAATACGGGGCTTAGGGATAGTCGCGATGTGGATTCGCGCCACCCCGGTACAATCGACCGAACAACAAGTCGAGGCAGCAACAGAACATGGAAGAGGACGACATCGTCGCCGGATGGGCCGAGCGTATCCGCGCCGCCAGTGCCGACGGCCGGCCGCTGCGGATTCGCGGCGGCGGCACCAAGGACTGGTACGGCCAGGCGCTCGAGGGCGAAATACTCGACACGCGCGCGTTTCAGGGCGTCGTGTCGTACGACCCGGCCGAACTCGTCGTCACGGTCCGCGCGGGCACGCCGCTCGCGCAGCTTGAAACCGTCCTCGCCGAGTGCGGCCAGATGCTGCCGTTCGAGCCGCCGCACTTCGGCCGCGCGGCCACCGTCGGCGGCTGCGTCGCGGCCGGCCTGGCGGGCCCGCGGCGCGCCACCTGCGGCGCGCCGCGCGATTTCGTGCTCGGCGTCACGCTGATGAACGGCCGCGGCGAAATGCTGCGTTTCGGCGGTCAGGTCGTGAAGAACGTCGCCGGCTACGACGTGTCGCGGCTGATGGCCGGCGCGCTCGGCACGCTCGGGCTGATGCTCGACCTGTCGATCAAGGTGCTGCCGATGCCCGTCGCCGAAGTCACGCTGAAGTTCGAGATGACCGCGACCGACGCGGTGCGCAAGCTCAACGAATGGGGCGGCCATCCGCTGCCCGTCAGCGCGAGCGGCTGGCGCAACGGCACGCTCGTGCTGCGCCTGTCGGGCGCCGAAGCGGCCGTGAAATCCGCGAAGACGCTGCTCGGCGGCGAAGTCGTCGACGCGGTCGAGGCCGAACGCTTCTGGGCCGGCCTGCGCGAGCATACCGACCCGTTCTTCAACGGCATCCCGCCCGGCTATGCGCTGTGGCGCCTCGCGCTGCCGTCGATCACCGAACCGATGCACCTGCCCGGCACCCAGCTGATGGAATGGGGCGGCGCGCAGCGCTGGTGGATCACCGACGCCGACGCGCAGACCGTGCGAATGAGCGCGAAGCAGGCCGGCGGCCACGCGACGCTGTTCCGTGCGGGCGACGCGTACGACCGCAGCGCGGGCGTGTTCACGCCGCTCCCCGCCCCGATGATGAAAATCCACCGCGGGCTGAAGGCCGCGTTCGATCCCGCGCGCATCTTCAACCGCGGCCGGCTCTACCCCGATCTCTGAGGGCTCGATGCAAACGAACCTCGCCGATTTCATCCGCAATACGCCCGACGGCGACGAAGCCGACGCGATATTGCGCAAGTGCGTGCATTGCGGGTTCTGTACCGCGACCTGCCCGACCTACCAGTTGCTCGGCGACGAACTCGACGGCCCGCGCGGCCGGATCTACCTGATCAAGCAGATGGTCGAAGGCGCACCCGTCACGCGCAGCACGCAGCAGCACCTCGACCGCTGCCTCACGTGCCGCAGCTGCGAGACGACCTGCCCGTCCGGCGTCCAGTACGGCCGTCTCGTCGAGATCGGCCGCAAGCACGTCGAGGCGCAGGTGCAGCGCCCGGCGCAGCAGCGTCTCGTGCGCCGCCTGCTCGCGAGCCTGGTGCCGAACGAGGCGCTGTTCTCGCCGGTGATGCGGCTCGGTCAGCACGTGCGGCCGCTGCTGCCGAAGCGGCTGCGCGACAAGGTGCCGCCGCGCACGCGGCTGCTCGAATGGCCGCACCTCACGCATACGCGCAAGATGCTGATGCTCGGCGGCTGCGTGCAGCCGTCGATGCTGCCGAACATCAACATCGCGACCGCGCGCGTGCTGGACGCGCTCGGCATCGAGACGGTCGTCTCGCCCGACGCGGGCTGCTGCGGCGCGATCCGCCTGCACCTGAACTATCACGACGAAGCGCTCGACGACGCGCGCCGCAACATCGACGCGTGGTGGCCCCATGTCGAACAGGGTGTCGAGGCGATCGTGATGAACGCATCGGGCTGCGGCGCGACGGTGCTCGAATACGCGCACCTGCTGCGCGACGACCCGGCCTACGCGGAGAAGGCGCAGCGCATCGTGTCGCTCACGCGCGACATCTCCGACGTGCTGCTCGCGTTCGAGGCCGAGCTCGCGACGCTCGCGCGGCGCCGCGCGATCCATACGGTCGCGTACCACCCGCCGTGCACGCTGCAGCACGGCCAGCAGTCGCGCGGCAAGGTCGAACGCCTGCTCGAGACGCTCGGCATCGACGTGCGGCTGCCGGCCGACAGCCATCTGTGCTGCGGGTCGGCCGGCACCTATTCGCTGACGCAGCCGTCGCTGTCGTACCGGTTGCGCAAGCAGAAGCTGCTGAAGCTGCAGGCGCTCGAACCGCAGATGATCGTCTCCGGCAATATCGGCTGCATCGCGCACCTGCAGAGCGGCACGCAGATTCCGGTCACCCACTGGATCCAGCTCGTCGAGCATCTGCTGTACGGCTAGCGCGTGCTCATACGAATGACGGGGGAACGCTGGGCCTCGCGCACGGCGTCCGTATAATGGGCGAATCGATGCGTCGCGTGCCGCGGCGCATCCGCACCATGCCCGCTTCCGTGCCTGCTTTCGTGCCCGTCATGTCCGATCTCGCCGCCCGTCTCGCCTCCGTTCATCGCCGCATCGCCGACGCCGCCCGCGCGGCCGGCCGCGATCCCGCCACCGTGTCGCTGCTCGCCGTGTCCAAAACGTTTCCCGCCGACGACGTGCGCGCCGCGCATGCGGCCGGGCAGCGTGCCTTCGGCGAAAACTACGTGCAGGAATCGATCGACAAGATCGACGCGCTCGCCGACCTGCGTGCGGACCTCGAATGGCATTTCATCGGGCCGCTGCAATCGAACAAGACGCGCCCGGTTGCCGAACGCTTCGACTGGGTCCATTCGGTCGACCGGCTGAAGATCGCGCAGCGCCTGTCGGAACAGCGCCCCGCGCACCTGCCGCCGCTCAACATCTGCGTGCAGGTGAACATCAGCGGCGAGGCGTCGAAGAGCGGCGTTGCGCCGGCCGACGTGGCCGAGGTTGCGCGCGCGGTCGCCGCGCTGCCGTCGCTGCGGCTGCGCGGGCTGATGGCGATTCCCGAACCGGCCGGCGATACCGACGCGCAACGCGCGCCGCATCGAGCGCTGCGTGCGCTGTTCGACACGTTGCGTGCCGACGGCCTGCCGCTCGACACGTTGTCGATGGGCATGTCCGCCGATCTCGACGCGGCCGTGCTCGAAGGCGCGACGATCGTGCGCGTCGGCACCGCGATCTTCGGCGCGCGCGATTACTCGCACTGAACGCCACGCCCTTTTACGCCTTTCCGTTCACTCACTCGCTCAATCCGACATCATGAAAATCGCATTCATCGGCGGCGGCAACATGGCCGCGGCCCTGATCGGCGGCCTGATCAAGCGCGGCGTCGCCGCTGACGGCCTGTATGCCATCGACGTCAACGAAGAGGTGCGCGCGCGCGCCGCCCAGCAGTTCGGCGTGCGCACCGGCGCGGCCATCGACGCGGCGCTCGCCGACTACGACGCGGTCGTGCTCGCGGTGAAGCCGCAGGTGCTGAAGGACGTCGCGCAGGCACTCGCACCGCACCTGAAGACGCAACTCGTGATCAGCATCGCGGCCGGGATCCGCGGCAGCGATCTCGCACGCTGGCTCGGCGACTACGCGCGCGTCGTGCGCACAATGCCGAACACGCCGGCGCTCGTCGGCATGGGCGTGACGGGCCTCGCGGCGCTGCCGGGCGTCGACGCGGCGGGCCGCGAACTCGCGTCGAACGTGCTGGGTGCAGTCGGTGAAATCGTGTGGTTCGATGACGAGTCGAAGCTCGACGCCGTCACGGCCATTTCGGGCAGCGGCCCCGCGTACGTGTTCTATTTCATCGAAGCGCTGCAGGAAGCCGCGCGCCAGCTCGGCATGAACGACGAACAAGGCCGTGCGCTCGCGGTCGCGACGTTCACGGGTGCCGCGCAACTGGCCGCGCAATCGGGCGAGCCGGCGAGCGTGCTGCGCGAGCGCGTGACGTCGAAGGGCGGCACGACGGCCGCCGCGCTCGCGTCGTTCGACGCGCAAGGCGTGAAGGATGCGATCGTGCGCGGTGCACTCGCGGCCGAAGCGCGCGCGAAGGAAATGGGCGACGAGCTCGGCCGCGCGTAAGCGCGCCGGCGGTGCCGCCCCGGCGCTCGCTGTATGCGTTGGACGCCCCGCCCCGTCATACTGATGTGCACGACCAACAAAAAAGCGGCCCAGGCCGCTTTTTTGTTGGTACCGCGCCCCGCATCGCCTACCGCCTGCGGTGAGATCGCGACATTCAGCTCCCCGCCAGCAGGTAGTGCACGGCGATCCCGGCGAACAGCACGCCGCCGAGCCAGTTGTTGTGCCGGAACGCCGCAAAGCACGGCATCCGCTCGCGGTCCTTGATCAGCGTGTAGTGATACAGCGCGCAGCCGGCCGCCGCCGCCCAGCCGGCCCAGTATGCGAGGCCGAAGCCGAGCGTCACGCCGATCCACACGTAGATGCCGAGCGTCACCGCGTAGCACAGCATCACGGCCGCGACGTCGAAGCGGCCGAACGTCAGCGCGGACGTGCGGATGCCGATCTTGATGTCGTCGTCGCGATCGACCATCGCGTATTCGGTGTCGTACGCGACCGACCAGAAAATGTTCGCGATCAGCATCACCCACGCGATCGTCGGCACCGTGTCCTGCACGGCCGCGAACGCCATCGGGATGCCGAAGCCGAACGCGATGCCCAGATAGGCCTGCGGAATCGCGAAGAAGCGCTTCATGAACGGATACGAGCCCGCGACGAATAGCGCGACGACGGACAGCTGCTTCGTCAGCGTGTTGAGCGGCAGGATCAGCAGGAACGAGATGAAGGCGAGCCCGACCGCGATCGCGATGGCTTCCCATGCGCGGATCTTGCCCGACGTCAGCGGCCGGTCGGCCGTGCGCTTCACGTGGCGGTCGAAGTCGCGGTCGGCGTAATCGTTCATCGCGCAGCCGGCCGAACGCATCAGCAGCGTGCCGAGCGAGAAGATCACGAGCAGCGGCCAGCGCGGATGGCCGTCGGACGCGATCCACAGCGCGTTGAGCGTCGGCCACAGCAGCAGCAGGCTGCCGATCGGCTTGTCCATCCGGACGAGCCGCAGATACAGGGGAAAGCGGGCAAGCATGGCGAAGCACCGGGAAGATAACCCCGGCATTTTAGAGCCGAGCGGTGCTTCGCGTCATGTCGGCAAGGCCCGCGGGCGATCGCGGCCGGACGCCGGCGCGCTGCCCGCGCCCGCCGCACGTGGCCGAGCTGCAACGCGCATCAATCAAGGGACAGAGCCAGCGCACGCACGGATCCGCGCAAAGCGCCCGACTGGGTTCGGCCCGACTAGGGCGGATCAATCAGGGCCGGAGTCACGATGCGCAGGCTTCGGCCAGCCTGCCGCGCGTTGCACGCCTACGCGAGCAACGACCGCAGCATCCACGCGGTTTTTTCATGAATCTGCAGGCGCTGCGTCAGCAGGTCGGCGGTCGGCTCGTCGCTCGCCGCATCGGCAAGCGGAAAAATCGCACGTGCGGTACGCACGACGGCCTCGTGCCCTTCGACGAGCTGGCGGATCATGTCTTCGGCAGCGGGCACACCGTTCGCTTCCGGCACCGACGACAGTTTCGCGAAATCGCCGAAGGTGCCCGGCGCGACGACGCCGAGCGTGCGAATGCGTTCGGCAACCGAATCGACCGCGAGCCACAGTTCGTTGTACTGCTCCTCGAACATCAGGTGCAGCGTGTTGAACATCGGGCCCGTGACGTTCCAGTGGAAATTGTGGGTCTTCAGGTACAGCGTGAACGTATCGGCAAGCAGGCGCGACAGGCCTTCCGCGATCTTCTTGCGGTCCTTGTCGCTGATGCCGATGTTGATCTGGGCAGCTTGAGTTTTCCTGGCCATGTTCCGTACTCCTTATTCAATGAAACAGAGCAATGAAAGTGAATCGGACTACCTGCCTATTGATACCACACCTGCCGCACGCGCGTGGCGAGCGAAACGCCTCGCTCAGGCGGCCGCGATCGCATGCAGCGCCTGCGACACCAGTTCGGCCGCCCCGCCGATGACGATGGCGGATCCGACGACGTATCGCGCGACCTCTGCCGGCGACGCCAGTACAGCGCGCGTTTTCAACATCATTTGCGTCATGATCGTCACTCCTTCAACAACACTCAGGGTCAGGAAGAAACGGCCGGTTGGACGACCGGCCGTTTCCCGTTAATGCCTCACCGCACTACCGCGCGGCGACGCTTACGCGAGGTCGAAGCGGTCCAGGTTCATCACCTTGTTCCAGGCCGCGACGAAGTCGTGCGCGAACTTCTCCTTCGCATCCGCGCTGCCGTACACCTCGGCCAGCGCACGCAGTTGCGCATGCGAGCCGAAGATCAGGTCGACGCGCGAGCCCGTCCACTTGACCTGGCCCGTCGCCCGATCGCGCCCTTCGAACACGTCGTTCGCGGCCGACACCGGCTTCCATTCCGTGCCCATGTCGAGCAGGTTCACGAAGAAGTCGTTCGTCAGCGCTTCCGGACGGTCGGTGAACACGCCACGCTTCGCATCGCCGGCGTTCGCCCCCAGCACGCGCAGGCCACCGACGAGCACCGTCATCTCGGGCGCGGTCAGCGTCAGCAGTTGCGCCTTGTCGACCAGCAGTGCCTCGGCCGGCGTCTTGTATGCGCTCTTCAGGTAGTTGCGGAACCCGTCCGCCACCGGCTCGAGCACGGCCATCGCTTCGACATCGGTCTCTTCCTGCGACGCATCCGCACGGCCCGGTGCGAACGGCACCGTCACGGCGATACCCGCATTCTTCGCGGCCTGCTCGACGCCGGCCGCACCGGCCAGCACGATCAGGTCGGCCAGCGACACCTTCTTGCCGCTCGTCTGCGCGTCGTTGAACGCCTTTTGCACGCCTTCGAGCGTCTCGAGCACCTTCGCGAGTTCAGCCGGACGGTTCACTTCCCAGTCCTTCTGCGGCGCCAGGCGGATACGCGCACCGTTCGCGCCGCCGCGCTTGTCCGACCCGCGGAACGTCGCAGCCGACGCCCATGCGGTCGACACGAGCTGCGACACCGACAGGCCCGTAGCCAGCACCTTCGCCTTCAGCTCGGCGACGTCGGCGGCGTCGATCAGCGGGTGATCGACGGCCGGGATCGGGTCCTGCCACAGCAGGTGTTCCGCCGGCACGTCCGGGCCGAGATAGCGGGAACGCGGGCCCATGTCGCGGTGCGTGAGCTTGAACCACGCGCGTGCGAACGCGTCGGCGAACTCGGCCGGGTTCTCGTAGAAACGGCGCGAAATCTTTTCGTAGGCCGGATCGAAACGCAGCGACAGGTCGGTCGTCAGCATCGTCGGGCGATGCTTCTTCGACGCGTCGAATGCATCCGGAATCACCTCGCCTGCGTCCTTCGCGACCCACTGGTGCGCGCCGGCCGGGCTCTTCGTGAGCTCCCACTCGTAGCTGAACAGGTGCTTGAAGAAGTCGTTGCTCCACTGCGTCGGCGTCGACGTCCACGTGACTTCGAGGCCGCTCGTGATGGCATCCTTGCCCTTGCCCGTGCCGAACGTGCTCTTCCAGCCGAGCCCCTGCTCTTCGAGGCCCGCGGCTTCCGGCTCGGGGCCGACGTTCGAGGCCGGACCGGCGCCGTGCGTCTTGCCGAACGTATGGCCGCCCGCGATCAGCGCGACCGTCTCTTCGTCGTTCATCGCCATGCGCGCGAACGTCTCGCGGATGTCATGCGCGGCGGCGACCGGGTCGGGGTTGCCGTCCGGGCCTTCCGGGTTCACGTAGATCAGGCCCATCTGCACCGCGGCGAGCGGGCTTTCGAGTTCGCGCTTGCCCGAGTAGCGGCTGTTCGGGCCGCCGCTCAGTTCCAGCCAGATCTTTTCCGAACCCCAGTACACGTCGTCCGGTTCCCACGTATCGACGCGGCCGCCGGCGTAGCCGAAGGTCTTGAAGCCCATCGATTCGAGCGCGACGTTGCCGGTCAGGATCAGCAGGTCGGCCCACGAGATGTTGCGGCCGTACTTCTGCTTGATCGGCCACAGCAGGCGGCGCGCCTTGTCGAGGCTGACGTTGTCCGGCCAGCTGTTGAGCGGCGCGAAGCGCTGCTGCCCGCCGCCCGCGCCGCCGCGGCCGTCGGCCGTGCGGTACGTGCCGGCGCTGTGCCAGGCCATGCGGACGAACAGGCCGCCGTAGTGGCCGAAGTCGGCCGGCCACCAGTCCTGCGACGCCGTCATCAGTGCGTGCAGGTCCTTCTTCACCGCCTCGAGGTCAAGCTTCTTGAACGCTGCGGCGTAGTCGAAATCCGGGTCCATCGGATCGGACAGCGCCGAATGCCGATGCAGGACGTTCAGGTTCAGCTGATTCGGCCACCAGTCCTTGTTCGTCGTGCCGCCACCAGCGGTGTGGTTGAACGGGCACTTCGTTTCGTTCGACATGCTTTTTCTCCTTGTCTTGCTCATAGGCCCCCACGTGCCAGGCGCGGTTCGTGGAGCATTGCGGGGGGATGAAACGGAACAGGCGGTTCCTCCTGTCGTACTACGGGACGTCGTGCGCGGCCTGCGACCCGCTTTCCCGCTGCGACGCGCCGCAGGCGGGGCGCTCGGGAAAGCGGCTGCCGGCAGTCGTCGTGCCGGCGAGGCGGTCGGCTTTTCGGGTATCGGACATGCAATGCTCCCTCATGGCTCGGCGGCAGTTAGTCGGGGGAACACAGGACCGGCGTGCGGCGGCACTCATCCGCCATACACACGATCCGCCAGGTACGCGAACGCAATCGGACGCAGGCTGCGAACCGCCGCCCTGGCGCGATGTACGACCGCGTCGCGCGACGGGATGTTCCGCTGCGCGTGCTGCAATACCGACCGCATCATGACATCCTCCTTTGACGCTTGCATTCAACGTGCTGATCGGTCGTCGACATCACGCCGATCCATGGAGAAGATTCTATCTACATCTATCGATTGATTGAATTTGATAAATTTCATCTATTCGATAGAGAAAAATAAACGGGGTCGCAAGACCCCGTTCATCGTGCCGCCACACGCGCATGCTGGAGCGTGCTCAGTTCATGGTCGCCGGCATATCGAGCTTCGCGACCCCCGGCAGCTCGCACGCGGAAATCGCGTCGCTGATCGCGTCGATCGCGGGCATCCGCGTGAAGCTCTTGCGCCACACGAGCACCACGCGGCGGTCGGGCACCGGCTCGTTGAACGGCACGTACGACAGCAGTTCGGCATCGGGGCCGTTCGCGCGCGGGCCGACCTCGGCGACCGACATCCGCGGCAGCACGGTGATGCCGACACCGCTTGCGACCATGTGGCGGATCGTCTCGAGCGACGAGCCCTCGAAGGTCTTCTGGATGCCGTCGGCCGTCTGCGAGAAGCGCATCAGCTCCGGGCACACGCCGAGCACGTGATCGCGGAAGCAGTGGCCGTTGCCGAGCAGCAGCATGGTTTCCTGCTTGAGATCCTCGGCGTCGATTTCCTCGCGCTTCTCCCACGGATGGCCGGCGGGCAGCGCGACGACGAACGGCTCGTCGTACAGCGGGCGCACCATCAGGCCGGTTTCCGGAAACGGCAGCGCCATGATCGCGGCGTCGATCTCGCCCTGCTTGAGCAGTTCGAGCAGCTTCAGCGTGTAGTTTTCCTGCAGCATCAGCGGCATCTGCGGGACACGCTGGATCATCTGCTTGACGAGCGTCGGCAGCAGATAGGGCCCGATCGTGTAGATCACCCCGAGGCGGAACGGGCCGACCAGCGGATCCTTGCCCTGCTTCGCGATCTCCTTGATCGCGAAGGTCTGCTCGAGCACGCGCTGCGCCTGCGTGACGATCTGGTCACCGATCGGCGTGACGCTCACTTCGCTCGCGCCGCGTTCGAAAATCTGCACGTTGAGCTCGTCTTCGAGCTTCTTGATCGCCACCGACAGCGTCGGCTGGCTCACGAAGCATGCTTCGGCCGCGCGGCCGAAATGCCGTTCGCGCGCGACCGCGACGATGTATTTCAATTCAGTCAGCGTCATTGTGGGTCAATCAGAGATATACAAGCGATAGGTTTAATTTATACACCCTGTGACACCGGTTCGCCAAGTTTCTCTGCATCGGAATGCGTCAAACGGCGGTTTTAAATCCGGCCCCGGCCCGCGGATCAGGCCTTCAGATACTGCTCCCGCGCACCGAGCCAGCGCGCGAGATGCTGCGTGACGACCTCCGGATACGCGGCAATCAGCCGCGACGCGGCTTCGCGGGCCGGCTCGATCAGCCAGCCGTCGGTCTCGAGGTTCGCGAAGCGCAGCATCGCCGCGCCCGACTGGCGTGCACCGAGGAATTCGCCGGGGCCGCGGATCTCGAGGTCGCGCCGCGCGATCTCGAAGCCGTCGGTCGTCTCGCGCATCGTCTTCAGCCGCTCGCGGCCCGTGAGCGACAGCGGCCCCGTGTACAGCAGCACGCACACCGACGCCGCGGTGCCCCGCCCGACCCGGCCGCGCAGCTGGTGCAGCTGCGCAAGGCCGAAGCGCTCGGCGTGCTCGATCACCATCAGTGACGCGTTCGGCACGTCGACGCCGACCTCGATCACGGTCGTCGCGACGAGCAGCTGCACGTCGTTGCGCGTGAACGCTTCCATCACGGCCGCCTTGTCGGCCGGCGACAGCCGGCCGTGCACGAGCCCGACCTTCAGTTCCGGGAGCGCGGCGGCCAGCGTCTCGTATGTCTCGACGGCCGTCTGCAACTGCAGCGTCTCGCTCTCCTCGATCAGCGGGCACACCCAGTACACCTGGCGCCCGGTCAGCGCGGCCTCGCGCACGCGGGCGATCACCTCCTCGCGCCGCGCATCGCCGACGAGGCGCGTCAGCACGGGCGTGCGGCCCGGCGGCAGCTCGTCGATCGTCGAGACTTCGAGATCGGCGTAATACGTCATCGCGAGCGTGCGCGGAATCGGCGTGGCCGACATCATCAGCTGGTGCGGCTGGAAGTCGCGCGCGCCGTTGGCCGCATTCGCGGCCTTCGCACGCAGCGCGAGCCGCTGCTCGACGCCGAAACGGTGCTGTTCGTCGACGATCACGAGGCCGAGCCGCGCGAATTCGACCGTGTCCTGGATGATCGCGTGCGTGCCGATCACGAGCTGCGCGGTGCCGAGCGCGGCCGCCTCGATCGCCGCGCGCTTCTCCTTCGCCTTCAGGCTGCCCGCGAGCCACGCGACCGTGACGCCCAGCGGCTCGAGCCACGCGCGCAGCTTGCGCGCGTGCTGTTCCGCGAGGATTTCGGTGGGCGCCATCAGCGCGGCCTGGTAGCCGGCGTCGATCGCCTGCGTGGCGGCCAGCGCCGCGACGACCGTCTTGCCGCTGCCGACGTCGCCCTGCAGCAGGCGCTGCATCGGGTGCGCAAGGGTAAGATCGTTCGCGATTTCGTCGACGACGCGCGCCTGCGCGCCCGTCAGCGTGAACGGCAGCGCGGCGTAGAGCCGGGGCGTCAAGGCATCGGCATCGCTCGCGGCGCGGCGCGGCATCGCGGGCGCCGCACGCGTGCGGCGCTCCTCGTGCGCGCGCTTGAGCGACAACTGCTGCGCGAGCAACTCCTCGAACTTGATGCGCGTCCACGCCGGATGCGAGCCGTCCATCAGCGCGGCTTCGTCGGAATCGACGCGCGGGTGGTGCAGGATGCGCACCGCCTGCTCGAGCGTCGGCACGTCGAGCGGCTTCAGATAGTCGCGCTGGATCTCGGGCGGCAGCAGCTCGGGCAGCGGCGTGCGCTCGACCGCGTTCTCGATCGCCTTGCGCAGGTAGGCCTGCGACACGCCGGCCGTGCTCGGATAGACGGGCGTGAGCACTTGCGGCAGCGGCGCATCCGGTTCGACCACGCGTACCGCCGGATGCACCATCTCCATCCCGAAGAAGCCGCCACGCACGTCGCCGCGCACGCGCAGCCGCTGGCCGACGGCCATCTGCTTGACCTGCGAGCCGTAGAAATTCAGGAAGCGCAGCACGAGATGCTCGCCGTCGTCGTCCTGGATCTTCACGACCAGCTGGCGGCGCGGCCGGTACGCGACCTCGTTGTCGAACACGACGCCTTCGGTCTGCGCGATGCCGCCCGGCAGCAGCTCGCCGATCGGCGTGAGCGTGGTTTCGTCCTCGTAGCGCATCGGCAGATGCAGCACGAGATCGATCGAGCGCGTGAGACCGAGCTTCGCGAGCTTGTCGACGGTCTTCACGGGTTTATCGGCGGCGGGCTTCCTCTTGCGCTTCGCGCCGGCCGCGCCTGCCGGGTCGCTGTCAGCCGCGCCATCGGCATCGGGCGCGGCGGCGGCCGGCTGCGCGAGCCTGCCGTCGGCGCCGCGCTTCGGGCCGGCGCGGCGCGGCGCGGCGCGTTCCGCGGAATCACGCTCGCCCGCGCGTTGCGCGGGCGGCGCGACATCTTCCGCGTCGAACGGATCGGCGGAATCGGCAACGGCAGCGGGGGAACGGCGTGGTGACACAGGCATCGGATCGTCTGGGTGCTTCGCAAGGCAAGTACAATAGCGGCTTTCACGTCGTCCGAACGAACGACGCCGGCCAGGCCGCGCATCCCGCCATCATAGCGGCTCGCGCGCCCGATTTACGCGTTTCCGCCCCGCCGGCGACGCCCGCCGGCCGCTTCGAACCAGCCCGCATGTTCACGCTTTCCGATTTCGATTTCAATCTGCCTCCCGAGCTGATTGCACAAACCGCGCTGCCCGATCGCACCGCGAGCCGCCTGCTCGAGGTCGACGGCACCGTCGCGCCCGCCCGCCTGGTCGACCGCCATTTCACCGCGCTGCCATCGTGCATCGCGGCCGGCGACCTGCTCGTCTTCAACGATACCAAGGTGCTGAAGGCGCGTTTCTTCGGCCAGAAGGCCAGCGGCGGCAAGATCGAGGTGCTGATCGAGCGCGTGACCGGCACGCACACGGCGCTCGCGCAGATCCGCGCGAGCAAGTCGCCGGGCGCCGGCACGACGCTGCGGCTCGCCGATGCGTTCGACGTGACGGTGGGCGAGCGCGTCGATCCGTTTTTCACGCTGAACTTCCCCGCGCCGTGCCTCGACCTGATCGAGCAATACGGCCGCCTGCCGCTGCCGCCCTATATCGAGCACGATCCGGATGCGACCGACGAGACGCGCTACCAGACCGTCTACGCGAGCAACCCGGGCGCGGTCGCCGCGCCCACGGCCGGGCTGCACTTCGACCAGCCGATGCTCGACCGGCTCGACGCGATGGGCGTCGAGCGCGCGACGCTGACGCTGCACGTCGGCGCCGGCACGTTCCAGCCGGTGCGCGTCGACAACATCGCCGAGCACAAGATGCACAGCGAGTGGTACGACCTGCCGCAGTCGCTCGTCGACAAGATCGCCGCGACCCGTGCGCGCGGCGGCAACGTGATCGCGGTCGGCACGACGTCGATGCGCGCGCTCGAAGCCGCGGCGCGCGCGGCCGACGAAGCGGGCCGCCCGCTCGCGGCCACGCAGGCCGAGACCGACATCTTCATCACGCCCGGCTATCGTTTCCGCGTGGTCGACCGGCTCGTCACGAACTTCCACCTGCCGAAGTCGACGCTGCTGATGCTGGTGTCCGCGTTCGCGGGCGTGGAGACGATCCGCGCCGCGTACCGGCACGCGATCGACGAGCGCTACCGCTTCTTCAGCTACGGCGATGCGATGCTGCTCACGCAGCGCGACACGCCGGAGGCGGCGGGCGCGTAAGCACGGCATGCGCGACGGCCCCCGCACCGCGCGGCCGTCGCGCCCCCGTTTTCCCGCCGCACGCGCTACGATGGCGCGCACCTGTTTTCTTCCCCGCCGCCGGCTTCCGGCGGCGTTTCCAACATGCGCCGGACTTGCGATCCAGAGTTAGCGCTTTAGCGGTTACTCTGATCCCATGCAGAGCAGCCCGGTAGCGAGGAGAATGACGCGATGACCGAAGGTTCATCCCACGATACGCACGCTGATACGCACGCCCCCGTGCAGGACCGCCCGGCGAACGGGCTCGAATTCGAACTGCTGACGACCGACGGCCGTGCGCGCCGCGGCCGCGTGAAGCTCAACCACGGCGTGGTCGAGACGCCGATCTTCATGCCGGTCGGCACGTACGGCACCGTGAAGGCGATCCAGCCGCGCGAGCTGCACGAGATCAAGGCCCAGATCATCCTCGGCAACACGTTCCACCTGTGGCTGCGCCCGGGCCTCGACACGATCGACGCGCACGGCGGCCTGCACGCCTTCATGGGCTGGAACAAGCCGATCCTGACCGACTCGGGCGGCTTCCAGGTGTTCTCGCTCGGCGACCTGCGCAAGATCACCGAGGACGGCGTCACGTTCGCGTCGCCGATCAACGGCGACAAGCTGTTCCTGTCGCCGGAAGTGTCGATGCAGATCCAGAAGGTGCTGAACTCCGACGTCGTGATGCAGTTCGACGAGTGCACGCCGTATGCGACCAACGGCGTGCCGACCACGCACAAGGAAGCGGCCGACTCGATGCGCATGTCGCTGCGCTGGGCGAAGCGCTCGCTCGACGAGTTCAACCGGCTCGGCAACCCGAACGCGCTGTTCGGGATCGTCCAGGGCGGGATGTTCGAGGACCTGCGCGACGAATCGCTCGCGGGCCTCGCGGAACTCGGCTTCCACGGCCTCGCGATCGGCGGGCTGTCGGTGGGCGAGCCGAAGGAAGACATGATGCGCGTGCTGCGCCACGTCGGCCCGAAGCTGCCGGCCAACAAGCCGCACTACCTGATGGGCGTGGGCACGCCGGAGGATCTGGTCGAGGGCGTCGCCAACGGCGTCGACATGTTCGACTGCGTAATGCCGACCCGCAACGCACGCAACGGCTGGCTGTTCACGCGCTTCGGCGACGTGAAGATCCGCAACGCGACGCACAAGAACTCGCTGAAGCCGCTCGACGCGAGCTGCACGTGCTACACGTGCCAGAACTTCTCGCGCGGCTACCTGCATCACCTGCACCGCGTGGGCGAGATCCTCGGTGCCCAGCTCAACACGATCCACAACCTGCACTACTACCTGCAGCTCATGAGCGAGATCCGCGAAGCGATCGAGACCCACACGTTCGACGCGTTCCGCCAGCGCTTCGCGGAGGATCGGGCCAGAGGGGTCGACTGACGGACGGTCGCGCCGCCCTTGATAAGACAAGCACTAAACGGATCGAAAATCTGTTGGGACTCGTCCTAAACAAGCGCGTCCCAACTGCCGCTCGGAACCGACAAACATTACAATTTCCTTTCCATACAAGTCGCAACGGTACCGGTTCGCGCTTTAACAGCTTGATCCGAAAGCGCATTTGCCGATCCGTTTGCGCATGGGGCCGGTGGTAGAATAACCGGCTTATTTTTCGATCTTCCCCTACGGAGAGACCAACGTGCCGTTCATTTCCAACGCGTTCGCCCAAGGTGCCGGTGGCGCCGAATCGAGCCTGATGAGCTTCCTGCCGCTCATCCTGATGTTTGCCGTGCTCTACTTCATCATGATCCGTCCGCAGATGAAGCGTCAGAAGGAGCACCGCAACATGCTCGCGGCCATGGCCAAGGGCGACGAAGTCGTCACGAGCGGCGGCCTCGTGGGCAAGGTGACGAAGGTCACCGAAGGCTACATCGGCGTCGAAATCGCCGAAGGCACCGAAATCACCGTGCAGAAGGCCGCGGTCACGACCATTCTGCCGAAGGGCACGATCAAGTCGCTGTAAGCCCTTCACCGAGCGTCCGGCTCCCCGCGCCGTGCCCGCCTGAGAGAGCGGGCCGCCGCGGCGCCGGACGCGACGCTTTCACGCCAACCACCCGTTCGGCTCCCTCATGAATCGTTATCCACTCTGGAAATATGTCGTGATGGTCGTGGCGCTCGCCATCGGCCTTCTGTACACATTGCCCAACTTCTTCGGCGAATCGCCGGCGGTGCAGGTGTCGAGCGGCAAGGCCACGGTCAAGCTCGACTCGACCACGCTGACCCAGGTCGAATCGGCGCTCGCCTCCGCGCAGATCACGCCGGACGACGTCACCTTCGAGAACACGGCGACCAACGCGAACATCCGCGTGCGCCTGAAGGACACCGATACGCAGCTGCGCGTCAAGGACCTGCTGCAGAAATCGCTGAACGCCGACCCGAACGATCCGCAGTACGTCGTCGCCCTGAACCTGCAGAGCGCGTCGCCGCGCTGGCTGACCTCCCTGCACGCGCTGCCGATGTATCTCGGCCTCGACCTGCGTGGCGGCGTCCACTTCCTGCTCCAGGTCGACATGACGGGCGCGCTGACGAAGAAGCTCGATTCCGACGCGTCCGACGCGCGCACGCTGCTGCGCGACAAGAACATCCGCGACGGCGGCGTGAGCCGCGTCGACCAGTCCGTGGTCGTCAACTTCAGCGATGCACAGACGGCGGAAGACGCCCGCAAGCTGCTCGCGCAGTCGATCACCGAACTGCAATGGGCTACCCAGCCCGGCGGCGGCGGCACGCAGGTCGTCGGCACGTTCACGCCGGCCGTGCAGAAGTCCGTCGAGGACGCCGCGCTCAAGCAGAACCTGACGACGCTCCACAACCGCGTGAACGAACTCGGCGTGTCCGAGCCGATCCTGCAGCAGCAAGGTAGCGACCGCATCGTCGTCGAGCTGCCGGGCGTGCAGGACACCGCGAAGGCGAAGGACATCATCGGCCGCACCGCGACGCTCGAAGCGCGCCTCGCCGATCCGATCAACACGCACCCGAACCCGAACGACCCGGTGCCGCCGGGTGAAGAGCTGTTCACGCAGGGCAACCAGGCGCCGGTGCTGCTGAAGAAGGACGTGATCTTCACGGGCGACCGCATCATCGATGCATCGGCCGGCTTCGACGATCACCAGCGTCCGTCGGTCAACATCCGCCTCGATTCGGCGGGTGGCCGCTCGGTGCGCGCGGTCTCGCGCGAGAACATCGGCAAGCCGATGGCGATGGTGCTGTTCGAGAAGGGCAAGGGCGAAGTGCTGACGGTCGCGACGATCCAGTCGGAACTCGGCGACCGCTTCCAGATCACCGGCCAGCCGACGCCGCAGGCCGCGGCCGACCTCGCGCTGCTGCTGCGCGCCGGTTCGCTCGCCGCGCCGATGGACATCATCGAGGAACGCACGATCGGCCCGAGCCTCGGCGCCGACAACATCAAGATGGGCATCCACTCGGTGATCTGGGGCTTCTGCGCGATCGCCGTGTTCATGATCGCGTACTACATGCTGTTCGGCGTGATCTCGGTGATCGGCCTGTCGGTGAACCTGCTGCTGCTCGTCGCCGTGCTGTCGCTGATGCAGGCGACGCTGACGCTGCCCGGCATCGCCGCCATCGCGCTCGCGCTCGGTATGGCGATCGACGCGAACGTGCTGATCAACGAGCGCGTGCGTGAAGAACTGCGCGCCGGCCAGCCGCCGCAGACCGCCATCCAGGCCGGCTACGCGCATGCGTGGGCGACGATTCTCGACTCGAACGTCACGACGCTGATCGCCGGCCTCGCGCTGCTCGCGTTCGGCTCGGGCCCGGTTCGCGCGTTCGCGATCGTGCACTGCCTCGGTATCCTGACGTCGATGTTCTCCGCGGTGTTCTTCTCGCGCGGGATCGTCAACCTCTGGTACGGCGGCCGCAAGAAGCTGAAGTCGCTCGCGATCGGCCAGGTGTGGAAGCCGGAAGGCGCCGCTGCCGCCGCGTCGTTCACCGACGCCGACGAATCGACCGACACCGCACGCGCCGCGAAGCTCGCCGCCCCCGCGAAGGGCAACGCGCCGCGCGCCGGCAAGCCGCAGCTGCGCAATCGCGCGCAGCAGGGCGTGTCGCCGAAGAAACCGGGCTCGACCCAATAAGGCCCCGGAGAAGACCATGGAATTTTTCCGCATCCGTAAAGACATTCCGTTCATGCGGCACGCGCTGGTGTTCAACGTGATCTCGCTGGTCACGTTCCTCGCCGCCGTGTTCTTCCTGTTCCACCGCGGGCTGCACCTGTCCGTCGAATTCACCGGCGGGACGGTGATCGAGGTGCAGTACCAGCAGGCCGCTGAACTCGAACCGGTGCGCGCGACGCTCGGCAAGCTCGGCTACGCCGACGCGCAGGTGCAGAACTTCGGCACGTCGCGCAACGTGCTGATCCGCCTGCAGCTGAAGGAAGGCCTCACGTCCGCGCAGCAGAGCGACCAGGTGATGGGCGCGCTGAAGGCGCAGAACCCGGACGTCACGCTGCAGCGCGTCGAGTTCGTCGGCCCGCAGGTCGGCCGGGAACTCGCGACCGACGGCCTGCTCGCGCTCGCGTGCGTCGTGATCGGCATCGTGATCTACCTGTCGTTCCGCTTCGAGTGGAAGTACGCGGTGGCCGGCATCATCGCCAACCTGCACGACATCGTGATCATTCTCGGCTTCTTCGCGTTCTTCCAGTGGGAGTTCTCGCTGGCGGTGCTCGCGGCGATCCTCGCGGTGCTCGGCTACTCGGTCAACGAGTCGGTCGTCATCTTCGACCGGATCCGCGAAACGTTCCGCCGCGAACGCAAGATGAGCGTGCAGGAAGTGATCAACCACGCGATCACGACCACGATGTCGCGCACGATCATCACGCACACGTCGACCGAAATGATGGTGCTGTCGATGTTCTTCTTCGGCGGCCCGACGCTGCACTACTTCGCACTCGCGCTGACGGTCGGCATCATGTTCGGCATCTACTCGTCGGTGTTCGTCGCGGGCTCGCTCGCGATGTGGCTCGGCATCAAGCGTGAAGACCTGATCAAGGAAAAGAAGTCCGCGCACGATCCGGACGATCCGAACGCAGGCGCGCAGGTTTAAGCGCCACGCTGCTTCGGCACAGACGAAAAGCCGGCCCGGTTGGGCCGGCTTTTTCATGCCCGCGCCACCGCCGCGCATCGCGCCGCCCGCTCGCCCTGCCCGGTCACGCACGTCGGCTACAATCGTGACCGTCCCGCCGCGCCCACCCGCCGGCCGTGCGTCAGCGGGACAGCGCCTTCGCCCTCCGTTCAAACGTGCGGTCCCGATGATGCCTCCCACGCGTGTCGTGCTTCGCCTTGCCGTTTGCGCCGCCGTCACGGCCGCGCTCCTGCCGTGCGCGTCATCCGTCGGTGCGCAACAGCCGGCGTCCACCCCGCTCGCTTCTGCCCCTTCTGCCCCTTCTGCCCCTTCTGCCCCTTCTGCCCCTTCTGCCCCTTCTGCCCCTTCTGCCCCTTCTGCCGCTTCTGCCGCTTCTGCCGCTTCGCCCGCCGCCGCCCAGCCGCCCTCGCCCTGCCCGCCCGACTGGGAGCCGCAGATCTGCGAGCTCAAGGCAGCGGTGGAAATCCTGAAGCGGCAGCACCTGACCGACGTCGACATCGGCGCACTGCTCGACGCAACGACCCACGCGGGAATCAAGACGCTGCCGTACGCACGTTTCTTCGACGCGAAGGAGGAGCAGGAGCGGCGCGACGACGAACGGCGCGCGCGCGACGGCACGCCCGGCATCGGCATCGTGTTCGAGACGCGGCCCGACGGGCTGCACATCGTCGACGTGATTCCCGACGCGCCCGCGGAAAAGGTCGGCGTGCGCCCCGACGATCTCGTCGTCGCGATGAACGATACGAGCGTCGTCGGCATCGACCCGGCCGACCTGACCAGACTCGCCAAAGGCGACGCAGGCGTGCCGCTGAAACTCACGGTCCGGCGCGGCCCGTCGCACGCGGTGCTGAGCTTCGCGCCCGTGCGGACGATCCTCAAGCCCCATCCGGCGATCGCGAAACGCCTCGACGGCGACATCCTGTACACGCGGCTGTCGAGCTTCCCCGAACCGGCGGTCGGCGACTACATCGACGCGGTGCAGGCCGCGCGCCGCGCGGGGCCGGCGGTGAAAGGCGTGATCCTCGACCTGCGCATCAACGGCGGCGGCGCGCTCAATGCGGCGATCGGCATCACCGCGCTGTTCGCGGGCCGCGACCGCACCGCGATGGTGACGGTCGAGCGCGGCGACGCCAACCGCCGCCGCTACACGACCAACTGGCCCGACTACGCATTGCCGGTCATGCACGGCCAGGATCCGCTCGCGCCGCTGCAGGCCGACGACTGGTGGCGCACCGTGCCGCTCGTCGTGCTCGTCGACGGACAGAGCGCGTCGGCCGCCGAAGCGACCGCGGCGGCGCTGAAGGATCTCGGCCGCGCGAAGCTGCTCGGCATGCCGACCTACGGGAAGGGGCTTGCGCAGACGGGTGTCGACCTGATCGACGGCACGCGTCTGAATTTCACGTACGCGCGCAACCTGCGGCCGAACGGCTGCCCGATGGACGGCTACGGCGTCGTGCCGGACTGGCTCGTGCCGCCGCGCCGCGACTCGGACGTCGACGGCGTGCTGCTGTGGTACCGGGAAGCCGATCTCGCCCGCGCGCCGTATGCGGACCGGCTGGCGCCCGATCCGTTCGCGAAGGTGCGCAAGGAACGGCAGACGCTGCGCGAGCAGCGGGCGCTCGCGAAGATCGATACGGCGAAGAGCGCGGCGCTGCCGCAGCGCGAGTTCGGCACGGCCACCGACTGGCAGCTCGGTCAGGCGCTGGCGGCGCTCGCCGGGCGCCCGGTGCGGACCGTCGAAGCCAAACCGCAGCTGATGCCCGCGCAACCGGTGTGCGAGCGCGCCGGCAACTGATACGCGCCGCCCGTCCCGTTACCGGAACCCGAACCGCTTGCGCAGCACGACCAGCGCCACGAGGCTCAGCACGGCCGCGAACATCAGGTAGAAGCTCGGCGCGGTCTTCATTCCGGTCGCCTTGATCAGCCACGCGATGATGAACGGCCCGAAGCCGCCGAAGATCGTCACCGCGACGTTGTACGCGAGCGACATCCCGGTCGTGCGCGTCTGCACCGGAAACACTTCCGACAGCAAACCCGGCAGCGCCGCGAAGTAGCCCGTCATCAGGAACGCGAGCAGCACCTGCAGCGCGATCAGCGTGCCGAAGCCCGGATGCGCGACCAGGTACGCGAACGCCGGATAGATCAGCACGAGGATGCCGATGGCCGGCGCAATCATCACGCGCACGCGGCCGTAGGTGTCCGACCAGTGGCCGACGAGCGGCGCGAACGCCATCTGGATCACGCCGACCACCAGGATCGCCGCGAACGCGGCCGACGGCGCGAGGCCGAGCTGCTTCACGCCGTAGGTCGGCATGAACAGCACGAGATAGGTCGCGACCGTGCCGAGCACGACCACGCCCATCGCGGCGACGAGGCGCGCCTTGTGCGACGCGAACGTGTCGCGCAGCGGGTTCGCGGTGCCTTCCGCCGCGAGGAATTCGGGGGTCTCGTCGACCTTCGTGCGGATGTAGTACGCAACCGGCCCGAGCAGCAGGCCGAAGAAGAACGGCACGCGCCAGCCCCACGACGCCATCTGCGCGGCCGTGAGCTGCGCGTTCAGCACGGTGCCGAAGCCGGCGGCGAGCAGCGTCGTGAGCCCCTGGCTCGCGACCTGCCAGCTCGCGAAGAAGCCGCGCCGGCCCGGCACGTGCTCGGCGAGGAACGCGGTCGCGCTGCCGAACTCGCCGCCGGCGGAGAAACCCTGCATCAGCCGCGCGGCGACGAGGATCACCGGCGCCGCGACGCCGATCGTCTCGTAGGTCGGCAGCACCGCGATGATCAGCGTGCCGCCCATCATCAGCAGGATCGACAGCGTGAGGGCGGCCTTGCGGCCGGCGCGGTCGGCATACGCGCCGAGCACGATCGCGCCGAGCGGGCGCATGAAGAACGACACGCCGAACGTGCCGAGCGTGAGCAGCAGCGACACGGTGTCGTTGCCGGCCGGAAAGAACAGCTTCGAGATCGTCACCGCGAAGAAGCCGTAGACGACGAGGTCGAACCACTCGAGCGCATTGCCGATCGACGCGGCGACCACCGCGCGCCACACGCGCGGCGACGAGGCAATGGAACGGGACTGCGTGACGGCATGCATCGGCGATCTCCTTGTCGTTGTACGTTCTGTTCGAGGCGGCCGCTCGCGCGCCGTCGGCCTGCCCGGCGCCGGGTACGGCGCTCGGGCGATTATAGGCGCGTAAATAGAAACCGCCGCGCCCCCTGACGGGAACGCGGCGGCGGGCTCGCGACGGGCCGGCGCGAAGGCCGGCCCGACCGGCGGGCTTACTGCTGCTTGAGCGCTTCGGCCGTGATCAGCAGCTTCGTCTTCATCTTGAAGCCGTACTGCTTGCCGTAGTCGAGGCCGAAATCGCTGCGGTCGAATTCGCCGACCGCGTCGACGCCGCACACTTCACGCTTGAGCATCGGGTGCGGCATGCACTTGAACGAATCGATCTTCAGCGTCACCGGCTTCGTTACGCCATGCAGCGTCAGGTTGCCGACCACCGACACAGGCTTGTCGCCGTCGAACTTGATCGCGCCCTTGTAGTTCGCCTGCGGGAACTTGGCGACGTCGAAGAACTCGGCCGTCTGCAGATGCTCGTCGAGCTTCGTGCTGCCGGTGTGGATCGACGCGATGTCGGTCGTCACGTCGACCGTACCGGTCTTCGCCGCGCGGTCGAGCGTCACGGTGCCGCTCGACTTGTCGAACTTGCCGCGCCAGACCGACAGGCCGCCCATGTGGTCAGCCTCGAAGCTCGGGTACGTGTGGCTCGGGTCGAACTGGTACGTGACGCTTTCGGCGAATGCCGAGAACGACAGCGACGCTGCCAGCGCGCCTGCGGCGATGATCAGTTGCTTTTTCAAACCTTTTCTCCTTGGAACGGCGCCGCGCCCTCGCGCGGCATTCGGGTGAGGCGACAGTCCGCCGCTTACTTGGTGGCGACGAGATGGAACTTGATCTGCACTTCGTCCGCGACGACCGACGTGTCCTTCCACTCGCCGGTGCCGACGTTGAACGCCGAGCGCTTGATCGGCAGCACGCCGTCGAAGGTCTGCGTCGCGCCGCTCTGCGTGACCGTGACGGGCACCGTGACGTTCTCGGACTTGCCCTTGATCGTCAGCTTGCCGGTGACGTTGTACTTGTTGCCGCCCGCCGGCGCGATCGCCGACGACACGAACGTGGCCTGCGGATACGCCTTCGCGTCGAACCAGTCCTTGCCGGCGACCTGGTCGTTGTACATCTTGTCGCCGAGGTCATAGCTCGCGACGTCGATCGTCATCTGGGCGCTGCCCTGCGCGGCTTTCGCCGGGTCGAACTTCACCTGCGCGGAAAACTTCTTGAACGCGCCTTCGGTCGGCACGTTCATCTGCTTCGACACGGCGGACACCTTGCTCTTCGCGAGATCGACGTCGGCGAGCGCCGCGCCCGACGCGACAAGTGACACCGCGGCGAACGCGGTCAGCATGGAGCGGGAGAAAGACACTTTCATGGGATCCTTCATTTGGCAAAGGGGAGCATCCGCGACAGCAGGCCGTCGCGGTCCAACAACTGGTGCTTGAGCGCCGCGACCACGTGCAGCGAAACGAGCGCAAGCAGAATGTAATTCAATGACACGTGAAGCGTCTTGAAGGTTTCCTTCAGCACCGGATCGGGGTCGATCAGCCGCGGCAGCGGCACGATGCCGAGGTAGACCACCGGGATGTTCGCCGCCGAGCTGTACAGGTAGCCCGTCACCGGTATCACGATCATCAGCAGGTACAGCAGGATGTGCACGCCGTGCGACGCCGCGCGCTGCCACGCGGGCGTGCCGCCCGGCAGCGCCGGCGGCACGTGGGTCGCCCGCCACAGCACGCGGACGACGACCAGCGCGAATATCGTCACGCCCATCCACTTGTGCCACGAGAAGTACTTCAGCTTGGTCGGCGTGAAGCCGGGGATGTCGGTCATCACCCAGCCCAGCGCGAACGCGCAGACGATCAGCAGCGCGATCAGCCAGTGCAGCGCGATCGCCGTCTGCGTATAGCGTACCGGCGTGGCCGGCAGCGATTTCGATGCCATCTTGGATTCCTCAGTTCAGCGAACGGCCGCGTCGGAAATTCGTCCGACGCTTGTCAAGGGCGCCATGCTACCGCAACCTTTTGACGCGCGCGGACTCTGAAGACAGGCCCGCCAGCCGGCTGACAGCTTCCTGTCATGTTACCGATCGGTCACCGAACCCGCGATCGTCGACACGCCGAAAAAGGCCTTTTGGTAAGATTGGCGCGGGTTCCGGCCCCGTCGACGCGTCTCCCCAGCCGTCGCACCACTGCCTTTTCCATGCAACGAAACGACCTGATTGCCTGCCACGAGTGCGACGCACTGTTGCACAAACCGCGCCTGAGCGGACGTGAAATCGCGCGCTGCCCGCGCTGCGATGCGCTGCTCTATCGCAACAGCACCGCGCAGATCGAGCGGATCTGCGCGCTCGCGCTCGCGGCGCTGATCACGTTCTCGATCGCGCAGGCGTTCCCGATCCTCGAAATGGACGTGAACGGCAACCGCGTGCAGACCACGCTGATCGGCGCGATCGATTCGCTGTGGCACCAGGACATGGCGATCGTCGGCGTGATGGTGTTCTGCTCGACCGTGCTGTTCCCGCTCGTCGAGATGGCCGCGCTGCTGTACCTGCTGCTGCCGATCCGGCGCGGCGTCGTACCGCCCGGCTTCAACCTGGTGCTGCGCGCGATCGAGCTCGTGCGGCCGTGGGGCATGATCGAGGTGTTCATGCTCGGCATCCTCGTCACGATCGTGAAGATGGTGAGTCTTGCAAGAGTCGTTCCCGAGGCCGCGCTGTTCGCGTTCGCCGCGCTCACGCTGATGATCGCCGTCGTGCTGATGTTCGATCCGCGCACGCTGTGGGACATCGCCGACGACCTGCGCGCCGGCCGCTCGCCCGGACAGCCCGACGATGCCGCCCCGCTGCCGGAAGCCGCCCGCCGATGACGATCCCGACCGCCGCCCGCGAGGGCTATGCCAGCTGCCACGCATGCGGCCTCGTGCAGACGCTCGACCATCCGCACGCACACTGCGCGCGCTGCGGCAGCGCGCTGCATTTCCGCACGCCGAACAGCGTGATGCGCACGTGGGCGCTGCTGCTCGCCGCCGCGATCCTCTACATTCCCGCGAACCTGCTGCCGATCATGCGCACCGCGTCGATCGTCGGCTCGCAGGAAGACACGATCATGAGCGGCGTGATCTATTTCTGGGTCTCGGGCGACTGGCCGCTTGCCGTCGTCGTGTTCGTCGCGAGCATCCTCGTGCCGATGCTCAAGCTCGGCGTGCTGCTGATCCTCGTGATCAGCGCGCAGCGCCGCGCCGCCTGGCGGCCGCTGCAACGCACGCGCCTGTTCCGGATCGTCGAACGCATCGGCCGCTGGTCGATGCTCGACATCTTCGTCGTGACGCTGACCGTCGCGCTCGTCCATTTTCGTTCGCTCGCCATCATCACGGCCGGCCCCGGCGCGCTCGCGTTCGGCTCCGTCGTGATCCTGACGATGCTCGCATCGATGCAGTTCGATCCCCGCCTGATCTGGGATCCAGTCGAAACCTCAGGGAATCACCATGAATAGTCCACAAGGCCCGCAGCACGACGCGCCCCGGCCGCCCGATCCGACGATCTCGACGAAAAGCGGCTGGCTGCCGTCGCTCGTCTGGCTCGTGCCGCTGATCGCCGCGCTGATCGGCATCGGCCTCGTGATCAAGTCCGTGCGCGAACGCGGCCCGGAAATCACGATCAGCTTCCACAGCGCCGAAGGGCTCGAGCCCGGCAAGACCCAGGTCAAGTACAAGGACGTCGAGATCGGCATGGTCAAGACGATCAAGCTGTCGAAGGACCTGTCGCGCGTGCTCGTCCAGGTGCAGCTCAAGAAGGAAGCGGAGGATTTCGCGGTCAAGGGCTCGCGCTTCTGGATCGTGCGGCCGCGCGTCGGCGCGACCGGCGTGTCGGGGCTCGGCACGCTGCTGTCGGGTGCGTACATCGGCGTGGACGCCGGGCGCTCGGAGGATACGCTGACCGACTTCACCGGCCTCGAGTCACCGCCCGCCGTCACGGGCGACCAGAAAGGCACGCAGTACGTGCTGCGCGGCGATTCGCTCGGCTCGGTCGACATCGGCTCGCCGGTCTACTACCGCCGCGTGCAGGTCGGCCAGGTGGTCGGCTTCTCGCTCGACAAGGACGGCACCGGCGTCACGTTCAACGTGTTCGTCAATGCGCCGTACGACCAGTACGTCGGCGTGAATTCGCGCTGGTGGCAGGCAAGCGGCGTGGACCTGCGGCTCGACTCGAGCGGCCTGAAGCTGAACACGCAGTCGCTCGCGACGGTGATCCTCGGCGGCATCGCGTTCCAGACGCCGCCGAACCAGGGCTCCGGCGCGACGGCGCCGAACAACACGACGTTCCGCCTCGCGTCCGACGAGGGCGACGCGATGCGCGACCCGGACGGCCAGCCGCTGCAGGTCGTGATGAACTTCAACCAGTCGCTGCGCGGGCTCGCGGTCGGCGCGACGGTCGACTTCCGCGGCATCGTGCTCGGCGAAGTGACGAACATCGGCATCGACTTCGATCCGAAGACGAAGAACTTCCTGATGCCGGTGACGATCAACGTGTATCCGGAACGCCTCGGCCGCCGCTTCCGCGAAACGATCGAGAGCAAGGGCGAACCGGCCCGCCGCGAGATCGTCGAGCGGCTCGTCCAGCACGGGCTGCGCGGCCAGCTGCGCACCGGCAACCTGCTGACGAGCCAGCTGTACGTCGCGCTCGACTTCTTCCCGAAGGCGCCGGCCGTGAAGATCGACACGACGCGCCAGCCGCTCGAGCTGCCGACCGTGCCGAACACGCTCGACGAGCTGCAGCTGCAGGTCGCCGACATCGCGAAGAAGCTCGACAAGGTGCCGTTCGACCAGATCGGCGCGAACCTGAACAGCGCGCTCGCGAACGCCGACAAGCTGTTCAAGCAGCTCGACACGCAGGTCGCGCCGGAAGCGCGCGACACGCTGTCGGCCGCGAAGCAGACCTTCTCGACCGCCGAAGCGACGCTGCAGCAGGATTCGCCGCTGCAGTCCGACGTGCGCGGCGCGCTGAAGGAGCTCACGCGCACGCTGCAATCGCTGAACGCGCTCGCCGACTATCTGGAGCGCCACCCCGAATCGCTGCTCAAGGGCAAGCCAGGAGATAAACAATGACGACCACACGCGTGAACGGTTTCGCGAGCGGCGCGGCGGCGGCTGTCGCCGCCCTCGCGCTCGCCGCGTGCAGCTCGCCGCCCGCGCGGTTCTACACGCTCAGCCCCGCCGATGCCGCGGCGCCGCTGCGCACCGCGCCGGCCAACCCGGCGTTCCTGATCGAGGTGCCGGCCGTCGGCGTGCCCGAGCAGGTCGCGAAGAACCAGCTGGTCGTGCAGAAGAACGCCGCGCAGGTCGACGTGCTCGAGCAGGAACGCTGGGCGTCGCCGCCCGCCGACGAGATCCGCCGCGCACTGTCGGACGATCTCGCCGCGCAGCTCGGCACGATCGACGTCGCGAATTCCGCGACCCCGCCCGGCGTGCCGGTGTACCGGATCAGCGTGAACGTGCAGCGCTTCGAGTCGTGGCCCGGCAAACGCGCGGCGGTCGACGCCGTATGGAGCGTGCGCTCGCTCGCCACGCAGGCCGTGATGACCTGCCGCACGAGCGTCGCGGAGCCGGTCGCCGACGGCTACGACGCGCTCGTCGCCGGCCACCGGCGCGCGCTCGACGTGATTGCCACGCAAGCCGCGGCCGGCGTGCGCGCGATGGCCGCGCGCCGCGGCGCCGCAACTGCCACGGCGCCCGCTGCCGGCAGCAAGACGGCCGCCCCGCCGGTCGTGCCGTGCCCGGCCAACCCGACCTCCGGCGGCGACGCCGGCGCGACGGGCAAGTCCGGCGCCTGAGCGGGCGGGGCGCTGGCGAGCTCGACGGCGTGCTCGCCAGCGCGGGTTCGGGCGGCGTGACCGGGATCGTCGACGACGCGCTGGCCGCCGTCGGCGTTGCGGCGCCGCCCGCCTCCCGTCACGCTCATCGGCCAAACGGCCTCTTTGCATTGTTTGTCAAAGTCGGCCGGAACCGGCGCCATGCGATACGGTCGGCTTGCGTTTTCCGGCCCGATTGACGATCCTACGCACTTTCCGGCTCGCGCCGTTCGTCGTGCGCGCCAGCCAGCGGCGCCGGGCCGTGTTCGGCCCGACCGCCGTGCCTCCCGGCGCCTGCACGCGATCGGTTTGCACCGCAGCGGGGCAGCCGCATCGCGGGTCGCCGCGCATCGTCCGGCAACCGGCCCCGTCTCACCCGTTCTCCCCGGCGCCGCGCCGTTTCCCCGGCCGGCATCCCGAACCCGCCCGCCGAGGGCTTTCGTTATTCCGTTTATGTTTCGTTCCCTGACGACCCTGATCAAGAAGTGGCGCGCGTCGCGCAATGCCGGTCACCAGCTCGATGCGCTGCTCGCGCACGCCGACGCCGATGCGTCGTACGCCGAGCGCAGCGAATGGCTGATCGAGCTCGCGCACTGGCTGCGCCGCACCGGCACGATGCAGGCCGCGCTCGACGCGCCGGCCGATCGCGACGCCGATGCGCGCGCGTATCCGGCCCATGCGCGGTTGCGCTACCTGTTCCACGTGCTCGATCGCAATCCCGCGTGGAAAACCCACGCCGCGCGCATCCTGCGCGGCATCCTGCGCGAGTGCGACGGCATCTCGCTCCTGTGCGACGCCGGCATGCCCGTGCACTCGGGCTTCTTCGGCGCGCTGTTCGAGCGGATCGACGCGTCGCTGATCCCGCCCGCGCCGAACCGCCGCGAGTTGTCCGCGCTGTTCACGCTGATGTTCCCGACGCCGGAAGACGCGCAATGGATCGACGCGCTGCCCGACGATCTCCTCACGCGCCTCGCCGAGCTGATCTCGTTCGACGTCACCGACGAAGAGCGCCATGAGCCGGGCTCGTTCTCGCGCGACCTGCTGGCCGCGCTGCACAACCTGACCTGCCAGATCAGCTCGACCGGCCTGTCGCAGACGGTGCGCAGCCGGCTCTCCGACGACGATGCGCGCAAGCCGCTCGAAACGCAGCCGTTCTACCGCCTCACGCGCGCGATGCTCGCGGTCGAGACCGCGCACGCGGCCGTCGAGGACGGCGGCGACCCGAGCAAATTGCTGCACGAGGTGAACTACCTGCGCGTGCTGCTCGACGAATGCCGGATCGCGGTCGACGACGTGTTCTCGCACCTGTACCGCAACGGCGTGTCGGTCGACATCGTGTTCCAGGTCGAACGGATGCGCATGCGCATCGTGCGCGCCGAGATGCTGCTGAACGCGTGGATGGCGCGCGACGACCTGCACGGCATGGCGCACCTGACGGCCGAGCTCGTCGACGCGAACCACAACAGCCAGAGCGTGTCGCACCTCGTGCGCAGCAACTTCTCGCTGTTCGCGCGCAAGCTCGTCGAGACCAACGCGGACACCGGCGAGCACTACATCTCGCGCGGCCGCGCCGAGTACCTGAAGATGCTGCGGATGGCCGCGGGCGGCGGCCTCGTCACGGTCGTGACCGTGTGCGTGAAGTTCGCGATCACGGGCGCGCACCTGCAGTCGATGCTCGAAGGGCTGCTCGCGGGCGTCAACTACGCGGCCAGCTTCATGCTGATGCACTTCCTGCACTTCACGCTCGCGACCAAGCAGCCCGCGATGACCGCGCCGACCCTCGCGCGCGAGCTCGACGACACCGGCCACGAGGAAGGCGTGAAGGCGTTCGTCGCGTCGGTGATCGCGCTGATCCGCACGCAGGCCGCCGCGATTTCCGGCAACGTACTCGTCGTGCTGCCCGTGTGCCTGCTGGTGCAGCTGTTCGCGGGCAACGTGATGCACGCGAACCTGATCTCGCCGGAGAAGGCGCACGCGACCCTGCACTCGTTCTCGCTGCTCGGCCCGACGCCGCTCTACGCGGCGCTGACCGGCGTGCTGCTGTGGGCGTCGAGCCTGCTCGCGGGCTGGGCCGACAACTGGTTCGTGCTGCACCGGGTCGGCGACGCGCTCACGTACAACCGCCGGCTGCGCCTCACGCTCGGTCAGGCCGGTGCCGCGAAGCTCGCGCACTTCTGCCGGTCGAACGTGGCCGGCGTGGTCGCGAACGTCGGGCTCGGCCTGATGCTCGGCCTCGTTCCGGCGATCGTCACCGTGTTCATGTTCCCGTTCGAGGTGCGGCACGTGACGCTGTCGGCCGGCTCGATCGGCATCGCGCTCGGCGTGCTGGGCAAGGACACGCTCGGCACGCCCGAGCTGTGGTGGGCCGGCGCCGGCGTGCTCAGCATGGCAATCCTCAACGTGCTCGTGAGCTTCGCGCTCGCGTTCACGATGGCCGTGCGCTCGCGCAGCCTGCGCCGGACCAAGGTGCGCGCGCTCGTCGCCGCGATCGTCCGCACGGTGCTGTCGAATCCGCTCGCGCTGTTCTGGCCGGGCAGCAGCCCAGCCGCGCGCGCCGGCCAGCCGGGCTCGCACTGAGCCCGCGGCGGCATGGCGGTGCCCGTCCGGGCGCCGCCGCGCGGCCTGCCGGCACGCCTGCGCGGCGCCCCCGGCCCGCGCCGCGGCACCGAAAGGCGACGCAACGCCGGCCCCGGCCGCCCGCGCCGCGTACAATAGTGGACTTTTGCACGTCCTCACCCGCCTTATGTCCTCGCCCACCCTGTACGAATTCTTCGCCCCCTGCCCGCGCGGCCTCGAAGCGGCGCTTGCCGCCGAGCTGGCCGAAATCGCCGGCCGCCACCTGAACGGCGCGCCGTTCACCGCGGGCGCGCAGGTGCCGGGCGGCGTCCACTTCAGCGGCGGCTGGGCCGCCGGCATGGCCGCGAACCTCCATTCGCGGATCGCGAGCCGGATCCTGCTGAAGATCGCACACGGCCCGTACCGCAACGAACAGGACGTCTACGCGCTCGCGCTCGAGCAGCCGTGGGAACGCTGGTTCGCGTCGACGCAAACACTGCGCATCGACATCACCGCGATCAAGTCGCCGCTGAAAAGCCTCGAATTCACGACGCTGCGCGTGAAGGATGCGATCTGCGACCGGATGCGCGAGAAAACCGGCTCGCGCCCGAGCATCGACACCGGTGCGCCGGACGTGCGCGTATTCGCGTTCCTGACCGTCAACGAGTGCACGCTGTATCTCGACACGTCGGGCGAGCCGCTGTTCAAGCGCGGCTGGCGTCTCGACAAGGGCGCGGCGCCGCTGCGCGAGAACCTCGCGGCCGGCATCCTGCGCCTGACGGGCTGGACGCCCGGCACGGCGCTGTACGACCCGATGTGCGGCAGCGGCACGTTCCTCGCGGAAGCCGCGCAGATCGCACTCGGCGTGGCGCCGGGCGTCGAGCGCCGGTTCGGCTTCGAGAAGCTCAAGCAGTACGACATCACCGCGTGGCAGGGGCTGAAGGTCCCGGCGCTGGACGCGAAGCGCGCGGCGCGCGGCAAACGCGGCGAAGCGCTCGGCGTGTACGGCAGCGACATCTCCGGCGACATGCTCGAGAAGGCGCGCGCGAACCTCGAGCGTGCGGGCGTGCCGTCGGTATGGCTCAAGCAGGTCGACGCGCGCGGAATGACGCCGCCGTGCGACGGCCCGGGCATCATCCTCGCGAACCCGCCGTACGGCGAGCGGATCGAGGTGCGCGGCCGCAGCGCGCGCGGCGAGGTGCGCGAGACGGGCCGCAACCGCGGCAACGACGACGCCTTCCGCCGCACCCACACCGACGCCCCCGACAGCGAGTTCTTCAACGCGCTCGGCGATGCGCTGAAGCAGCGCTTCACGGGCTGGCAGGCGTTCCTGCTCACATCCGACCGTTCGCTGCCGGGCCAGCTGCGGCTGCGCGAATCGGCGAAGACGCCGCTGTTCAACGGCGCGCTCGAATGCCGGCTGTTCCGCTTCGACCTGATCGCCGGCAGCGTGAAGGCGCGCCCGGCCACGCCGGAAGGTGACGCGTAACCTGCATCATGACCGCCAAGGGGCCGCCGGTGCGGCCCCGCTACGGCAACCGGAACGCCGCCGTTACCGCACCCGCGGCAGCGGCGGCGTTTCGTTTCAGTGCTTCGAGCACGCCCAGCGCCCCATCGTGAACGGCAGTGCCTGCCCCGTCTCGAGCAGCGTCTTGAGGCTCGACAGCACGACCGGCCATCCGCCGCGAATCCCGCGATCCATCTCCGAACCCGGCACCAGCCCGTCGTGCGTGACCGTCAGCTTTACGACGCCCTCGTGCGGCTCGACGAGATAGGTCACGCGCGACACCTCCCCCTCGCCTGACGGCGTGCGCCACGTGACGACCAGCCGGTGCGGCGGATCGTTTTCGACCACTTCGCCGACGATGTCGACCCGCGACGGATCGTCGTAGTCCTGATGTTCCCAGCGCGAGCCCGGCCGCCAGTCGGGCGACGCGTTGCGGTGCCGCACCCAGTAGTCCTTCGTCAGCTCGGCGTTGGTGAGCGCATCGAACACACGCTCGGGCGTCGATGCAATGAACGTCACGTACACAAAGGCGGGATTACTCATCGTTGTCTCCAGATTCGCCGGCCGCTTCCAGCCCGCGCTTGAGGTCCGCCAGCGCCTGCAGCCGCTGACGCTCGAACTTGCCGATCCAGCGTTCCGCGATGTCGTGGATCGGCACCGGATTCAGGTAATGCAGCTTCTCCCGGCCGCGCCACGTCGTCGCGACGAGATTCGCGGCCTCGAGCAGCGCGAGATGCTTGCTCACCGCCTGCCGGCTCATCGCGAGCCCGTCGCACAGCTCGGACAGGGTCTGCCCGCTTTTCGCGTGCAGCAAATCGAGCAACTGGCGGCGCGTGGCGTCGGCCAGCGCCTTGAAAACGAGATCCATGCCACTCCCGGGTCAATGGCCTTATTATGCAACCAATCAGTTGCATGTCAAGGGTGACAACTCTACTGACAATACGGTGTCAGCAGGCCGCGATCACACTGCAATCCCGGCGCAATGCAACGCTGGTTTCCGCACCGAACCCGAACAACAAACAACGCAACAAGGAGCTCGTCATGACGTCCGCAACTGCCACCGCCACCGTGGAACGCGCGATCGCGTGGTTCGACATTCCGTCCCTCGATTTCGACCGGGCGATCCGCTTCTACGAAACCGTGCTGCAGACGACGCTGCAGCGCGCAGTCATCGGCGGCGTGCCGATGGCCACGTTCGACCGCGACGCATCGAGCACGGGCGGCAGCATCGTGTTCGATCCGCAGCAAATGAAGCCGAGCGCGAATGGCGTGCTCGTCTACCTGAACGCCGGCGAATCGGTCGTCGCGGCGCTCGACCGCGCGAAGCGCGCGGGCGGCGTCGTGCAGGGCTCGGTCGTCGAGCTGCCGAACAACTACGGCTACGTCGGCTACCTGATCGACACCGAAGGCAACCGCGTCGGCCTGCACGCGCCGAAATGCCACTGAACGCGGCGGCCGTCGGGCCCGCGCGGCGCTATCATCGCGGAGTCCCCACTGCCGCTGGATTCGAGGTGCCGTCATGACGCGCCGTGCCGACCGCCTGTTCCAGATCGCCGAGCTGCTGCGCGGCCGTCGTCTCACGACCGCGCAGCAACTGGCCGACTGGCTGTCGGTGTCGCCGCGCACCGTCTATCGCGACGTGCGCGACCTGCAACTGTCAGGGGTGCCGATCGAAGGCGAAGCCGGCATTGGCTACCGGCTGAACCGCAACGCCAGCCTGCCGCCGCTCACGTTCACGGCCGAGGAGCTGGCGGCGCTCGCCACCGGCGCACGCATGCTCGAAACCTGGGGCGGTGCGCGCTTCGCGAGCGGCGCGCGCTCGGCGCTCGCGAAGATCGCGTCGGCGATGCCGGCCGACAAGCGCACGGCGCTCGACCGCCTGCCGGTGTTCGCGCCGTCGTTCCACATCGACGAGACGTTTTGCGCGAAAGTCGACGCGATCCACCAGGCCATCGACACGCGCCACGTCGTCAGCTTCGACTACCGCGACCGGCTCGGCGCGCATTCGCAACGCCGCGTGTGGCCGCTCGGGCTCGTCTACTGGGGCGGGCGCTGGACGATCGGCGCGTGGTGCGAGCTGCGCGACGATTTCCGCACCTTCGACATCGCGCGGATGGGCGACATCACCGTGCACGAGCAGTTTCCGGACATGGAAGGGCGGCGGATCGCCGACTACATGCGGATCGCGGAAGCGCCGATGCGCTGACGCGGCACGACGGCGGGTGCGATGCGCGCCGCCGCCGTTCATCTTCCGGGCCACCGTGCAGCGCCCGGCCGCCCCGCCCTACCCGCCGAACACCACCGTCCGCTTCGGCCGCTCGTCGACGTGCAGCGAGAACACGTCGGGCCGCGCGTAATGCCCGACCACGTCGAAGTCGTAGCGCGCCCGCACGAGTTCGTCGGTATCGATGCGCGCGGTCACGAGCCCGGCTTCGCCGATCAGCGGCTCCGTCAGCAGGTCGCCGAGCGGCCCGACGATCACGCTGCCGCCGCGAATCAGCGGCCGCTCCGGATCCCAGCCCGGCACGTCGATGCCGAGCGCGCGCGGCGAAGGCTGCACCTGGCACGCGCTGACGACGAAACAGCGCCCTTCGTGCGCGATGTGCCGCATCGAGCTCTGCCAGACGTCGCGCTCGTCGACGGTCGGCGCGCACCAGATCTGCACGCCCTTCGCGTACATCGCGCAACGCAGCAGCGGCATGTGGTTCTCCCAGCAGATCGCGGCGCCCGCGCGGCCCGCGGCCGTGTCGACGACGGGCAGCGTCGAGCCGTCGCCCTGCCCCCAGATCAGCCGCTCGGTGCCGGTCGGCATCAGCTTGCGGTGCTTCGCGACGAGCCCGTCGCGCGGATCGAAGAACAGCACCGTGCAGTACAGCGTGCTGCCGCCGCGCTCGATCACGCCGACCACGAGGCTCGCGCCCGTGCGCTGCGACAGCGCGGCCAGCTCGTCGGTTTCCGGCCCCGGCACGTCGATCGCCTGCGCGGCGTAGCGCGCATACGCGTCGCGGCCTTCGGGCAGCCGGTAGCCGAGCCGCGTGCCGAAAATCTCGCCTTTCGGATAGCCGCCGAGCACGGCCTCGGGCAGCACGACGAGCGACGCGCCGCTGTCGCGGATCGCGGTTTCGTAGCCGAGGATCGTGTCGAGCGTGGCGCGCGTGCCGGCGGGCGATGCGCCGATCTGCAGCGCGGCGATGACTGACGTGGACATGAGGGCGTCTCCGGTGAATGAGGTAACGCCATCTTTATCGATATGATGTCATCGATCAAATCGATAGAACGATAAGTGTCATGAATGCAGATGATATCGCCAGCCTCGACCTGAACCTGCTGAAGGTGTTCGAGGCGCTGTACGAGGAAGGCGGCGCGAGCCGCGCGGCGTTGCGGCTCGGCCTCACGCAGTCGGCGGTGAGCGCGGCGCTCGCGCGGCTGCGCGGGATCTATGCCGATCCGCTGTTCGTGCGCACCGGCCGCGGACTCGCGCCGACGCCGCGCGCGGACGAACTGAAGCCGATCCTGTCCGACGCGCTCGACCGTTGCCGCGAAAGCCTCGCGATCGCGGCCGACGGCGGCGACCGCATCGGCCGCACGATCTCGATCGGGCTGTCGGACGACTTCGAGATCGCGCTCGGCCGCGCGCTGATCGACGCCGTCGCACGGGAAGCCGCCGGCATCCGGCTGATCTTCCGGCAGACGCACAGCGGCATCGCCGGCGACGCGCTGCTGCGACACGGCGTCGACCTTGCGATCACGTCGGGCGGCTTCTCGGCGAACGGGCTCAGCCGGCGCGCGATCGCGACGGGCGGCTATGCGTGCCTGATCGATCCGGCCGCCCGTGAGCGGCCACCGCGCACGCTGACGCTCGCCGATTTCCTGCGGCGCGACCACCTGCTCGTATCGTCGGGCGGCGTGATCGGGATCGTCGACGAGGCGCTGGCCACGCTCGGCCACAAGCGGCGCGTCGCGGCGTCGACCACGCATTTCGCCGCGTTGCCGTACCTGCTCGCCGGTTCCGACGCCGTCGCGACGATTCCCGCGCACGCGGCGCGCGCGATCGCGCAATCCACCCCGCTGCGCGCGCTCGCCTGCCCGGTCGACTTGCCGCACTACCCAGTCGAAATCGGCTGGCGCACGAGCACGCAGCGCGACCCGGCGATCGTGCGCGTACGCGACACGATCGCCGCGTGCGTCGCCCATCTCGTCGCGCCATGATCGCCGCCGAAGCCGCCGAGGATCACGTTGTAGAGCGAGCGGTGCATCGCGTGGCACACGATGGACGACAGGATCGCGCCCGACGAACCGACGACGGGGCCTGCGATGATCGGCGTCGCGTTGTTCAGCGAGAGGCCGATGCCGGCCCGTCCGGTGTCGTCGCGTATCGGCAACCCAGACGAATTGAAAGGGTCTGATTCGTTTAGCGCAGCGACCGGCAGCGTTCGGGCGCAACCGGTAAAATGCCGAACCATGAAACCCGAAATCTGGACCCCGCATGTGACGGTCGCCGCGCTCGTCGAGCACGCCGGCCGCTTTCTCATGATCGAGGAAGAAACCTCGTCGGGCCTGCGCATCAACCAGCCGGCAGGCCATCTCGAAGCCGGCGAAACGCTGGCCGACGCCGTGATCCGAGAAACGCTCGAGGAAACCGCGCACCCGTTCACGCCCGACGCGCTCGTCGGCGTCTACCTCGCGCACTACGACCGTCCCGGCACCGCCGGCGCAACCTACCTGCGCTTCACGTTCTGCGGCGCGGCCAGCGAGCCGATCGCGGGCCACGCGCTCGACGACGGCATCGTCCGCACGCTGTGGATGACCGCCGACGAACTGCGCGCGTGCGGCGAGCGCCATCGCTCGCCCGCGGTGATGCGCTGCGTCGACGATTACCTCGCCGGGCGGCGCATTCCGCTCGATTTCGTGCACACGCATTCGGTCGCGCCGCGCCCCGAAGCATTCGAACGTCAGGTGGTCAACAAATGAGCAAGCGCCGTGTAGTGGTGGGCATGTCGGGCGGCGTCGATTCGTCGGTGACCGCGTGGCTGCTGAAGGAACAGGGTTACGACGTGGTCGGCCTGTTCATGAAGAACTGGGAAGACGACGACGACGGCGAATACTGCTCGACGCGCCAGGACTGGATCGACGTCGTGTCGGTGGCCGACCTGATCGGCATCGACGTGGAAGCCGTCAACTTCGCGGCCGAATACAAGGATCGCGTGTTCGCCGAGTTCCTGCGCGAATACTCGGCCGGCCGCACGCCGAATCCCGACGTGCTGTGCAACGCCGAGATCAAGTTCAAGGCGTTCCTCGATCACGCGATGTCGCTCGACGCGGAAATGATCGCGACCGGCCACTATGCGCGCGTGCGCGAGCGTGACGGGCGTTTCGAACTGCTGAAGGCCTTCGATCATACGAAAGACCAGTCGTACTTCCTGCACCGGCTGAACCAGGCGCAGCTGTCGAAGACGATGTTCCCGCTCGGCGAGATCCCGAAGACGAAGGTGCGCGAGATCGCCGCGCAGATCGGGCTGCCGAACGCGAAGAAGAAGGATTCGACCGGCATCTGCTTCATCGGCGAACGGCCGTTCCGCGATTTCCTGAACCGCTATCTGCCGACCAAACCGGGCCCGATGAAGACGCCGGACGGCAAGGTCGTCGGCGAGCATATCGGCCTCGCGTTCTACACGTTCGGCCAGCGCAAGGGCATCGGCCTCGGCGGCAGCAAGACCGGCAACGGCGATCCGTGGTTCGTCGCCGCGAAGGACATCGCGTCGAACACGCTGTACGTCGTGCAGGGCCACGATCATCCGTGGCTGCTGGCGCGCGAGCTGGTCGCGGGCAACGTGAGCTGGGTCGCCGGCGAACCGCCGGCCGAAGGTTTCGCGTGCGGTGCGAAGACGCGCTACCGGCAGGCCGACGCGGCGTGCGCATTCGGTGCCGCCACGCCCGGCCCGGCTGGCGAGGCGCGCTTCTCGCTTGCGTTCGACGACGCGCAGTGGGCCGTCACGCCCGGCCAGTCGGCCGTGCTGTACGACGGCGAGATCTGCCTCGGCGGCGGGATCATCGAATCCGCGCTGTCCGGCAACACGCAGGCGAACGAAGCACCGGCCCTCGCACTCGCCCGCTGACGCGCTGCCGCGCTGCCGCCGGCGCCGCGCAAGCGGGGGCCGACCGGACGCGGCCGCGCCGTTCACCGCATGTTCCGCACCGACGCGTCGTAGCGCTCGCGCGCCGCGTCCAGCTCGGGAAAATGGCGCTCGGCCCAGCGGTCGAGCGCCACGAGCGTCTCCACGAGCGACCCCGCCACCGCCGTCAACCGGTACTCGACGTGTGCGCGCCGCGCGGCCACCGCGATGCGTTCGATCAGCCCGTTGCGCTCCAGCTCGCGCAGCGTCTGCGTCAACACCTTCTGGGAAATGCCGCCGATACGCCGCAGCAGTTCGCCGTTACGCAGCGGCCGCTCCGCCAGCGCGGGCAGGATCAGCAGCGACCACTTGCCGGCGACCAGCGCGAGCGCATCGCGCGCCGAGCAGTCCGCCGCGTAGACGTCGCCGGGAAATGCCATGGTTACCTCCGGGTGCGTGATTGCGCGGCCCCACCGCCGCCGGCCATCATCGTCGCACACTCCCGGAGCCCGCCATGCATGCGCTGATCGTCGTTGCCCATCCCGAACCGCAGTCGTTCAACGCCACCCTCGCCGGCGCGGCGGCCGACGCCTGGCGCGCCGGCGGCCACGCCGCGACGGTCGCGAACCTGTACGCAGACGCGTTCGACCCGTGCGAAGCGCCGCACCATTACGCAGACCGGCTCGACACCGCCCGCTTCGACACGCAGCGCGAGCAGCGCCATCACTGGGAACGCGGCACGCTCGCGCCCGAGATCGCGCATCACGTCGGCCTGCTGAAGCAAGCCGATGCGCTGATCCTGCAGTTCCCGCTGTGGTGGTTCGGCGCGCCCGCGATCCTGAAGGGCTGGATGGATCGCGTATTCGTCTACGGCGGCCTTTACAGCAGCCGGCAGCGCCACGATCGCGGCGTGCTGCAAGGGCGGCGCGCGTTGCTGAGCGTCACGACCGGCTCGTCGGCCACCGCCTGCGCGCCCGATGGCCGTGAAGGCGATACCCGCCTGCTGCTGTGGCCGATCATGTACGCGCTGCGCTACGTCGGCTTCGACGTGCTCGAACCGCACCTGATCCACGACGTCCGCGGCGGCCTGGCGGCCGATGCCGCGCAGCGGCAGGACGCGCGCCTCGCACGCTGCCTCGCCGACTACCGCGCGCGGCTGCGCGACTGGCCCGCGTGGCCGCGCGTGCCGTTCAACCGCGACGAGGACTTCGACGACGACGCCAGGCTAAAGCCCGGCACCCCGGCGTACAGCCCGTTCATCCGCCCGGCCGAGGCCGGCCGGTAGCCGCCGGCTCGGCAACGCGAGCTTCACGACACCCGTAGTAGACTCTCGACCATCGTGGGCACCGGCGGCGGCGGGTACGGCACGGGCAGCATGCCCGCCGGGCCTGCGCGATGCCTCGGGCGCCGACCTGCCGGCCGCCGCGCGATCCAGGCGACGTGACGGCCATCCAGACAATTACGATGGAGTCCCCATGTTTTCCCGACGCTATATCGCGATGTGGTGCGCGGTCCTGCTGTTCGTGGCCGTCGCGGCGCTCGCCGCCCGGCACACGATCGCGTGGCTGTGGCTCGTGATCCCGGCCGCGCTCGTCGCACTCGGCCTGTACGACCTGAAGCAGGACCGCCACGCGATCCTGCGCAACTACCCGCTCTGGGGCCACTTCCGCTTCCTGTTCGAATTCATCAGACCTGAAATCCGCCAGTATTTCGTCGAGGACGACACCGACGAGAAGCCGTTCTCGCGCGCGCAGCGCAGCCTCGTCTACCAGCGCGCGAAGAACGTCGCCGACAACCGCCCGTACGGCACCGAGCTCAACGTGAAGGCCGTCGCGCACGAATGGATCAGCCACTCGCTCGCGCCGACGAAGCTGCCGAACCACGATTTCCGCATCCGCGTCGGCGCGAACCGCGCGCAACCGTACGACATTTCGATCTTCAACATCTCGGCGATGAGCTTCGGCTCGCTGTCCGCGAACGCGATCCGCTCGCTGAACCTCGGCGCGAAGAAAGGCGGATTCGCGCACGACACCGGCGAAGGCTCGCTGTCGAAGTACCACCGCGAAAACGGCGGCGACATCATCTGGGAAATCGCGTCCGGCTACTTCGGCTGCCGTAACGACGACGGCACCTTCAACCCCGACAAGTTCGCGAAGCAGGCCGCCGATCCGCAGGTCAAGATGATCGAGGTGAAGCTGTCGCAGGGCGCGAAGCCCGGCCACGGCGGCGTGCTGCCGGCCGCGAAGATCACGCCGGAAATCGCCGAGACGCGCGGCGTGCCGATGGGCAAGGACTGCATCTCGCCCGCGACGCATTCGGAGTTCTCGACGCCGCGCGGGCTGCTCGAATTCGTCGAACGGCTGCGCACGCTGTCGGGCGGCAAGCCGACCGGCTTCAAGCTGTGCATCGGCCATCCGTGGGAATTCTTCGGGATCGCGAAGGCGATGCTTGAAACCGGCATCGTGCCGGACTTCATCGTCGTCGACGGCGCGGAAGGCGGCACGGGCGCGGCGCCGCTCGAATTCACCGACCACGTCGGCGTACCGCTGCAGGAAGGGCTGCTGCTCGTGCACAACACGCTCGTCGGGATCGGCGTGCGCGATCGCGTGAAGCTCGGCGCGAGCGGCAAGATCATCACCGCGTTCGACATCGCGCGTACGCTCGCGATCGGCGCGGACTGGGTGAACTCGGCGCGCGGCTTCATGTTCGCGGTCGGCTGTATCCAGGCGCAGCACTGCCACACCGATCGCTGCCCGACCGGCGTCGCGACCCAGGACCCGGTGCGCCAGCGCGCGCTCGTCGTGCCCGACAAGGCCGAGCGCGTGTACAACTTCCACCGCAACACGCTGCATGCGTTGCAGGAACTCGTGCAGGCGGCCGGCCTCGCGCACCCGTCCGAGCTGCGCGCGCATCACATCGTGCAGCGGGTCGCGCCGCATGAAGTGCGGCTGATGTCGCAGTTGCTGAAGTACCTGAAGCCCGGCGCGCTGCTCGACGGCAACACCTGCGGCTTTACGCTGTACGACAAGTGGTGGCCGATTGCGCGCAGCGATTCGTTCACGCTCGGCGAAGCCGTGTACGCGTCGATCGAATGACGCGGGCCACCGCCCCCGCCGCGGGGCGGCGCGGCAAAAAGAAAAGCGCCCCGCGGGGCGCTTTTCTTTTGTCTGCCGAATGCGTGAAACGCGTGAATGCGTCGCGTGCGGCTCAGTTCTGCGGCAGCGTGTCGGCGAACGACGGCCGCTGCAGCAGCTTCGCGAAGTGCTTGTCGAGGTTCGGGTGGCGATCGCGCCAGTTGAGCTCGGGCATCCGGAAGTCGAGATAGCCGAGCGCGCAGCCGAGTGCGATGTCGGCGAGCGTGTAATGATTACCGACGCACCACGTCTTGCCGCCGAGGCCCTGCGACATCGCGACGAGGCCGTCGTCGATCTTGCGTTGCTGGCGCGCGATCCAGCTCGCGCTGCGCTGCGCCTCGTCACGCATCGTATGTTCGACGCGAATCGTCACCGCCGCGTCGATCACGCCGTCGCCCAGCGCTTCCCAGCACCGCACCTCGAGGCGCTCGCGGCCCGACGGCGGAATCAGCTTGCCGACCGGCGAAAGCGTATCGACGTATTCGCAGATCACGCGGGAATCGAACACCGCGGCACCATCCTCCATCACGAGGCACGGGACCTTGCCGAGCGGATTCGAGGCATGAATATCCGTCTCCGGCGCCCACACGTTCTCGAGCTCCAGCTTGTAGTCGATCTTCTTTTCAGCCAGCACGATCCGCGCCTTGCGGACGTACGGGCTGCTGAGCGAACCGATTAATTTCATCATCTGCCTTTTTAAGGGAACCGCCGAGAGTATACGTTGTCGCCGATCATAACCGGCCAGCGTCGCGCGACAGAAAATCGCCCGGACGGCCTGTGGATGGTTTGCAACAACCGCCGCGCGGGCCTTCCAGGGCGGCTTCCCGCCCCCTCTCTCACGCACGGCGTCCCGCGGCGCTACAATCGCACGAATGAACGCGCCCCTCGATACCGCCATCGCCGTCGACGTCTACCGCCAGCGCCGTGAACGCGTGCTTGCCGCACTGCGTGCCGCCGGCGGCGGCGTCGCCATCGTCCCCACCGCGCCCGAAGTGCCGCGCAATCGCGATACGGACTATCCGTACCGGTTCGACAGCTACTTCCACTACCTGACGGGCTTCAGCGAGCCGGATGCCGTGCTCGTGCTGAACGCGGCCGCGCCGCACGGCGGGCCGGAGTCGATCCTGTTCTGCCGCGCCAAGAACGCCGACCGCGAGATCTGGGAAGGCTTCCATTACGGGCCCGAAGCCGCGCGCGATGCGTTCGGCTTCGACGCGGCGTTCGCGGTCGACGTGATCGATACCGAGATGCCGCGCCTGCTCGCCGACGCGGGCACCGTGCACTACCGGTTCGGCGCATCGGCCGACTTCGAGCGCCGGCTCGCGGGCTGGCTCGACGCGGTGCGCGCGCTGGCGCGCACGGGCGTCGCTGCACCGGACGCGCTGCTCGACCTCACGCCGCTGCTCGACGACATGCGGCTCGTGAAGGACGAGCACGAGCTCGCGATCATGATGCGCGCCGCGCACATCTCCGCCCTTGCGCACCGCCGCGCGATGCAGGCGTGCCGCCCCGGTATCCGCGAATACGAACTCGAAGCCGAATTGTTGTATGTGTTCCGCAAGCACGGCGCGCAGTCGCCCGCGTACGGCTCAATCGTCGCGGCCGGCGCGAACGCGTGCGTGCTGCACTACCCGGCCGGCAACGCGGCCGCGCAAGATGGCGACCTGATCCTGATCGACGCCGCGTGCGAACTCGACGGCTACGCGTCGGACATCACGCGCACGTTCCCGGCCAACGGGCGCTTCTCGCCCGCGCAGCGCACGCTGTACGACATCGTGCTCGCCGCGCAGCAGGCCGCGATCGACGCGACGCGCGCCGGCGTGCCGTTCGAGGCGCCGCACGACGCCGCCGTGCGCGTGCTCGCGCAGGGGCTGCTCGACACCGGTATCCTCCCGAAAACGCGCTTCTCGAACCTCGACGACGTGATCGCCGAGCGCGCCTACGCACGCTTCTACATGCATCGCACCGGCCACTGGATCGGCATGGACGTGCACGATTGCGGCGACTACCGCGAGCGGCTCGCCGAGCGTGACGGCAACGGCGCGCTGCCGTGGCGCACGCTGAAAGCCGGCATGACGCTGACGATCGAGCCCGGCCTGTACGTGCGCGCCGCCGACGACGTGCCGCCCGAGTACTGGAACATCGGCATCCGCATCGAGGACGACGCGATCGTGCGCGAGCACGGCTGCGAGCTGATCACGCGCGGCGTGCCCGTCGCGGCGGACGAGATCGAAGCGCTGATGCGCGCGGGCGCATGACCGGCTGCCGCCGACCGTTACCTCCGTTTCACGAATCAAGATGACGACCGCCTCCTCCCCGGCCACGCCGGACTACGATCTCGCCATCGTCGGCGCGGGCCCCGTCGGGCTCGCGCTCGCCGGCTGGCTCGCGCGCCGCAGCGCCACGCAGCACGCATCGATCGCACTGATCGATGCACGCGAACCGGCCGCCAGCGCGAACGATCCTCGCGCGATCGCCGTGTCGCACGGCAGCCGCGTGCTGCTCGATACGCTCGCGTGGCCCGCCGACGCGACGCCGATTGAACATATCCACGTGTCGCAGCGCGGCCATTTCGGCCGCACGCTGATCGACCGCGACGAGCACGACGTCGCCGCGCTCGGCTACGTCGTACGCTACGGCTCGCTCGTGCAGGCGCTCGCGGGCGCCGTGCGCGGCACGCGCGTCGACTGGCTCACGTCGACCACCGCGCGCGCGCCGCAGCAGGATGCCGACGGCGTCACGCTGACGCTCGACGGCCCGCAGGGCGAGCGCACGCTGCGCGCACGCGTCGTCATCAATGCCGAAGGCGGGCTGTTCCACGAACAGCAGGCCGACGCCGGCAAACATCGTCGCGACTACGGGCAGACCGCGATCGTCGGCACGGTCACGGTATCGGCGCCGCGCCCGAACGTCGCGTGGGAACGCTTCACGCACGAAGGCCCGCTCGCGCTGCTGCCGCTCGGCGGGCCGCGCCAGGCCGAGTACGCGCTCGTCTGGTGCTGCACGCCCGACGAAGCGGCGCGGCGCGCCGCGCTGCCCGACGATGCGTTCCTGCGCGAGCTCGGCAGCGCATTCGGCGAACGCATGGGCGACTTCGTCGCGATCGCGGGCCGCGCCTCGTTCCCGCTCGGCCTGACCGCCGCGCAAACGCTCGTCAACGGCCGCGTCGCGATCGTCGGCAATGCCGCGCAGACCCTGCACCCCGTCGCGGGCCAGGGGCTCAATCTCGGGCTGCGCGATGCGCATACGCTCGTCGATACGCTGTCCGCGCAAGGCTTCGAGGCCACCGCGCTCGCCACCTTCAACGCGCGCCGCGCACTCGACCGGCGCTTCACGATCGGCGCGACCGACACGCTGGCGCGCCTGTTCACGATCGACTCGGGCCCGCTCCCGCTGCTGCGCGGTGCGGCGCTCACCGCGCTCGAGTTCGTACCGCCGCTCAAGAAGGTGATCGCGCGACAGATGATGTTCGGCCAGCGCAACTGACCCGCGGCGCGCACAGTCGCGCCGCTCAAACCGGGTCAAATCGGCGGGGCATGGGAATACGGTAAAATGCGCGTTTCCGTCTGCCCTTTCCCTGCCCGCGCCCGCCGCGGGCGGTGCCATTGCGATGCCCGTTATCGGCCCTCACGTATTGCGTAACAACCTGTTCGTCGCCCCGATGGCCGGCGTGACGGATCGTCCGTTCCGCCAGCTCTGCAAGCGGCTGGGAGCCGGTTACGCCGTGTCCGAGATGGTCGCGTCCAACGCGCAGCTGTGGAAAAGCGCGAAGACGATGCGGCGCGCGAACCACGAAGGCGAGGTGGAACCGATTGCGGTCCAGATCGCCGGCGCCGATCCGGCGATGATGGCCGAAGCGGCCCGCTACAACGTCGACAACGGCGCGCAGATCATCGACATCAACATGGGCTGCCCGGCGAAGAAGGTCTGCAACGTCGCGGCCGGCTCCGCGCTGCTACAGAACGAGCCGCTCGTGCAGCGCATCGTCGAGGCCGTCGTCGCGGCGGTCGGCACGGGGCCCGATGCGGTGCCCGTCACGCTGAAGATCCGCACCGGCTGGGATCGCGAGCACAAGAACGCGATCACGGTTGCGCGCCTGGCCGAAGCGGCCGGCATCTCGATGCTCACCGTGCACGGCCGCACGCGCGCCGACCTGTACCGCGGCGACGCCGAATACGACACCATCGCCGCCGTAAAGGCGGCGGTGCGGATTCCGGTGGTCGCGAACGGCGACATCACGTCGCCCGCGAAGGCGAAGGCCGTGCTCGACGCCACCGGCGCCGACGCGCTGATGATCGGTCGTGCCGCGCAAGGTCGGCCGTGGCTGTTCCGCGAAATCGATCATTTCCTGCAAACCGGCGAGCTGCTGCCCCCGCCGCGGATCGACGAGATCCAGCACGTGATGAACGAACACCTGGAAGACCACTACGCTTTCTATGGTGAATTCACGGGAGTCCGTACTGCGCGCAAGCACATCGGCTGGTACACTCGCGGCCTTTCCGGTGCCAACGGGTTCCGGCACAGGATGAACACGCTCGATTCCACCCGCGAGCAGCTCGCCGCCGTCAATGCCTTCTTCGAGGCGCAAAAGGCGCTGTCGGACCACCTCGTCTACGTCGATGACGAAGAGGAAAACGGCCAGGGCGAGTCGGACGACCATAACCAGTTAGCAGCATGAGCAAGCACAACATCGAACAATGTGTCCGCGAGAGCCTGGACGTGTATTTCCGGGATCTAGACGGCTCCAATCCGCACGACGTCTATGAAATGGTGATGTCCTGCGTCGAAAAGCCGATGCTCGAGGTCGTGCTCGTACAGGCCGGCGGCAACCAGTCGCTCGCCGCGGAGTACCTCGGCATCAATCGCAATACGCTGCGCAAGAAGCTGCAGCAGCACGGCCTGCTGTAGGCAGCCGTCCCGTCCCCGTTTCCCTGGCTATTGGTGGTTCCATCATGATCAAGCAAGCGCTCATTTCCGTTTCCGACAAGACCGGCATCGTCGACTTCGCGAAGTCGCTGTCCGACCTCGGCGTCAAGCTGCTGTCGACGGGCGGCACCGCGAAACTCCTCGCCGACGCCGGCCTGCCCGTGACCGAAGTGGCCGATTACACGGGCTTCCCGGAAATGCTCGATGGGCGCGTGAAGACGCTCCACCCGAAGGTGCACGGCGGCATCCTCGCCCGCCGCGACCTGCCCGAGCACATGCAGGCGCTGGAACAGCACGGCATCCCGACGATCGACCTGCTCGTCGTGAACCTGTACCCGTTCGTCGCGACGATCGCGAAGGACGACTGCACGCTCGCCGACGCGATCGAGAACATCGACATCGGCGGCCCGACGATGCTGCGCTCGGCCGCGAAGAACCACCGCGACGTGACGGTCGTCGTCGATCCGGCCGACTACGCGGTCGTGCTCGATGAAATGAAGGCGAACGGCAATGCGGTCGGCTACGCGACCAACTTCCGCCTCGCGACGAAGGTGTTCGCGCACACCGCGCAATACGACGGCGCGATCACGAACTACCTGACGAGCCTGACCGACGAGCTGAAGCACGCGTCGCGCAACGCGTACCCGGCCACGCTGAACCTGGCGTTCGACAAGGTGCAGGACCTGCGCTACGGCGAGAACCCGCACCAGAGCGCCGCGTTCTACCGCGACCTCGCGACGCCGGCCGGCGCGCTGGCGAACTACCGCCAGCTGCAGGGCAAGGAACTGTCGTACAACAACATCGCCGATTCCGACGCAGCGTGGGAATGCGTGAAGACGTTCGACGCACCGGCCTGCGTGATCATCAAGCACGCGAACCCGTGCGGCGTCGCAGTCGGCAACGATTCGGCCGACGCATACGCGAAGGCATTCCAGACCGACCCGACGTCGGCATTCGGCGGCATCATCGCGTTCAACCGCGAAGTCGACGAAGCGGCTGCCCAGGCCGTCGCGAAGCAGTTCGTCGAAGTGCTGATCGCCCCGTCGTTCTCCGACGCCGCGAAGCAGGTGTTCGCCGCGAAGCAGAACGTGCGCCTGCTCGAGATCGCGCTCGGCGACGGCCATAACGCATTCGACCTGAAACGCGTGGGCGGCGGCCTGCTCGTGCAGTCGCTCGATTCGCGCAACGTGCAACCGAGCGAGCTGCGTGTCGTCACGAAGCGCCAGCCCACCGCTAAGGAAATGGACGACCTGCTGTTCGCATGGCGCGTCGCGAAGTACGTGAAGTCGAACGCGATCGTGTTCTGCGGCAACGGCATGACGCTCGGCGTCGGCGCAGGCCAGATGAGCCGTGTCGATTCCGCGCGCATCGCGAGCATCAAGGCGCAGAACGCCGGCCTGACGCTGGCCGGCTCGGCAGTCGCATCGGATGCGTTCTTCCCGTTCCGCGACGGCCTCGACGTCGTCGTGGCAGCCGGCGCGACCTGCGTGATCCAGCCGGGCGGCTCGATGCGCGACGACGAAGTGATCGCGGCGGCCGACGAGCACGGCATCGCGATGGTCCTGACGGGCGTGCGCCACTTCCGTCACTGATCGCATGCGGCCCGCGCGGCCGCAGCACGACGACCCGGCGGCATCGCACCCGCCGGGTTTTTTATTGCACGGCGCCCTCGCGCACGACCGGGCGACCGGCTTGCCGCACCAATCGTTGTAGTATCGCTGCATCACGCCACTCTCCTCACTCATGCGAATTCTCGGCATCGACCCCGGCCTGCGCGTCACCGGCTTCGGCGTCATCGACGTCAGCGGCCACCGGCTCGCCTATGTCACGAGCGGCGTGATCCGCACCCCGACGGCCGACCTGGCCACCCGGCTCGGCACGATCTTCCAGGGCGTCTCGACCATCGTGCGCGAGCACGCCCCCGACCAGGCCGCGATCGAGAAGGTGTTCGTCAACGTGAACCCGCAGTCGACGCTGCTGCTCGGCCAGGCGCGCGGCGCCGCGATCTGCGGCCTCGTCGCGGGCGGCCTGCCCGTCGCCGAATACACGGCGCTGCAGCTCAAGCAGGCCGTGGTCGGCTACGGCCGCGCGACCAAGACGCAGATGCAGGAAATGGTCACGCGGCTGCTCAACCTCTCCGGCCAACCGGGCTCCGACGCGGCCGACGCGCTCGGCATGGCGATCTGCCACGCGCACGGCGGCGATACGCTCAGCACGCTCGGCGGCCTCGCGCCGGCACTCGCGAAGAAAGGGCTGCGCGTGCGGCGCGGGCGGCTGGTCGGCTGACGGCGGCGCGCATCGCGGCCCGGCACGTCGGCTCGACTGCGTTGGCCACCTTGGCTGCGCTGACCACCTTGATCGCTTTACCCGCGCCCGACGCGCCCGCGACACGCGCCGCCCCGGCCTGATGGCCGATCCCGTCGGCATCGCGCCGCACGTGCGCTACACTCGCGCTTTCTTCCTCGCATCAAGCCATCCATGATCGGTCGCATCGCCGGCATCCTGCTCGAAAAGAACCCGCCCCACCTGCTCGTCGACTGCAACGGCGTCGGCTACGAGATCGACGTGCCGATGAGCACCTTCTACAACCTGCCGCAAACGGGCGAGCGCGTCGTGCTGCTCACGCAGCAGATCGTCCGCGAGGACGCGCACCTGCTGTACGGCTTCCTGACGCCGCAGGAGCGCACGACCTTCCGCGAGCTGCTGAAGATCACCGGCATCGGCGCGCGCATGGCGCTCGCCGTGCTGTCCGGCATGAGCGTGCAGGAGCTCGCGCAGGCCGTGACGATGCAGGACGCCGCGCGCCTCACGCGCCTGCCCGGCATCGGCAAGAAGACGGCCGAACGCCTGCTGCTCGAACTGAAGGGCAAGCTCGGCGCCGATCTCGGCGCGCTCGCCGGCGCCGCGTCGCCGTCCGACCACGCGACCGACATCCTCAACGCGCTGCTCGCGCTCGGCTATTCCGAAAAGGAAGGGCTTGCCGCGATCAAGAACGTGCCGGCCGGCACCGGCGTATCCGAAGGCATCAAGCTCGCGTTGAAGGCGCTGTCGAAGGTCTAACGCCCGCGTGACGCGCTGCCGAGCGGTGCGTTGAAGCCAGTGTCGCGCAGCCGCGCGACGCTCGCCAGTCGGCCGTTCGGCCAGGTGGGCGGGACTGCGGCGCGCGGTACAATGGCCGCATGATTGAAACCGACAAACTCGCCACCGAGCAGCGGATCATCGCCGCCACGCCCGCCTCGTCGCACGAGGAGGTGTTCGAACGTGCGCTGCGGCCGCGCCAGCTCGACGACTACGTCGGCCAGGAAAAGGTGCGCGGCCAGCTCGAGATCTTCATCGAAGCCGCCAAGCGCCGCTCCGAGCCGCTCGACCACGTGCTGCTGTTCGGGCCGCCGGGCCTCGGCAAGACGACGCTCGCGCACATCATCGCGCGGGAGATGGGCGTGAACCTGCGCCAGACGTCGGGCCCCGTGCTCGAGCGCGCGGGCGATCTCGCCGCGCTGCTGACGAACCTCGAAGCGAACGACGTGCTGTTCATCGACGAGATCCACCGGCTGTCGCCGGTCGTCGAGGAAATCCTGTATCCGGCACTCGAGGATTACCAGATCGACATCATGATCGGCGAAGGCCCGGCCGCGCGCAGCGTGAAGCTCGACCTGCAGCCGTTCACGCTGGTCGGCGCCACCACCCGCGCCGGGATGCTGACCAACCCGCTGCGCGATCGTTTCGGGATCGTCGCACGCCTCGAGTTCTACGATGCCGATCAACTGTCGCGCATCGTGCGGCGTTCGGCATCGCTGCTGAACGCGCAGATCGATCCGAACGGCGCGCTCGAAATCGCGAAGCGTTCGCGCGGCACGCCGCGGATCGCGAACCGGCTCCTGCGCCGCGTGCGTGACTTCGCGGAAGTGAAGGCCGACGGCCAGATCACCGCGGCCGTCGCCGATGCCGCGCTCGCGATGCTCGACGTCGATCCGGTCGGCTTCGACCTGATGGACCGCAAGCTGCTCGAGGCGATCCTGTACAAGTTCGACGGCGGCCCGGTCGGCATCGACAACCTCGCGGCGGCGATCGGCGAAGAGCGCGACACGATCGAGGACGTACTCGAGCCGTACCTGATCCAGCAGGGCTTCCTGCAGCGCACGCCGCGCGGGCGCGTCGCGACGCTGCTCACGTATCGCCACTTCGGGCTTTCCGTGCCCGACACCGGCCGCACCGAACGCGGCGAGTGGGATATCCCCGACGGGAAGTAACCCGTCGCCCGAGCCGCCCCACCATGACGACGCCACCCAGCTCCCGCCCCGCCGCACCCGCACCGGGCCCGCGCTGGGCCGAGCCGATCCGCAAGCGGCTCGTGGCCGGCGTCACGCACCTGACCGTGGGCGGCGGCGGCCCGTCACTCGACCTCTCTTCACCGCCGGGAGACCCGGGGCTGTTCGGTCCCGAGGCCGTCTGCTGGCGCGTGCATGCCGACTTCACGTCGATGATGACGGGCGGCATCGCGGCGCTGCTGCTGCAGGCGCTCCACCCGCTCGCGCTCGCAGGCGTCTGGGATCACTCGTCGTTCCGCACCGACATCCTCGGCCGCTTGCGACGCACCGCCACGTTCATCACCGGTACGACGTTCGGCAGTCGCGCGGACGCCCTCGCGCTGATCGAGCGCGTGAAATCGATCCACGCGCACATCTCGGGCACCGCGCCGGACGGCCGCCCATACCGCGCCGACGATCCGGCGTTGCTGACCTGGGTGCATGTCGCGGAAGTGTCGAGTTTCCTCGCCGCGCACCTGCGCTATGTGAATCCCGCGCTGCCGGGCGCGTTGCAGGACCGCTACTACGCCGAAACGGCCTTGGTCGCCGAGCTGCTCGGCGCACACGAGGTGCCCCGTTCGCGTGCCGAGGTGGCCGCCTATCTCGCGCGCATGCAGCCCGAGCTCGAGGCCGGGCCGCGCACGTTCGACGTGATGTCCATCCTGCTGAACGTGCCGGTCGCGAAGCCCGCGCTGCGGCCGGCCGCGTCGCTGGTGATGCATGCAGGCATCGACCTGCTGCCGCCGTGGGCGCAACGCATGCTCGGCGTGTCGGCGTTCGCGCCGCTGCGCCGTGCGCTGGTCCGGCCGGGTATCCGGGTCGTCGCGCCCGTGCTGCGCTGGGCGCTCGTGAACGGCGCATCAAAACGTGCGCGCCGCCGCGCCACAGCGACACCGCCCGACGGCACCCCGCCTGCCTGACGATTCGCTTCTTCTTATCATTTCAATTTACTGTCAAATATCTGTGACAAGCTGACGGGCTTGCACCCGCGCACGGTCGCACGTGCCGTACGTCCCGCTTGCCGTGACCCGCGCGGTGTCCCGCCCACCCGACCGACACCCGATGCCCGCGATGCCACGCCTGCCGATCCGATTCGCCCTTGCCGCCAGCCTGTCCACCGTCTTCGCCCTCACCGCCTGCGGAGGCGACGATGTCACCGCCGTCGCGCGTTCGGACGCGCAAACGCCGTCCGTCGGCACCCCGACCACGCCTGCCCCGACGCCGCCCGCCACCGTCACGCCGCAACCGGGCAAGTGGAAGGCCGCGCGCGCGAGCGACCTGATCGACGTGACGCTGGGCGACCTCCATCCGACGCAAGGTGCGATCGGCTACGACCAGATCTATTACAAGCTCGGCCGCTACGAACTGCAGCCCGACAAGAAATTCGACGACTTCTGCGCGGACGAAGGCCTCGGCGGCGTCGCGTCGAGCGGCTACACGGCCAAGTCGGTGCTGCGCGAACCCGCGAGCTACACATGCACGACGACCGACGCGAACGCCCGCGACCGCTCGGTGCTGAACCCGGTCGTGATCGGCCCGAACGGCGATGCGCTGTACCTGACCGACGGCCACCACGGCCTGTCGGCCTACTACGAGACGCCCGACGGTGGCCCGGCGCTGCACGTGCACGTCGTCGTCAAGGACAACCTCAGCGACTACTCGGGCGACGCGTTCTGGCAGCAGATGCAGAGCCGCGGCTATCTGCGCCTCAAGAACGGAGAAGGCAAGGCGATCACGACCGCGCAACTGCCGACCGGGCTCGGCCTGAAACTCGGGATGACGAACGACCGCTACCGCTCGCTCGTCTATTTCACGCGCGACATCGGCTACAGCAAGCCCGCACAAGCCACCGACTATCTCGAGTTCTACTGGGCCGACTGGCTGCGCGCGCAACCGGGCACGTTCGCGCTCGCCGGCTATGACCTGACGCGCGCCGGCACAACCGACCCGGATCCGGCAAAGGCCGACACCGGCTATCTGAACGCGGTCTGGAATGCGTCGACGCGCATGGTCGCGGCCACGGACCCGGTGATCGACGGCAAGACGGGCGCCGACCTCGGGCGCGCGGACACGATCAACGGCGGGAAGAAATACAACAAGGGGGAATTCGACAAGCTGCGCCAGCCGATCACGGCGGACAAGCCCGGCAAGATCGCGTACGCGCTCGACTACAAGACGCGCCACGCGCTGCCGCAGTAAGCAGCCGGCACCACGCAGGAAGGAAGTCCCGGCCGGCGATGCCGGGCGGGCCTGGTGGCTCAGAGCACCTTGCGGTACCCGTCGTCGTCGCTCGTGGCGTCCAGGTGCGACACGTCGGCCCACTGCACGACCTGCGCGCGGCCATCGACGTAATCGACGACGTTGATGCTCGTGTTGAGCAGCTGATAATTGCGCGGCGCCGACAGCTCGATGCCGTTCGCGAAACGATAGACGCAGTCGAGCACGCCGCCATGCGCGACGCACGCGATCCGGCCCCCCGGATGCTCGGCGACGATCGGTTCGAGCGCATGCAGCACGCGGTGGTAGAACTCGCGCTGCGACTCGCCGCCCTCCGGCGCGAAGCCGGGGTCGCGCGTCTGCCAGGCCGCGTACGCGTCGGGGAACAGCGTCTCGATCTCGGCGCTGTCGTGCCCCTGAAACTGGCCGTACGAGCGTTCGCGCAGCCCTTCCCGCAGCCGCGGCGCAAGCCCGAGCGCGTCGGCGAACGGCTGCGCGGTCTGCCGCGCACGCATCAGGTCGCTCGAATAGATCGCGTCGAGCCGTGCACCGTCACGCGCGTCGCGCGCGAGCCGTGCGGCCAGCTTTTGTGCCTGCTCGAGGCCCGTTTCGGCCAGCGGGATGTCGATATGACCCTGGATGCGCTTGATGCGATTCCAGGCCGTCTCGCCATGGCGGATGAAAAGAATCTGCGTGGTGGCCATCGCGGCGCGTCTCCGGGGAAGAATCAGGGCCGCACTTGCAGCCAGAAGGTCACGGGGCCGTCGTTGACGAGCGACACCTGCATGTCGGCGCCGAACTCGCCCGTCTCGACGACCGGATGGCGCACCCGCGCGGCCGCCACGAAATAGTTGAACAGCCGCGCGCCTTCGTCGGGCGGCGCGGCCGGCGTGAAGCTCGGACGCAGCCCGCTGTTGGTATCGGCCGCCAGCGTGAACTGCGACACGAGCAGCAGGCCGCCCGCACGGCCCTCACCGTCGATATTCGACACCGGCAGGTTCATCTTGCCGGCGGCGTCGCTGAACACGCGGTAGCCGAGCATCTTCGCGAGCAGCTTGTCGGCCGCTGCGTCGGTGTCGCCGCGCTCCGCGCAGACCAGCGCGAGCAGGCCCGCGCCGATTTCGCCCGTCGTGCGATCGCCGACGCGCACGTCGGCGCGCTTCACACGCTGGATCAGCGCGATCATGCGGTCAGCGTGACGCGTGCGAAGCGGCGCTTGCCGACCTGCACGACGAACTCGCCGGCTTCGACCTTCAGGCCCTTGTCCGACACGGTCGCGCCATCGATCTTCACGCCGCCCTGCTCGATGTTGCGCAGCGCCTCGCTCGTCGACGGCACGAGGCCGGCCTGCTTCAGCAGCTGGCCGATCGCGAGCGGCGCGCCCGCGAGCGTGACCGACGGAATGTCGTCCGGCACGCCGCCCTTCGCGCGGTGGTTGAAGTCCTCGAGCGCACGCTCGGCGTCGGCCTGCGAGTGGAAGCGCGCGACGATTTCCTGCGCGAGCAGCACCTTGAAGTCGCGCGGGTTGCGGCCGCCTTCGATCTCGCGCTTGAAGCCGTCGATCTCGTCCATCGGACGGAACGACAGCAGCTCGAAGTAACGCCACATCAGCGTGTCCGAGATGCTCATCAGCTTGCCGAACATGTCGTTCGGCTGCTCGCTGATGCCGACGTAGTTGCCCTTCGACTTCGACATCTTCTCGACGCCGTCGAGGCCTTCGAGCAGCGGCATCGTGAGAATGCACTGCTGTTCCTGGCCATACTGCTTCTGCAGTTCGCGGCCGACCAGCAGGTTGAATTTCTGGTCGGTGCCGCCGAGCTCGAGGTCGGCGTTCAGCGCGACCGAGTCGTAGCCCTGCATCAACGGGTACAGGAATTCGTGGATCGAGATCGGCACGCCGCCCTGGAAGCGCTTCGTGAAATCCTCGCGCTCGAGGATCCGCGCGACCGTGTAGCGCGACGCGAGCTTGATCATCCCGTCCGCGCCGAGCGGCATCGACCATTCGCTGTTGTAGCGGATTTCGGTCTTGTCGCGGTCGAGCACGAGCGCGGCCTGCTCGAAGTAGGTCTTCGCGTTCGACTCGATCTGTTCGCGCGTGAGCGGCGGGCGCGTCGCGTTGCGGCCCGACGGATCGCCGATCAGCGACGTGAAATCGCCGATCAGGAAGATGACCGTGTGGCCGAGGTCCTGCAGCTGGCGCATCTTGTTCAGCACGACCGTATGGCCGATGTGGATGTCGGGCGCGGTCGGGTCGAGGCCGAGCTTGATGCGAAGCGGCGTGCCCGTCGCCGCGCTGCGTGCGAGCTTCTGCGCGAACTCTTCCTCGACCAGCAGCTCGTCGACGCCGCGCTTCGTGACGGCGAGCGCATGCCGGACTTCGTCGGTGATCGGGAAAACAGGCTTGGAACTGGGTTCGGTGCTCATCGGTGCCAGGAAGAATGTCGCAAAAACAGGGATTTTCCCATAACTTGCGCGCCCATCGCTTAACGGCACGTCACGTTGCGCGGATAATCGGGCGCAAGGCGCGCGGCACCGGCCCGCGCCGCACGATCCAGGAGAACCCAACGTGCCGCAACGACAGCCGCAACATGCCCATCCGGCCGACGGCATCTACTTCGGGCTGATGTCGGGAACCAGCATGGACGGCGTCGATGGCGTCGCCGTGCGTTTCGAGGCCGGCCGTGCGCCGGTCGTGCTCGCGGAAGCGTTCGTCGGCTTCGCGCAATCGCTGCGCGACGCGCTGTTCGCGCTGCAGCAGCCCGGCCACGATGAAATCGACCGCGAATCGGTCGCCGCGAACGCGCTGGTCGCGCGCTATGCGGTGTGCTGCCACGAGTTGCAGCGCACGGCCGGGCTGTCGCGTGACGAGATCCGCGCGATCGGCGTGCACGGCCAGACCGTGCGCCATCGCCCCGAGCGCGGCTATACGCGGCAGATCAACAACCCGGCGCTGCTCGCCGAGCTGACCCAGCTCGACGTGATCGCCGATTTCCGCAGCCGCGACGTCGCCGCGGGCGGCCATGGCGCGCCGCTCGCGCCGGCCTTCCACGCGACGGTGTTCGGCGCGCCGGGTGAAACGCGCGTCGTCTGCAATCTCGGCGGGATCAGCAACATCACGATCCTGCCTGGCGAAGGCGGCGACGTGCGTGGCTTCGACTGCGGCCCCGCGAACGCGCTGCTCGACGAATGGGCAACCCGCCATCTCGGCAAGCCGTACGACGACGGCGGTAAGTTCGCCGCGCGCGGCACCGTCCACGCGCTGCTGCTCGATGCGCTGCTCGACGAGCCGTATTTCGCCGCACCGCCGCCGAAAAGCACCGGGCGCGACCTGTTCAATCCCGCATGGCTCGACGCGAAGCTCGCCGCGTTCGCGCAGGTCACGCCGGATGACGTGCAGGCGACCCTTACCGCGCTCACGGCCGTGTCGGTCGCGCGCGAGATCGCGCAGCACGCAGCGGGCTGCAAGGCCGTGTTCGTCTGCGGCGGCGGCGCACGCAATCCGGTGCTGCTCGACGCGCTCCGGAATGCACTCCGCGAGGCCGGCGTGCCGGCCACGGTCGATACGACGGCCGCGCTCGGCGTGCCGCCGCAGCAGGTCGAGGCGCTCGCCTTCGCGTGGCTCGCGTACCGCTTCACCGCGCGCCAGCCCGGCAATCTCGCGACGGTCACGGGCGCAGCCGGCAATCGCGTGCTGGGCGCGCTCTATCCGCGCTGACGCTGCGCCTGCCGCACGGCGGGCGCCGCATCGTCAAGGCGCACGGGCATTAAAAAACGGGGCATGAAGCCCCGTTTTTCATTCTGGCGAACCGGATCGGATCTGCCGTGTGCTCAGACCGAGAACGACGAGCCGCACCCGCAGGTGGTGCTCGCGTTCGGGTTCTTGATCACGAACTGGGCGCCGTTGAGGTCGTCCTTGTAGTCGATCTCGGCGCCGACCAGGTACTGGTAGCTCATCGAGTCGATCAGGAGCTGGACGCCGTTCTTGTTCATCACGGTGTCGTCCTCGTTGACTTCCTCGTCGAACGTGAAGCCATACTGGAAGCCGGAGCAGCCGCCGCCCTGCACGAACACGCGCAGCTTCAGGTCGGGATTGCCCTCTTCGTCGATCAGTTGCTTGACCTTGTCGGCTGCGGCGTCGGTGAAGACGAACGGAACCGGCATTTCGGCCGTCGTTGCTGCGGATTCGGTAACAGCGTTCATTGCGAACTCTCCAAAAAGCTTTAGCCGCTATTGTAGGGCCGATCAGAAGATCGTGCTGAAGTCCATGAAATCAATAGGTTCTTGTCGATTTCATCAAACTCGCCCGCGCGGGCCGCGGCAGCACGCGCCTGGAAGCGGACATAAAAAAACCGCCAGCGCAAACGCTGGCGGTTTTTCCGGCGGACGCCGCCCGGGAGCGGCGAGGCCATGAAGCGGAATTAACGCTTCGAGAACTGCTTTGCGCGACGTGCCTTGCGCAGACCAACCTTCTTACGCTCGACTTCACGTGCATCGCGCGTGACGAAGCCTGCGTTCGACAGCGACGGCTTCAGCGTCGCATCGTAGTCGATCAGTGCACGGGTGATGCCGTGGCGCACTGCACCTGCCTGACCCGTTTCGCCGCCGCCGTTGACGTTGACCTTGATGTCGAACGTCTGGCCGTGGTTCGTGAGTTCCAGCGGTTGACGCACGATCATCAGCGACGTTTCGCGCGAGAAGTAGTCAGCGATGGGCTTGCCGTTGACGATGATGTCGCCCTTGCCAGCCTTGATGAAGACACGTGCGACTGCGCTCTTGCGGCGGCCCGTACCGTAGTTCCAGTTACCGATCATGTGGGCTCCCCTTAGATCTCGAGCGCCTTCGGCTGTTGCGCCGAATGCGGATGCGTAGCTTCAGCGTAGACCTTCAGCTTCTTGATCATCGCGTAGCCGAGCGGGCCCTTCGGCAGCATGCCCTTGACCGCTTTCTCGAGCGCGCGGCCCGGGAAGCGTTCTTGCATCTTGCCGAACGTCGTTTCATAGATACCGCCCGGGTAGCCCGAGTGACGGTAGTACTTCTTGTCGAGAGTCTTGTTGCCCGTGACCTTCAACTTGCTTGCGTTGATGATGATGATGAAATCACCAGTGTCGACGTGCGGGGTGAACTCAGGCTTGTGCTTGCCGCGCAGACGGCGTGCCACTTCGCTGGCAACACGGCCGAGAACCTTATCCGTCGCGTCAATCACGTACCATTCGCGCGTCACCTCATGGGCTTTTGCGGAAAACGTCTTCATGATCGATCCAAAAAAATTGCTTAGCCCGATGTGTTCTTCCTGCTTGTCTGTGTGCGCTTCGAGGCGCGGTGCAGGCTCTCCCTGTTCTTTTTCCGTGGGCATGAATGCGGAAAAGCCCTGAATTATAAAGGAAATACGGCAACGCGGTCAAAGGGAATCCACTCCCCGTGTCCACGGCGGCCGAAATGGGCCAAAATCCGTTCGTGCCCCGACAAGCCAGGCGAACCGAGCGCCCGGGGAGGCACCCATCGACGCGCGGCACATGACCCTCCCGCGCCAGACCGGCCGAATCTGGAAAACAACAAACAAGCATGATGAATCAACGACTTACGCCCTTCCTTGCGGCCGCACTGCTGGCCGCCGCAGCGCCTGCCGTCGCCGCCCGCACCGACTGCGAAGCCAAGCTCGACGCACTCGATACCCGCATTACGGAAGCCCGCGCCGCCCATGCCGAGGATCGCGTCGCCCGCCTGCGCGCGGTGCGCGAACGCGTCCGCCACTTCTGCGCGCGCGGGCACGGCCACGCGTCGGCCGTCCACGTGCCGGCACCTGATGCACGCTCACCCGGCACGCCGTCCGGCGGCGCGACGTCACAGTCGGACGCAAAGCAGCCTGCGTAACGATGCCGGGATGCCGGGGCGCGCAAGCCGCGCGCCGATGTTTGCATGGGACGAAAAAAAGCCCGAACGGCTGGTTCGGGCTTAATCCACCATAGGAGGAGGGTGGAGGAGACATTCGGAGGTTGCCGCAGCGCGACAACCAATGAGGCTCATTATACGAACGCGTCGCCGACTTCACAAGAAAATTTGCATTACGAAATCAAACACCATAATGCGGAATATTTCATGTCGCGTTTGAAAATTCCATTTTCCCCTTTGAAATCAATCACCTGATCCCGTCTGGCAGGCTCGAAAACGCCCCGCTTCTAGAGCGAAACCCCTAAATCCGAGCGGGAAGTGGCCGTCGGGCGGGCCGCTCGCGTGGCGCCGGCATTGCGCGTCGTGCAGCGCATCAGCCGTCCGTTGCGCAGCGGGCTACAATGCCGGATCGAATCCGAATCAGGCAACGCTGGAGTGCAAGCATGGAATGCAAAGTAAGCTGGATGGGCCAGGACGGCATGGCGTTTTCCGCAGAGACCGGCAGCGGCCACCTCGTCACGATGGATGGCGCGCCCGAAGGCGGCGGCCACAACCTCGCGCCGCGCCCGATGGAAATGGTGCTGCTCGGCACCGGCGGCTGCACGGCCTATGACGTCGTGCTGATCTTGAAGAAGAGCCGCCAGGAAGTGAGCGGCTGCTCGGTCACGCTGAAGGCCGAGCGCGCGAGCGAAGATCCGAAGGTGTTCACGAAGGTGCACTTCCACTTCACCGTCACCGGGCGCAACCTGAACCCGTCCACGGTCGAACGCGCGATCAACCTGTCGCACGACAAGTATTGCTCCGCGTCGATCATGATCGCGAAGACGGCCGAACTCACGCATTCGTTCGACATCGTCGCCGGCTGAACGCACGGCGAGCGCGCATGAAAAAAGGGCCGGCGCTCCGCGGGGAGACGCCGGCCCTTTCGCATTCGAACCGCAAAGCAGGCCGATAAGCCGGATTCTGTGCACGCTGCGCGCCGAAGCACGCAACGCGTGGCAGCCATTCCTCTAGGCGCGCCATTGCTGACGCGCTCAAGCTTCCTACCCGCAGACGAGACGGGGGCCCCGTCCTGCATCCGAAAATGCGCGCCTGCCTACTTGGAATTGCTCCGGGTGGAGGTTACCGTGCCGGCGAACGTCGCCGTCGCCGCGGTGCGCTCTTACCGCACCGTTTCACCCTTACCTGATCCCGACTTGCGCCGGGCCATCGGCGGTTTGCTTTCTGTTGCCCTGTTCCGCGTGTCGCCACGGATGGCCGTTAGCCATCACCCTGCCCTGTGGAGTCCGGACTTTCCTCGCCCCCGCGCGCCCGAAGGCGGCGAGGCCGCGACTGCCTGGCCTGCTTTGCGACGCGCATTCTAGCACTGCGCGCCGCGGGGCGCATGGGGCCGGGTTCGCGCGACGGCGCGGTGGCTTACGCCAGCTTCCAGCCGATCGTCTCGCCGCCGCGCAGCGGCACGACGGGCGTATCGCCCGCGAAGATCTCGCGCGGCAGTTCCCATGCCTCGCGACGCAGCGTGACCGTCTCGGCGCTGCGCGGCAGCCCGTAGAAATCGGCGCCGAAGAAGCTCGCGAAGCCTTCCAGCTTGTCGAGCGCGCCGGCGGTGTCGAACGCTTCCGCATACAGTTCGAGCGCGTGCAGCGCCGTGTAGCAGCCCGCGCAGCCGCACGCGGTTTCCTTCGCGTCGCGCGCGTGCGGTGCGCTGTCGGTGCCCAGGAAGAAGCGCGGGTTGCCCGACGTCGCGGCCTCGACCAGCGCGACGCGATGCGTCTCGCGTTTCAGCACCGGCAGGCAGTAGTAGTGCGGGCGAATCCCGCCGACGAACAGCGCGTTGCGGTTGTACAGCAGGTGATGCGCGGTGATCGTCGCGCCGAGCAGGCCGGGCGCCGCGTCGGCGTCGCGCACGTAGTCGGCCGCGTCCTTCGTCGTGATGTGCTCGAACACGACCTTCAGGCCCGGGAAATCGCGGCGCAGCGGCGTCATCACGCGGTCGATGAAGACCTTCTCGCGGTCGAACAGGTCGATCGACGCATCGGTCACCTCGCCGTGCACGAGCAGCGGCATGCCGGTTTCCTGCATCGCCTCGAGCGTCTTCGCGCATTTCGCGAGATCGGTGACGCCGTGGTCGGAATTCGTCGTCGCGCCCGCCGGATACAGCTTCACGCCGTGCACGAAGCCGCTTTCGCGTGCGCGGCGGATCTCGTCGGGCGGCGTGTTGTCGGTCAGGTACAGCGTCATCAGCGGTTCGAACGTCATTCCGGCCGGCAGCGCGGCCAGGATGCGCTCGCGATAGGCCTGCGCCTGCGCGGTGGTCGTCACCGGCGGCTTCAGGTTCGGCATGACGATGGCGCGGCCGAACTGGCGCGCGGTGTGCGGCAGCACGGCGGCCAGCATGTCGCCGTCGCGCAGGTGAAGGTGCCAGTCGTCGGGACGGGCGAGCGAGAGCGTCGCCGGGGAGGAAGCGTTCGAGGCAGTCATAGGAGGCGTCGTGAGGAACGGGCTGGCCATCGGCGGGGCCGGAACGCGCGTGCGCGGGCCGACTGACGGCAAACCGCAACACGGGGCCTTCGGCCGGCGGAATCCGCTTTTTACCGCTCAGGGCTCGGTGATATGCTAGAAGCCGCATTGTACCGGGGTTCGCCCGGTTCGTTACCCCCCGCCTCAGCCTGCCGCCCCAAGTAAAATGTGCCAACTCTTAGGAATGAACTGCGCCGCGCCGACGGACGTCACATTCTCCTTCACAGGTTTCGCGGCCCGGGGCGGGCTCACCGATCACCATGCCGACGGCTGGGGCATCGCGTTCTTCGAAGACAAGGCCTGCCGCCTGTTCATCGATCACCAAGCCTCGGCCACGTCGCCGATCGCCGAAATGGTGAAGCGCTACCCGATCAAGTCCAAGAACACGATCGCGCACATCCGCAAGGCGACGCAAGGCCACATCCTGCTCGAGAACAGCCATCCGTTCATGCGCGAGCTGTGGGGCCGGCACTGGATCTTCGCGCACAACGGCGACCTGCAGGACTACGCACCGGACATGGACGGCAGCGTCTACCATCCGGTCGGCACGACCGACAGCGAACAGGCGTTCTGCGTGCTGATGCAGGGGCTGCGTGAAGCGTTCCCCGGCGCGCAGCCGCCGTTGCCCGAACTGTTCGAGCGCGTCGGCGAGCTGACGCGCGGCATCACCGATCACGGCGTGTTCAACTTCCTGATGTCGAACGGCCAGGCGCTGTTCGCGCATTGCTCGACGCGGCTGCACTACCTCGTGCGGCGCTGGCCGTTCTCGACCGCGCACCTCGTCGACGAAGATCTGTCGATCGACTTCGCGAAATACACGACGCCCGAGGATCGCGTCGCGGTGATCGCGACGCAGCCGCTCACCGACAACGAAGTCTGGACCGCGTTCGAGCCGGGCGAGCTGATCATGTTCCAGTGCGGCGACGTCGCCGCGCGGATGCGGATCCCGGTGCCGGAACGCGTGCTCGAGAAGTTGCGCAATCCGTCGCTCGACGCGTCGGCATCGGCGCCGCGCGACACGCGCGAGGTGCTCGCCGCCGCCGCCGAAGTCGATTCCGACGACGCGATCGACTTCTGAGCCCGGCGCCCGCGCCCTCTTCCCTTCACGTTTTCGCCGCTGTGCGGCAAGTCGGCGGCGCGCCGCGTCGGATCGCGGCGGTGACTTGGTACGCAGGCGATTCGGCGACGTTCGCTATCGGCGTAAATGGCCCTCCCCGCACCGATCTCCCTTCATCGGGACTAAAGTCCGGCATATCGAAACACTGCCATACCATATTCGTTTGATTTAATTTATTTTCAAACGAAAGAAATTAAAAGGCGAGAACTAATATACTTCGGGCAAGCATATAATCCGGGCGGAGGCATTTTAACGCACCGGTCTGGCGTAAAACGTGCGCCACCTTACCGAGCCGGCAATCGCTGACTCGCATCGCCAGAATCCACCCGCCCCTTACCCGATAAGGCTTTCAGTTCGATTCATCACACAATCCTGAAATACCGGATGAAATCGACATGATTGCCGCATTTGTTAGCTTCCCGACAATCCATCGCCCGCACGGCCAATAGACTCCGCCCCATCCTCGGTGTAACGAATTGCGATTCGCGGAGAAACGGCCACGGCCGCCGCCCCCATTACACGCCATTCTCCACCGCGGATTGCGATTTCACTGCGCCATGGTGAAAACCACATCAAAACAAGAGATAGGGGCTTGTCGTGAATCATTCATTTCGATCGATATGGAACGAGGCCACCGGCTGCTGGATTGCGGCCGCGGAAACCGCACGGGCGCGCGGCAAGCGTTCGGGCGGCGCATCCGGCACGAGCCGCCGCGCCGCGCCCGCGGCGACGCACCGGGCATCGCTTCGCATCGCGGCAGTCGGCGCCGCGCTGGCCGCGCTGTCGGCCGGCTCCGCGTATGCATCGACGTGCGGCAGCGGCACGGCCGTCGCGAGCGGCGGCACCTGCGCGCCCGGCAGTTTCAGCCCGACCGTCAACGACAACCTGGCAGGCTCCGCCACCGTCTCGGGCGGCGACACCGTCGGCGTGTCGGGCGCATGGACCGGCGCCGGCGGCGACCCGGGCTACACGCTTACGCCGATCGGCAGCACGACCATCGTGTCGGGCAACCCGAACCAGCCGCTGCTGTCGCTCGGCGGCAAGACGCGCAGCGTCAGCACACCCGACTCGATCACCGGCACCCACACGTCGGTCGCGACCTACGACTCGTCCGCGTTCGCCGCGTCGACGGCCGGCACGACCGCGGTACCCGTCTACCACGACGTGAACGGCGATCAGTACGTGAACACGCGCATCGGCACCGTCGCCGCCACCGGCGGCACGCTCAACGTGTCGATCGGCAATGCGGCGAACGCGCCCGATGCAGCCGGCAACGCGATCGAGATGGCCGCGAAGCAGACCGACCTGACCTTCGCGGACGGCACGGGCGCCGCGAAAAGCACCGTCACCTGGAACTCACGCAACCAGATCCGGTTCACCACCGGCGACTACCTGGCGGACGGCGGCGCCGTCGGCAGCCGTCAGCTCGACGTGCCGGCCTACGCGGGTACCTTCACCGCATTCGACGGCAGCACGTGGAAGGTCACCGACGCCGCATCGCTCGCCGCGTACAACGACTTTCTCGTGCGCTCGGTGCAAAGCGGCGCGCTCGGTTCGCAGGCCGCCTACGACAGTGCGTTCAGCCAGGCCGTCACGTTCTCGCAGCAATCCTTCCAGTATCAGAACAACGTGTCCCCGGGCGACAAGAACACGCTGCCGATCGGTTTCCTGTCGGCGATGCACGGTACGGGCGCGAACGCGACACTGCAGATCGGCAAGGACGGCCAGATCGACTTCCGCGGCGTCAACACGATCGACTCGAGCTCGGCCGTCCTCGCGGAAAACGGCGCGCACTTCATCAACGACGGGCGCCTGTCGGGCGACTTCACGCTGGTGCGCCTGCTGAGCGGCGCAAGCGGCGTCAACAACGGCGTGATCTCGTCCGGGTACGCGTCCGGCGACGACTTCGACACGAGCGGCAGCACGCCGCCGAACAACTTCAACTACCACGCGTACACCGAAGGCAACGGCGTATTTGCGAACGGCACGGGCACGTCGTTCGTCAACCACGGCGTGATGAACGTCGGCGCATGGACGCTCGACGGCAACCGGCCGGACCTGCAGAACTACGCGGTCGCCGTGACAGGCGGTGCGACGGCATCGAACGCCGGCACGATCAACGTCGGCGTCAATGCAACGACGCTCGACAGCCAGGTGATCGGCGGCCTCGTCGATGGCGGCAGCTTCACGAACGAAGCGGGCGGCACGATCACCCTCGGCCGCTCGGCGCAGTACACGCCCGGCGGAACGGCAAGCGACGTCGCACTCGCCGCGCACGCTTACGGCATCCTGCTCGGCAATTCCGGCACCGCGAGCAACCTCGGCACGATCGTGATCGGCTCGCAGACGCAGAACGGCGCCGCGCTGGCGAGCATCGGCTCGGCGTCCGGCACGCTGACCAACGCGGGCGCGATCATCGTCAACGGCGCGGCGTCCGGCACGCCGCTCGCCAACGTCGGCATGCTCGCGGCCGACACGGCGGCGACCGTGACCAACACCGGCACCATCACGCTGAACGGCGTCAACGGCATCGGCATCATGGTGGTCGGCACCGGTGCGCAGGCAACGTCCGCGCTGTCGAGCGGCACGATCGACGTCGCCGGCGGCCTCGATCCGGCCTCCGGCACGCGCAACTACGGCGTGTGGGCCGAAGGGCCGAGCGCCACGGCCACGCTCAACGGCGCGCTCAACCTGACGGGCACCGGCGCGATCGGCGTGCATGCACGCTCGGGCGCGACGATCAACGTCGGCGCAAACGCCGTGCCGGCCTTCATGTCGGGCACCAACCAGATCGGCTTCTACGCGTATGGCGCGGGCTCGAAGATCAACGTCGCCGCGCAGCACCTCAGCGTCGACACCGACGATTCGACGCTGTTCCGCGTCGCGGGCGGCGCAGCCTACACGGGCACGTCGACGGCCGGCGCGCTGACGACCGACGTCAACGGCCAGCGTGCGCACGGCGTGCTCGCGACCGACGCCGGCACCGTGCTGTCGACCGGCAACGCGATCTACAACGTCAACGGCGCGAACGGCATCGCGATCGCGGTCGAAGGCGGCGCGCAAGGCACGATCGACGCGGGCGCGACGATCAACCTGAACGCGGCCGGTGCGATCGCCGGCGTCGTCGACGGCCAGGCGCACGATCTCGCCGGCGCCAATGCCGGCGCACCGGTCGCGACGACGCTCACCAACCACGCCGCCGTCACGTCATCGACGGCCGGCGTGACCGGCTTCGTCGCGCAGAACCTCGGCACGCTCGAGAACCGCGACACGGTGCTGCTGACGGGCGCCGGCTCGACCGGCGTCGTGATCGGCGCGCTCGGCACGGTGAACAACGCGTCGACGATCCGCGTATCCAACGGCACCGGCGCGCTCGTGCAGGGTGCATCGGCGACGCTCGCCAACGCCGGTTCGATCGAAGCCGACGACGGCATCGCGGGCGTCCACCTGACGGGCACCGGCGCATCGGTCGCGCTGTCGGGCGCCGGCACCGTGATCTCGAACGGCAGCGCCGACGGCGTGCTGATCGACTCGACCGTCACGGGCGGCGGGCTCGCGGCCGGCGCGACATCGATCGCGGTCGGCGGCTCGGGCAAGGGGATCGACAACCAGGGGACGAACGCGACGGTCGCGCTGGCCGGCACGCAGATCGGCACGACCGGCAGTGGCGCCGACGGCCTGTCGTCGACGGGGGCCGGCGCGCACATCGCGACCGATGCGGCGACCGTCGTCCGGACCACCGGCGACAACGCGCGTGGCTTCTTCGTGTCGGGGGCGGATTCGACGCTGGCGGCCAACGGTACGACCGTCGCGACGACCGGCGCGGGTTCGGCCGCGATCGTGACGACCGGCGGCGCGACCGCGCTGCTGTCGGGCGCGAAGATCACCACGTCGGGCGCGACGTCCGACGGCCTCGTCGCGCAAAACGGCGGCCGCATCGGCGATACGGGCTCGACGATCGCCAGCGCCGCCGGCACCGGCGCCACCGCCGACAGCGGCGGCGTGCTCGCGTTGACCGGCACGACGCTCAAAGGCGCGACGGCCGGCGTGCTGACGTCCGATACGCTCGCAAACGGCGCGACGAGCTCGGTGCTCGTCGATGGCGGCAGCGTCACGTCCGCCACCGGGCCGGCCTTCGCCGTGCGCGGCGGCACGGCCGACATCGCCGTGCGCAACGGCACGGTCGTGACGGCCGGCAACGGCACGCTGCTCGACCTGTCGAACGGCAGCCACGCCACCTTCACCGCATCGGCCGTGAATCTGGCCGGCGACATCGTCTCCGACACGTCGAGCACCGGCAACGTGTTCCTCGCGAACGGCACGACGCTGACCGGCAAGATCGATCCGGTCGCACTGACCGTCGACAACACCAGCACGTGGCGCATGACGGGCAGCTCGGTGCTGAGCAGCCTGAACAACGCGGGCCTCGTCGCATTCTCCGCACCGACCGGTTCGCCGACGCTCGCGGGCAGCTACAAGACGCTGACGACCGGCAGCTACGTCGGCAACGGCGGCACGATCGCGCTCAATACGTTCCTCGGCGCCGACGCCTCGCCGACCGATCGGGTGATCGTGAACGGCGGCGCCGCGAGCGGCACGACGGGCCTGAAGATCGCCAACACGGCCGGCACCGGCGCGCAGACGAAGGGCGACGGGATTCCGGTGGTCGTCACGGCCAACGGCGGTACGACCACCGCGTCGGCGTTCCAGCTCGCGGGCCCCGTGCAGGCGGGCGCGTACGAATACCGGCTCTATCGCGGCGGCCAAGGTGACGCGAACGGCTGGTACCTGCGGTCGCAACTCGATCCGTCGGACCCCGGCGACCCGATCCACCCGTCCGGCGGCGGTGACGGCAGCAACAACGGGAATGGCAACGGTGGCACGCTCGCGTATCGCCCTGGCGTGTCGGGCTATGCCCTCACGCCGCTGCTCAACGCCGACTACGGCTTCTCCACGCTCGGCAAGCTGCACGAGCGCGTCGGCGACATCTACACCCTCGAAAAGCAGCAGCCGGGAAATCGCGACGGCGTGTGGGGGCGCATCGGCGGCCAGAGCCTCGACGCGAACGCGGGGCGCTTCGCGGCCGACGAGCGTACGTTCTTCGCGCAGTTCGGCAAGGACTGGACGCTCGACCAGGCGCCGAACGGCGGCAGCACGCATGCGGGCGTGACGGCCAGCATCGGCGTGTCGAACGCGAGCTTCAGCGACATGGCGCGCGCCGATACGGCCAACCTGTCGACGTCGACGGGCTCGGTCGAGATGCATGCGCAGAGCATCGGCGGCTACTGGACGAAGTACCTGTCCGACGGCACGTACTTCGACAGCGTCGGGCAGGTCACGCACTACGGCAACCGCTACCGCGACAGCTATGGCAACGAGGCGTCGCAGAACGGCTTCGGCATCGCGCTGTCGCAGGAAGTCGGCAAGCCGTTCGCGATCGGCGCGCTGCCGGTCGCGGTCGAGCCGCAGGCGCAGCTGATGTACCAGTACCTGAAGCTGAACGGGTTCAACGACAACGTCTCGGCGGTATCGGGTACGACGACGAACGCACTGCGCGGCCGCGTCGGCGTGCGCATCTTCCGGCCGAACCTCCAGTCGGATTCGGGCGGCGGCGCCGCCACGCCGTACTTCACGGCCGACGTGCTGCACGACTTCGTGTCGCCGGGCCAGACCGTCGTCGGCGGCACGCCGTTCGCGACGCATCTCGGCCGCACGTGGTACGAACTCGGCGTCGGCGTGACCGCGGGCTTCGGCAAGTCGGGCGAGCTGTACGCGAACGCGAAGATCGCGCGCAACATCGGCGGCGACTACCGGCGCGGCATCGTCGGGCAGGTCGGCTACCGCTACAGCTGGTAACGGCGCTCACCCGCGCAACGGCGGACGAAAAAAAACCGCCCGGCGCTCGGCCGGGCGGTTTTCGTATCGGCGCATCGGCAGCGCCGACGCGCGCGAACGCTCAGTGCAGGATCTTCGCGAGGAAGTCCTTCGCGCGCTCCGATTTCGGATTCGAGAAGAAATCGTCCTTGCGGTCGTCTTCCACGATTGCGCCCTTGTCCATGAAGATCACGCGATGCGCGACCTTCTTCGCGAAGCCCATCTCGTGCGTGACGACCATCATCGTCATCCCTTCCTGCGCGAGTTCGACCATCACGTCGAGCACTTCGTTGATCATCTCGGGATCGAGCGCGGACGTCGGCTCGTCGAACAGCATCGCGATCGGGTCCATCGACAGCGCGCGCGCAATCGCGACACGCTGCTGCTGGCCGCCCGACAGCTGGCCCGGGAACTTGTGCGCGTGCGCCTTCAGGCCGACGCGGTCGAGCAGCTTCATGCCCTTCTCGTTCGCCTCGTCCTTGCCGCGGCCGAGCACCTTGACCTGCGCGAGCGTCAGGTTCTCGGTGATCGACAGGTGCGGGAACAGCTCGAAATGCTGGAACACCATCCCGACCTTCGAGCGCAGCTTCGACAGGTTGGTTTTCTTGTCGCCGACCGACTGGCCGTTCACGAGGATCTCGCCCTGCTGGAACGGCTCGAGGCCGTTCACGGTCTTGATCAGCGTGGATTTACCCGAGCCCGACGGGCCGCACACGACAACCACTTCACCCTTCTTGACCTCGGTCGTGCAGTCGGTGAGGACCTGAAACTGGCCGTACCACTTCGAAACGTTCTTGATGGAAATCATCTTGTGACCTTTTTCTGGAGACCCTTGACGAGAGCAGACGCCAACGAGCAAATCACGAAATAGCATGCACCGGCGAACAGGACCATCTCGACGGTCGTGCCGTCGCGATCGCCGATGTTGGCCGCCGTGCGGAAGAAGTCCGCGAGACTGATCACGTACACGAGCGACGTATCCTGGAACAGGACGATCGCCTGCGTGAGCAGCAGCGGCACCATCGCGCGGAACGCCTGCGGCAGGATCACGAGGCGCATCGCCTGCGCGTAGTTCATGCCGAGCGCGAACGCGGCGTTCACCTGCCCGCGCGGCACCGCCTGGATGCCGGCGCGGATGATCTCGGAATAATACGCGGCTTCGAACAGCGAGAACGCGACCATCGCCGACGCGAGACGGATGTCGATCGTCGGCGACAACCCGAGCACGCCCTGCAGCAGCTGCGGCACGATCAGGAAGAACCACAGCAGCACCATCACGAGCGGGATCGAGCGGAACACCGTCACGTACGCTTTCGCGAACCACGCGAGCGGCGTCACGCCCGACAGCCGCATCAGCGCGAGCAGCGTGCCCCAGACGATCCCGACCACGATCGCGATCAGCGTGATCTGGAACGTGACGACCGCCCCCGTCCACAGCGTCGGCAGCGCGCCGGGAATACTACTCCAGTCGAACTGATGCATCACTTGCCTCCGATATAGCCGGGCAGCCGCGTACGGCCTTCGATCCAGCGCATGAACGCCATCACGACGAGGTTGATGATCACGTAGGCGAGCGTCACCGCGATGAACGACTCATACGTCTGCGCGGTGTAGTCGACGAGCTGGCGCGCCTGCGCGGACAGGTCGAGCAGGCCGATCGTCGACGCGACGGCGGAGTTCTTGAAGATGTTCAGGAATTCCGACGTGAGCGGCGGCACGATGATCCGGTACGCAACGGGCAGCAGCACGTAGCGGTACGTCTGCCATTGCGTGAAACCCATCGCAAGACCGGCGGCGCGCTGGCCCTTCGGCAGCGCGTTGATCCCCGAGCGCACCTGTTCGCACACGCGCGCACCCGTGAACAGGCCGAGACAGATGATCGACGCGGTAAAGAACTGCGTGGCGGGCGGCAACTGCTTGATCCAGGTGCCGATCGACGCGGGCAGCAGCTCCGGTATCACGAGATACCAGACGAAGAACTGTACGATCAGCGGAATGTTCCGGAAGATCGACACGTACAGGGTGCCGATCGCGGACAGCCATTTGTTCGGCACGGTGCGCAGCACGCCGAACAGCGAACCGACGATCAGCGCGATGACCCAGGCGACGAGCGACACTTCGATGGTCACCCAGAAGCCGGACATCAGCCATCCGAAATAAGTCGTCGGCTCGCCGGTCGATACGGGGCTCAGGAAGATGCCCCAGTTCCAGTGGTAAGACATGGGCAAGACTCCAGCAAAAAGAGACGGAAGAAGCGGGGCCTCTTCCGTCTCATTAGCGTCATTTCTGCATCAACGGCCGTGCGGTCAGTCGAGCGCCTTGTCGTTCGGGTTCGCGTACAGCTTCTTCATCGAATCGGACAGCGGGAAGTTCAGGTTCAGCCCCTTCGGCGGGATCGGGTTCTCGAACCACTTCGCGTAGATCTTCGCGGCTTCGCCCGACTTCTCGACTTGCGAGATCGCGTCGTCGACGACCTTCTTGAAGTCCGCATCGCCCTTGCGCATCATGCAGCCGTACGCCTCTTCCGATTGCGGAGTGCCGACGATCACCCACTCGCCCGGCTGCTTCGCCTTCGCGCGTTCGCCCGCGAGCAGCGCGTCATCCATCATGAACGCGACCGCGCGGCCCGATTCCAGCGTATTGAACGAATCGCCGTGATCCTTCGCGCTGATGATGTTCATGCCGAGCTGCTTGTCGTTGTTCATCTTGCGCAGCAGGCGCTCCGACGTCGTGCCGGCGGTGGTCACGACCGTCTTGCCCTTCAGGTCGGCGAAATCCTTGACGCCCGAATCCTTCTTCGTCATCAGGCGCGTGCCGATCACGAAGATCGTGTCGGAGAACGCAGCCTGTTGCTGGCGCTCGACGTTGTTGGTGGTCGAGCCGCACTCGATGTCGACCGTGCCGTTCTGCACGAGCGGGATGCGGTTCTGCGACGTGACCGGAATGTTCTTCACCTGCAGGTTCGGCAGGTTCAGCTTCTTCTTCACCGCATCGACCACCTTCAGCTGGAATTCGCGCGAATAGCCGACCACCTGCTGGTTCTGGTCGTAGTAGGAGAACGGAATCGACGATTCGCGGTGCCCCAGCGCGATCACGCCCGTGTCCTTGATCTTCTTCAGCGTGCCCGTCTCCTGAGCATGCGCGCCGCTTGCGAACGCGCAAAGCGCCGCGAACATCAGGACTGCCTTTTGGTATTTCATTTTGGTCATCTCCTTGGCTAAAACCCGCGCCAGTGTATCAAAGTAATATTTTTGAAAGTACTGGTTGTTTACCGCACTGCGCATCGCGCCGCGCGAAGCCTTCCTCCCGGCTTCGCGCGCCCCTTCCGGCGCCCGAATGCGCGCGCGGGCGATGCCGGATTCGGCACCGCCCGCGAGGGTTCATGCACGCAACCGGATGGATTGCGTCATGGATTGATCGTAGTCAACCGATCTGAAATCGGCAACCGCCGATCAGGGGTAGAGGCCGCGCATTTCGCGCGCCATCAGGATGCGCTTGCACGCAACGATGAACGCCGCGGTACGCACCGACACCTTGTGCTCTTCCGCGACCGCCCACACGCCGGAGAACGCTTCGCGCATCACGCGTTCGAGACGGTGGTTGATCTCGTCTTCCGTCCAGAAGAAGCTCGAGAAATCCTGCACCCATTCGAAGTACGACACGGTCACGCCACCCGCGTTCGCGATCACGTCCGGGATCACCAGCACGCCGTTCGCGGTCAGGATGTCGTCCGCCGCCGTCGTCGTCGGGCCGTTCGCGCCTTCGACGATGATCTTCGTGCGGATCTTCCCTGCGTTCTTCTCGGTGATCTGGTTTTCCAGTGCCGCCGGGATCAGGATGTCGGTTTCGACGGTCCAGAACTCGTCATTCGGCATCGGCTCGGCGCCTTCGAAGCCCGCGACGCCGCCCGTGCGTGCGACGTGGTCGAGCAGCTTGTTCGAATCGAGGCCGGCCGGCTGGTAGATCGTGCCCGTGTGATCCTGCACCGCGATCACCTTCGCACCGGCTTCCTGGAACAGCTTCGCCGCGATGCCGCCGACGTTGCCGAAGCCCTGCACCGCGATGCGTGCGCCTTCGATCTCGAGGCCCTTCTTCTTCGCCGCTTCGCTGCCGACGACGAACACGCCGCGGCCCGTTGCTTCCTTGCGGCCGAGCGAACCGCCGAGTGCGATCGGCTTGCCGGTCACGACGCCGGTCGACGTCTGGCCCTGGTTCATCGAGTACGTATCCATCATCCACGCCATCACCTGTTCGTTGGTGTTGACGTCCGGCGCCGGGATGTCGGTGTTCGGGCCGATGATGATGCCGATTTCGCTGGTGTAGCGGCGCGTCACGCGCTCGAGCTCACCACGCGACAGCTTGCGCGGGTCGACGCGGATACCGCCCTTCGCGCCGCCGTACGGCACGTTCACGGCCGCGTTCTTGACCGACATCCATGCGGACAGTGCCATCACTTCCGACAGCGTCACGTCCTGGTGGTAACGCACGCCGCCCTTGCCCGGGCCGCGCGACACGTTGTGCTGCACGCGATAGCCTTCGAAGTGCGCGACGGTACCGTTATCGAGCTCGATCGGGCAGTCGACGATCAGGATGCGCTTCGGGCGCTTCAGCGTTTCGAGCCAGCGCGACAGCGAGCCGAGGTACGGCGCGACGCGATCGACTTGCTGAAGATAGTTGCCCCACGGGCCGAGATCGTCGGCGTGCAGGTAGGACGGGATGGACTGCAATTGCGAAGACATGGATGCTCCAACGGTCAACAGGTGCGCACATTGTCGAAAAACCCGTTTTTTTTATCCAATGCCGTTTGCTTATTCGATTATGCGTTTCTTGCATGATCGCGATTTTTCGCAAATCTGCGGTCGATTTGCGCAAGAACGCACGCGATCGATCGTGCATCGCGTGCGTGAAAAATCGTGTTTCCTGGTGGCGGGACGGCCGCCGGACAGCCGTCCGACAGGCTTCGCAAGCTCGACGACAGCAGGCTGGCGGTTAACCGCCCACGGTTAACCCGCGGTTTCGCGCAATTCGTCGCGCACGACGTCCCACAGCGCACGCACGAGCTTCTGGCGGGGATCGTCGCCCTGCAGCGCGAGCTTGTCGCAGTACAGCCGGATCTCCATCGTCAGCGTGAACGGGTACGCGCCGCCGCGCACCGACCGGTCGAGCCGGATCAGGCGGCCGCCCGCGACCGCATCCTCGACCGCACTGTGCGGCAGGAACGCGACCCCGTGGCCCGCGAGCGCCATCGCCTTCAGCCCTTCGGCCATGTCGGTCTCGTAAACGCGATCGAGGAACAGCGGTGTCGTCGCATTCGCGACGATGACTTCCGTCATCCGGCCGAGATACGCGTTCGGCGTATAGGACAGGTACGGCACGCGCGCGTCTGCCGTGCCGGGCAACGTATAGCGCGGCCGCCCGGCGCGGCCCGGCGCCGAGAACGGGCTGATCGGCTCGCTGCCGAGGATCAGCATGTCGTAGCGCGCCGGATCGAGCGCGACCGGATGGCTCGGGTGGTGGTAGCCCATCACGAGATCGCAGCCGCCCTCGACGAGCGACAACACCGCGTCGTGCACGTTCAGCGCGCGCAGCCGCGTGTGGACCTGGCCCATCTTCGCCTCGATCCGCTGCAGCCAGCGCGGGAAATACGTGAGCGACAGCGTATGCGGCACCGCGAACTCGATCGTCGGCACCGGCGCGCCGACGTGGCCGCGCAGCAGCGTGCGCGCCTCGTGCGCCTGCGACAGCATCGTCAGCGCCTGCTCGTAGAAGATCTGCCCGGCCTGCGTGAGCCGCGTCGGATAGACCGAACGATCGATCAGTTCGGTCGCGAGCCATGCCTCGAGCGCCTGGATGCGCCGCGAAAACGCCGGCTGCGACACGTGCCGCAGCTCGGCGGACCGGCTAAAGCTGCGCGTTTCCGCGAGCGAGACGAAGTCTTCGAGCCATTTCAGTTCCATGCAGGCGGGCGCGGCGGGCGGCGGTCGGGAAGAAGCCTGCATTCTACCGGCGGGCGGCCCCGGCCGGCGGTGCGGCGAGCGGCCCGGCGCCCCGCCGCGCACGGGCGCCGGCGCGGTATCGGCACGCGGCTGCGCCCGCCGGCCGCGCGCGGCCGGGATCGTCCCGCGCCGATGGTAAAATGCCGGATTCTCCCTCCCCTCGCTCGACCCGGCCCCAAGGCCCGCCCGATCATGTCCGACACTCGTCCCGATACGCTTTTTGCCCTCACCGCGCTTTCGCCCATCGACGGCCGCTACGCCAGCAAGACCGAAGCGCTGCGCGACTGGCTCTCCGAAGCCGCCTTCATGCGCCACCGCGTCACCGTCGAGGTGCACTGGCTGATCGCGCTGTCGCGCGCCGGCTTCGCGGAAGTCCCGCGCTTCTCCGATGCGTCCGAACAGTTCCTGCTGCAGCTCGCCGAGCGCTTCACCGCGCACGACGCCGCCCGCATCAAGGACATCGAGCGCGTGACGAACCACGACGTGAAGGCCGTCGAATACTGGCTGAAGGAATCGGTGAAGGGCCAGGAAGAACTCGAAAAGGCCAGCGAATTCATCCACTTCGCGTGCACGTCGGAAGACATCAACAACACGTCGCACGGCATGATGCTCGCCGGCGCGCGCGAACACGTGATCCTGCCGGCGCTGCGCACGGTCTACCAGCGCCTCGTCGCACTCGCGCACGCGCACGCCGAGCAGCCGATGCTGTCGCGCACGCACGGCCAGCCGGCCAGCCCGACGACGCTCGGCAAGGAACTCGCGAACGTCGCGGCCCGCCTCGCCCGTGCGATCACGCGCATCGAGAAGGTCGAGATCCTCGGCAAGATGAACGGCGCGGTCGGCAACTTCAACGCGCACCTGTCGGCGTATCCGGAATTCGACTGGGAAGCGTTCTCGCGCGACGTGATCGAGAACCGCCTGAAGCTCACGTTCAACCCGTACACGATCCAGATCGAGCCGCACGACTACATGGCCGAGCTGTTCGACGCCGTGGCGCGCGCGAACACGATCCTGCTCGACCTCGACCGCGACGTGTGGGGCTATATCTCGGTCGGCTACTTCAAGCAGAAGACGAAGGCCGGTGAAATCGGCTCGTCGACGATGCCGCACAAGGTCAACCCGATCGACTTCGAGAACTCGGAAGGCAACCTCGGTCTCGCGAACGCGACGCTGCGCCACCTCGCCGACAAGCTGCCGGTGTCGCGCTGGCAGCGCGACCTGACCGACTCGACGGTGCTGCGCAACATGGGCGTCGCGCTCGGCTACTCGCTGCTCGCGTACGACTCTCTGATCCGCGGCCTCGACAAGCTCGAAGTGAACCCGCAGCGCCTGAACGAAGACCTCGACAACTGCTGGGAAGTGCTCGCCGAGCCGGTGCAGACGGTGATGCGCCGCTACGGCATCGAGAACCCGTACGAGCAGCTGAAGGAACTGACGCGCGGCAAGGGCATCACGCGCGAAGCGCTGCAGGAGTTCGTCGGCACGCTCGCGATCCCGCAAGAGGCGAAGGATCTCCTGCTCGCGATGACGCCGGCGTCGTATATCGGCAAGGCCGTCGAACTCGCGAAGCGGATCGCGTAAGCGCCGCCGTCTGCGCACGTCAAAAAGCCCGATGCGAGCAATCGCATCGGGCTTTTTCGTTGCCTGCGCGGCAGTATCAGAACGAGATCATTCGCCCCGGGTTGAGCGCGCTCATCACGCTCATCGCGGCCTTCGCGGCGGGAATCGCGATCGGCGACAACTGGCGGCCGAGCGGAATCGCGCGATGGTCGATGCCGGTCAGCATCGAGAAATCGTCGTTGCGTCCGACGAAATCGTCGCAGATCGCCTTGCCGATCCGCACCGTCTGCGCGACGCCGTGGCCACTCCAGCCCTGCACCATGTACATCGGCACACGGCCGTCGGTCTTGCGGCTGTCGGTCGCGCCGTTCAGCGTGAAGTCGCTGACACCGCTCCAGCAGTAGTCGAGCGCGAACCCGCCGTCATGCTGCGGGAACACCGTGTTCAACCGCGTCAGCAGGTACGCGTTCACGTCCGGCTGCGCCCAGCAACTGCCGGTGCCCTGCCCGCCGAACAGCAGGCGGTTGCCGCGGACCGGCCGGTAATAGTCGATCTGGAACTGCGTGTCGTACACGGGCATGCCGGCCGGCATCAGCGTCGCGACGTCGACCTCGAGCGGCGCCGTCACGCTCACGTACGTAAAGAACGGCACCGTGGTCGCCGCGCCGTCGTCGAGCAGCCGGAACGTCGTGTTGTGCAGCGCGAGCACGACGCCGCGGCGCGCGGTGATCGTGCCGCCCGGCGTCGTCGCGACGACGCCCTCCGGCGTCTCGTCGAACTCGAGCACCTCGGTGCCCTCGAACAGCGCGCCGCCGTTCAGCCGGAAGCCGTGCACGAGGCCGCGCACCAGCGCGAGCGGATGAATCTGCCCGCCTATCGCGTCGATCGCCGCGCCGTGATACAGCCCCGAGCGCACGTAGTCGTCATGCAACTGATGGCGGCCGACGAGCGTCACGCCCGCGTCGCCGAGGTGACGGCGCGCATCCGCGCCGTCCAGCAGCGCGCTCATGTGGCCCGGGTGGACCGCCGCGGTGATGTGGCCGCGCTTGCGGTCGAGCTCGAGCGCGTAACGTGCGCCGATCGCATCGATCAGGTCCATCGATTCGGCCGATGCGAAGCGCCACAGCCGCTTCGCGTCGTCGTGCGACAGGTAGTCGATCATGTCGGCGGCTTCCCAGCGCGCGAGGCCGGGCGTCAGTTGCCCGCCGTTGCGGCCCGACGCGGCCGAGCCGACGTGATGCTTGTCGACGAGGATCGTGTCGACGCCCGCTTCCGCGAGATGCAGCGCGGCCGATGCGCCGAGCAGGCCCGCGCCGATCACGAGCACGTCGCAGACGGCATCGTGCGCGAGCGGCGCGCTGTTCGCATGGCGCGACAGCGACGCTTCATACCAGTTCGCCGGGCGCTCGCCGTCGTAGCGGGCCGGGTCGCACCAGTTCCAGTTGTCTTTTTCGATGTTCAGTTGCGTTTGCTCGAAACGCGCTTCGCCCTGGATCAGGGGGGTGTTGCTGGAAGTCATGATTGCACTTGCATGGTCTTGGGCCGCCTGTCGAAGGGCCTCGTTGCTTCGAGGCTTCGCGGGTGGGGCAGCCGGTTCCACATGGGTGTCAACGAGATAAAGGGGCGTGATGGCCCGTGTTGACGGCAGCACGCTCGTGCCGCCTGGATCCCGGACTGTGCGAAAGCACGTATTGAAAGGTGCCGGGACACCCAATTTCTACACCGCAGAAATAATTCTACAGTGTAGAATAAGCTTTCGTCAAGTTTACAGCCGGTGCCGTACCGGCACGCCAGCCCGCATCGATGAAAGACAAACCCGCCCAGGGCCCGCGCGGCCTCGACAAGGATGCGATCGTCGCGGCCGCGCTCGCGCTGCTCGAAGACGTCGGCGAAGCCGCGTTCAGCGTGCGCAAGCTCGCGCAGTCGGTCGGCTGCGACCCGATGAGCGTGCTGTACCACTTCAAGTCGAAGGAAGGCCTGAGCCGCGCGATCGCGAACGCGCTGTCGCGCTCGCTCGTGCCGGTCGACGCCGCGCTGCCGTGGCGCGAACGGCTGCGCGACCTCGCACGCCAGTACCGCGCGCTCGCGCTGCGCTACCCGGCGGCGTTCGCGCTGCTGCAGCGGCACATGAGCACCGGGCCGGCCGATCTCGCGCACATCGAGGCCGTGCATCGCGCGCTGGCCGACGCCGGCATCCCGCGCGCGGCGCTGCCGTCGGTGTGCGTCGGCTGGTATGCGAGCGTGATCGGGCTGGCCGCGGCCGAAGCCGGCGGCCTCACGCGCGCCGCGAACGATGTCGAGCTCGCGGAAATGGCAGCGCTGTCCGACGCCGCGCATCCGCTCGTCAAGGCGGCCGCCCCGCTCTATGCGCAGCTCGATCCGGCAGCCGTGCACGACACGATGCTCGACGTGCTGCTCGACGGCATCGCGAAGCAGGCGCCCGCGGCCTGACCGGCCCGCGACGACGCGCCGCCAACGAAAAAGGCGCCCGAAGGCGCCTTTTTCATGACGATTGCCGCGAACCGCGCTCAGTGCTGCTGCGCGATACCGATCTTCAGCATGACCTGATCGACGATCTGCTCGGGCGTCAGCTCGATGCTGACCTCGATCGCTTCGTCCGGGCCCGGCTCCTCGAGCGTGTCGAGCTGGCTCTTCAGCAGCGACGGATCGAAGAAATGGCCGGTGCGGCTCTTCAGGCGCTCGTGCAACACCTCGAACGAACCCTTCAGATACACGAACCGCACGTCGGTGTCGGTGCCGCGCAGCACGTCGCGGTACGACCGCTTCAGCGACGAGCACGTGAACACGGCCGTCTCACCGGCACGCTGCTTTTCCTCGATGGCCGCGCGGATCGTGCGCAGCCACGGCCAGCGGTCGTCGTCGGTCAGCGGAATGCCGTTGTGCATCTTCTCCTTGTTCGCCGCGCTGTGAAACGCGTCGCCATCGGTATAGCTGCACGACAGGCGTTCCGCCAGCATTTCGCCGATCAGCGACTTGCCGGCGCCCGACACGCCCATTGCGATCAGAATCATTGACTACCCCTTGTTACAGAACCATGCTCAGCAGCAGTGTAAAGCCGAGGCCGAGCACCGAGATGATCGTTTCGAGCAACGACCAGGTCTTGAACGTCTGACCGACCGTCATCCCGAAGTATTCCTTGATCAGCCAGAAGCCGCCGTCGTTCACGTGCGAGAAGATCAGCGAGCCCGAGCCGGTGGCGAGCACCAGCAGTTCCGGGCTGACCGCCGCGCCGGATGCCGCCGCGATCGGCGCGACGATGCCGCAGGCCGTCGTCATCGCGACCGTCGCCGAACCCGTCGCGAGACGCATCAGCGCGGCGACGAACCAGCCGAGCAGCAGCGGCGACAGGTGCGCGTGCTTCGCGGTCTCGACGATCTGCTGCGAAATTCCGCTGTCGCGCAGGACGCCGCCGAAGCCGCCGCCCGCGCCGACGATCAGCGTGATGCCCGCGATCGGTGCCAGGCACTCGCCGCAGAACTTCTGGATCTGGTCGCGGTTGAAGCCCTGCAGCTTGCCGAACGTGAAGAAGCTCACGAGCACGGCGATCAGCAGCGCGACGTCCGAGTTGCCGGCAAAGCGCAGCAGGTTGTTCGGCAGCGACTTCGGCGTGAACACCAGGTCGGCCCAGCTGCCGACGAGCATCAGCACGACGGGCAGCAGGATCGTGAACAGCGTGATGCCGAAGCTCGGCAGTTCGCGCTTTTCACCGTTCGCGCGCGAGTCGACGAACTGCGCGGCGAGCGGGTTGTTCTCCGGCAGCTTCACGAACTTCGAGATCGTCAGCGCGAACAGCGGGCCCGCGATGATCGCGGTCGGCACGCCGACGATCAGGCCGAACGCGATCGTCTTGCCGATATCGGCGCCGTATTGCTGAACGGCCAGCAGTGCAGCCGGGTGCGGCGGAATCAGCCCGTGCACGACGGACAGGCCGGCCACCATCGGCAGGCCGACGACGAGCAGCGACTTGCCGGTGCGCTTCGCGACGTTGAACGCGATCGGGATCAGCAGCACGAAGCCGACTTCGAAGAACACCGGCAGGCCGACGATGATCGCGACGAACATCATCGCCCAGTGGATATTCTTTTCACCGAACCAGTCGATCAGCGTGGTCGCGATCCGTTCGGCGCCGCCCGATTCGGCCATCATCTTGCCGAGCATCGTGCCGAGGCCGACGACGATCGCGATGTGGCCGAGCGTACCGCCGGTGCCTGTCTCGAACGACTTGACGATCTTGTCCATCGGCATGCCGACGACCAGGCCGAGGCCGAGCGAAACGATGATCAGCACCAGGAACGGGTAGATCTTGTAGCGCGCGATCATCAGGATCAGCGCGGCAATCGCGATCAGCGTGAATACGAGCAGCATGCTGCCTTGGACAGCCCCCATGTGGCACTCCTCCTAGAATTGTTCGAACCGGGCGAGTTGTTGCGAGTATGCCCGGCTATGCAGGTCTCCGAAACACGGGGGGTACCCACCCCGTCAGGACGCTGAATTTTACTTATCTTTACGGTCCACGGATAGAACCGGTTCCATCAGCAAAAACCCTCGGTAAAACAAGCACTAAGGCTCGCTTTCCGAGGGCTGAACCGTCATCTCGTACAAGTCTTATCGGGGAAGCTGGCTCGCGGCTTGCGCGAGGCGCATGACTTCGGCCCAGTCCTGCGCGGCGAGCGCGGCTTTCGGCGTGAGCCACGAGCCGCCGACGCACACGACGTTCGGCAGTTTCAGGAAATTCGGCGCGGTTTCGACGGTGATGCCGCCGGTCGGGCAGAACTTCAGCGCCGGGAACGGGCCGTGGAACGCCTGCAGCATCGGCACGCCGCCCGCTTGCTGCGCGGGGAAGAACTTCACGATCTCGTAGCCGAATTCGAGCGCCTGGATGATGTCGCTCGGCGTCATCACGCCGGGCAGCAGCGGCAGGCCCGCGTCGAGCGACGCGAGGTGCAGCTCCTTCGTCAGGCCCGGCGACACGCCGAACTTCGCCCCCGCGCGCTTGGCCTGCTCGCAATGCTCGGGCTTCGTGATCGTGCCGACGCCGACGACGATGTCGTCCGCGAGCTGGCTGGCGCGCTGGATCGCCTCCAGGCCGGCCGGCGTGCGCAGTGTGATCTCGAGCACCTTCACGCCGCCTGCGTGCAGTGCACGCGACACGTGTTCGCCCTGCTCGACCGAGTCGAATGCGAGCACCGGGATGACCGGGCCCAGCTTCACGATTTCAGCAATCGTCTTCATTGAATTGGCTCCTTGAAATTCATGCGGCGACGTGGGCGGCCGTTTCGCCGACCAGCGCGCCGAAAACCGATGCGCCCTGCTCGGCCGGCGCGGCGGCCGCACGGAACACGCCGAACAGTTCACGCCCGAAACCGACCTCGTTCTCGGCCTGGTGCAGCGGCTGCGCGACCGGGCGCGCCTGCCACTCGGCGGCGTCGACCTCGATGTCGAGCACACCGGCTTCCGCGTCGATCACGAGCGTATCGCCCGTCTTCACCTTGCCGAGCGGGCCGGCGAGCAGCGCTTCCGGCGACACGTGGATCACGGCCGGCACCTTGCCCGACGCGCCCGACATGCGGCCGTCGGTGACCAGCGCGACGTGGAAGCCCTGATCCTGCAGCACGCCGAGCAGCGGCGTCAAACGGTGCAGCTCGGGCATCCCGTTCGCGCGCGCGCCCTGGAAGCGCACCACCGCGACGAAATCGCGCTTCAGCTCGCCGCGATCGAATGCTTCCTGCACGGCTTCCTGCGAATCGAACACGATCGCGGGCGCGGTCACCTTGCGGTGCTCGGGCGCGACCGCCGAAATCTTGATCACGCCGCGGCCAAGGCGGCCCTGCATCAGGCGCAGGCCACCGTCCGGCTGGAACGGGTCGCGGATGCCGCGCAGCACCTTCGTGTCGTGGCTCTCGGCCGCGCCGTCGACCCACGTCAGCTTGCCGTCGATCAGCTTCGGCTCCTTCGTGTAGTGCGACAGACCCTTGCCGGCGACCGTCGTCACGTCCTCGTGCAGCAGCCCGCCTTCGAGCAGGTTGCGTACCAGGAAGGCCACCCCGCCCGCCGCGTGGAAATGGTTCACGTCGGCCTTGCCGTTCGGGTAGATCTTCGCGAGCAGCGGCACGACCGCCGACAGTTCGTCGAAATCGTTCCAGTCGATCAGGATGCCGGCCGCGCGCGCGATCGCGACGAGGTGCAGCGTGTGGTTGGTCGAGCCGCCCGTCGCGAGCAGCGCGACGATCCCGTTGACGATCGCCTTCTCGTCGATCACGTGGCCGATCGGCGTGTAGTGGCCCCGCTCGACGGTCAGGTCGAGCACGCGGCGCGCAGCCTCGGCGGTGAGCGCGGTGCGCAGCGGCGTGTGCGGGTGGACGAATGCCGAGCCCGGCAGGTGCAGCCCCATCAGCTCCATCAGCATCTGGTTGCTGTTCGCGGTGCCGTAGAACGTGCAGGTGCCGTGGCCGTGATAGGCGGCGGATTCGGCTTCGAGCAGCGCGTCGCGGCCGACCTGGCCGGTCGCGAACTGCTGGCGGATCTTCGCCTTGTCGTCGTTCGACAGGCCGCTCGTCATCGGGCCGGCCGGCACGAAGATCGTCGGCAGGTGGCCGAACTGCAGCGCGCCGATCAGCAGGCCCGGCACGATCTTGTCGCAGATGCCGAGGCAGAGCGCCGCGTCGAACATGTTGTGCGTGAGCGCGATCGCCGTGCCCATCGCGATCGCCTCGCGCGAGAACAGCGACAGCTCCATCCCCGGGTTGCCCTGCGTGACGCCGTCGCACATCGCCGGCACGCCGCCCGCGAACTGCGCGACCCCGCCGTTCTCGCGCGCGGCCGCCTTGATGATCTCGGGGAAATCCTTGTACGGCGCATGCGCGGACAGCATCTCGTTGTACGAGGACACGATGCCGATGTTCGGCTCGCGGATCGCCTTGATCGAGAACTTGTCGTTACCCTCGAGGCCGGCGAAGCCGTGCGCGAGGTTCGCGCACGACAGCGCGCCGCGCGCCGGGAACTTGCCCTGCGCGCCGTCGATGCGCTGCAGATAGGCGGAACGGGTCGATTGGCTGCGGGCGATCACGCGTTCGGTGACCTTCGCCAGAGTGGGGTGCAGCGACGTCATGCTGGGCGCTCCTGTATGCCGGCCGACACCGGCGGTTGGAATCGTGGGGACGGTCGAATGCATCGACAGAACGAAGCCAGTCTAGTAGAAAAACTACAAGCATGCAATGCGGATTCATCGCCCCGCAACCCTCATTCCCGCCACCAGCAAGGCGATACCTAGTGAAAACCCTAATCCTCCGCAATGAAAGCACTACGCCCGCGCTAGTATTTTCCTGTAGATTTTCTACAATTCGATTGCGATACACTCGCTCATCCGAACCCGATTTCCGCCTGCCGTCCCATGCTGCCCCGCATTGAAGCGATCCGCACCGAGTTGCGCCCGTCCGAGCGCAAGCTCGCCGACTACATCCTCGCCGCGCCGCGCGAGGTGCTCGACCTCGCGATGACCGAGCTGTCGACGCGCGCGGGCGTCAGCCAGCCGACGATCGCGCGCTTCTGCCAGGCGCTCGGCTGCAGCGGCTTTCGCGAATTCAAGATCCGGCTCGCGCAGAGCGTCGCGCCGGGCGTGTCGTCGGTCTATCGCGACGTCGAGCCCGACGAGCCGGCGCCCGGCATCATCGGCAAGGTGTTCGACCGCACGATCGGCGCACTGATCGAAGTGCGCAACAGCCTGTCCGCCGGCAGCGTCGCCGAGGCGATCGGGCTGTTGTCGAACGCGTCGCGGATCGAGTTCTACGGCGCCGGCGGCTCCGGTATCGCCGCGCAGGACATCCAGCACAAGTTCTTCCGGCTCGGCGTGCCGAGCGTCGCGTATTCGGATCCGCACACGTTCTCGATGTCGTCGGCGCTGCTGGGCCCGCACGACGTCGTCGTCGCGATCTCGAACACCGGCCGCACGCGCGACATCGTCGACGCCGCACGCTCCGCGCTCGCGTGCGGCGCGAAGGTCGTCGCGATCACGCAGAGCCATTCGCCGCTCGCGAAGCTCGCGACGGTGAGTCTCGCGTCGAACGTCGCGGAGGAAACCGACGTGTTCTCGCCGATGACGTCGCGGATGTCGCATCTCGCGATCGGCGACATCCTCGCGGTCGGCGTCGCGCTGTCACGCGGCCCCGCACTGATGGAACGGGTCGGCCGTGCGAAGGAGGCGATCACGCGCCGCCGGATCGACGACGGCACGAAGGATTGAGCAGACGCCGCGCCGACCGCGCGCATGAACCGTAAACGACAAACGGCGCCCCGCGGGGCGCCGTTGCGTGTCAGGCAGCGCCGGCAACCTCGCCGGCCATGCCGCTCAGAACGGCTTGATCACGACCAGCGCGACCGCCGCGAGCATGCCGAGCACCGGCAGCTCGTTGAACACGCGATACCACTTGTCGGTGCGGCGGTTCTCGCCGCGCTCGAACACTCGCAGTAGATGCCCGCAATACGCGTGATAGACGATCAGCAGCAGCACGACCGTCACCTTCGCGTGAATCCAGCCCTGCCCCTGCCCGATGCCGATCGACAGCCAGAGCCACAGCCCGCAGGCCAGCGCCGGCACCGCGATCATCGTCATGAAGCGGAACAGCTTGCGCGCCATCAGCAGCAGGCGACGCACGGCGGCCGGATCGGTTTCCATGGCCAGGTTTACGTAGATGCGCGGCAGGTAGAACAACCCTGCAAACCACGCGGCGATCAGAACGATATGGAACGTCTTGACCCAGAGCATCGCCATCGATTGTGCGCCTCGCTGTTTATTGGCGGCCTTCGCCGTGTCCGAGCACGACGTACTTCAGCGACGTCAAGCCTTCCAGGCCGACGGGGCCGCGTGCGTGCAGCTTGTCGTTCGAGATGCCGATTTCCGCGCCGAGGCCGAATTCGAAGCCGTCCGCGAAGCGCGTCGATGCGTTGACCATCACGCTCGCCGAATCGACCTCGCGCAGGAACCGCATCGCGCGGTCGTGATCCTCGGTGACGATCGCGTCCGTGTGGTGCGAGCCGTAGTGATTGATGTGCTCGATCGCGGCGTCGAGGCCGTCGACGACCTTGATCGCGAGCACCGGCGCGAGATACTCGGTGTGCCAGTCTTCCTCGGTGGCGTCGACGAGCGGACCGACGCCCGCATCGGCGAGCACCGCGCGCGCGGCCGCATCGACGCGCAGCTCGACCTGCTTGTCGCGATACAGCTTGCCGAGCGGCGGCAGCAGCGTTGCCGCGACACCGCTCGCGACGAGCAGCGTCTCCATCGTGTTGCAGGTGCCGTAGCGGTGCGTCTTCGCGTTGTCGCAGACGGTCAGCGCCTTGGCGAGATCGGCGCGATCGTCGACGTACACGTGGCAGATGCCGTCGAGGTGCTTGATCATCGGCACGCGCGCCTCGTTGATCAGGCGCTCGATCAGGCTCTTGCCGCCGCGCGGCACGATCACGTCGACGTATTCGGTCATCGTGATCAGCTTGCCGACCGCCGCGCGATCGGCCGTCGCGACGACCTGTACCGCGTCCTGCGGCAGGCCGGCTGCCTCGAGCCCTTCGCCGATCAGCTTCGCGAGCGCCGCGTTCGATTCGAGCGCTTCGGAGCCGCCGCGCAGGATCGTCGCGTTGCCCGACTTCAGGCACAGCGCGGCCGCGTCGATCGTCACGTTCGGGCGCGATTCGTAGATGATGCCGATCACGCCGAGCGGCACCCGCATCTGGCCGACCTGGATGCCGCTCGGGCGGTACTTGAGGTTGCTGATCTCGCCGATCGGATCGGCCAGCGACGCCACCTGGCGCAAGCCTTCGACCATCGTCTTCAGCGCCTTGTCCGACAGCGTCAGGCGATCGACGAACGCCGCATCGAGCCCCTTTTCACGGGCACGGGCGACATCGCGGGCATTCGCGTCCTTCAGCACCTGTGCGTCGCGTTCGATCGCGCGCGCCACGGCGTCGAGCGCCGCGTTCTTCGCGGCCGTGCTGGCGCGCGCCATCGCGCGGGAAGCGTGCCGGGCGCGACGGCCCAGGTCGGTCATGTACTGATCGATATCCATCGTGTGACTCGAGAAGCGCGCCGCGCGGGGCGGCATGAATTCGTGGGGAAGCGTGAGCGGCGGCGGCCGGAGGGCCGCGCCAGCTATCGAAACATTGTAAGCGGGTTGCGCAGCGCGCGCTGAAGGCCCGAACGGGACTTAGCGTCGCACGCGCCCCGCGGTCGGCGGTCGCTCGCCGCGGGCACCGGCCACCGTCATCGCGAGCTGGAACAGCCCGTCCCACGGATCGGGAGGCGGTTCGTCCTGCGTACGACGGCCCGGCGCGACGGCCGTGAGCCCCTTGACCTGACGGTCGAGCTTCGCGGCAAACGCGAGCGCCTTCTCGAGCACGGCTTCGGACACGCGATTCAGCGCGGGACCGATCAGCCGCTCGCGTGGCCCCCACACGCGGTTCTCGCGCAGCAGCGTTGCCAGCGGCTTGCCGGCCGTCGTGCCGCGCTTGATCCGCAACAGCGTGCGCAATTCCTCGACGACGGCCCACATCACGAGCACGATCGCCTCTCCCTCGCCCTTCAACCCGTCGATCATCCGCGCGAGCCGCGCGGCGTCGCCGGCGAGCATGGCTTCGTTCAGCTTGAAGACGTCGTAACGCGCAACGTTCAGCACCGCGTCGTGCACCTGCTCGAACGACAGCGCACCCTGCGGATACAACAGCCCGAGCTTCTGGATTTCCTGGTGCGCGGCGAGCAGGTTGCCTTCGACGCGCTCGGCGATGAACTGCAGCGCGCGCCGCCCGTCCTCGCCGGGCGCGGCGCGTTGACCCTGCAGCGCGAGGCGCTGGCCGATCCAGTTCGGCAGCTGCGCGCGGTCGACCGGATCGATCTTCAGCGCGACGCCGCCGTTCTGCAGCGCGGTGAACCACGCGGATTTCTGCGTGGCCGCGTCGAGACGCGGCAGCGTGACGAGCATCAGCGCGTCGGGGTTCGGCGTGGCAGCGAGCGTCTTCAGCGCATCGGCGCCTTCCTTGCCGGGCTTGCCCGACGGAATGCGCAGCTCGATCAGCTGGCGCTCGCCGAACAGCGACATCGCCTGGGTCGCGCCGAGCAGCACGCTCCAGTCGAAGCCGCGCTCGACCGTATGCACCGAGCGCTCGGTGAAGCCGGCCGCGCGCGCGGCCGCACGAATGCGGTCGCACGCTTCCTGCGCGAGCAGCGGCTCGTCGCCGTAGACGGTATAGAGCCCGGCCAACCCCTTCGCGAGGTGCGGCTCCAGCGCATCAAGTCGCAGTTGCATCGATACGTGCGCCGTCGATCAGAGCGGCGGCGGCGGCAGCGGCGCGCGCGGTGCGACGCCCGGTACCACGTCTTCCGGTGCCGGCGTCAGCGAATGGACGATCGCGAGACGGCGCATCAGTTGGTCGACCGCGTCGCTCTGCATGTCGGCGTACAGGAGGTCCGCTTCCTGCGCCTTCGCGTTCGTGTACTGATCGCTGTACGTCATCGCACGGTTCAGCGCGATCACGCTCGGCGGGATCAGCACGGTGCCGTCCTTGCTCGTCAACTGATAACGCAACGTATAGAAGAGCGCGTATTCCTGCGCCGAACCGTACTTGTTGAGCGTCAGCGTGTTCTGGCCACGCGATTCCCACATGGTCAGCACGGCGTCGGCGTCGTCCGCCGACTTGACGATCTTCGTGTCGCTGCCGGCCTCGACGAGGCGCACGAGGCGCGCCTCGACCGGCGCCGGCGCGCCGGCGATCAGCAGGTGCTTGAACGCGTAGTCCTGCTGGCCGCGCAACTGGAAGCCGCATGCCGACAGCGCAACCGCGCTGCCGACAGCGAGCATCAAAAACGATCTGCGGATCACCTTCGCTCCTTCTGGGTACGTCCGATGGCCGGCGGCCGTCAAACGACGATGTTCACGAGGCGGCCCGGCACGACGACGATCTTCTTCGCCGGCTTGCCGTCGCTGAACTTCGCGAACGCGTCGTCGGCCACTGCCGCGGCTTCGATCGCCTCGCGGCTCGCGTCCTTCGCCACCTTCAGCGCGCCGCGCACCTTGCCGTTTACCTGCAGCACGAGTTCGATCTCGGCCTGCTCGAGCGCGGCCTCGTCGACCTTCGGCCACGGTGCGTCGAGCAGCGGGCCGAATTCGTCCGCGTAGCCGAGCGCCTTCCACAGCTCGAACGTGACGTGCGGCACGACCGGGTACAGCACGCGCAGCAGCACGCCGTACGTTTCACGCAGCACGCCGGGCGTCGCGCCCTTCGCACCGTCGATCGCGTTCAGCATCTTCATCGCGGCCGACACGACCGTGTTGTACTGCAGGCGCTGGTAGTCGAAATCGGCCTGCTTCAGCACGCTGTAGATCTCGCGGCGCAGCGCCTTGTCGGCTTCGCCGAGCGCGGCCGCATCGAAGCCCGCGCGCGCGGCGAGCGCTTCGCGGTTCGTCGCACCGAAGCTCCACACGCGGCGCAGGAAGCGGCTCGCGCCTTCGACGCCCGCACCCGACCACTCGAGCTGCTGCTCGGGCGGCGCGGCGAACATCGTGAACAGGCGCGCGGTATCCGCGCCGTACTGGTCGATCAACAGCTGCGGATCGACACCGTTGTTCTTCGACTTCGACATCTTCTCGATGCCGCCGAGCACGACCGGCTGGCCGTCCGCGTTCAGCGTCGCGCCGACCGGGCGGCCCTTGTCGTCGTGCGTGACCGTCACGTCGAGCGGGTTGTACCAGGTCTTCTTGCCCGATGCGTCCTCGCGGTAGTACGTCTCGTTCAGCACCATGCCCTGCGTGAGCAGGTTCTTCGCCGGCTCGCCGAACTTCACGAGGCCGAGGTCGCGCATCACCTTGGTCCAGAAGCGCGAGTACAGCAGGTGCAGGATCGCGTGCTCGATGCCGCCGATGTACTGGTCCATCGGCATCCAGTAGTCGGTGCGCGCGTCGACCATCGTCTCGGCGTCCGGCGCCGTGTAGCGCGAGAAGTACCACGACGAATCGACGAAGGTGTCCATCGTGTCGGTTTCGCGCTTGGCCGCCGCGCCGCACTTCGGGCACGTGCAGTTCAGGAACGCTTCCGACTTCGCGAGCGGGTTGCCCGAGCCGTCCGGCACGAGGTCTTCCGGCAGCACGACGGGGAGATCCTGCTCGGGCACCGGCACGTCGCCGCACGACGGGCAGTGGATGATCGGGATCGGCGTGCCCCAGTAGCGCTGGCGCGACACGCCCCAGTCGCGCAGGCGCCACGTGACCTGCTTGTCGCCGAAGCCGCCGGCGTTCAGGTCGGCCGCGACCGCGTCGACCGCTTCCGCGTAGCGCAGGCCGTCGTACTTGCCGCTGTTCACGCAGACCGCGATTTCCTTGTCGCCGTACCACTCCTGCCAGGCGTCGAGCGAGTATTGCTGGCCTTCGGCCGAGATCACCTGCTTGATCGGCAGGTCGTATTTCTTCGCGAACGCAAAATCGCGCTCGTCGTGGCCCGGCACGCCCATCACCGCGCCTTCGCCATAGCTCATCAGCACATAGTTGCCGATCCACACCTCGACCGGCTCGCCGGTGAGCGGGTGCGTGACCGAGAAGCCCGTCGCGACGCCCTTCTTCTCCATCGTCGCGACGTCGGCCTCGGCGACGCCGCCGCGCTTGCATTCGTCGATGAACGCGAGCAGTTCGGGCTTGTCCTGCGCGAGGCGCGTGGCGAGCGGATGCTCGGCCGCGATCGCGCAGAAGGTGACGCCCATGATCGTGTCGGCGCGCGTCGTGAACACGCGCAGCAGCTTCTTCTCGCCGTCGAGTTCGTACGGGAAGCCGAAGTTCACGCCGAAGCTCTTGCCGATCCAGTTCTGCTGCATGATCTTCACGCGCTCGGGCCAGCCGAGGCCGTCGAGGTCGTTCAGCAGCTCATCCGCGTACTGCGTGATGCGCAGGTAGTACATCGGGATCTCGCGCTTCTCGACGAGCGCGCCCGAGCGCCAGCCGCGGCCGTCGATCACCTGCTCGTTCGCGAGCACGGTCTGGTCGACCGGGTCCCAGTTCACGGTGCCCGTCTTCTTGTACGCGATGCCCTTTTCGAGCATCTTCAGGAACAGCCACTGGTTCCACTTGTAGTAGTCGGGCTTGCACGTCGCGATTTCGCGCGACCAGTCGATCGCGAGGCCCATCGACTGCATCTGGCGCTTCATGTAGTCGATGTTGTCGTAGGTCCACTTCGCGGGCGGCACGCCGTTCGCCATCGCGGCGTTCTCGGCCGGCATCCCGAACGCGTCCCAGCCCATCGGCATCAGCGTGTTGTAGCCGTTCATCCGCAGATAGCGGTACATCACGTCGTTGATCGTGTAGTTGCGCACGTGACCCATGTGCAGCTTGCCGGACGGGTACGGCAGCATCGACACGCAGTAGAACTTCGGCTTCTGCGAATCTTCCTTCGTCTTGTAGGCATCGGCTGCGCGCCAGTCGCCCTGGGCGGCGGCTTCGACGTCGGCGGGTACGTATCTCTCGTGCATGGTGTGGTTCGGACTAGGCTTTAAGCGACGCGACGGCGCGCGCGCAGGAGTGGATCGAAAATCGTGCTTGCCCGGCGGACCTGCAGGTTCGCTGTTGCCGGACCTGTTCGCGGTTTCCGGGCATTTTCCGGGTAACCCGCAGCATGCCCGGGTAGCCTGGAAAATTCCGGGTTACCTGAAAAAAGCCTGCCAACCGGGAAAAACGTTGATTATACCGCCCGCGCCGGCCCATTCGACCGGTCTTGCGGCGGGGCGGCCCGATCCCGCGGCCGGGACAGGCCCGCCGGCTCCGCTCAGCGGTTGGCCGGCACGGCGGGCGCCGCCGCGGAACCGCCCGCCTGCGGCGGCACGTCGGTCACGAAGCCGATCCGCGTGAGGCCGGCGGCCTGCGCGGCGCCCATCACCTGCGCGATCACGTCGTAGCGGGTCGCCCGCGATGCGCGCAGCCGCAGCTCGGGCGGCGCGCCGCCCGCGGCGGCGGCCCGGAAGCGCGCGGGCAGCGCGTCGAGCGTGACCGGTGCGTCGTCCCAGTACAGCTTGCCCGCGTCGTCGATCGACAAGGTGACGGATTGCGGCGTGTCGCGCGCGACGCTGGCCGCGACCTTCGGCAAGTCGAGCCGGATCGCGTGCGTCATCAGCGGCGCGGTGATGATGAAGATGACGAGCAGCACCAGCATCACGTCGATCAGCGGGGTCATGTTGATCTCCGCCATCGGCGCGGACGTCTTGTGGTGCTCGAGTCCGCCGAATGCCATGGTCGCTCCTCCGGAATGGACGCGTCAGGCTTCCTGCGCGCACACGAACACGTGCAGGTCGCGCGCGAAGCCGTCGAGTTCCTCGGCGAGCTGCCGCACGAGCCGCCCGAGGATGTTGTAGGCCAGCACCGCGGGAATCGCGACGACGAGCCCGAACGCGGTCATGATCAGCGCCTCGCCGACCGGCCCCGCGACGTTCTCGATCTGCGCCTGCCCGCTCGCGGCGATGCTGCCGAGCGCGTGGTAGATGCCCCACACGGTGCCGAGCAGCCCGACGAACGGTGCGGTGCTGCCGATCGACGCGAGCAGCACCTGGCCGAATTCGAGGCGCCGCTGCGAGCGCAGCATCGCGTGCCGCAACGCGCGCAGCACGCGTTCGCTGCGCTCGACCCGCGCGGCCAGGGCAGCCGGGTCGTGGTCGTCGGCCGCATCGCGCGCGGCTTCGGCGAGCGGCACGAACACGCGCTCGCGATCGGCGCCGGCGAGCGCGGCGATGCCCGCGTCGAGCGACGGCGCGCGCCAGAACGCGGCGAGCGCGCGCGGCCCCTGCCGCTTCGCGCGAACCAGGAGCCAGGCTTTCATGAGGAGGAAGCACCAACTGGCGACGGACATCGCCAGCAGCACATAGGCGACGGCATGCGTGATCGCATCGCCGCTTTCGAGGTAGTGGACAACGCCGGTGGGTATCGCCATCGGAGTTTCCCCGTGGTGTCAGCGCAGGCCGAGCACGTCCTGCATGTCGAACAGGCCGGCGCCGCGCGCCGACAGGAAGTGGACCGCGCGCAACGCGCCCTGCGCGTACGACACGCGGCTCGACGACTTGTGCGTGATCTCGATGCGCTCGCCGATCCCGGCGAACAGCACGGTGTGATCGCCGACGATGTCGCCGCCGCGCACCGCGGCGAAGCCGATCGACGACGGATCGCGCTCGCCCGTCACGCCGTGGCGGCCGTACACCGCGCAATCGTCGAGCGAGCGACCGAGCGCACCGGCGACGGCTTCGCCCATCATCAGCGCGGTGCCCGACGGCGCATCGACCTTGTGGCGGTGATGCGCCTCGATGATCTCGATGTCGTAGCCGTGCGAGAAATGCTTCGCCGCGAATTCGAGCAGCTTCAGCGTGACGTTCACGCCGACGCTCATGTTCGCCGCGAACACGATGCCGATCTTGCCCGCCGCAGCCTGCAGCTCGGCCTTCTGCTCGGCGGTGAAGCCGGTCGTGCCGATCACGAGCTTCACGTCGTGGCGCAGCGCGGCCTCGATATGGGCCATCGTGCCTTCCGGACGTGTGAAATCGATCAGGGTGTCGGCCTGCGCGAACACGGCGTCGAGGTCGGCGGTCAGCTTGACCCCGGTTTCCTTGCCGAGGAACGCGCCGGCGTCCTGGCCGAGGAACGGCGAATCGGCGCGGTCGAGCGCGCCGACGAGCTGCGCGTCGGCATCGTTGAGAACGGCTTCGATCAGCATCCGGCCCATTCGGCCCGATGCCCCGGCAATCGCAATCTTCATGGCTTTCTACACGACAGGTATAAAAGCGGGCGGCGCATGCCGCCCGGTTTCCGCACGCCGGCTGCTTACTGCGCCGGTGCGGTGAGCGGCTGGTTCTGCAGGTTGTCCGAGCCTTGCGGGCCGACCGGCGGCGCCTCGTTCGACACGCTCGGCTGCGGCGGACGATGGAACTGGAACTGCGGCTGGATCGCCGGCGCGGCGCCCGGCGGCTGGCCGCCCGGCACCGGCGCGCCGCCCGAGGCCTTCGCGGCCGGCGTGAACCGGCGCGAACCCGAACCCTGCCCCGACACCTGGTTGGTCGCACGGTTCGCCGCGCGGGCGGCCTGCGCGTTCGCATCCTGGTCGACCACCGCAGCGGCCGCCGGCGCAGTGGACGGGCTGGCGACAGCCTCCGGCGCCGGCGCGCTCGCGGCCGCTTGCGCGGTGCTCGCGGCGGCGGCAGCCTCGGCGGCCTTCTTCGCCGCTGCGGCCGCCTTCGCCTTCTTGCCGCCGCGGTCGCCGTCGATATCGGCCAGCAGGTCGAGTTCCGACGGCAGGTTGTCCGCCCCCGTCCAGCTCGCCAGGCGATCGCCCGAGAACGTCACGACGAGATCGCGCTGCTGGACGACTGCCGTCGAACCGCGCTTGAAGTAAAAGAGGTAGTCCCAACGGTCGGCGTGGAACATGTCGGCCAGCAGCGGGGTGCCGAGCAGCGCGCGCACCTGTTCGCGCGACATGCCGACCTGCAACTGCGCGGCCTTCTCCTGCGACACGAAGTTGCCTTGCACGACGGTGATCCGGTAGGGGGTGATGCTCTGCGCGATGCGCTGCGTCACGCTGTCGTACGACGAACAACCAGCCAGCGCGGCAACGGCGGCGGCAGCGATGATGACACTCCGCATGCGGCTCCTCTGAAAGTGCGAAAGAGATTCTGGAATCATTTCCCTCACCGTGCAGGCCCGTGTGCAGGCCGCGCGTGTTTCTGGAACGGCGAAAAGCCGGTAACATTGAAGCCCTGCATTGTACTCTAGGGATGCCTAGCCATGACCAATCCGACGGATCTCAAGAATATCGGGCTAAAGGCCACCCTACCGCGCCTCAAGATTCTCGAGATCTTCCAGCAAAGCCCGGTGCGCCACCTGACGGCTGAAGACGTCTACCGGAACCTGCTCAACGAGCAGCTCGACATCGGGCTGGCCACCGTCTACCGCGTGCTGACGCAGTTCGAGCAGGCCGGCCTGCTCACGCGCAGCAACTTCGAATCCGGCAAGGCCGTGTTCGAGCTGAACGAAGGCTCGCACCACGATCACCTCGTGTGCCTCGATTGCGGCCGTGTCGAGGAGTTCTTCGACGCCGAGATCGAAGGCCGCCAGCAGGCGATCGCGAAGGAGCGCGGCTTCAAGCTCCAGGAGCATTCGCTCGCGATGTACGGTTCCTGCACGACCGAGCACTGCCCGCACCGCAAGCACTGATTCGCGCGCCTCGCGCACGCAGCACGGCCCGGCCGGCACCTTGCCGCCCGGGCCGTGTTCTTTTCGGGATAGCGGCGATGCACCGCCGCGTGGATCGTGCGCCCAGGCTTTCGGAAACCCTTCGACACGCCCGCCCGGGCTGCCGTCAGGCAGCCGGAGCCGGGCGTTGCCGTTGCGTCAGGCCGCGCAGGCCGGCTCGAACTCGAGCGCCCACGCGCGCTCGAGCGGGATCTCGTCGCAGTTCGGCTGCGGCCCGCCGCGATCGACGATCACGAAATCGCTGACCGCGTCGAGCGCGAGCAGCGGATGGTGCCAGACGCCCTTTGCATAGTTCACGCCCTGCCAGCCTTCCGCGAGGAACGCGCGCATCGCGTCCGGCCGGAATGCGCCAGCCGGCGCGACGACGATCGCGTAGCGCGACACGGCCGCGAGCGGGATGAATGCCTGGCTGCCGTGCGGATGGCGCTCCATCAGCGTGACCGCGACCGGCAGCGCGCGCGGCTGGGCGCGGAACACGCTGACGAGCGGACGGCCGCCGTCCGCGCATACGTCGATCGTCGCGAGATCGTGGAAGCGCTCGGTCGTGCCGCCGTTGATCGGAAAATGCCGCGCGCCTTCGAGCGCGATCACGTCGCCGAACGGCGCGAACGCTTCGCGCGTCAGGCGCTCGACGCGCAGGATCCGGGATTCGCTCATGCCGTTGCCCTCCTTCAAGCCGGCTCGCCCCACAGACGCAGGCGCGACACGCCGCCGTCCGGGAAGATGTTGAAACGCACGTGCGTGACGGGGCCGAGCGCGGCAAGCTGGTCGAACGTGTGGACGTGATCCATCTGAAGCTTCTGCTCGCCGAGCAGTTCGGCCCAGAACATCGCCTGCGTGACGAGCGAATCGTCGGTGCCGCCCGCGACCCGCGCGGCCTGCAGCGAGCAGCGGTCGGGGAAATTGCCCTTGAAGAACGCGGTATCGACCTCGACGCGCCGGATGATGCCCGGCCGCGCGAGCGCGACGATCGCCCAGTCGTTGCCGGGCTCGCGGCGCCGCCGCGTTTCCCAGCCGTCGCCCATGTTCACGCCGCGCCCCGGCATCAGCATCTGCGACGCCGGGCCGAAGTGCTGGTTGTTCGCCGCCACCAGGTAGCCGCCGTTCTCGATCGCCGCGAGATCGACGAGCTCGCCGGCCGGCGCCTGGCGCCAGTCGCGCTGCGGCTGGCCGTACACGCGCAGCCGGGCGAGGCCGCCGTCCGGGTACAGGTTCACGCGCAGGTGCGTATAGGGCCGCGCATCGTCGACACTCACGTAGTGATGCGAATTGCCCTGCAGCGTCGTCGCCGGGACGATCGGGCGCCATTCGGCGTCATCAGGCGGCGTGTCGCCTTCGGCGACGCACGCGTCGATCGACGCGGCCGGCGGGAAGTTGCCGGTGAAATGGCTCGTATCGAGGTCGACGCCGTGGATCACGCCCGGCCGCGCGAGCCGCACCACGCAGAAGTCGTGGCCGGTCGTGCGCTTGCGGCGCGTTTCCCAGCCGTCCATCCACTTGCCGTGGTCGTCGTACTTGCCGGGGATGAACACGGCCGGCTCGGGATTCAGCATGCGCTCCTTCGGCGCGAAGAATTCGTCGCTGGCAAAGAGCGCCTGCGCCCCGAGGCGCGGGTCGGCGAGGTTCATGTAACGCCGCGTGAAGGCCGGCGCATTCGGATCGAGGATGGGGGCTGCCATGTCGTCTCCTGATGTTGGATCGCGTGCCGGCGCATCGAGGCGCCGGCCGCATGAATTCGGGTGCGCGGGACGACCAGGGGAAGCCGCCCCGCGCGGGGGTGCGCTCAGAGCGCGTGAGCCTGGTCGCCGGCGACCGGCGCCGCGCGGCCTTCCTCTTCGGCCGGCACGTAGCGCAGCTCGCGATTCAGCACGCGGGTCGCGCGGGCACGATCGATGTCGTTCTCCCACACCGCGACGACCACCGTCGCGACGCAGTTGCCGATCAGGTTGGTCAGCGCGCGGGCGATGCCGACGAACCAGTCGACCGGCAGGATCAGCACGAGGCCGAGTACCGGAATCGCGGGGATCGCCGACAGCGTCGCCGCGAGGATCACGATCGCCGAGCCCGGGATCCCGTGCGCGCCCTTCGACGTGACGAGCGACACGAGCAGCACGACGATCAGGTCATGCGTCGACAGCGGCGTGTTGGTGGCCTGTGCGATGAACAGCACCGCGAGCGTCAGGTAGATCGAGAAGCCGTCGAGGTTGAACGAATAGCCGGTCGGGATCACGAGGCCGACCGTCGAATCCTTCACGCCCATGTATTCGAGCTTGCGCATCACCTGCGGCAGCACCGCGTCCGACGACGCCGTGCCGAGCACGATCGACAGTTCCTCGCGCAGGTAGCGGATCAGCTTGAACACCGAGAAGCCCGCGAGCCGCATCACCGCGCCGAGCACGACCGTGACGAACACGAAGCAGCTCAGGTAGAACACCGCGACCAGGTAGCCGAGCTGCTTGAGCGACGCGACGCCGTACTTGCCGGTCGTGAACGCGATCGCGCCGAGCACGCCGAGCGGCGCGAGCTTGATGATGAAGCCGATGATCCGGAAGAACACGTGCGACAGTTCCTCGATCAGCGAGTTGACGCGCTGCGCCTTGTCGCCGAGCAGCGACAGCGCGGAGCCGAACAGCACCGCGAACACGAGGATCTGCAGGATGTCGCCCTTCGCGAACGCGTCGATCGCGGTCTCGGGGATGATCTTCATCAGGTAGCCGGCCGTGTCCTTCAGGCTTTCGGCGTTCTTCGCGTACGACGCGAGCGACGACGCGTCGAGCGAGCGCAGGTCGATGTTCATCCCGACGCCCGGGCGCGTGAGCCACGCGAGCACGAGGCCGATGCCGAGCGCGAGCGTCGTCATGATCTCGAAGTAGATGACGGCCTTCAGGCCGACCCGGCCGACCTTCTTCAGGTCGCCCGCGTTGGCCATCCCGCTGACCACCACGCAGAACACGATCGGCCCGATCACCATCTTGATCAGCTTCAGGAAGCCGTCGCCGAGCGGTCGCAACGACTCGGCGAAATGCGGGAAGAACGCGCCGAGCGCGATCCCTAGAATCAATGCGACGACTACCCGGCCAAACAGCGAATTGAGGAATTTCGACACGGCGCTCTCCCGATCCAACGGTTGCAGTTTCGTCTGTTCATACTGGTAAGACCAGTGATGTTATGGTGGATAGTAGGAAGCCGATATAGTCACGTCAAGGACGGATAAAATAGGGATTTCCCGCCCCTGCTTGCCCTGGTTTCGATGCACCGTGAGGGGCGGATCGTGGCTTTCCCGTAGGTCGGCCATGCACCGCCTGCGTGCGGATTACAATGCCGGTCAGACCGGCCCAAGTTCACATCATGAAAAACGTTCCGCATACCGTGACCGACGCCGCCATCGCGACGATCCGCGACCGGATCGAGGCAGGCGTTTATCCGGTCGGCAGCCTGCTGCCGGCCCAGCGCCAGCTCTCCGAGGAGCTGGAGATCAGCCGCGCGTCGCTGCGCGAGGCGCTGTCGACGCTCGAGGCGCTCGGGATGCTGCGCATCCGCGCCGGCAAGGGCGTGTATGTCGAAAGCGCGCAGGCCACGGCCGCGCATGCATGGCGCTTCGCCGAGCAGTCGTCGCCGCCCGACACGTACCAGATGCGCTACGCGCTCGAAGGGTTCGCCGCGCGGATGGCCGCGCACGTCGTCAGTGACGACGACATCGCGTGGTTCGAGGACAACCTCGCCGACCTGCACGTCGCGCTCACCGAAAACGCGCTCGACGACGCGTCGCAACTCGACTTCGACTTCCACATGCGGATCATCCATCTCGCCGGCAACGCGGCGATCGAATCGGTGCTGCGCAGCAGCGCGGACATCATGAAGGAAAGCCAGCGCATGCCGTTCTACCGGCGCGAGCTGCTGCTGTCGACGTGGCAGGAGCACCGCGCGATCGTCGACGCGCTGATCGCGCGCGATGCGGGCGCCGCCGGCATCGCGATCGAAACGCACATCGCGAACGCCGCGCAGCGCGCGGGCATCTTCTTCCCGACACCCCGCACGTGACGGCCCGGGCGGCCGCCCGTCGCGCGCGCCGCCCGGTCTTGCCGGTCAACTTCCCGACGGATCCCGATACGCGAGCGCACGCTCGATGAACGCACGCGCCGCGACGCTGCGGTACGCGCCCTTGCGCGTGAGCAGCGCGGCCGTGCGCGCGGGCAGCGGCGGATCGATCTCCAGCGCGCACAGGTCGGCGCTCTCGCGCGCGACCGCGTCGGGCAGCACCGTCGCGAGCCGGCCGCACCGCACGAGCTCCAGCACCGCGCTGACCGTATTCGTCTCGATCGCGATCTTCGGCTGCGCGCCGTGTTCGATGAAATACCGGTCGATGCGCTCGCGCGTCGCGAACGCGCGGCTCAGCAGCACCAGCGGCTCGCCGCCGAGCTCGGCCGGCGTCAGCGCGCGACGGCGCCGTGCAAGACGATGCGTGCGGCCCGTCACGAGCGCGAGCGGCTCGTCCCACAGCGGCAGCGCGTCGATGTCCGGCGCACGCGGCGGCATGAACGCGAAGCCCGCGTCGAGCCGGTCGTCGGCGAGCAGCGCCTCGATGCGCGCCTGCGGCATCGCATCGATCGTCAGCGCGACGTTCGGATAGTCGGCATGGAACGCGTCGATCAGCGAGCCGCTCAGGTAGGCCGCGAAGGTCGGCATCATCGCGAGCCGCAGCGACCCGCTGCCGAGATCGGCGACGTCGTGCAGCGCGCGCTGACCCGCATCGAGCTCGTGCAGCGCGGCGCGCGCATGGCGCGCATAGACTTCGCCGAACTCGGTGAGCTGCACCGTGCGGCCCGAGCGGTCGAACAACGGCACGCCGAGCGTGTCCTCGAGCTGGCGCACCTGCTGCGACAGCGTCGGCTGCGACACGTGCAGCGCGTCGGCCGCGCGCGTGAAACTGCGCTGCTCGGCGACGGCCAGGAAATAGCGGATGTGGCGGAGGAGCATGGCGGCCGAGGTATTGGTTTTGCCAATGAAGCGCATAACGATCCAGTCTTGGACGCTATGGCTCGATTCCCGCATCATACGCACATCCGTTCCCGTGCATGACCACTGCCAGCGCACCGGAACGGCTCGCCCGGGCCCGCCCTGCCTCCGCCGCCGCACGACGATCCGCCGCCCGCCCGATCCGGGCCCGGCCGCGATCCGCCCGGCGCGCATCGGCTCACCGCCGAGCCGTCGACGCCGGCCCCGATTTCCGTCACCCCGCGCATCCGACGGCTCCGTGCCGCCGGCCGGCGCCGCTGTTTTTCGCGACCATGGAACCGCATCACGACACCCATCCTCCCCTGACCCGCGCCATGACGCTGCTGTTCGCCTGCGCGTGCGGCATCGTCATCGGCAACATCTATTACGCGCAGCCGCTGCTCGCCGCGATCGCGCGCAGCTTCGGGCGCGCGCCGACCGAGCTCGGCTATCTCGTCACGCTGACGCAGCTCGGTTACGCGGCGAGCCTGCTGCTGATCGTTCCGCTCGGCGACGCGGTCAACCGTCATACGCTGATCGTGCGGCTGCTGATGCTCAACGTCGTCGCGCTGGTCGCGGTCACGTTCAGCACGAACTTCACGATGTTCGTCGTCGCGAACGTCGCGGTCGGCTTCGTCACCTGTTCGACGCAGCTGCTCGTGCCGTTCGCCGCATCGCTCGCCGATGCGCGCTCGCGCGGCCGCGCGGTCGGCACCGTGATGAGCGGGCTGCTGCTCGGCATCCTGCTCGCGCGCGTCGCGGCCGGCGCGATCGCCGACGGGTTCGGCTGGCGTGCGGTGTACGGCATCGCGGCGGTGATGGTGGCGGCGCTGACCGTCGTGCTCGCCGTGAAGCTGCCGAAGGATCGCCGCGATGCGCGCCTCGACTATGCGGCACTGATGAAGTCGCTCGTCGCGCTGGTGCGCGCACAACCGCTGATCGCGCTGCGCTCGACCTACGGCGCGCTCGTGTTCGCGTGCTTCAGCCTGCTGTGGACAGGCCTCACGTTCCTGCTCAGCCAGCCGCCGTACAGCTATTCCGAAGGGCAGATCGGCCTGTTCGGCATCGTCGGCGCGGTGGGCGCGCTCGCGGCCACGTCAGCCGGCCGGCTCGTCGATCGCGGCCACGGCAACGCGGCAACGGGGCTGTTCGCGGCGGCCGTGCTCGCGTCGTTCGCGCTGATCGCTGCCGGCGCGCACTCGCTCGCGGCGCTGATCGCGGGCATCCTGCTGCTCGACGTCGGCGTGCAGGGCATGCACATCTCGAACCAGAGCGTGATCTATGCGCTGGCCGGCAACGCGCGCAGCCGCGTGACGACGATCTACCTGACGAGCTACTTCATCGGCGGCGCATTCGGGTCGTTCGCGGCGAGCGTCGCGTACGGGATCGACGGCTGGCGCGGCGTGTGCATCGCGGGCGCTGCGCTTGCCGGCGTGCTGATCGCGCTGTGGCTCGCGTCGCAGCGCGTCGGCGCGCGGCAGGTCGCGCAGTGATGCAGTAGCTTGTTTTCGCAGCACGACGAAAAAAGGGCACGCCGCGCAAATCGCGGGCGTGCCCTTTTGACGACGTCGATACCGTCCGTCGCGCGCTAGCGCGTGATCGTCACGCGGCCTCGTCCGCGAAGTCGATCAGCACCTTCATCGCGCGCTGCCGGTCGCCGGCCAGTTCGAACGCGAGGTTCGCGTCGCGCATCGGGAACACGCGCGTGACGGCCGGCCGCAGGTCGACGCGCCCCGCGTTGATCAACTGCACCGCGAGCGCGAATTCCGCATGGAAGCGGAACGACCCGCAGATCGACAGCTCCTTCGCGACCACGACGTTCTGCGGCAGGCTGACATCGCCGCCGAGCCCGAGCTGCACGACGACCCCACGTGGACGCATCACGTCCAACCCGTCACGCAGCGCGCGCGCATTGCCCGAACACTCGATCATCACGTCGAACGTGCCCTTGTCGGCGCCGTAGCGCTCGACCCAGCCGGCATCGACCACCGCATTGATCGTGCGGTCGGCGCCGAGCGCGCTCGCCACGGCCAGCGGCGCCTCGACGACGTCGGTCGCGACGATCTCCGCCGCACCGTGCACACGCGCCGCCGCCACCGCCAGCACGCCGATCGGCCCGCAGCCCGACACCAGCACGCGCTTGCCGATCAGCGGGCCCGCGCGCGACACCGCATGCAGCCCGACCGCGAACGGTTCGGCGAGCGCCGCGAGCGACAGCGGCACGTGATCGGCGACCTTCACGCACTGCACCGCGTCGCACACGAGCGCATTGCGGAACGCGCCCTGCACGTGCGGCATCCGCATCGCGCTGCCGTAGAAGCGCATGTCGAGACACTGGTTCGGCAGCCCTTCGAGGCAATAGCGGCACGCGCCGCACGGCCGGCTCGGATTGACCGCAACGCGATCGCCGACCTTCACCGACGTCACGTCCGGCGCGACTTCGGCGACCGTGCCGGCCACCTCGTGGCCAAGCACCATCGGCTGCTGCAGCCGAATCGCGCCGAAGCCGCCGTGCCGGAAGTAATGGAGATCGGAGCCGCAGATGCCGCCCATCGCGACGTCGACGCGCACCTGGCCCGGGCCGATCTCGCCCGCGTCCTGCTCTTCCACTCGCAGGTCGTTCGGCCCGTGGATCACGACACACATGCAACGCATACGCATGACAGCCTCCTTGTCAGACGGCACTGGTCAAACCGCCGTCGACGAACAGCGTCTGGCCGTTCACGAAATCGGATGCGGCCGACGCGAGGAAGATCGCCGCGCCGCACAGCTCGTCGACGCGCCCCCAGCGACCGGCCGGCGTGCGCTTGCACAGCCAGTCCGAGAACGCCGCGTCGTCGACCAGCGCACGGTTGAGTTCGGTTTCGAAATAGCCGGGCGCGAGGCCGTTCGCCTGGATGCCGTGGCGCGCCCAGTCGGCGCACATCCCTTTCGTCAGCATCCGCACCGCGCCCTTGGTCGCCGCGTACGGCGCGATCGTCGGCCGTGCGAGCTCGCTCTGCACCGAGCAGATATTGATGATCTTGCCGCGGCCGCGCGCGATCATGTGCCGCGCGACGGCCTGCGCGACGTTGAACACGCCGTCGAGGTTCACGCGCATCAGCGCATGCCAGTCGTCGGGTTCGAACGCATCGAGCGGTGCGCGACGCTGGATGCCCGCGTTGTTCACGAGGATGTCGATCGCGCCGACGCGCGCCTCGAAATCGTCGATCGCCGCGCGCACCTGTGCGTGCTCGGCGACGTCGAATACCGCGTAGTCGGCCGTGAAGCCTTCCTCGCGCAGACGCTGCACGAGCGTCGCGGCCTTCTCCTCATTGCGATCGTTGATGACGATCGCCGCCCCCGCTTCGGCCAGCCCGCGAGCGAGCGTCAGCCCGATCCCGCGTCCGGAACCGGTAATCAGTGCGCGGCGGCCGTCGAGGCGGAACCGGTCAAGCGCGTGGGTCATGCGTGTCTCCTCGTGCCAGTCGAGCCGACGGCCCATCGCGGCCGGTCTCGCGTCGACGGTATCTTCGGCTATCGGCCGGGTGCCGCGCCAATGGTCTTTTTTGATCCGGTTATCATGAAACTTGATCACCGCCCTCGCCTGCCCGCCGCCCATGGAACTCAAGCAATTGCGCGCCTTCGTCACGCTCGCGGAAGAGCTGCATTTCGGGCGCGCCGCGCAGCGCCTGTTCATCGTGCAGCCGGCGCTGAGCATGCAGATCAAGGCGCTCGAGGAAGCACTCGGCGCGCGCCTGTTCGAGCGCGACCGGCACAAGGTCGAACTGAGCGATACGGGGCGCGTGTTCCTGCCCGAGGCGCGCGCCACGCTGCAGCAGGCCGCACGCGCGGAACAGATGGCTCGGCTGTCGAGCCGCGGCGAGATCGGCACGCTGCGGATCGCGTTCGTGTCGTCGGTGCTGCCCGCGCTGCTGCCGGCCGTGCTGCGCACGATGCGCGAGCGCTATCCGCTGATCACGCTCGAACTGAAGGACCTGCCGACACCCGACCAGATCGCCGCGCTGCGCGACCGGCGGATCGATTTCGGGATGATCCGGCTGCCGGCCGCGTATGCGGGCATCGACACGCGCGTGGTGCTGGAGGAAGGTTTCGTCGTCGCGCTGCCGCTCGACCATCCGCTCGCCGCACACGATGCGATCGCGCCGGCCGCGCTGCGCGGCCAGCCCGCGTTCGTGCTCGCGCGCCGCTACGCGCCGGGTTTTCACGACGACATGCTGCTCGCGCTGAGCCGCGCGGGCACGACGCTCGAGATCGCGCAGGAGTTCGGGGAATTCACGACGATGCTCGCGCTCGTCGCAGCGGGCATGGGCATCGGGCTGATTCCGGCGGAGGCCGCCAGCGCGCTGCCGCCGAACGTGCTCGCGCGGCCGCTCGACCTGGCCGGGCATCGTACGGGCATCGGCCTCGCGTGGACCGATCTCGACAGCCCGCTGAAGCGCGCGTTCGTCGCCGCGCTCGAGCAGGTGACGGCCGCATCGAGCCATAACGGCGGGCAATAAAAAAGCCCGGCCGGAAAAACCGGGCCGGGCTCGTTCGCCGCGCAGGCCGCCTTGCGGCGGTCGCGCAACGTGCAGGATTACTTCGCGTTCGCGAATGCGACAGCCGTATCCAGCATGCGGTTCGAGAAACCCCACTCGTTGTCGTACCAGCTCGACACCTTCACGAGGCGGCCCGACACCTTGGTCAGCGTCGCGTCGAACGTCGACGAAGCCGGGTTGTGGTTGAAGTCGATCGACACCAGCGGTGCGTCGTTGTAGCCGAGGATGCCCTTCAGCGCGCCTTCCGAAGCTTCCTTCATGATCGCGTTGACTTCCTCGACCGTCGTGTCGCGCTTCGCGATGAACGACAGGTCGACGATCGACACGTTGATCGTCGGGACGCGGATCGCGTAGCCGTCGAGCTTGCCGTTCAGTTCCGGCAGCACGAGGCCGACGGCCGAAGCAGCGCCCGTCTTCGTCGGGATCTGGCTGTGCGTGGCCGAACGCGCGCGGCGCAGGTCTTCGTGATAGACGTCCGTCAGCACCTGGTCGTTCGTGTACGCGTGGATCGTCGTCATCAGGCCGGTTTCGAGGCCGATCTTGTCGTTCAGCGGCTTGACGAGCGGCGCGAGGCAGTTCGTCGTGCACGATGCGTTCGAGATGACGGTGTGCTCGGCCTTCAGCACGTCGTGGTTCACGCCGTAGACGATCGTCGCGTCGACATCCTTGCCGCCCGGTGCCGAGATGATCACCTTCTTCGCGCCGCCCTTCAGGTGCGCGCTCGCCTTTTCCTTCGTCGTGAAGAAGCCCGTGCATTCCATCACGACGTCGACGCCCAGCTCGCCCCACGGCAGTTCGGCCGGGTTGCGGTTCGCCAGCACGCGGATCTTGTCGCCGTTCACGACGAGGTAGTCGCCGTCGACCGACACTTCACCCGGGAACTTGCCGTGCGCGGTGTCGTACTGGGTCAGGTGCGCGTTGGTCTTCGCATCGCCCAGATCGTTGATCGCGACGATCTCGATGTCATGCTTCTTGCCGTTCTCGTAGAACGCGCGCAGCGTGTTGCGGCCGATGCGGCCGTAGCCGTTGATTGCGACGCGAATCGTCATGGTCTATCTCCTGATGGCTGAAAAAATTCGTTTCGTGCAGCTTCACGGTGCGACGCGCGAGGGGTGGCGCGCGTCGCGTCTGTCTCTTTAGGCCAGCACGGCCTTGGCGGTCTCGACGACGTGCTCGACGGTGAAGCCGAAGTACTTGAACAGCACGCCGGCCGGCGCCGATTCGCCGAACGTGTCGATCCCGACGACGCCGCCTTCGAGGCCGACGTACTTGTGCCAGAAGCTCGTCACGCCCGCTTCGATCGCGACGCGGCGCACGCCGTGCGGCAGCACGCGCTCACGGTATTCGGCGTCCTGGCGGTCGAACACGTTGGTCGACGGCATCGACACGACGCGTGCCGCGATGCCTTGCTGCGCGAGCGGCTCGACGGCCTTCATCGCGAGTTCGACTTCCGAGCCCGTCGCGATCAGGATGATCTTGCGCGCGACGATCTCTTCGTCCCAGTCCTTCAGCACGTAGCCGCCCTTCTCGATGTTCGCGATCTGCGCATCGGTACGCGGGTTGAACGCCAGGTTCTGGCGGCTGAAGATCAGGCTCGACGGACGGTCGGCGGCGATCGCGTGGGTCCATGCGACGGCCGTTTCGACCGTGTCGGCCGGACGCCATACGTCGTGGTTCGGGATCAGGCGCAGGCTCGACACGTGCTCGATCGACTGGTGCGTCGGGCCGTCTTCGCCGAGGCCGATCGAGTCGTGCGTGAACACGAAGATCGACGGCACCTTCATCAGCGCGGCCACGCGCAGCGCGTTGCGGCTGTAGTCGGAGAACGTCAGGAACGTGCCGCCGAACGGCTTGTGGCCGCCGTGCAGCGCGAGGCCGTTGATCGCGGCGCTCATGCCGAATTCGCGCACGCCGTAGTTGATGTGGTTGCCCAGCTGGACGCCCGGGCCTTCCGGATTCGCGCGGACGGCCTTCGATGCCTTCCAGTTGGTCAGGTTCGAGCCGGTCAGGTCGGCCGAGCCGCCGAGCAGTTCGGGCAGCGCGGCAGCCAGGCCTTCGATCGCCTGCTGCGACGCCTTGCGGGTCGCCACCGTCTCGCCGCGCTCGTTCGCGCCGGCGATGATCGCCGCAGCCTTTTCGGCCCAGTCGGCCGGCAGCTGGTTGGCCATCCGGCGCTCGAATTCAGCGGCTTCTGCCGGGAACTTCGCGCGATACGCAGCGAACGTCGCATCCCATTCGGTTTCCGCGCGTTTGCCGGCTTCCTTCGCGTCCCATGCCGCGTAGACTTCCTGCGGAATCACGAACGGCTCCCAGGTCCAGCCGAGCGCCGCGCGCGTCTTCGCGATTTCTTCCGCGCCGAGCGCCGCGCCGTGCACGTCGTGGCCGCCGGCCTTGGTCGCCGCGCCCTGGCCGATCACCGTCTTGCAGCAGATCAGCGTCGGCTTGTCCGACAGCTTCGCCTTCGCGATGGCTGCGTCGACCGCGTCGACGTCATGGCCGTTCACGTTCGGGATCACGTTCCAGCCGTAGGCTTCGAAACGCTTCGGGGTATCGTCGTGGAACCAGTTCACGACGTCGCCGTCGATCGAGATGCCGTTGTCGTCGTACAGCGCGATCAGCTTGTTCAGCTTCAGCGTGCCGGCGAGCGAGCAGGCTTCGTGCGAGATGCCTTCCATCAGGCAGCCGTCGCCGAGGAACACGTACGTATGGTGATCGACGATCTTCGCGCCGTCACGGTTGAACTCGTCGGCCATCAGCGCTTCGCCGAGCGCCATGCCGACCGCGTTCGCGAGGCCCTGGCCGAGCGGGCCGGTGGTCGTCTCGACGCCCGGCGTGATGCCGTATTCCGGGTGGCCCGGCGTCTTCGAGTGCAGCTGGCGGAAGTTCTTCAGCTCTTCGATCGGCAGGTCGTAACCGGTCAGGTGCAGCAGCGAGTACAGCAGCATCGAGCCATGGCCGTTCGACAGCACGAAGCGGTCGCGGTCGGCCCAGTGCGGGTTCGTCGGGTTGTGCTTCAGATGGCGCGACCAGAGCGCGACGCCGATTTCGGCCATGCCCATCGGCATGCCGGGGTGGCCGGAGTTCGCTTGCTGGACGGCGTCCATTGCGAGCGCACGGATCGCATTGGCCATCAGGGTGGTGGAGGCGGGAGACGAAGTCGTCATGTCGAGTCCGGAGAACGAGTCGAGGAAACGGGGGCACGGCGGCATCCGGAAGCTCGAGCGTCAATCGTTCCCGGCGCGCGGTGCGGCGCCTGACGGACGCGAAGCGGACGGAGCCTACGGACGGGGCTGCAAAGCTCGTCATTTTAACAGATGGGCTGACATTTCCCTTGTCGGCGAGTAGTGTTCCGGCACGGTTTTCCGTCAAACCGCCCGCCTCCTATAATTCAGACGTCGGAACTGCCAGCCCTGAGTGGCCCGCCCGTGAGCACGACTCTACTTTTCCACCCTACGCCCGACTCCGCCTACGGCTTCCCGAACGCCCGGCGGCTCGCGCACGTCGCGTCGCCGCACCAGCAGATCGAGGTTTGGGAAACCCCGCAGCTCGGCCGCCTGTTCACGCTGGACGGCCGACCGATGACGTCGGTCGGCGACGAGTACGTCTATCACGAGTGCATGACGCACCCGGCCGCGCTCGCGCATCCGTCGCCGCGCAAGGCGCTCGTGCTCGGCGGCGGCGACGGCGGTGCGGCGCGCCAGCTGCTCAAGCATGCGTGCATCGCGCGGATCGTGATCGCGGAACTCGACGACGAGGTGGTCGGAATGGCGCGCCGGTATCTCGACGACGTGCACCAGGGCGCGCTCGACGACCCGCGCGTCGAGGTCGTGATCGGCGACGCCGCGCATTTCGTCGAGTCGACCGTCGAGCATTTCGATCTCGTCGTGTTCGACCTCACGCCGCCCGATTCGCCGGCGGCCGGCCTCTATACCCGCGCGTTCTATGCGCGGCTCAAGCGGATCCTGACGCCGTGCGGCGCGATCTCGATGCACCTCGGCTCGCCGGTGTTCCACGCGGCGCGCATCGCCGCGCTGCTCGACGACCTGCGCGCGAGCTTCGCGGTCGTCGATCCGCTGTCCGCGCACGTGCCGCTGTATGGCTCGCAGTGGCTGATGGCGATCGCGAGCGACACGCTCGACGCGGCCGCGCTGTTCGCGCACGACATCGACGAACGGCTCGCGGCCCGCCGCGTCCAGGGCTTGCGCTACTACGATGCGCGGCTGCATGCGTCCCTCTTTGCCCTGCCGCGCGCGCTGCGCGATACACTGGGCGTTCGCCGCTGAGCGTCCGCGCGGCCGCCCCGCTTCCGTTTTCCATCGCGTCCCTGCAGGATTCGCGATGCATCGCACCGGGGCGGAATGTCCTGGACGCCGTGCCGCCCCCCTGAACGAACGCCCGGGCATGGAATCAGAACACGTGCCCAAGCGCCCCCACAGGAGATTTTCATGACCGATCCACGTCCGGCCAACGTGCCTTGGTTGACGCCCTACCTGGCCGTACGCAACGCGCGCGCGGCCATCGATTTCTTCAAGGCCGCATTCGGCTTCGAACTGCGCGACGTGCACGACGAAGACGGCGCGATCATGCACGTCGAGATGGCCTACCGCGGCCAGCTGATCGTGATGTTCGCGCCCGAAGGCGCGTTCGGCTCGACCGCGCGCACGCCGAAAAGTGCGAACGCCACTGCGCCGCAATCGTTCTACCTGTATGTCGACGACGTCGACGCCTCCTGGCAGCGCGCGCTCGACGCGGGCGCGAAGTCGCTGAGCGCGCCGCAGGATCAGTTCTGGGGCGACCGGTTCGCGCAGATCGAGGATCTCGACGGCTACCGATGGGCGCTCGGGCGCCGTCTCGACGCATGACCCCAACCGTTACACGCATGAACGAAGCCACCACCACCGCGGCCGTGCCGCGCTTTTTCGTCGACGCGGCACTGCGCGCCGACGCCACGCTCGCGTTGCCGGCCGAGGTCGCGCGCCACGCACAGGTGCTGCGCCTGCAGCCCGGCGACGTGCTCGCGCTGTTCGACGGCACCGGCGGCCAGTACCGCGCGCGGCTCGTCGAGATCGACAAGCGCAGCGCGCTCGCGCAGATCGACACGTTCGAACCGGCCGAGGCCGAGCCGCCCTATCGCGTGACGCTCGCGCAAGGCATCGCCGGCGGCGACAAGATGGACTGGGTGATCGAGAAGGCCGTCGAGCTCGGCGTGACGGCGGTCGTGCCGCTGTCGACCGCGCGCGGCGTCGTGAAGCTCGCCGGCGAGCGCGCGGACAAGCGCGTCGCGCACTGGCGCGGCGTCGTGCGCGCATCGTGCGAGCAATGCGGGCGCAACCGCGTGCCCGACGTCGCGCCGGTCGCCGGCTTCAACGCGTGGCTCGATACGCTGCCGGCGGCACCGGCCGACGGCGAACTGCGGCTGCTGCTGTCGCCGCGCGCGAGCATCCCGTTCGCGTCGCTGCCCGGCACGCCGCCCGCTGCAACCGTCACGCTGCTGATCGGGCCGGAAGGCGGGCTGTCGCCCGACGAGGAACACGCGGCCCGCGCACGCGGGTTCACCGCGCTGTCGCTCGGGCCACGCGTGCTGCGAACCGAGACGGCAGGCGCGGCCGTGCTTGCGGCGCTTGCGGCGCGCTGGGGGGGATGGTGATCGGAAGTCGTGCCCGCACAAGACGGCGCGACACGCCCTGACCGCACGCCACCCTGCCGCCGCACGACAAGCGGCCCGGCATCGCCGCGGGAATGCGGCCCGTGGCGATGCGGCGGTCTATCGCAACTTACTTGTCGCTCGACGAGCCATGCGGCATCGCTTCTGACAACGCATCGAGCACCGGCGTCAGCACGTCTTGCGGGCTACCGGTCGTCCAGCCGCCGCCGAGGCTGTAGATATCGATCTTGCCCGTCACGGGGTACGTGACCGGCGCTGCGTCCAGCACCTTCGCCATGCCGGAGAAGATCGCATTGAACGCGACAATCCGGGCCGCATCATTCTTCAGGCGGCCGTTGCCGAGCTTCGCCTCCAGCGCCTTCGCGCCGGGCCCCACATCCGGGACGCGGCACGCAAATTCCACCGTCGCGATCGTTTTGCCCTCAATCGCCGAGTTCGGTCGTTGCGACGACCCGGTTGCCTTGCACTCCGAGCGATTGATCGCACGCTGATAGGCCGCTGCCATGCTCTCAACCGACGGACGCAATGCGGCACTCGCCTTCGCCGGCATCGGCACCAGCAAGTCTTCAGCCATCTCCTTGCGCATCGAATCGCCCATCTTCGACAGAACGTCGACGTTGAGCGCGTCCTTGCCGCCGTAACTCGCGCGCACCGCATCGTTGAATTCGCGGGCTTTCGACACATCGCCGTTGACGAATGCGCCGATGTAAAGGCCGACGGTCTGCTCAGGCGTCAGCGGCGCGGCATGCGCGGCGCCCGCCGCGACCAGCAGGGGCAGCACGACGGCGCGTGCGGAACGGGAAATATTCATGGGAAGACAGCCCTCTCTCGATGGTTTGTTTTGTGCGCCCGACGCGGCGGCTGCCGCGGCCGGGCCGACCGACATTGTCTCGAAAAAAGGTGCCGGATGAAAGGCCGGTGTCAGCCGGCCATACGCCGTTCCGGCCCGCACGCATCGCGCAGGCGCAAAAAAGCCCGCTCGAGGCGGGCTTCCGAAAGATGATTCGCCAAATCGGCCGCTGGCCGGCGTGCGCTTACGCGAACGAGTAGAACACGCGGAACGCGACCTTGCGCTCGGCCCAGAATTCGGCCGCCTCGCGGAACACGTCGAGCAGCGTCTCGCGCCCTTCCTTGTCGAACTTCTGCGCGATCGGCAGCCCTTCGAGGACGATCACGAAACCGGGCTGCGCGCCGGCCTTCGCGACGAGGTCGGTCAGGGAGTCGTACAGCGCGTCGTAGTTCTTCCCGAAATGCTTCGGGAACAGGAACGACGTCGCGATCGTTTCCATCACTTCCTGCTTCGACTGCGCGGCGCCGCAAAACGCATACAGGAAATGCTGGCCGAGCCGGCCGGCTTCGTCGGCAAGATCCTGCACGCGGAACGCGCGGATCGACTGCACGAGATTGGGTCGCACGGTCGTGAAAAGGCTCATAGGCTCCTCGTTCGATGAAAGCCCGGGCTCGGCTTCCTGTTGCTCCGGCGTGCCGCCAGCCTGCGCCGCCGCGTGCAGTTGGATCACGCGCTGAAACAGATTGCCGTCGCCGGCCGCGAACAGTTCCGCCGCCGCCGTTTCGTGCGCGTAGATGGAGTCGCTCATGCCATTCGTCCCGAAGTCATTCAACAATACGTTTAAAACTGTTGTAGTGGTCGCCCGTGTAATAACAGTTGTCGATCCGGCGCAGTGGCCCGCCGCAGACGATCCGGCGCGCACCGCGATTGCGGGCACGCGGCGTCGGCACCGTGTACTCATGGTAGTAGCCGCGCTTCGCTTTTGGCAGGATCCGCTCGCGGTTGCCAAACACGACGCCGTCTTTCTCGTACGGATAGGGACCGCCAGCGCCGATCAGGCCCAGCGTGGTCACGGCCTCGCGCGGAAGACGGGCGGTCGGAATCGTATCGAGCCCGCTCGCCGCCACGTCGGCCGGAACGGCCTCCCGTGCGTAAGCGGCGGAAACCAGACTGCCCGTCGGCGTGCCGACGATACCCATCGCGAACATCGCGAAGACGGACGCGAGCGCGCCGTTGCGGAGCCACTTGCGTGCCATGAACCAGGGTTCCCGCTGTTAAATCAAGTAGTTGACGACCAACAAAGGCGTTAGCGTAGCGTTATTGGCCGCGCGAATCAATGTCCGTTTGGGAATCGAAAGCGTCGTGATATCCGGAATCGCGCATTTCTTACCGAAATTACACTACATTTATCTTACATAGGATAAAATCCGGACGGCATCTCGCCAATGGTGGGAACTGCCTCCCCGCCTTGCTCGCTGTCTGGAGTGGAGAGATGCTGCTTGTTGCTTGCGGGAAGCGCGTATGCGCCCTGCCCGGCGGCGTGCCCATTGTGGGCACGCCTCTTTTTGCTTTTGTTTACAATTTTCCCGACGCGCCACGCCGGTTCGACCGGCCTGGCGCGTTCGTTTTGGCGTTAGCGCGTGGCGTTCACGTCGGCGACCAGCAGCGCCGCCATGTTGACGATGCGGCGAACGGTCGCCGATTCGGTCAGCACGTGCACCGGCTGCGCCGCGCCCAGCAGGATCGGCCCGATCGCGATGTTGTTGCCCGCGGCCGTCTTCAGCAGGTTGTACGCGATGTTCGCGGCGTCGATGTTCGGCAGGATCAGCAGGTTCGCTTCGCCTTCCAGTGTCGACTCCGGCAGGATTTCCTTGCGCAGCGCCGCGTCGAGCGCGACGTCGCCGTGCATCTCGCCGTCCACCTTCAGCTCCGGCGCACGTTCCTGCAGGATCGTGAGCGTATCGCGCATTTTCTTCGCCGAAGGGGCGTTGCTCGTGCCGAAATTCGAGTGCGACAGCAGCGCGACCTTCGGCTCGATGCCGAAGCGGCGCACTTCTTCCGCCGCCATGATCGTGATCTCGGCCAGCTCTTCCGGGGTCGGGTCGACGTTCACGTGGGTGTCGACGAGGAAAATCTGGCGGCCCGGGAGCACGAGCCCGTTCATCGCCGCGTACACGCTGCAGCCCGGGCGCTTGCCGATCACCTGGTCGATGAAGTGCAGGTGGCGGTGCGTGGTGCTGATCGTGCCGCAGATCATCCCGTCCGCTTCGCCCTTCTTCACCAGCATCGAGCCGATCAGCGTCGTGCGGCGGCGCATCTCGACGCGCGCAAGCTGCTCGCTGATGCCCTTGCGCGCCATCATCTTGTAGTACGTCTGCCAGAAATCGCGGTAGCGCTCGTCGTGCTCGGTGTTGACGACCGTGAAATCGGTGCCCGGCGTCAGGCGCAGGCCGTAGCGCTGGATACGGTGCTCGATCACCGACGGGCGGCCGATCAGGATCGGCTTCGCGAGTTTTTCGTCGACGATGATCTGTACGGCGCGCAACACGCGCTCTTCTTCGCCTTCCGCGAACACGACGCGCTTCTTCTCTTCCGGCGCGGCGCGCGCAATCTGGAAGATCGGCTTCATCGTCGTGCCGCTGTGGTACACGAACTGCTGCAGGTGCTGCTTGTACGCGTCCATGTCCTCGATCGGGCGCGTCGCGACGCCGCCGTCCATCGCGGCCTGCGCGACGGCCGGCGCGATCTTCACGATCAGGCGCGGATCGAACGGCTTCGGAATCAGGTATTCGGGCCCGAACGACAGGTCCTGGATGCCGTACGCGGTCGCGACGATGTCGCTCTGCTCGTGCTGCGCGAGCTCGGCGATCGCGTTGACGGCCGCGATCTCCATTTCACGCGTGATCGTCGTCGCGCCGACGTCGAGCGCGCCGCGGAAGATGAACGGGAAGCACAGGACGTTGTTGACCTGGTTCGGGTAATCGGTGCGGCCGGTCGCGAGAATCGCGTCGGGGCGCACTTCGAGCGCCGCTTCCGGCAGGATTTCCGGCGTCGGGTTCGCGAGCGCGAGGATCAGCGGACGCTCGGCCATGCCCTTCACCATCTCCTGCTTCAGCACGCCGGCGGCCGACAGGCCGAGGAAGATGTCCGCGCCGTCGATCACTTCGGCCAGCGTCCGCGCTTCCGTTTCGCGGGCGAAACGCTCCTTGTCCGGATCCATCAGCTCGGTGCGACCCTTGTAGACCACGCCCGCCAGGTCGGTCACGATGATGTTCTCGAGCGGCAGGCCGATGTCGACCAGCAGGTCGAGACACGCGAGCGCGGCCGCACCTGCGCCGGACGCGACGAGCTTGACCTTCTTGATGTCCTTGTTGACGACCTTCAGCCCGTTCGTGACGGCCGCGGCCACCACGATCGCGGTGCCGTGCTGGTCGTCGTGGAACACCGGAATCTTCATCCGCTTGCGCGCTTCGCGCTCGACGATGAAGCAGTCCGGCGCCTTGATGTCTTCCAGGTTGATCCCGCCGAAGGTCGGCTCCAGCGCGGCGATCACGTCCACCAGCTTGTGCGGGTCCGACTCGTTCAGCTCGATGTCGAACACGTCGATGCCCGCGAACTTCTTGAACAGCACCGCCTTGCCTTCCATCACCGGCTTCGATGCGAGCGGGCCGATGTTGCCGAGACCGAGCACCGCCGTGCCGTTCGTGACGACGCCGACCAAGTTGCTGCGCGCGGTGAAGCGTGCCGCGTTGAGCGGATTCTCGACGATCTCCTCGCACGCGTACGCCACACCCGGCGAGTACGCGAGCGCGAGGTCGCGCTGGTTGATCATCTGCTTGGTCGGGGCGATCGCGATTTTCCCGGGGGTCGGGAATTCGTGATAGTCGAGCGCGGCTTCGCGAAGTTTGGCTTTGGAGGAGGCTTGGGTAGACATGTGTCTCTTGGCGGGCGGATTAGAATGACTCTTCGACGGCATTGTAGCGCCAATCATCGGCCGCCAGACCGGCGATTCGGGTGCAACAGCCGCGACAAAATTGTACTGAACGGTGCAGGAACGCCGCCGCTCGCCTCGTACAATGCCGTTCCTTCCATCGTTTCGGATCCATCCGCCGTGCCAGCCGCCCTCTCCGAGTTTTCGCTGATCGAACGCTTCTTCACGCGCCGCGCCGCGCAGGGCGCCCGTGCGTCGACGCTCGGCATCGGCGACGACTGCGCGTTGATCACGCCCCGATCCGGGAAATTGCTGGCCATTTCGACGGACATGCTGGTGGAAGGCCGCCACTTCTTCCCCGACGTCGCACCCGACGCGCTCGGCCACAAGACACTCGCGGTCAACCTGTCCGACCTCGCGGCGATGGGCGCCGAGCCCCGCGCGTTCACGCTCGCGTGCGCGCTGCCGCGGGCCGACGCCGCGTGGCTGGAAGCGTTCAGCAACGGGCTGTTCGCGCTCGCCGAGCGCTACCGCTGCGAGCTGATCGGCGGCGACACGACGAGCGGCCCGCTGAACCTGTGCGTGACCGTGTTCGGCGAAGTCGCGCCCGACGCGGCGCTGCGGCGTGACGCCGCGCGCGACGGCGACGATGTCTGGGTATCCGGCACGCTCGGCGATGCGCGCGCCGGCCTCGGCGTCGCGCGCGGCGAATGGACGGCCGGCGCAAACGAATCAGCCGCGTTCCGGCGCGCGCTCGAGTACCCCGAACCGCGCATCGCGCTCGGCCTCGCGCTAGCGGGCATCGCGCACGCGGCGCTCGATCTCTCGGACGGCCTCGCCGGCGACCTGCAGCACATCCTGGCCCGCTCGAACGTGCGCGCCGAGATCGATGCCGACGCGGTGCCGCGCTCGGCCGCGCTCGCGACGCTGGCGCCCGACGTGCAGCGCCGCTGCACGCTGGCCGGCGGCGACGATTACGAACTGTGCTTCACCGCGCCGGCGGCGGCCCGCGCGGCGGTCGAGGCGGCGGGCGTGACGGCCGGCGTGGCGGTTACCCGAATCGGTACAATACGCGCGTTGTCCGCGCCGTCGGAGCAGCCCGCGATCACTTGGCGCGACGCTGCCGGCGCGCCCCTCGCTCTCACGTTGCACGGCTTCGACCACTTCCATGCAGACTGACCCGACGCCCGCGCACGCCGCGGCCGAGCCCGGCGCCGCATCCGGCGGCAACGCGCCGCGGCGCGCGACCGCGCGCTTCATGCTGTCGCACCCGGCGCACATCGTGTCGCTCGGCTTCGGCAGCGGGCTCGCGCCGATCATGCCCGGCACGTTCGGCTCGCTGTTCGGCTGGCTGACGTTCGTCGTGCTCAACCGCTACCTGACGGTGCCCGAATGGTGGGCGCTGATCGCGGCCGGCTTCGTGGCCGGCACGTGGCTGACCGGTTTCACCGCGAGGAAGATGGGCTCGGCCGATCCGGGCGCCGTCGTCTGGGACGAGATCGTCGCGATCTGGCTCGTGATGCTGTTCGTCACGCCCGCGACCTTCGTCGGCCAGTTGTGGGCGTTCGTCGCGTTCCGCTTCTTCGACATGCTCAAGCCGCCGCCGATCCGCTATGTCGACCGCCGCCTGAAAGGCGGGCTCGGCATCATGGTCGACGACCTGGTCGCCGCGTTCATGACGCTGCTCGTGATCGCCCTGTGGCGCTCCGTCGTCGGCTGACCGATTTTCCGACTCCCGTTTCCCGACGCGCATGCCAACCGATTCCGTCGTCCATCAGCTTGCGATCCGCGCAGGCAACAAGCTGCGTGACGAGCACCTGACGCTCGCCACCGCCGAATCCTGCACCGGCGGCATGATCGCCGCGGCGATCACCGACATCTCCGGCAGCAGCCAGTGGTTCGAGCGCGGCTTCGTCACGTACTCGAACCAGGCCAAGATCGAGATGATCGGCGTGCCGCCCGACCTGATCGACAAGCACGGCGCCGTCAGCGAGCCCGTCGCGCGCGCGATGGCCGAAGGCGCGCTGCGCAACAGCCGCGCGCAGGTCGCGCTGTCCGTCACCGGCATCGCGGGCCCCGCGGGCGGCAGCGAGAAGAAGCCGGTCGGCACCGTGTCGTTCGGCTGGAGCAACCGGCTGCATACCGACGTCGAGACGCTCGTGTTCAAGGGCGACCGCGAACAGATCCGCACGCAGGCGGCCGCGCATGCGCTGCGCGGGCTGCTGAAGCTGCTCGACGAGCGCGAGGGCTGATCGGGCCGGGGGCGCACGCCGCGCCCCCGCCTGCCCGCTTACTGGATCGCGTCGGGCTTCACGACGATCCAGTTCTTGTCCGCCGTCACCGGCAGGCCGAGCGACTTCTGCCGCGCGGCCGATTCGTCCGACCACGCGCGGATCTGCGCCATCTGCTTGTCCTTCTTGTTCACCCACACGCGCACGCCGCCGCGCGCGACGTCGGTCGCGTTCAGCAGCATGTAGCCGTCGGACGTCGGCGTGTCGCCCGCGACGAGCACCGGCTTCTTCCACTGGTCGATCCAGCCGACGATCGAGCCGAGCTTGCCCTCGTACCACGTCATCGGGTTCATCAGGAACGGCGTGATCACCAGGCCGCGGTTCGCGGCCTCGTCGTACTTGCCGGCCTTGATCTGCAGCCGCGAGGTGGTCAGCGCGCCGGTTGCCGGGTTGCGCAGCAGCGTCGTCACGCCGATCACGTTCTGCGGCTTCACGTTGTAGCCGTACTTCGGGTCGGACAGCACGAGCCGCGCGAGCTCCTCATGCGCGGCCGTCATCACGTAGACCTCGATCCCGTTCTCGCGCAGCGCGTTGTACAGCTCCTGCATCCCGCGGAAGAAACGCGGCGGGTTCACCGTGCCGTCGACCACCTTGTCGCCCTGCCAGTAACGGATCGGGATCGGCTGGCCGTCGGCGAGCATCGCGTCGACGTGGCGCTTCAGGTCGGCCAGCGACTGCCCGGCGAACGCCTGCGCGATCCACGGGTAGCAGACCAGGTCGTCGATTTCGCACAGCCGGTAGTAATAGCTCGTCAGCGATTCCTGGTAGTCGGCGGAATCCTTGAACGGGATCAGCTTCAGCGACGGGTCGAGCGTGTCGCGCGTCAGCACGCCGCGACGCTCGAGGTACGGCAGCAGCGACTCCTCGAGGTCGTAGCGGTAGGTCGTGTTGTCGGCGTCGAACACCGCGTAGTCGCCGCGGTGCGCGTGCGCGGCGATCATCTCGTTCAGCGCCTTCGCGTTATCGGCCGGCCAGTGCGAGAGATCCGCCGCATGGGCGAAGCTCAAGCACAACGATGCGGCAAGCGCGCTCAGAAGACGTCGGGACAGCTTGTGCATGGCGTCGCTCCTTTCTTGACATTTTCGTGACGGATCGATGACAAGCGGCAGCATCGCGCGATTGGCGCGCGGGGATGCGGTGCGGAAGCGACGGGAAGTTGTCCGCGTGCGCCAGTGCGGGCCGGGCAGGCGGAAGAGCGGAAAAACGGGAGGAAAGCGCCGGGCTCGCGCGTGGGAGCCCGCCGGAACCGGCTGCCCGGACGGGCAACCGGCGCAACCGATCAACGATGCGCGTTGATCGTGTCGCGCGTCTTCTGCGCGGCGAGCGCCGCGGCTTCGGCGAAATCCTCGCCCTTGCTCGCGTACAGGATCGCGCGCGACGAGTTGATCATCATGCCGGTGCCGTCGGCCGTGCGGCCCGCGTTGACGGTCGCCTGCACGTCGCCGCCCTGCGCGCCGATACCGGGGATCAGCAGCGGCATGTCGCCGACGATCCCGCGCACGATCTCGATTTCCTTCGGGAACGTCGCGCCGACCACGAGGCCGAGCTGGCCGTTCTTCGCGTTCCACTTGTTCGCCGCGAGATCCGCGACGACCTGGTACAGCGGCCGGCCGTTCGTGTCGAGGAACTGCAGGTCGGAGCCGCCCGGGTTCGACGTGCGGCACAGCACGATCACGCCCTTGCCTTCGTGCTCGAAGTACGGCTCGACCGAGTCGTAGCCCATGTACGGGTTCACCGTGACGGCGTCCGCGCGGTAGCGCTCGAACGCTTCGCGCGCGTACTGCTCGGCCGTGCTGCCGATGTCGCCGCGCTTCGCGTCGAGGATCACCGGCAGGCCCGGATGCTGGAGGTGGATGTGCGCGATCAGCCGCTCGAGCTGGTCTTCCGCGCGATGCGCGGCGAAGTAGGCGATCTGCGGCTTGAACGCGCTCGCGTATTGCGCGGTCGCGTCGACGATCTGCCGGCAGAATTCGAAGATCGCATCGGGCTGGCCGTCGAACTGCACGGGAAAGCGCGACGGCTCGGGATCGAGGCCGACGCACAGCAGCGAATTGGTGCGCTGCCACGCGGCGCGCAGCGATTCGATGAAAGTAAGCGGGGAAGACATGGCGGGTACTCGCGGCAAACCGTTGGTAGACCGCGTATTTTACCCGCGTCGCCGGCGCGCCTCGCGCGAAGCCGCATTGCCGCGCGCATCGGCGCGCTCGACGGTGAACGCGAAACGCCGCGTGAGCCGCTCGCCGGGCGCGAGCAGCGTCATCCCGTGCGCGGTCGCGCCGCCCGGCAGGTTCACCGCGTTGATCGGATGATCGACCGGCTCGAAGCAGAAGAAATCCTCGCCGGGCGGCGTATAGAGCACGTACGCGTCGGCGTCGGCCGCCACCGTCAGCGACAGCCCGCGGCGCGGCCAGCTCACCGTCGCGTGGCCGCCCCAGCCGGTGAACGCATGATTGACGAGCGCGGCCGGCAGCGGGTACGCGACGCCGAACTGCCAGGCCGGCGGCACGCTCACGTGCCGCACCGGCAGGAAATCCGCGCCCGACAGCCACAGCCCGCCGGCAGCCGCGGCCAGTTCGGTCGCGGTATCGCGCACGAGGAACGGATGCACGCCGAGCCCGAACGGCAGCCGCGCGCGCCCCGCGTTCTCGATCGTCAGCGCGATCGACAGCGTCGCGTCGTCGAGCTCGAACGACTGGATCGCGCGGAACGCATACGGCGCGCCGGCGGTGCGATCGAGCGACAGTTGCAGCGACGTGCCGGTCGCATCGTCCACCTGCCACCGCGCGAGCCAGCCGTCGCCGTGGATCGGCAGCGGCTCGTCGCGGCGGTTGCGCGGCACCGCGACCTTGCGCCCGTCGCACTCGAACCGCCCGTCGCCGATCCGGTTCGAGTACGGCAGCAGCGGATAGCACGCGAGCTCGTTCGGGTCCGTCGCCGTCTCCGGGTGCTCGCAGCGGCGGAACACCGGCATCAGCGCGCCGTTGTCACCACGCCAGTCGAAGCGCGCGATGCCGCCGCCGAGATGCGGCAGCACGTCGAGCCGCAGCGACGCGTTCGACAGCGAGACGGCCGCCGCATGCGCGGCGCCGACGCCCTGCGCGAAGGCTGCTGTCTGCGGGCCGGCGCTGACCGGCTGCGCGGCGGCGGCCAGGCGCGCACGGCGCGACTGGCTGGTGGACGACGATGCGCTCGAGGACGTGGCGGTCATGGTGAACTCCTTTCCTTCGTCGAAGAATCGATGCGGGTCGTGCGGACGGTCAGGCCCAGCCGCCGTCGACGATCACGTCCTGCGCGGTGATCATCCGGCTGTCGTCGGCCGCGAGGAACAGCGCCATCCGCGCGAGATCGGCGGGCAGCAGTTCGGCATCGAGGCACTGGCCGGCCTTGATCGCCGCGCGGCCCGCGTCGTCGAGCCACAGCCGGCGCTGCTTGTCGGTCATCACCCAGCCGGGCACCAGCGAATTCACGCGGATGCCGAACGGGCCGAGGTCGCGCGCGAGGCCGCGCGTCAGCCCCTGCACGGCCGCCTTCGCCATCACGTAGACGGGATAGCCGCCGTTCTTCAGCATCCAGCTGATCGAGCCGAGATTGATGATCGCGCCGCCGCCCTGCCGCTTCATGTCGTCGATCACCGCCTGCGCGGCGAAGAACTGGTGGCGCAGGTTCACCGCGATGCCCGCGTCGAACGATGCGGGCGTCACGTCGCCGATCGCATGGCGCGTGTCGTTCGCCGCGTTGTTCACGAGCACCGCGATCGCGCCGATGCGCGCGCGAATCGCGTCGATTGCATGGCGCAGCGCGTCGATGTCGGTCAGGTCGCACGGGAGGAACAGCGGCGCATGGCGTACGTGCGCGAGGCGTTCCGCGAGCGCGGCGCCGGCCGCCGCGTCGAGGTCGACGAACGCGACGCGCGCCCCCTGTTCGGCAAAGTGCTCGACGAACGCCGCGCCGATGCCGGTCGCGCCGCCCGTGATCAGCACCGCGCGATCCTCGAGGCTCGGGTAGCGTGCAAAGCGCGCGTGGCTCGCGGTGTGCGGGTCATGCGCGGAAGTGTCGATGGTCATGCGGTTCGTCTCCGTGAGAGCGGATCGGGTCAGTCGCGGACGCCGCGGTTCTTCAGCTGGTCGAGCAGCACGGCCGCGAGCAGGATCGCGCCGCGCACGAGGTACTGGTAGAACGCGTCGATGTTCAGCAGGTTCATCACGTTCTCGACGGTGCCCATGATCAGCACGCCGATCACGACGCCCGAGATCGTCGCGCGGCCGCCCATCAGCGACACGCCGCCAAGCACGCACGCGGAGATCACGTTCAGCTCGAAGCCCTGCGCGGCGTTCGGCTGGCCCGACGTGATGCGCGAGGCGAGGATCACGCCCGCGAGCGCCGTCACCGCGCCCTGGATCAGGAAGATGTACACGCGCGTGCGTTCGACGTTGATCCCCGCGAGCCGCGAGGCTTCCGGGTTGCCGCCGATCGCGAGCGTGTTGCGGCCGTAGACCGTCTGGTTCAGCAGCACGCCGAACGCGATGAAGCACAGCAGCGTGACCCAGATCGGCAGCGACACACCGAAGAGCGTGAGCCCGCCGAGCGCGATGAACGTATCCGACGACACGCCGACCGCCTGCCCCTTCGACACGATGAAGCCGAGCCCGCGCACGATCTCCATCGTCGCGAGCGTCGTGATCAGCGCGTTGATGCGCAGGTACGCGATCACCGCGCCGTTCACGAAGCCGATCGCGGCGCCGGCCGCGACCGCCGCGACGATCGCGACGAACGTGTTGTCGGTCGCGTTCAGCACCATCGCGCACAGCACGCCCGAGAACGCGACGGTCGAGCCGATCGACAGGTCGAAGTCGCGCGACGCGAGACAGAACATCATCGTGCACGCGACCATGCCGATCTGCGAGATCGACAACGCGAGGCCGAGCATGTTGTCGATCGAGAAGAAGTGATCGACGGTCAGCGACATCGTGATGAACATCACCGCGAAGATCGCGATCAGGCTGTATTCGGTCAGATGCTGCCACCACTTCTGGCGGTCGCTCTGCTGCGGCACCAGCGCGTCGGCCGACGGCTTCACGGCGGCGCTGCCAAGGTTTTCGTTGACTTGCATGATTGAGTCTCCTGCTCCTGCATCGCACGGCCCGCGCCGTGCCTGTCCGATTCGATTGTCGTGTGCGGCGTCAGGCCGCCTCGACGGCGCTCGTCTGCGGCAGCGCCAGGTTCAGCACCGCGTGTTCATTCGCCTGCTCGCGCGGCAGTTCGCCCGCGATCCGGCCTTCGCGCATCACGACGATGCGGTCGGACACGCCGAGCACTTCCGGCAGCTCCGACGACACCATCACGATCGCGCAGCCGCGTTCCGCGAGCCGGTAGATCACGTCGTAGATCTCGTGCTTCGCGCCGACGTCGATCCCGCGCGTCGGCTCGTCGAGGATCACGACCTTCAGGTCGGGCTCCGCGAGCCAGCGCGACAGGATCGCCTTCTGCTGGTTGCCGCCCGACAGGAAACGGATCTTCTGGCGCCGGCTCGGCGTCTTGATCTTGAGCCGCTGGATGAAACGGTCGGCCGTTTCGCTTTCGGCCTTGCGATTGATGAAGAGCCCCGCGCGCAGCGAATGGCGGCGGCAGCTGATGTTGATGTTCTCCGCGACCGACGCGATCGCGATGATCCCCTCTTCCTTGCGGTCCTCGGGGCACAGCACGATGCCGTGGCGGATCGCGTCGCCGGTGCGCTTCACGTCGATGCGCGCGCCGTCGAGCGTCAGCACGCCCGCACGCCGGTGATCCGCGCCGTACACGAGCCGCATCAGCTCGCTGCGGCCCGCGCCGACGAGCCCGAAGAAACCGACGATCTCGCCCGCGCGCACCGAGAAGCTCGCGGGTTCGCGCAATGCCGGGCCGTCGATGCCTTCGGCCGCGAAGCGCACGTCGCCGAGCGCACGCGGCGCGTAATGATAGATATCCGAAATCTCGCGCCCGACCATCTCGGCGACGAGCCGTTCGCGCGGCACGTCGGCGAGCGATTCGTGCGACGCGATCTTGCGCCCGTCGCGGAAGATCGTGCAGGCGTCGCACAGCCGGTAGATCTCGTCCATCCGGTGCGAGATGTAGATCAGCGCGCGGCCCTGCGCACGCAGGTCGTCGACGAGCTTGAACAGCACTTCGGTCTCGCGATGCGACAGCGAGCTGGTCGGTTCGTCGAGCGCGATCACGCGCGCATTGCGCATCAGCGCCTTGCAGATCTCGACCATCTGCCGCTGCGCGATCGACAGCCGCCCGAGCCGCGCATCGGGATCGAGGTCGACGCCCATCGCCGCGAGCCGTTCGCGCACGAAACGCTTCGCCTCGCGCTTCCTCACCCAGCCGAACGCATTCGGCAGGCGGCCGAGCAGCAGGTTTTCCGCGACCGTCAGGTCGGGCACGTACTGCAGCTCCTGGTGAATCACCGCGATGCCGGCCGCGATCGACGCGGCCGCACTCGCGAACTGCACGGACCGGCCGTCGACCAGCACGCTGCCCGCATCGGGCTGGTATTCGCCGCCGAGAATCTTCAGCAGCGTCGACTTGCCCGCGCCGTTCTCGCCCATCAGGCCATGCACCTCGCCCGCATGCACGTCGAACGAGATGCCGTCGAGTGCGCGCACGCCGGGAAAGACCTTGCCGATATTGTCAAAACGCAGTGCCGCTGACACGTCGTCTCCCTACTCTTGCAGATCCATCGATCGCCGGCTGCCGCGTGGCCGCCGCAGCCGGCAAGCCGCTTACTTCGACGCGAGCCCCATCTCGTCGCGCACCTTCGACACGTTGTCGCGCGTCGCGAGCATGCCGGTCGTCAGCGTCAGTGCCGGCGGCGCCTTGCCCTGCGTGATCCACGTGTACATCAGGTCCGAGGTCTCCTCGCCGTGACGCTTCGGGCTGATGATCACGGTGCCGTAGAAGCCCGTCGGCTGCGGCTTCTTGAACTCGTTCAGCGCAGAATCGGAACCGCCGATGCCGATGCCGATCATGTTGTCCGCCTTGAAGCCGCGCCCTTCGGCCGCGCGCACCGCGCCGAGCACGGCTTCGTCGTTCAGGCCGTACGCCACCCAGTGCTTGAACTGCGGGTTTTTCGTGAGCGCGATGTTCGCCGCATTGAAGGCGTTCTCGGTGTCGGTCTTCGCCTGCGGCGCCGCGATCACGTTCGCCTTCGGGAAGCCGGCGGCCACCAGCGCGTCGGTTGCGCCGCTGGTGCGGTCATGCGCGGTCGGCAGCTGCTCGTAGGTGATGTCGATCGCGCCGACGTCCTTCATGTCCCAGCCGCGCTTCTTGATCTCGGCCGCGATGCCGTCGCCGACCTGCTTGCCGATGTTGTACGCGGAGATCCCCATGTGCGGGACCGCCTCGATCGGCTTGCCCGCGCCGTCGACGAGGCGGTCGTCCACCGTCATCATCTTCAGGTTGTGCGACTTCGCCTTCGCGACGATGCCCGGCCCGAGCTTCACGTCGGGCGTGCAGATGATGAAGCCCTGCGCCTTCTGCGCGGACAGGTTGTCGATCGCGCTCATCACCTTTTCGCCGGACGGCGCGCCGATCTTCACGAGCGTGAAGCCCTTCTGCTTCGCCGCGATTTCGGCGAACTTCCACTCGTCCTGGAACCACGGCTCTTCCGGCTGCTTCACGAGGAAGCCGATCTTGACCGGATCGGCCGCGTGCGCGACCGGGCTGCCCATCACCACCGCGGCCGCGGCCGCCAGCGTTACGAACGTTCTGCGTTTCATCTCCAGTGTCTCCTTGTTTTCATCGAACAGGATGCAGCCGCTTGTTGGTTTCGACGCAGCGTGCGCGCGGCCGTCGCACGTGCGGTCTTTCGAATCGTTACGTCAATCGTGTCAGTCGTGATACAGCGCCGCGCGCCCGCCATCGACGGTGATGCACGCGGCATTGATGAACGGCGCCTCGTCGGACGCCAGGAACACGGCCGTCATCGCGACCTCCTCCGGCCGGCCGATCCGCTTCATCGGCTGCAGCGCGAGCGTGTCGGCGCGCGCGGCAGCCGGGTCGGGTTGTGCGTCCCACCAGTCGCGCGTGAGCTGCGTCTCGATGTAGCCCGGCGCGATCGCGTTCACGCGCACGTTGCGCGCCGCGTATTCGATGCCGAGCGCGCGCGTGAGGCCCAGCACGCCATGCTTCGCGACCGGGTACGGAAAGCAGCCCGGGATGATCCTGAACGCGTGCGTCGACGCGATGTTCACGATGCTGCCGCGGCCGCGCTCGACCATTCCTTCCAGCGCCGCGCGGCAGCCGTGCCACACGCCGTCGAGATCGACCGCGAAGCAGCGCCGCCAGTCGTCGTCGGTCATCGTCAGCGGATCGGCGAACACGTTGATGCCCGCGTTGTTCACCAGTACGTCGAGCGGGCCGAACGCCGCCTCGGTCTGCGCCAGTGCGTCGCGCACCGCGTGCTGCCGCGCGACATCCGCCTGCAGCGGCAGCACGCGCGCGCCGGCGATCTCGTGCGCGATCCCGGCGGCGGTACGTTGTGCCTGCGGAAAGTCGAGATCGACGAGCGCGACCGCCGCCCCCTCGCGAACGAACGCGCGGGCGATCGCGGCGCCGATGCCCCGGCCCGCGCCCGTCACCATCGCGACCTTGTCCGCGAGGCGGCCCATCATGCGGCTCCGCCGCGCGCCGCGCGCAAGCCGGCCTGGAACGCGCGCGCGTTCGCCGCGGTCGCGTCGGCCGACTGGCCGGGGCGGTACAGCGCCGAGCCGAGCCCGAAACCGCTCGCGCCGGCATTGAGGAACGGCGCCATGTTGTCGGGCGAGATACCGCCGACCGGGATCAGCGGCACCGCGCGGTCGATCACCGCGCGCCACGCCTTCACGACCGGCACGCCGAGCTGCTCGGCCGGGAACATCTTCAGCACGTCGGCGCCGTTCGCGAGTGCCGCAAACGCTTCGGTCGGCGTCGCCACGCCCGGCGCGCTCGCGAGGCCGCGCTCGCGGGCGCGGCGGATCACGGCCGCGTCGCTGTGGGGCATCACGATCAGCGCGCCGCCCGCGTCCTGCACGCGGTCGACATACTCGGCGCGCAGCACGGTCCCCGCGCCGACGATCGCGTCGTCCGGCAGCGCACGCCGCAGCGCCGCGATGCTGTCGAACGGATCGGGCGAGTTGAGCGGCACCTCGATGATCCGGAAGCCGGCTTCATGGAGCGCACGGCCGTGGTCGGCCGCTTCGGCGGGCGTGATCCCGCGCATGATCGCGATCAGCGGGCACGCGTCGAACGCGCGCATCAACGCGGCGTGGGGCGCGTAGGGTGCGGGCAAGGTCAGGTCGGACGGCATCGAAGGTTCCTCGGCAATCAGTTCATTGGTCGGCGCAGACGGGCTCGCCATCCGCGCGCACGAGCCCGGCGCGCGACGCGATCCGCCACAGGCCGCGGTCGGTCGCGTGTGCGACCACGCGGGCGGGCGGGTGGCCGAATTCCTGGAGCGCGTCGGCGTAGCGCGCGCATAGGCCGTCATCACCGATCAGCAGCAGCGGCTGGTCCGCGAGCGCGATGCCGCGCTCCGCGAGCATCGCGTCGAGCGCGTTGAGCTCATGGCCGATCAGCAGCCCGGACAGGTAGTCGCCCTGCGCATCGGGCGCGAGCCGGTCGGTCAGGCCGAGCGTGCGCGTGCTGAAGATCGTCGCGAGCAGCCCGGTGCGCTGCGCGCCGCGCGCGACCGAGACGCCGCGCACGAACGCCGCGCGATCGGGCGACGCGCCGGCGCGCATCGTGCGGCCGAGGATCGTGTGGTCGCGCAGCACCGCGAACAGCTCACCCGTCATGAAGGTCTGGAAGCGCTCGATCAGCCCGTCCCTCACCCACGCCCATTTCGCATGGGTGCCCGGCAAGCCGATCAGTACCCCTGAACGATCGGTGCCAAGCGTGGGATCGCTCGCGAGCGCACCGAATATCTGCGTCTCTTCACCGCGCATCACGTCGGGCAGTTCGCCCGTGGAGATGACGCCCGGCACGATCGAGATCGTCGTGCCGCGCGCCGTCGTCACCGTGATGAGGCCCGCGACGAGCGCGTCGGCGCCGGCCGGCACCGCGACGTACGGCGCCTCGCGCCAGCCCTGCGCGCTGCCGACCATTCCGGCGGCGAGCACCGGCAGGCCCGGCGTGCGGTCGAGCCAGTCGCCGCACGCTTCCTCGAACACCGCGTCGAACGCGCGCGCGCCGCCGCCCGGCACATGCATCACGCCCGCCGCACGGCTGCGCGTGTCGATGAGCGCGCCGCGCGCGTCGTACAGGTAAGCGCGCAGCGACGTCGTGCCCCAGTCGAGCGCGATCAGCGACGGGGTGGCGGAACTGGCATCCGGAACGGGCCGGGTCGAAGTCGTCATCGTTTGATCCTGCGGGTACCCTGCGGCGGGCTCCAGCCCAGTTCCGCGGAAATGGCTCGCGCTTCGCGCTGCACGAGCGGAATCAGTTCGTCCATCCGGTCGTGCGGCATGTACGGAATCGTGCTCGCGACCGACACGGCCGCGACGATCGCGCCCGAGGCATCGCGGATCGGCGCGGCCACGCAGCGGATCGACGCCTCGTTCTCCTCGAGATCGAACGTATAGCCGCCGGCCGCGTAATGCGCCATGCGCTGCAGGAACGCGCTCGTCTCGGGCCGGTTGTCCGGCTTGAAATTGACGCCGGCAAGCGCCCGCCGGGCGGCCTCGAACAGCGCGCGCCACGTGTCGGGATCCGTGTCCAGCATCATCGCCTTGCCGATGCCGGTCGACGCGAGCGGCATCCGGTGGCCGACGCGCGAGCGCATCTCGAGGCCGCGCGTGCCGGGAATCTTGTCGATGTACAGCACGTCGTCGCCATCGCGCACGCCGAGATGGATCGTGTCGAGCGTCGCTTCCGCGAGCGCTTCGAGGTGCGGGCGCGCCACCGCGGTGAGCGGCATCTGCTCGAGCGCGATCGTGCCGAGTTCGATCAGCTTCGGGCCGAGCAGGTAACCGCCTTGCACCTGGCGCAGGTAGCGCGCCTGCACGAGGCTGCTGACGAGGCGGTGCGTGGTGCTGCGCGTCGTGCCGAGCGCCGCGCCGATCGCGCGCATGTCGCGCGCGCCGTTCGCGATCGCCTCGAGGATCGCAAGGCCGCGCAGTAGCGTCTGCGTACCGGCCTGCTGCGCGGCGAGATCGAGCGGCGTGCTGGTCGCGCCGATGCTGTCGGTCAGCGACGCATCGTCCGGCGTCGCACGCCGGGCGTCGAGGGCAAGGATGTCGGGCATCTTGGTCATGGGGCGGGCTTCTTCAACGGAACCGGTGAAGCCGTTCGCACGATGCCGGCATGGCGTCCGGCGTCGCGACGAGGCGGCGGTCGATGCACCGAATAAAGCGCCCGGCGAACTTCATGGAAGGTGTCTCCGTGTGCGTCGGGCGCCGCGCGATGCGTGGGTCCGAAGCTGTGATGTGCTTCGGATTGTAGGAGCGCACGCACTCGTCTCCAATATTTGAGTGCGTTGCCCAGATAATGAGAATTCAGCGTGAATCCGCCCGTCTTCGACGTCATGGCGGCTTCATGTGCACGGGGGCGGAACCCGCCGTGCAGCAGGTTCCGCCCCCGTTTGTTCACCGCGCGCCGCGCTTACTGCTGGCTGCTCGTGCTGCGTGCCTGCATGTAGCGCTGCACGTCCGCGAACGACACGCGGCCGTTGCCGGACGAGTCGATCTGCCGGAAGTGGTTCGCGACATAGCCGAGGCCGGCCGCGCGTGCCTGCGACTCGGTGATCGAACCCGTGTTCTGCGCGTCGGCCGCGCTGAACTGCCGCGCGAGCTTGCGCACCACCTGCGCGTGCAGCGCGGCGCCCGTCGTCTGCGTGCCGGCGGTCGGCTTGCGCGCGGCCGGTGGTACATACGGATCGCCGAGCTGCGCCTGGCGCGCACGCACCGGCGCGGCGGCGTCGCTCGCCTGCGCGAACGCGGATACGGATGTTGCGGCGCCGACACAGGCGAGCGCCGCGACAACGACGATGAAACGATTCTTCATATCAGGCTCCAGTCTGGAATGAGGTCGTCAACGGCAGGCGCGGCGCCACCGCGGGCGCGCGTCGCCTGCCTGGCGCAGCATCAGTGCGCGGCCGCGTTGTAGAAGGTCACGAGGTCGGCTTTCTCCTGCGGACGCGACGTATCGTCGAGATAGACCATGTGTCCGCCCTGATAGTCCTTGATCGTCAGGTTCGGTTGCGTCCCGAGCCGCGCGAGATCGAGCTCGGTCTGATAGAACGGCGTCGCGATGTCGTGATACCCGTTCAGCGACAACACCTTCAGCTGCGGATTCAGCGACAGCGCCGCGGCGAGATCGGGGATCGTGTCCGGCATCGCGAGGCCGTCGTGCGTCCAGTCCCACGTGTTGATCGCATTGCTGCTCACCGAGTAGGCCGACTGCGCGGTGTACTTCAGCTCGTTCGGCAGGTAGCTGCCGATCGTGTCGGTGAACGGCTTCGTGATGAACGTGCTCGACGGGTCGCCGCCGGATGCCAGCGGGCTCGACACCGGCACGTTCACGCGCGCGTCGTAGCGGCCGATCAGCGTACCCGGGATCAGCGACAGCTGGAAGCTGTTGTCGAAGAAAGTCGGGATCACGTTGAAGTTCGCATTCCACAGCGACTGCTTCACGCCGGTCGAATTCACCATCGTCGTGACGAGGGTCGGCGGCGGCGGCGTATGGCTCGCCAGGTACGCGTTCACGGCCGGCGCGTAGCTGCCGGCCGTCAGCAGGCGCATCTGGTCCGCATACTGCGGCAGGCTCGACGGGTTCGGGTTGTCGAGCTGGTAGTACGCGCCGACGGTGCCATACGACGGCACGAAACCCGCGCAACTCACCGGGCTCGACCCGTTGTTCGAGTTGCCGATGTAGTCGCTCGCCATGTCGCAGTTCACGTTGTAGTTCAGGATCGACGACTGCAGCACGATGCCGTCGAGCTTCACGCCGGCCGTCTCGAGCAGGTTCGCGAGCACGTCGGTGCGCGGCGTGCCGTACGACTCGCCGAACAGGTATTTCGGCGAATCGTTGCGCTGGTTCACGGTGAGGTAGCGCGTCACGAAATCGCGGAACGCGCCGCCGTCCTGGTCGACGCCCCAGAACGTCTGGTTCGTATTCGGCGCGATCGCTTCCGAGAAGCCGGTGCCGATCGCATCGACGAACACGAGGTCGGTCGTGTCGAGCAGGCTTTCCTGGTTGTCGACGAACGGGAACGTCGACGTATTCGCGTTCGGGTCGCCCGTCTGGATCCGGCGCGGGCCGAACGAGCCGAGGTGCAGCCACACCGATGCCGAGCCGGGGCCGCCGTTGTACAGGAACGTGACGGGCCGCTTCGCCGCGGGCTGGTTGTCGGCCGTATAGGCGACATAGAAGAACGATGCTTCGGGCGCGCCGGTCTGCGGATTGCGCGCGACGAGGTGGCCGGCCGTGGCCGTGTAGCGGATCGTCTTGCCGTTGAGGGTGATCTGGTGATGCGTGACGGCGGCCTTTTCGACCGCGGCGGAGGCGTCGAGCGACGCGTTCGCGCTCGACGAATAACTGTTCGGATCGTTGTACGCCCTGTCCACCTGACTGGCGGGATCGGCTGAATTGTCGGCGCTGGCAGCAGAAGACGATGTCACGTCGTCGTTGCAGGCCGTCAGGATCAGCGAAGAAAACACCACTCCCAACAACAGCTTCGCTTTGCTTGCTGGCATCGTTGCTTTCCTTCTCTCGGATGTTTTTTGTGTCGAGCAGCCGGATAAGCCACCCCCCGCCTCGATTGCGGCCGATAAGCCGAGGCGCTGGCCAATATACGCGAGGCCGTCAGCTTTGAAAAATTTTGAAATATTTGGCTGGCGGCCGGTGCGGCGCACACCTTTCAGGAATGCTTCGGTTTGCGAAACATTGCATTTCACACACCTTTCACGGACTTTCGTGTTTATTCGGGGAGACTAAAAATCTCCGAATTTCGTGCCATATCGGGCAACAAAATCACACGACGTCCGGTATTGCTCAGCAAAACGAAATAGACGGATTCATCTAAAGGATGTGGCCCGAAATGATCGCGACATGAATGCGCTGCAACGCACAAACGGCCCATGACGGGCGCACGGACGACGAAACGGTCAATGCGACGGCGCGAGCGCGCCGTTCACTCCGATTGCGGCAGTGCGGCCGCACCCATCCGCCGGGCGATGACCGCCGCGCGCTGCGCCTGGTACGCCGAGCCGCGATGCGCGTCGAACCAGCGCGGCTTCGGCAGCATCACCGCGAGACGCGCCGATTGCCACGCGCCGAGCCGGCTTGCGGGAATCCTGTAGTAATAGCGGGCGGCTGCTTCGGCGCCGTACACGCCGCGCCCCCACTCGACGGAATTCAGGTAGATCTCGAAGATCCGCTCCTTGTCGAGCACCGTTTCGAGCATCCACGTGATGATGAGCTCCTGCCCCTTGCGGATGTAGCTCTTCTCGCGCGACAGAAACAGGTTGCGTGCGAGCTGCTGCGTGATCGTCGAGCCGCCCGCGACGATCCGGCCGCGCGCCTTGTTCTTCTCCCACGCCTGCAGGATCGCGTCGACGTCGTAGCCGTTGTTGGTCGCGAAGGTCGAATCTTCCGACGCGATCAGCGCGCGCTTCAGGTTACGAGAGATCTGGTCGTACGGCACCCATTGATGCTGGATCTGCGCAGGCGGCTTGTCGCGCGACAGCCACCACGCGTCGGTGCGCATGAACGCGGTCGAGCCCGGGTTCACGAACGACCACAGCGCGATCTGCGCGAGATAGAACAGTTGCGTCGCGAGCCACGCACCCGCGAACACCGATCCCGCATAGACGATCCAGCGGGTCGGGCTCACCGTCCGCGTGGGCTGCGTGCCGCTCACCGCCACCACGTGCCGCGCTCCGTTCAGCTCGCCGCGAGCGCCTGGCGCAGCGCGGCCAGCACCGGCGCGCCGTCCGGCCGCACACCGCGCCAGATGAAGAACGATTCGGCCGCCTGCTCGACGAGCATGCCGAGGCCGTCGGCCGTGCGCGCACCGAGCGACGCCGCATGCTGCATGAACACCGTCGGCTGCGCGCCGTACATCATGTCGTACGCGAGCGTGCCCGCGCCGAACGCGGCGGCGTCGCACTCCGGCAGCGCGGCATCGAGGCTGCCGGCCGTCGCGTTGATCACCACGTCGTACGGCTCCGCGCGCACGACGTCGGGGCCACCGCCCGCGAGCGTGCAGCCCGCATCGTGCGCGGCCTGCATGAACTGGCCGACGAGCGCTTCGGCCTTGCTCGCGGTGCGGTTCACGATTCCGATCGACAGCGGCGCGCGGTCGAGCAGCGGCAGCACGACCCCGCGCGCCGCGCCACCCGCGCCGAGCAGCAGGATGCGTGCGCCCGCCAGCGACACGCCGAGATTCGCTTCGATGTCGCGCACGAGGCCGACACCGTCGGTGTTGTCGCCGTGGATGCGGCCGTCGGCGTCGATGCGCAGCGTGTTCACGGCACCCGCCGCCGCCGCGCGCGGCGACAGCGTGTCGGCGAGCGCATGCGCTTCGAGCTTGAACGGCACCGTCACGTTCGCACCGCGACCGCCTTCGGCGACGAACGCCCGTACGGCCGCGTCGAAACCGTCGACCGGCGCGAGCCGGTGCGTGTATTCGACCGGCTCCCCCGTTTGCGCGGCGAATTGCGCGTGGATGAACGGCGACTTGCTGTGCGCCACCGGGTTGCCGAACACGACATAGCGGTCGGCGCCGCTCATCGACGCAATCGCGGTCATGATGCGCGCCCCTCTTCGCCGGCGTCGCCGTTCGCGGCTTCGCCACCTTCACCGGCCGCCGCGCCATCCGCTTCCGCCAGTGCTTCGGCTTCGGTTTCGGCGGTGGCGTCTTCGGTGTCGATCAGCGTGTCGTCGCCGCCTTCGGCGTCATCCTCTTCCTCGGCCGCGTCGCCGCTCGTCACGGTCGGCGCGTCGAGCACGTTCAGCAACCGCACCGACGCCTCGATCGTCAGCTCGTCGAGCGCCATCACGTCGAGCAGCACGCGCGTGCCGCGCGCATGCACGCCGAGCCCCGGCACGTGCAGCAGCAGCGGAATTTCCTCGAGGCGCACGAGGTCGCCCTTCACGACGCTCGCGACGACCTGCTTCTTCTGTTCCTGCGCGAGCCAGCGCAGGCACCAGAAATATTCCATCCGGCGCTGGTAGTCGGCGTAGGCCGTGTAGGTGTCGTCGAAGCCCTGCACGACCGCGTACAGGTCGGCGTCCTTCGGCTTGAACGGCGCGGCGAGCTTCGCGGTGACGCCATGCTGCACGCACGCGAGCAGCTGCCACTGGTTCACGAGGTCGACGTAGCGCCGCAGCGGCGACGTGCTCCACGCGTACTGCGCCACGCCGAGGCCTTCGTGCGGCGCGGCCGTCGTCTGCATCCGCGTGCGCTTCGGGCCCGGCGCGCCGAAGCCGCGCTGCGAGCGGTAGATGCCCGGCACCGTGTGGTCGTGCAGGAAGGCGCCCCACGTCGAGTTCGCGAGGATCGCGAGCTCCGACACGATCAGGTCGAGCGGCGACCCGCGGCGGCGCGGCGTGATCGACACGTGCTCGCCGTCGACATAGAAGTTGTAATCGGTGTTGCGCTGCACCTCGCGCTTCAGGCCGTAGCCCGCGCGCGCGACCTGACGCTTCTCGAACAGCGCCTGCGCGAGCGGCCACAGCACGGCGATGTCGTCCTTGTGCGGATACTCGCCGGTGCCGGCCGCGAGCGTCTCTTCGTTGACGAGTTCGTCGAGATGGTTGTGCCGCAGGTTGCTCTTCACGAACACGAGCTCGGCGCGCGTCTCGTTCGCGACGATCTCCTGGGTTTCGCGATTGACGATGATGTACAGCGACAGCGCCGGACGGTAATCGCCTTCCTTCAGCGTGAACACGTCGACGACGTCGTCCGGCAGCATCGTGATCTTGTCGCCCGGCATGTAGACGGTCGACAGGCGCGTGCGCGCGATCGCGTCGACCGGGTCGCCGCGCACGATGCCGAGCGCCGGCGCCGCGATGTGCACGCCGATCCGCACGCGGCCGTCGGCCAGGTGCTCGACCGAGAACGCATCGTCGATTTCGGTCGTCGTGATGTCGTCGATCGAGAACGCCTGGACGTCCGCACGCGGCAGGTCGTCCGGCAGCGGGCCGACCGTGACGGCCGGGAAGCCCGTGCCGTGCGGGAAGAATTCCGCGAGGAAGCGCGCCTCGTGCAGCGCACGCGGCGACGCGATACCACCGCAGTCGAGCATCAGCCGCGCCGGCGACACGCCGCGCGCACCGGCCGCCGCTTCCATCGCCTTGTATTCGATCGAATTCTTGTCCGGCCGCGTCAGCAGCCCGAGCACCTTGCCCGCGAACGCCTCCGGCAGCTTGCCGGCCTTCAGTTCCTCTTCATACTGCACCTGGACGAGCGCCTGCTGGCGCTTGCGCTCGAGCGACGCGAGCGCCATCTTGAGCTGCTCTTCCGGCGCGCGCTGGTACTGGCCGCGCCCCTTGCGGCGGAAGTAGACGGGCGAACCATGCAGGCGCAACACGAGCGCCGCGCGCTCGACCGGGCCGTACGACGCGCCGAAATATTCCGCGGCCAGCGCCGTATAGGCAAACTCGTCGGCCGGCGCGCATTCCCACAGGAAATCCAGATCGATCTGCTGCGCGGCCGTGTCGGCCTCCTGCATCAGTTCGCTTGCGGCCGGCTTGTCGAATTCGATCAGCACGTCTTTCGCGCGCACCTTCGCCCGCCGCCCGCCGGGCAACTCGACCTGAAACGCGTCGCCCTGGCGCGACAGCACGCTGCCCGCCTTGAAACTGCCCGATTCCTCGAAGAAAACGTTCACTCAGTACTCTCGTTCAGACTGCCGGGCGCCGCATCGGCGGCGCCGCATGATGATGGGAATTCGATCGGCACATGGCCGGTTTAAGACGTCTTTCCGTCGCAAAAGGCGAGAACGTCGTCGACATAGTCGGCAAATTCGCTGATCCCGTGATCGCTGCCTTCGATCACGCGCGTCTTCGCGCCCGGGTAATGGGCGAGCATCTCGCGATAATCGAGCACTTCGTCGCCGGTCGCCGCGAACAGATAGTAGCGTTCGGCACGCGTGATCGCCGGCACGCGCAGCGCATCGAGCTCGTGCAGGTGACGGCGCTCGACGACGATCGTGCCGCCGCCGTGATACAGCGGCTGTTCGCCAAGATGCTGCTCGAGATCGCGCTGCGGCACGATGGCCGGATTCAGCAGCACGGCCTTCCAGCCGTGCTTTTCGGCTAGCCACGTCGCGTAATAGCCGCCGAGCGAGCTGCCGATGACGGTCACGTCGTGCGCACCGGCCACCTCGGCTTCTGCCACCGCGATCGCTTCGAGCGGGGACACCGACAGCGACGGGCACCGCCACTCGTCAATCCGGCCGAGTTCGGCCATGCGCGCGGCGAGCTGGCGCGACTTCTGCGATTCCGGCGACGACCGGAAGCCGTGCAGGTACAGGATCACGTGCGGCTCCCGAGCGCATCGAGCAGCTTCTGGTGCACGCCGCCGAAGCCGCCGTTGCTCATCACGAGCACGTGGTCGCCCAGGCGGGAGGCTGCGACGACGGACTTCACCAGCAGGTGCAGATCGTCGAATGCGTGCGCCTTCTCGCCGAGCGGCGCCAGCGCTTCGGCCAGGTTCCAGCCGAGCGCGTCGCGCCCGGTCGGCGCGCCGTAGCCGAACACGAGATCGGCGTCGGCCAGGCTCGCCGGCAATTGCGACTTCATCACGCCGAGCTTCATCGTGTTCGAGCGCGGCTCGAGCACCGCGAGGATGCGGGCATTCTGGCGGCCGATGCGGGCACGAAGGCCGGCGATCGTGGTGTCGATCGCGGTCGGATGGTGCGCGAAGTCGTCGTAGACGGTCACGCCGTCCACGCTACCGCGCACTTCCATCCGGCGCTTCACGTTGCGGAACGACGCGAGGGATTCGGCCGCCTGCGCGGGCGGCACACCGACGTGGCGCGCGGCCGCGATCGCCGCGAGCGCGTTCATCCGGTTGTGATCGCCCTGCACCTGCCACGCGACTTCGCCGACCCGTTCCGCGTGCGAATACACCGCGAAGCGCTCGTCGACCGGCACGCCGTCCTCGGCCGGCAGCGCCTGCCAGCCGCCGTCGACGCCGAAGCGCTCGACCTCGCTCCAGCAGCCGCGCGCCAGCACGCGCTCGAGCGCGTCCGAGCGGCCGTTCGTGACGATCCGGCCGACACCGGGCACGGTACGCACGAGATGGTGAAATTGCGTCTCGATCGCGGCGAGATCCGGGAAGATGTCGGCGTGATCGAATTCGAGGTTGTTCAGCACCGCAGTGCGCGGCCGGTAGTGGACGAACTTCGAGCGCTTGTCGAAGAACGCCGTGTCGTATTCGTCGGCCTCGATCACGAAGAAGCTCGAATCGGTGAGCCGCGCCGACGCGCCGAAGTTCAGCGGCACGCCGCCGATCAGGAAGCCCGGATTCAGGCCCGCGTCTTCCAGCAGCCACGCGAGCATCGACGACGTGGTCGTCTTGCCGTGCGTGCCCGCGACCGCGAGCACCCATTTACCGGCCAGCACGTGCTCGCCAAGCCACTGCGGGCCCGACACGTACGGCAGGCCGCGATCCAGGATCGCCTCCATCAGCGGATTGCCGCGCGTGACGACGTTGCCGATCACGAACAGGTCCGGTTTCAGGTCGATCTGCTCGGCGCCGTAGCCCTCGATCAGCGTGATGCCCTGCGCCTCGAGCTGCGTGCTCATCGGCGGATAGACGCCCGCGTCGCAACCCGTCACCGTGTGGCCCGCCTCGCGCGCGAGTACGGCGAGACCGCCCATGAAGGTGCCGCAGATGCCAAGAATGTGGATGTGCATAGATGAATGCTTTCGCGCCGCCGGGCGCCGTCGATTCGGAAAGGATGCGTGTGCGGCGCGGCGGACAGGCCGTGCGGCCGACGCCCGGCCAACGGCTTTTGCCGCGACACAAAGAACAGTATTGTAACTGACGGCCTGCCGTGCCCGGCGGCCCGAACGCTGCGCGCGAACGGTGCCGGCACGCCAGGCGGCAGGCCGCCGCACCCGCGCTCGGGCCTTGCGGCGATCGAGTATGATTGCCGGATCATGTCTCGTAAAACCCTTCTCGACCCGCGGCGCGTCCGCGAGGAAATCGCCCAGTCCGCCGCGCGCCTGATCGCGGAGGACGGCCTGGACTATGCCGGCGCAAAGCGCAAGGCAGCGCGCCAGTTGCTGGGCGATACGCGCGTTGCCGGCGAATGGCTGCCGGATAACGACCAGATCGAGGAAGAACTGCGCGAGTACCTCGCCCTGTTCCAGAGCGACACGCAGCCGGACGAACTGCGCCGCCTGCGCGAAATCGCGCTCGACTGGATGCGCCGGCTCGCCGAGTTCCATCCTTATGTGACGGGCGCCGTGCTGAACGGCACCGCGAACGCGCATTCGGATATCCATTTGCAGGCATTCACCGACAACCCGAAGGACGTCGCGATCTACCTGCTGAACCAGAACGTCCAGTACGACGTCTCCGAGACGCGGCACTTCGCGGGCCGCGCCGACGTCGAGACGCTCAGTTTCCTGTGGCGCCCGCGGCGCGACGTCGATGCGATCGGCATCCACCTCGCGCTCTATGCGAGCGACGACCTGCGCGGCGCGGTCAAGGCCGACGCGCGCGGCCGGGTCGCCCGTGCGGATGCCGCCGCGCTGCGCGCGCTCGTCGAAGCAGGCAAGACCCCTTCCGAACCGGAATGATTCAACGATGATGATGAAACGCATGTTGGCGCTCGCGGTGATCGCGGCCGCCGCCGTTGCCGGCGGGCTCGCCGCCGGCCATTGGTTCCGCGGCCCGGCCGACGACGGTGTCGCCGTCGCGGCGCCCGCCGCACACGGCAGCCCGGTCGAACAGTTGTGGGCGGCGTCGCTGACGGGCACCGACGGCAAGCCGGCCACGTTGTCCGCGTTCAAGGGCCAGAAGGTCGTCGTCAATTTCTGGGCGTCTTGGTGCGGCCCGTGCGTCGAGGAGATGCCGGAGCTCGTCGCGCTGTCGCACCAATACAAGCAGAAGGGCATCCGTTTCATCGGGATCGGCGTCGATTCCGAACAGAACGTGAAGAACTTTCTGCAGAAGGTGAAGGTCGATTACCCGGTATTCGTCAGCGGATATGCGGGCGCCGATCTGGCCCGCAATTTCGGAAATACCGCCGGTGCGCTGCCGTTTACGGTCGTCATCGACGAAACCGGCAAGATTCGCGAGACAAAATTGGGACAAATCCAGCCGGCCGAGCTGAAAAAGACGCTCGACGCGCTGTAACCTGCCTGAACGGCGGCCCGCACGTTGGCGGCAATTTGCCCGTCGATCACCGCAATTTCGCGTGAATTCGCCGACACTTTGGATGCGCGCCGGTAATTCTTGCAGATCGCGTGCGCCCGGCCGTTCGGCAAAACTAGACAAATTTCTCTAAATAGCGCTAAAGTTCGCGCAATTCCGCAGAAATAGAAGCGACCATGACACGATTGCTGGTGCTGCACGGCCCCAACCTGAACCTTCTCGGCACCCGGGAACCGGAGGTGTACGGCCGCGTCACGCTCGCCCAGATCGATCAGGCGCTTGCCGCGCGTGCCCGGGAAGCCGGCGCCGAACTGTCGTCGTTCCAGAGCAACCATGAAGGCGCGCTGGTCGACCGCATCCAGGCCGCGCGGGAGGAACAGACCGATTTCATCCTGATCAATCCGGCCGCGTACACGCACACGAGTGTCGCGATCCGGGACGCGATCGCCGGCGTTGGCATCCCGTTCGTCGAGGTTCACTTGTCGAACGTGCATCGCCGCGAAGCGTTCAGGCACCACTCCTACTTTTCCGACCAGGCCGAAGGCGTGATCTGCGGGCTCGGCTGGAAAGGTTATCTGTACGCGCTCGAGTACGCGCTGGACAAGCTGCAAGGCACGTCGCGCGGCTGATTTCGCGATCTAGATTCAGCGCCGGCCCCTAACCGGCGCTTTCACGTATTGAAAGGGGAATTCCCGATGGATCTTCGTAAGCTGAAAACTCTGATCGACCTCGTTTCCGAATCCGGCATCTCCGAGCTGGAAGTGACGGAAGGCGAAGGCAAGGTGCGCATCGTCAAGAACGCGCCGCCGGTCTACGTGCAGCCGACGGCTGGGTATGCCCCGCAAGTCAGCGCGCCCGCCCCGTCGGCCGCGCTGCCGACCGAAGGCGCCGCCGCGCCGGCCGCAGGCGGCGCAGCCGCTCCGGCTGTCCCGCAGGGTCACGTCGTGACGTCGCCGATGGTCGGCACGTTCTATCGCGCACCGTCGCCGGGCGCGGACCCGTTCGTCCAGGTGGGCGATACGGTCAAGGAAGGCCAGACGATCTGCATCATCGAAGCGATGAAGCTGCTCAACGAGATCGAGTCGGACAAGGCCGGCGTGATCAAGGAAATCCTCGTCGAGAACGGCCAGGCCGTCGAATACGGCCAGCCGCTTTTCGTGATCGGCTAAGTCCGCCGCGCGGCCTGCGGGCCGCGCGCCGCCGATGCCCGCCAGGCGCCGTTCGCGCGCCCCTCGAAGAGACGAATACTCGCTATGTTTGAAAAAATCCTCATTGCCAACCGCGGTGAAATCGCGCTGCGCATCCAGCGTGCGTGCCGTGAGCTCGGCGTCAAGACGGTGGTCGTCTACTCGGAAGCCGACAAGGAAGCCAAGTACGTGCGCCTCGCGGACGAAGCCGTCTGTATCGGCCCGGCCCCGTCGAACCTGAGCTACCTGAACATGCCGGCGCTGATCAGCGCCGCGGAAGTCACCGATGCCGAGGCGATCCACCCCGGCTACGGCTTCCTGTCGGAGAACGCCGATTTCGCGGAACGTGTCGAGCAGTCGGGCTTCACGTTCATCGGCCCGCGCCCGGAAACGATCCGCATGATGGGTGACAAGGTCACCGCGAAGCAGACGATGATCAAGACCGGCGTGCCGTGCGTGCCGGGCTCGGAAGGCGCGTTGCCGGACGATCCGAAGGAGATCGTCAAGATTGCACGCGCGATCGGCTATCCGGTCATCATCAAGGCGGCAGGCGGCGGTGGCGGGCGCGGGATGCGCGTCGTGCACACCGAGGCCGCGCTCGTCAACGCGGTCAACATGACCCGCGAGGAAGCCGGCCGTGCGTTCGGCAACCCGCAGGTGTACATGGAGAAGTTCCTCGAGAACCCGCGCCACATCGAAATCCAGGTGCTGTCCGACGCGTACAAGAACGCGATCTGGCTCGGCGAGCGCGATTGCTCGATGCAGCGCCGCCACCAGAAGGTGATCGAGGAAGCGCCGGCACCCGGCATTCCGCGCCGCCTGATCGACCGCATCGGCGACCGCTGCGCGGACGCCTGCAAGAAGATGGGCTACCTCGGTGCGGGCACGTTCGAATTCCTGTACGAAAACGGCGAGTTCTACTTCATCGAGATGAACACGCGCGTGCAGGTCGAACACCCCGTATCGGAGCTGATCACGGGCGTCGACATCGTGCAGGAACAGATCCGCATCGCGGCCGGCGAGAAGCTCACGCTGCGCCAGCGCGACATCCAGTTCCGCGGTCATGCGATCGAATGCCGGATCAACGCGGAAGATCCGTTCAAGTTCACGCCGTCCCCGGGCCGGATCACGTCGTGGCACACGCCGGGCGGCCCCGGCGTGCGCGTCGATTCGCACGCCTACAATGGCTATTTCGTGCCGCCGAACTATGATTCGATGATCGGCAAGCTGATCACCTACGGCGCGACGCGCGAGCAGGCGATCAGCCGGATGCGCATCGCGCTGTCGGAAATGGTCGTCGAAGGCATCCAGACCAACATCCCGCTGCACCGTGAGCTGATGATCGACTCGAAGTTCGTCGAAGGCGGCACCAGCATCCACTACCTCGAAAACCGGCTCGCCCAGAAGCAGCAGGTCGCACCGGAAGAAGCGTAAGCATGAGCTATCGCGAACTCGTCGTCGAACTGGCCCGTGAGCATGCGGAGGCGCTGTCCGACGCGCTGCTCGAACTCGGCGCGCTGTCGGTGTCGGTCGAGGATGCCGACGCCGACACGCCCGACGAACAGCCGCTCTTCGGCGAGCCGGGCCTCGTGCCCGACCGCACCGCGTGGCAGCACTCGCGCGTGGTCGCGCTGCTCGCGGCCGACCATGAGCCGGCCGTGCTGCTCGCGGCGGCCGCGAACGAGATCGGCGTCGCCGAGACGCCGGCGTTCACCGTCCGCGAAGTCGAAGAGCAGGACTGGGTGCGTCTCACGCAATCGCAGTTCGAGCCGATCCCGATCGGCGAGCGGATCTGGGTCGTGCCGTCGTGGCACGATGCGCCCGATCCCGACGCGCTCATCCTCGAACTCGATCCGGGCCTCGCCTTCGGCACCGGCAGCCACCCGACCACGCGCCTGTGCATGGAATGGCTCGAGCAGTCGGTGAAGCCCGGCCAGTCGGTGCTCGACTACGGCTGCGGCTCGGGCATTCTCGCGATCCTCGCGAAGAAATGCGGGGCGAACCCCGTCATCGGCATCGACATCGATCCGCAGGCAGTCGAATCGGCGCGGCAGAACAGCGAACGCAACCGTGCGGAAGTCACGTACGGGCTGCCCGATGCGTGCCCGGACGGTGAATTCGACGTCGTCGTCGCGAACATCCTGTCGAATCCGCTGAAGCTGATGGCGTCGATGCTCGCCTCGAAGGTCAAGCCGGGCGGGCGCATCGCGCTGTCAGGCGTGCTCGCGCGCCAGGCGGACGAAGTGGCGGCCGTCTACGCACGCTATGTCGACATCTCGGTCTGGCGTGAGCACGAAGGTTGGGTATGCCTCGCCGGAACCCGCCGCGAAAGCCATTAGAATAGCGCTGTCCTTCACTCTGGCCAGCAGGCCGCCCGGCTCGACATGCTTCTTGCGACGCGCTGCCCTCATTGCGAAACCGTCTTCCGGCTGCAGCAGGAACAGCTCTCGCTGCATCAAGGGCTCGTGCGCTGCGGGCATTGCCACGAAGTCTTCAACGCATCCGAGTCGCTCGTTCCCGAGTACGCGCAGCAGCCCGAGCCGGTCCTGACCGAACCGGCTGCCGCGCAGGATGACGGTGATGCGCATCATCCGGCCCCGCCTCGGCTGTTCGCTGCCGAGGCGCCGGCCGGGTCACCTTCCGACACCGATTACAAGCCGGAAGGCTGGGACATGTGGGCGCCGTGGCTCGATGCCGGCGTCGACCCGTCGCTGCAGCACAGCGTGCGGACCGTGCGCACCGAGCCGCTGATCCCGCTTGCCCTTCCGTCCATCGAAGCCGGCGTCGTGCACCTGTCGGGTACGCCCGCACCGTTCGCGCCCTCCCCGGCCGAGCTGGCCCCGTCCGCTGCCGTCGAACAGCCGGCCGAATCGCTTCGGACGCAAACGCAAACGCAAACGCCGCAGGATACCGAACCATCGGCCGCGCCCGTCGAACACGATCCGCGTGAGCCCCGCTTCGTCGCGCACCTTCCGTCGGACGCAGAGACCGCTCGCGACGCCGCCGAACCCGTCGGAACCGCGCACTTCGCCGTGCAGGACGACGAACGCGCGCCGCGCGAACCGCGCTTTGCGTTCGCGCCTGCGCCAGCCGTCACCGAAGCCGGGTCCGAGCCCGACTCCGGCACCACCCGGCACGACGAGACGCCCGCCGCCACGACCCACGCGCCGGCCGCCCCCTTCCCCGCTGCGCTGACCGACGACGATCGTCCGCATTTCGCCGTCACGCGCGAAACGCGCGCGCCGCAGCGGCGCGGCATGCTCGGCGGCTTTTTCGGCGGCCTCGTCGCTGCCGCGCTCGCCGTGCTGCTCGTCGGACAACTCGCATGGTGGCAGCGCGAAACGCTGATGATCTACTGGCCCGTCACGCAGGGCTGGTTCCGGCAGGCCTGCGCGCCGCTCGGCTGCACGGTTGCGCCGCCGCGCGCGATCGACGGCCTGCGGCTCGACGCGACCGACCTGCGCCAGCTCGACGGCCCGCGCGAGCTCGAGCTGAAGGTGCCGCTGACGAACCGCTACCGCGTCGCACTCGCCTACCCGTCGCTCGAGCTGACGCTGCTCGACGACACCAACCACGTGACTGTGCGCCGCGTACTCGCGCCGCGCGACTACGTGCGCCCGGGCACGCCGATCGACGCCGGGCTGCCGCCCGGCACGACGCAGACGATGGTCGTCCGCGTCGAAACGAGCGGCACACCCGCCTCGAATTTCCGCGTCCAGATTTTCTATCCGTGACGCGTCGCGGCGCGCGCCTGCGCGCCCGTCTCAACCCGCGCGCCCGAGCGGCGCGCTATTTCGGAGCACGAACATGAGCAAAGTTACGCTGGGTGGCAACCCGATCGATCTCGCCGGCACGTTCCCGGCCGTCGGCGCGCAAGGCGCCGATTTCAAGCTGGTCGGCAAGGACCTCGCCGACCTGTCGCTCGCCAGCTTCGCCGGCAAGCGCAAGGTGCTGAACATCGTCCCGAGCCTCGACACGCCGACCTGCGCGACGTCGACCCGCAAGTTCAACCAAGCCGCATCGTCGCTCGACAACACGGTTGTCGTCGTCGTGTCCGCCGACCTGCCATTCGCCGCGACGCGCTTCTGCACGACCGAAGGCCTCGATAATGTCGTGACGGCTTCGACGTTCCGCACCGGCCGCGCGTTCGCGAACGCGTACGGCGTCGACGTGACGAGCGGCCCGCTGAACGGCCTGACCGCACGTGCGGTCGTCGTGCTCGACGCGCAGGACAAGGTGATCCACGCGGAACTCGTCGGCGAAATCAAGGACGAGCCGAACTACGATGCCGCGCTCGCCGCACTGAAGTAAGCTTTCTTTCGCTTTCCCCTGCCGCGCCGCGCCTTTCGCGCGGCGTTGTCGCGCAGGGTTCCTCATTTCTACAGGAACGCACACCTTGGCTACGTTGATTTGCGGCTCGATCGCCTACGATTCCATCATGACCTTCGAGGGGCGGTTCCGCGAGCACATCCTGCCCGACCAGGTGCACCTCATCAACCTGAGCTTCCTGGTGCCGACGATGCGCCGCGAATTCGGCGGCTGCGCGGGCAACATCGCGTACGCGCTGCACCTGCTCGGCGGCGATGCGCGCATCATGGGGACGATCGGCGCGCTCGACGCGCAGCCGTATCTCGACCGGCTCGACCAGCTCGGCCTGCGCCGCGACCACGTTCGCGTACTGCCCGACACGTATACCGCGCAGGCGATGATCACGACCGATCTCGACAACAACCAGATCACGGCGTTCCACCCGGGCGCGATGATGCAGTCGCACCTGAACCACGCGGGCGACGCGCCGGGCATCAAGCTCGCGATCGTCGGCCCCGACGGCTTCGACGGGATGGTGCAGCACGTGGAAGAACTCGCCAAGGCCGGCGTGCCGTTCGTGTTCGATCCGGGCCAGGGCCTGCCGCTGTTCGACGGTGCGACGCTGCGCCGCAGCATTGAACTTGCGACCTATGTAGCGGTCAACGACTACGAGGCCAAGCTGGTGAGCGACAAGACGGGATGGTCCGAAGATGAAATCGCCAGCCGGGTCGACGCCCTCGTCATCACGCGTGGCGAGCAAGGCGCGACTATCCGCCACAAACAGGGCACGGAGCAGATTCCGGTCGTGCCGGCCGAGCGGATCTCCGATCCGACCGGCTGCGGCGATGCCTTCCGGGGTGGCTTGCTGTACGGCGTCGAGCATGGCCTCGACTGGGCAACCACGGGCCGCCTCGCGAGCCTGATGGGCTCGATCAAGATCGCCCACCAGGGGCCCCAGACTTACGTACTGACGCGCGCCGAAATCGACGCGCGCTTCGAGACTGCATTCGGTTACAGTCTCAAATGAATTTTGTGGGAGAGCAAAGATGTTGACGAAAAAGACCCTCACGCTCGCGGCCATGCTGACGGCCTCGCTGACGCTCACCGGTTGCTTCACCGCACCCGGTTCGGCGGATGTCTATAGCGTCGGCCAGGCGCAGCGCGAACAGACTGTCCGCATGGGCACGGTCGAAAGCGTCCGCGCGGTGCGCATCCAGTCCGACGGCGGCGGCAGCGCGATCGGCACGCTCGGCGGCGGCGCCCTCGGCGCAGTGGCAGGCAGCGCGATCGGCGGCGGCAAGGGGTCGATCCTGACCGCGATCGCCGGCGGCCTCGTCGGCGCGGTCGCGGGCAACGCGGTCGGCGAAAACCTCAGCACGGCGAACGGTGTCGAAATCACCGTGCGCCTCGACAACGGCGATCTGCGCTCGATCACGCAGGCTGCAAGCGGCGAAGCGTTCCGCGCCGGCGAACGCGTGCGACTGCTGTCGAGCGGCGGCGTCACGCGCGTCACGCACTAACAGGTACCTCAGCGCGCGGCGCAAGCCGCGGTCGAACGCATGTGCGAAGCTGCACATGCGTTTTTTTTTCGTCCGTACTCGCCGCAGCCGGCGCACGGGCGTCCCGCGTACGGGCGTCCGGTATGCGGGCACACCGGCAAGGACGGACGAAAAAAATCCCGCCACCTGAGCCAGATGGCGGGACTGATTGAGTAGCGCTACTCAACCCGCGGACACCACGTGAGTGTCCGGGTGGTGCAGGTCAGCCTCGATTACGGACGGCTGCCGGTCGGGAACGGCCATGCCGCTGCCGGGTTGAGCGCGGTCTTCACGCCCGATGCCGGTGCAACCGATGCGGTCGACGCGGTCGTTGCCGGCGCAGCCTTCTTCACGACGGCCTTCTTCGGAGCAGCAGCCTTCTTCGGAGCCGCAGCCTTCTTCGCCGGAGCCGCAGCCGGAGCAGCAGCGGCAGCCTTCTTCGCCGGAGCAGCGGCCTTCTTCGCAGGGGCAGCCTTCTTCGCAGCAGGCGCAGCCTTCTTCGCGGCAGCCTTCTTCGCAGGCGCAGCCTTCTTCGCAGCAGCCTTCTTCGCCGGCGCGGCCTTCTTCGCAGCAGCCTTCTTAGCCGGTGCGGCCTTCTTCGCAGCAACCTTCTTCACTGCGACTTTCTTGGCGGCAACCTTCTTCGCTGCGGCCTTCTTCGCCGGTGCTGCCTTCTTCGCGGCAACCTTCTTCACCGCGACCTTCTTGGCGGCAACCTTCTTCGTTGCGACCTTCTTCGCAGCAACCTTCTTCACTGCGGCCTTCTTCGCCGGTGCTGCCTTCTTCGCGGCAACCTTCTTCACCGCGACCTTCTTCGCAGCAACCTTCTTCACTGCAACGGCCTTCTTCGCCGGAGCAGCAGCCTTCTTCGCAGCGACCTTCTTCACTGCGGCCTTCTTTGCAGCCGGTTTCTTCTTGGCAAGTGCCATGTTGTTCTCCTTCAGGTTCAGATGAGAGTCAGTTCAAACTACACCCTTCGTCAAAACCCGCTTCCCGCGGACGCTGTTCAGGACGTGCGCTTCGAAGCGGGCTATTCATCGGCGTACGCGGATACCACGCGCTTACGCTAATGAATACGGTATGGCGCGCGTGACCACCCGGCCTCGCGCGCCAAATCAAGTCGGTAGCCGGCGCACCTCGCGCCGCTACCCCTAATCGCTTGATCAAGCGGACCGCCACACGGCCGTCCGCTTTTTCCGGAGGGAAGTTTGCCCATCCCACTGAAGGGTTCGCAAAGTGCCTGTCGTGTCGTCGTGCCGTTAAGGCACCGGGCATGCTTTGCATCAGGCGTTCTTGCTCCTAAACCTTGAGCCGGGGCCGAGAGGCCGCCGGCTGTTCCATCATGTGACGGGTTCGCTGCTGCGGGTTATTCCCAGGACAGCGCGCCGCCCGTCTGATACTCGATCACACGCGTCTCGAAGAAGTTGCGCTCCTTCTTCAGGTCGATCATCTCGCTCATCCACGGGAACGGGTTTTCCTCGTTCGGGTACAGCGGATCGAGGCCGATCTGCTGGCAACGACGGTTGCTGATGAAGCGCAGATAGCTCTTGAACATCGACGCGTTCAGACCCAGCACGCCGCGCGGCATCGTGTCCTCGGCGTAGCGGTATTCGAGTTCGACAGCCTGCTTGAACAGCTCGCGGATCTCGGCGCGGAATTCGGCGGTCCAGAGATGCGGATTCTCGAGCTTGATCTGGTTGATCAGGTCGATGCCGAAGTTGCAGTGCATCGACTCGTCGCGCAGGATGTACTGATATTGCTCTGCAGCACCCGTCATCTTGTTCTGGCGGCCGAGCGCGAGGATCTGCGTAAACCCGACATAGAAGAACAGGCCTTCCATGATGCAGGCGAACACGATCAGCGACTTCAGCAGCTTCTGATCCGCTTCGAGCGTGCCGGTCTTGAAGGCCGGATCCGTCAGCGTGTGGATGAACGGGATCAGGAATTCGTCCTTCGCGCGGATCGACGTGACCTCGTGGTACGCGTTGAAGATCTCGCCTTCGTCGAGACCGAGCGATTCGACAATGTATTGGTACGCGTGCGTGTGGATCGCCTCTTCGAACGCCTGGCGCAGCAGGAACTGCCGGCACTCGGGCGCCGTGATGTGGCGGTACGTGCCGAGCACGATGTTGTTTGCCGCGAGCGAATCGGCCGTCACGAAGAAGCCGAGGTTGCGCTTCACGATGCGGCGCTCGTCCTCGGTCAGACCGTTCGGGTCCTTCCACAGAGCGATGTCGCGGGACATGTTGATTTCCTGCGGCATCCAGTGGTTCGCGCAACCGGCCAGATACTTTTCCCACGCCCACTTGTACTTGAACGGCACCAGCTGATTGACGTCAGTCTGGCCGTTGATGATGCGCTTGTCGGCGACATTGACCCGCGCTTCCGAACCGCCGGCGGGAACAGCCGATGCTTGCGGGGGCACCGCAAGATCGCCTTCGAAAATGTCGCGGACCTGATGGGCGGCAGGCGTTGCAGCCTGCAGTCCGACAGCCGTTCCTGCGGAGGTGCGCATCGCGTTTTGCTGCGCTCCGCTCGCGGGAGTTACGGCAGTCTTCTCTTCATCCCAGTTGAGCATAAATTCTCACCATCAATTTAGAACGGTTTGTACCATCTTTTCCTGAGCGATAAAAGGGTTCGCTCACGAAAAATCCTTTTTTCGATTCGCGTTGCGACCTCGATACAACACTTTGAGCAACGCATCGTCGTTCATGCAGCGCGCGATGTGCGTCGCGCGTGTATCGCGAGGTGCGCTCGACGCATCGAACGCTGATCGAAACGCGACGTCGTCGGGGATGTTTCGATCGCTTGTCACTGCCTGCAACGCAGGTGCCGCGTTACAGATTCCTTATCATTTTTTTAGTTGAGAGCGGCGCACACTTCAACCTCGATCGGTCGTCGTGTGCGCCGCGCTGACCTGCTTCCCAGGTCAGGCGCACTGCGTTACTGGCACGCTTCGCATTCGTCGAAGCCAGGATCGCCCGGACGCATCGTGCACACCGGACCATCTGCCTCGACCGGCGCGAGTGCCGGTGCCGCGTCGACTGCACCCGACGACGATGCTGCGCCGCCTGCCGCACCGAAGCCGCCGGCCGTGCCTTGCGCGCCGCCGCTGCTCGAGCCGCCGCCCGTCGGCACGGCGTTCAGCGCGCCGTGTGCGACCGTCGACTTCTCGACGTGCGTCGCCGCCATCGTGCGGAGGTAGTAGGTCGTCTTCAGGCCACGCAGCCATGCGAGCTTGTAGACCTCGTCGAGCTTCTTGCCCGACGCGCCGCCCATGTAGATGTTCAGCGACTGCGCCTGGTCGATCCACTTCTGGCGACGCGATGCCGCTTCGACCAGCCACGTCGGGTCGACTTCGAACGCGGTCGCGTAGATCGCGCGCAGGTCGGCCGGGATGCGGTCGATGCGCGACAGCATGCCGTCGAAGTACTTCAGGTCGGCGACCATCACTTCGTCCCACAGGCCGCGTTCCTTCAGGTCGCGCACCAGGTACTCGTTCACCACCGTGAATTCGCCCGACAGGTTCGACTTCACGTACAGGTTCTGGAAGGTCGGCTCGATACAGGCCGACACGCCGATGATGTTCGAGATCGTCGCCGTCGGCGCGATCGCGACGCAGTTCGAGTTGCGCATGCCGTGCGTGGCGATCCGCGAACGCAGCGACGTCCAGTCGAGCGATTCGGACGTGTCGACTTCGACGTAACCGCCACGCGCTTCAGCGAGCAGCTTCAGCGTGTCCTGCGGGAGGATGCCGCGATCCCACAGCGAACCGCGGTAGCTCGAGTAGCGGCCGCGCTCCTCGGCCAGCTCGGTCGACGCGTGGTAGGCGTAGTAGCAGACCGCTTCCATCGAACGGTCGGCAAACTCGACGGCCGCTTCCGACGCGTACGGCGTGCGCAGCAGGTGCAGGCAGTCCTGGAAACCCATGATGCCCATGCCGACCGGGCGGTGCTTCAGGTTCGAGTTACGCGCCTTCGCCACCGCGTAGTAGTTGATGTCGATCACGTTGTCGAGCATGCGCATCGCGACGCTGATCGTGCGCTTCAGCTTGTCGTGATCGAGCGCGTAGCTGCCGTCGGCCTGCTTCACCAGGTGGGCGACGAGGTTCACGGAGCCGAGGTTGCACACCGCGATTTCGGTGTCGCTCGTGTTCAGCGTGATTTCCGTGCACAGGTTCGACGAATGGACGACGCCGACGTGCTGCTGCGGCGAGCGGATGTTGCACGGATCCTTGAACGTGATCCACGGGTGGCCCGTCTCGAACAGCATGCCGAGCATCTTGCGCCACAGTTGCGCCGCCGGGATCTTCTTGAACAGCTTGATCTCGCCGCGCGCGACCTTGTCTTCGTAAGCCGTGTAAGCCGCCTCGAATTCCGCGCCGAACTTGTCGTGCAGGTCCGGGCAGGTCGACGGCGAGAACAGCGTCCAGTCGGCACCTTCCATCACGCGCTTCATGAACAGGTCGGGAATCCAGTTCGCCGTGTTCATGTCGTGCGTGCGGCGGCGATCGTCGCCCGTGTTCTTGCGCAGCTCCAGGAACTCCTCGATGTCGAGGTGCCACGATTCGAGGTACGCGCAGACCGCGCCCTTGCGCTTGCCGCCCTGGTTGACCGCGACGGCCGTGTCGTTGACGACCTTCAGGAACGGAACCACGCCTTGCGACTTGCCGTTCGTGCCCTTGATATGCGAGCCGAGTGCACGCACGCGCGTCCAGTCGTTGCCCAGGCCTCCGGCGAACTTCGACAGCAGCGCGTTTTCCTTCAGCGCTTCATAGATGCCGTCGAGATCGTCCGCGACGGTCGTCAGGTAGCACGACGACAGCTGCGAGCGGTGCGTGCCCGAGTTGAACAGCGTCGGCGTCGAGCTCATGAAGTCGAAGCTGGACAGCACGTTGTAGAACTCGATCGCGCGCGTTTCGCGGTCGATCTCGTTCAGCGACAGGCCCATCGCGACGCGCATGAAGAAGGCCTGCGGCATTTCGATGCGGGTGCCTTCGACGTGCAGGAAGTAGCGGTCGTACAGCGTCTGCAGGCCGAGATAGCCGAACTGCAGATCGCGGTTCGCGTCGAGCGCTTCGCCGAGGCGCTTCAGGTCGAACTGCAGCAGCTTGTCGTCGAGCAGGCCGGCGTCGACGCCGCGCTTCAGGAACTGCGGGAAGTATTCCGCGTAGCGGGTCGACATCTCGGCCTGCACCACTTCCTCGCCGAGGATTTCGCGACGGATCGTGTGCAGCAGGATGCGCGACGTAACCTGGCTGTATGCCGGATCCTTCTCGATCATCGTGCGCGCAGCCAGGATCGCCGAGTCGTAGACCTGGCTCATCGGCACGCCGTCGTACAGGTTCTTCACCGTCTCGGCGACGATCGGATCAGGGTTAACCGCAGCGCCGAGGCCGTCGCATGCCGACACGATCAGCGCGCGCAGCGCGTTCAGGTCGAGCGGGCGCGTGACGCCGTTGTCGACGACGTTGATGCCGGTGCTCGCCTCGCCGCCGGCTGCCGCTGCGTCCTCGCCCGCATGCTGGCGCTCGAGGTGACGCTTCTCGCGATACAGCACGTACGCACGCGCGACGTTGTGCTCGCCGCCGCGCATCAGCGCGAGTTCGACCTGGTCCTGGATGTCTTCGATATGGAACGTACCGCCGTTCGGGCGGCTGCGCACGAGCGCGCGCACGACGTTGTGCGTCAGTTGCTCGACCTGCTCGCGTACGCGCGCCGATGCCGCGCCCTGCCCGCCATTGACGGCCAGGAAAGCCTTGGTCACCGCAATCGCGATCTTCGAAGGTTCGAACGAGACGACGCTGCCGTTGCGGCGGATCACCTTGTAGTCGGCGAACGTGGCCTGCGGCGCGAGCGCCTTCGCGCCCTGTTCGGTCCCGCCGAGCGGACGGCTCGAGGCGCTCTCGTACTGGGACGTCGCGTTGTCGGTGGTTTGCATGTGCAAAGCTCCTGGTGTTGGATGGTGCGGAGAGAACCGCGGATTAAAACGAACGCTGCGCAACGCGGTGCGCGAGCGGTAAGAGGCGAGCGATGCGCCGGGGAAGCCGGTTCGGTCGATGCGCGACAACCGATCCGGTCGTGTGCTTCGTCATGTGTACCCTGCCCCGTCGATGTTCGCTGCGCTGATCGCGACGCCCGGACCGCCCGGCCTGACGCGCCGCCCTGAGAACCCTGTCCGCCGGCGTTGCCCGCCGGCCGGTGCCGCTCGGGTTTCCCCTGCGACACACACTATATCTAGTGCAGAACTGCTCAACTGGCACCAAGTATAGTGGACATTCGGAGGACATCAAAATGGATAATTTGCGCTGAAGGTATTGACATCACCCCCACCCCGCGCAGGCTCAGACGCGACAAGGCATTGGTCGGGAAAAAAAATTTCGCGCCCTCAAAAACCCTGCGATCAGTGCTGACGGAAAGGAAAGTATTCGGCGGAAAAACCGGCATCGCTCGCAAAGCGTTGCCAATCGAAATGCGGGCCCGGGTCGGTCTTGCGGCCCGGCGCGACGTCCGAGTGCCCCGCGAATGCGTCGACCGGGTAGCGTGCCGCGAGCGCGCGGGAGAGCGCGGCGAGCATGGCGTACTGCGCGTCGTCGAACGGCACGTCGTCCGCGCCCTCGAGCTCGATGCCGATCGAGAAATCATTGCAGCGCGCCCGGCCGAAGAACTCGGACGAGCCCGCATGCCACGCACGCTCGTCGCACGACACGAACTGCACGAGTTCGCCGTTGCGGCGGATCAGGAAGTGCGCGGACACGCGCACGTCGCGCAGGTGGCTCTGGTAATAGGGGTGCGCATCGCAGTCGAGACGATTCAGGAACAGCGCCTCGATCGCGTCACCGCCGAATTCGCCGGGCGGCAGGCTGATGTTGTGGACGACCACGAGGGTCGGCACCGCGCCCGCGGGCCGCACCTCGAAGTTCGGCGACGGCGCATGGCGCGCTTCGCGCACCCAGCCGTGCGTGTCGACCGACAGCACCTGCGCGTCGCTCATCGTGCGTCGCGACCGCTCGACCGCGCGGCGTGGCGCTGCGCGTGCTCGGCACTGCAGAAGTATTCACCGCCCGCGGCGACGGCGTCGCCCTTCGGCGCATGCACGCCGCATTCGGCGCAGCGCACCATCGGCTCGGGCAGCGCCCGCGCGTCGCCGTTCGGGCGCCCCGAACCCGCGCCGCCGGCGCCGGGCATGCCGTCGTAACCGGCGCCGCGGCCGGTGCGCGCCTGCGCGTGCTCCTGGGCCTGGCGCAGCTTGCGCGCGATCCACGAGCCCGCGAAGAAGAGAAGAATCAGGAGAAGAATCTGTCGCATCGGAAACCTGCGTTCAAACCACGGAACGGTGCAGCAGCACCTCGAAAACGAACCGGCTGCCGACATACGCGAGCAGCAGCGCGGCGAACGACACGAGCACCCAGCGCGCGGCACCGCGGCCACGCCAGCCCGACGTCTTGCGGGCGATCAGCAGGCCGCCGAACATCAGCCACGACAGGATCGCGAATACCGTCTTGTGGTCGAGGCGCAGCGCGCGCGCGTCGACCTGCTCGCTGAACAGGATGCCCGACGCGAGCGTCAGCGTGAGCAGCACGAAGCCGGCGCCGATCAGGCGGAACAGCAGCTTCTCGAGCGTGAGCAGCGGCGGCAGCGTCTCGAGCCAGCTCGCGATCCAGCCCGTCGAGCCGTCGCGCCCGCCGCTCCTCAGCGACTGCAGGCGCCGCTCGACCATCAGCATCAGGACCGCGTGCAGCGCCGCGATCGCGAACAGGCCGTATGCGATGTTCGCGATCAGGAAATGCAGCTTGAACAGCGGCGCTGCGGCATAAGGTAGCACCCGCACGCCGCCGAACACGAGCGGCAGCAGCGACGCGCCGCACGCGAGCGGCAGTACCAGCAGGCGCAGGCTGTCGAGCGGGAAGAAGAAGCTCTCGATCCAGTAGATGCCGGCGCCGAGCCAGAACATCGCGGACAGCGCGAATGCGAAGCCGAACACCATCGCGTCGTTCGGAAAGATCGTCATGTGGAGCAGCACGCCGTGCGCGACCAGCGCGGCGAACAGCAGCGCGCGGCCGGCCCCGCTCATCCCGGACGCGGCGGACGCGGGAACCGGCACGGCCGGCACGCTCGCGACGAGCGGCGTCGCGCCCTGGCGGTGCGTGCGCCAGCCTGCGACGGCGAGGCCGCCGTACAGGAATGCGGTGAGGGCATACAGTACAATATCCATGTTCGAAGTTTACACTAGGCCCCCTTCCCGCGACGGCTCCCTTTGTTCGGTTCCGCCGCGCCTTCGGGCCCCACTGTCCATCGCTCCCCATGCTCGACAATCTCACTCAACGGATGGCGCGCGTCGTCAAGACGCTGCGCGGCGAGGCCCGGCTTACCGAGGCGAACACGCAGGAGATGCTCCGCGAGGTGCGTCTCGCCCTGCTGGAGGCCGACGTTTCGCTGCCGGTCGTCCGCGAATTCATCGCCAAGGTCAAGGAAAAGGCGCTCGGCGAAGAAGTGATCAGCAGCCTGTCGCCGGGTCAGGCGCTGGTCGGCGTGGTCCAGAAGGAACTGACCGCCGTGATCGGCGGCGACTACGAAGGCAAGGCCGCCGAGCTGAACCTCGCGGTCACGCCGCCCGCCGTGATCCTGATGGCCGGCCTGCAAGGCGCGGGCAAGACCACGACCGCCGGCAAGCTCGCGAAGCTGCTGCGCGAGAAGTACAAGAAGAAGGTGCTGACCGTGTCGTGCGACGTGTATCGCCCGGCCGCAATCATGCAGCTGAAAACGGTGAGCGAACAGGTCGGCGCCGACTTCTTCCCGTCCACGCCGGACCAGAAGCCCGTCGACATCGCGATCGCGGCCGTCGACTGGGCGAAGCGCCACTACCACGACGTGCTGATCGTCGATACGGCCGGCCGCCTCGGCATCGACGAGGCGATGATGCAGGAAATCGCCGCGCTGCACGGCACGCTGAAGCCGGCCGAAACGCTGTTCGTCGTCGACGCGATGCTCGGCCAGGACGCGGTCAACACCGCGAAGGCGTTCAACGACACGCTGCCGCTCACCGGCGTCGTGCTGACCAAGCTCGACGGCGACTCGCGCGGCGGCGCCGCGCTGTCGGTGCGTCACGTCACGGGCAAGCCGATCAAGTTCGTCGGTGTCGCCGAGAAGCTCGACGGCCTCGAGGTGTTCCACCCCGACCGGATGGCGAACCGGATCCTCGGCATGGGCGACATCCTCGCGCTCGTCGAGGAGGCGCAGCGCGGCGTCGACGTGCAGGCCGCGCAGAAGCTCGCCGACAAGGTCAAGAAAGGCGGCGACTTCGACCTGAACGATTTCCGCGCGCAGATCTCGCAGATGAAGAACATGGGCGGCCTGTCGTCGCTGATGGATAAGCTCCCTGCGCAGTTCCAGCAGGCGGCGGCCGGCGCCGACATGGGCCAGGCCGAGAAGTCGATCCGCCGGATGGAAGGCATCATCAGCTCGATGACGCCGGCCGAGCGCGCGAAACCCGAGATCATCAAGGCGACGCGCAAGCGCCGCATTGCAGCCGGCGCGGGCGTGCCGGTGCAGGAAGTCAACCGGATGCTGAACCAGTACGACCAGATGCGTACGATGATGAAGAAGCTGAAGGGCGGCAACATGCAGAAGATGATGCGCGGCCTGAAGGGCATGATGCCCGGCATGCGCTGATTCCGCCCATCGGCCGGCGCGCGGGTTTTTGCTGTAGCGCGCGGCGGCCGTTCTGCTTCATTCTTATTTGTATACCGACTGCCCGCCAGAACACATGAACCGCGAAGAAGCCCTCCACATTTTCAACCACTCCGAAGAGATCGTCTCGGCGGACGCCGTCAACGCGTCGATCTCCAAGATGGCCGATGCGATCCGCGCCGAGATCGGCGACGCGTTCCCGCTCGTTCTCTCGGTGATGGGCGGCGCCGCGGTGTTTACCGGGATGCTGCTGCCGCACCTCGATTTCCCGCTGGAATTCGACTACATCCACCTGACCCGCTACCGCAACACGACGCAGGGCAGCCCGGAGATGCACTGGCGCGTCGCGCCGCGCGAATCGGTGAAGGACCGGATCGTGCTCGTGCTCGACGACATCCTCGACGAAGGCGAGACGATGGCCGCGATCCGCGACCGCATTCTCGACATGGGCGCCAAGCGCTTCATGTCGGCCGTGCTGTGCGAGAAGACGCTCGCGAAGGCCAAGCCGCTGCACCCCGACTTCTGCGGCTTCGCGGTGCCGGACCGCTACGTGTTCGGCTGCGGGATGGATGCGAAGGGCTACTGGCGCAACCTGCCGACGATCCGTGCGCTGACCACGAACGTCTGAGCACCCCGCTCCGCACTATATAAATAGAAAGCGGCGCTCCGGTTTCCCGGAGCGCCGCTTTTTTTCGGCGTCTTGGGTGTGCGCCGCCCCGCCCTACAGCTGGTGCACGAACGCGCGGACGCCGCCCAGCATCATCTCGACCGAAATCGCGACGAGCACGAGGCCCATCAGCCGCTCGAACGCCGCGACGGTCCGCTCGCCGATCCATTGCTGGATCCGCTCGGCCAGCACCAGCGTCACCGCGCAGACGATCATCGTGACCGTCAGCGCGCCGACCCACTCGAGCATCTTGCCGGGCCCCTGCGACGTCAGCAGCATCACCGTCGCGAGCGCGGACGGCCCGGCGAGCGCCGGAATCGCGAGCGGCACGATGAACGGCTCGCCGCCCGCACGCGGATCGTTGCCGAGCGCGCCGTCCGGATGCGGAAAGATCATCCGCAGCGCGATCAGGAACAGCACGATCCCGCCGCCGAGCCGCAGCGACAGGTCGGTGAGGCTCATCATCCGCAGGAAACGGTCGCCGACCAGCATGAAGAACAGCAGGATCACGAACGCGATCCCCACTTCGCGCAGGATCAGCTTCACGCGCCGCTCGCGCGGCACATCCCGCATCGCCGAAATGAACAGCGGGATATTGCCGAGCGGATCGGTGATCAGCACCAGGAGCACGGTGGCCGACAGGAAGGTGTATTCCACCGCGTTCCCCGGTCGGTGCGCTTAGCGCGCGAGCGCGGCGCGGATCTTCTCCGCGACCGTCGCCGCAGCCGCGTCGGCCGGCAGCAGCGTCGCTTCGGCGTCGCGGCGGCCCTGATACTCGATCTTGCCTTCCTTCAGGCCGCGCTCGCCGATCACCAGGCGATGCGGCACGCCGATCAGTTCCCAGTCGGCGAACATCACGCCCGGGCGCTCGCCGCGATCGTCGAGGATCACGTCGATGCCGGCTGCGACGAGTTCCGCGTACAGCTTGTCGGCGGTCTCGCGCACCATGTCGCTGCGGTCATAGCCCATCGGGCACAGCACGACTTCGAACGGCGCGATCGACTCGGGCCAGATGATGCCGCGGTCGTCGAAGTTCTGTTCGATCGCCGCGCCGAGAATGCGCGTGACGCCGACGCCGTAGCAGCCCATCAGCATCGGCTGCGGCTTGCCCGACTCGTCGAGGAACGTCGCACCCATCGCTTCCGAATACTTGGTGCCGAGCTGGAACACGTGGCCGACCTCGATGCCGCGGCAGATATCGATCACACCCTTGCCGTCCGGCGACGGGTCGCCCTTCTTCACGTTGCGCACGTCGGCGACGTCCGGCTCGGGCAGGTCGCGGCCCCAGTTCACGCCAGCGATGTGGTAGTCGACCTCGTTCGCGCCGACCACGAAGTCGCTCATGTTCGCGACCGTGCGGTCCGCGATCACCTTCACGGGTTTCTTCGTGCCGACCGGGCCGAGATAGCCCGGCGGCGTGCCGAACCACTCGACGATTTCCTGCTCGGTCGCGAAGCGGTGGTTCTTCAGGCCCGGCAGCTTCGACACCTTGATCTCGTTCAGGTCGTGATCGCCGCGCAGCATCACGAGCCAGATGGTCGGCTCGGCGCCTTCGTTGTCGGTCGCGAGCACGATCGACTTGATCGTGCGCTCGAGCGGGATGGCCAGCAGCTCGGCGACGGCTTCGCACTTCGCCTTGCCGGGCGTCGCGACCTTCTCCATTGCTTCGGCCGGCGCCGCGCGTTCGACGATCAGCGGCAGCGCTTCGGCCGCCTCGATGTTCGCCGCGAATTCGGACGTCGGGCAGTACGCGATCGCGTCTTCACCGGTGTCGGCGATCACGTGGAATTCGTGCGAGAAGTTGCCGCCGATCGAGCCGCTGTCGGCCGCGACCGCACGGAACTCGAGGCCGAGGCGCGTGAAGATGCGCACATACGCGTCGTACATCTTGCGATACGACTCGTTCAGGCCGGCCGCGTCCTTGTCGAACGAGTACGCGTCCTTCATGATGAATTCGCGGCCGCGCATCACGCCGAAGCGCGGACGGATCTCGTCGCGGAACTTCGTCTGGATCTGGTAGAAGTTCACCGGCATCTGCCGGTAGCTCTTGATCTGGTTGCGCGCGATGTCGGTGATGACTTCCTCGTGCGTCGGCCCGATCACGAAGTCGTTGTCCTTGCGGTCCTTGAAGCGCAGCAGCTCGGGACCGTACTGCTCCCAGCGGCCCGATTCCTGCCACAGTTCGGCGGGTTGCACGGCCGGCATCAGCAACTCGATGGCGCCCGCCCGGTTCATTTCCTCGCGCACGATCGCCTCGACCTTGCGAATCGAACGCAGGCCGACCGGCAGGTAGTTATAGATGCCGCCGGCGACGCGACGGATCATGCCGGCGCGCACCATCAGCTTGTGGCTGACGATCTCTGCGTCGGCGGGTGCTTCTTTCAGGGTGCCGATAAAGAAACGGGAAGCTTTCATGCGGACGGTTCCAAAAACGGCGCCCCCAGGCAGGGCGCCCGAAAAAGTTTCAAGGTGAAAAAGCTGCGCGCGACGAACAGCGATGGCGCAGATGACGTAGCAGACTAATCAGGGACAATTCAGCCGGTGTGCCCCGCGCGGATTCGCTCCGTCACGGTGCGCAGCGCCCGTTATCTGTTTATAATCAAAGCAATTTTAAAGGATTCGAAGGTGGTTGTATGCTGGATCGTGAAGGCTTTCGCCCGAACGTCGGCATCATCCTCTTGAACGCGCGCAACGAGGTGTTTTGGGGCAAGCGGCTCCGCGAGCATTCCTGGCAGTTTCCTCAAGGTGGGATCAAGTACGGCGAGACCCCCATGCAGGCGATGTACCGGGAACTGCACGAGGAAACGGGCCTGCACCCGGAACACGTCAAGATAATCGGCCGCACACGCGACTGGTTGCGTTATGAGGTGCCTGACAAGTTCATTAAACGCGAAGTACGCGGTCATTACCGCGGCCAGAAGCAGATCTGGTTCCTGCTGCGGATGGTTGGACGCGATTGCGACATTTGCTTGCGCGCGACCGACCACCCGGAGTTCGATGCGTGGCGCTGGAACGAGTACTGGGTGCCGCTCGATGCGGTGATCGAGTTCAAGCGGGATGTCTATCAGTTGGCGCTGACGGAACTGTCGCGCTTCCTGCGCCGCCCGGCGCAGCGAGCCGAGAAGCCGCGTGGGCCGCGTCTGTCGCGCTATCCGCGCGTCATTGGCGTACAGGCCCAGCAGACGCTGACGATTGTCGACACATCGGTAGTCTGTTCGGAGATCGAAGTGGAAGCGGGCACGCTCGACGAGATGCCGCCCCATGTGATCGTCGGCAAATGACGAATCGAACTGCATGACCGGGCGCGACCTTGGTGTCGCGCCCTTTTTTTACGAGGAATGCATATTGAAAGCGATTGCTCTCGCGCTCGCATCGATTGCCGCGGTAGCCACGCTGGCAGGTTGCGCGAATTCGAAGACGCCCACCAACAAGGATGACAGCGAGTTCGTGTATCTGCTGGACCGCCAGGGCACGTGGAAGGAAAACACGGTCGACTCGCTGCCGCCGCTGCCGCAGACGGGCGACCTGCTGCCGTTCAACGTATCGCAGAACACGCCGCTCAAGTTCTTCGTCGATGCGAAGTCGCTGGCGGTCGGCACCGATGGCGTCGTGCGCTACGCGGTCGTCATCACGAGCCCGGCCGGTGCGCGCAACGTGAACTACGAAGGCATCCGTTGCGACACCTACGAATGGCGTCAGTACGCCGGCCTGAATTCGGAACACGACGGCTGGGACCGCACCGTCGAGAACGACTGGCGGCGCATCGAGAACGGCGAACTGAATGCCTACCACTCGGCGCTCTATCAGGACTACTTCTGCGCGAACAAGATGCCGCAGGGCTCGACCCAGCAGATCCTGGAGAACATCCGGTTTCACCGCACCGCGATGAGCCAGTTGCGCTGACGGCGCGCGGCGCCCACCGCGCCCCTGTTCGTCGCATGAAAAAAGCCCGCATCACGCGGGCTTTTTCGTTTGACGGCCGGAACCGGCACGAATGGTCACACGAGCACCAGGTTGTCGCGATGGATCAATTCGGGCTCCAGCATGTAGCCGAGCACGGATTCGATCTCGCCGCTCGGCTTGCGGTGAATCAGTTTCGTCTCCGCGCTGCTGTAGTTCGTGAGCCCACGCGCCACTTCGCGCCCGTCGGGGCCGACACACGCGATGACTTCGCCGCGCGCGAACGCGCCCTGCACGTCGATCACGCCGATCGGCAGCAGGCTCTTGCCGCCGGCCGTCAGCTTCTCGACCGCGCCTGCGTCGATCACGACATGGCCGCGCACCTGAAGATGGTCGGCCATCCACTGCTTGCGCGCCGCCATCCGCGCGGTACGTGCGATCAGTTGCGTGCCGATCGCCTCACCGGCCGCCAGACGCACGAGCACGTCGGCCTCCCGGCCGCTCGCGATCACGGTGTTCGCGCCGCTGTGCGCGGCGCGCTTCGCCGCGAGGATCTTCGTCAGCATCCCGCCGCGGCCGAGGCTGGAGCCCGCGCCGCCGGCCATCGCCTCGAGTTCCGGCGCGCCCGCACTGGCTTCCGCAACGAGTGTCGCATTCGGATCCTTGCGCGGATCGGCCGTGAACAGCCCCGACTGGTCGGTCAGGATGATCAGCGCATCGCCTTCGATCAGGTTTGCAACGAGCGCGCCGAGCGTGTCGTTGTCGCCGAACTTGATTTCGTCGGTGACGACCGTGTCGTTCTCGTTGATGATCGGCACGACGCCAAGCCGCAACAGCGTCAGCATCGTCGAACGCGCATTCAGGTAACGCTCGCGGTCCGCCAGGTCGGCATGCGTCAGCAGGATCTGCGCGGTGCGGATGTCGTGCTCGGTGAAGCGGCTTTCATAGACCTGCGCGAGCCCCATCTGGCCGACTGCGGCGGCAGCCTGCAACTCGTCGATTTCCCGCGGTCGCTTGCTCCAGCCGAGCCGCTGCATCCCTTCGGCGATCGCGCCCGAACTGACGAGCACGACTTCCTTGCCCTGCGCGCGCAGTGCGGCGATCTGGGCCGCCCAACGGCCGATTGCCGCATGATCGAGCCCCTTGCCGTCGTTGGTCACGAGGCTGGAGCCCACCTTCACCACCAATCGCTTCGAATCCGCGATGATCGAACGCATCCTGCACTGTCTCCTGTATCTGCTGCCTTTCCGACCGGGCGCGATTGAACGCCGGCGCCGGGCGGCACGCCCGGCGCGTTCCGGAATCGCTCAGGCGTCGTCGCCCGGCGCTGCATCGCCCTTGGCAGGCGGCGCATCGCGGAAACGCACGTCTGCCGCGAGATCTTCCGCCTCCGCGGCGCGATGCGCGTCCGAATGTTCGGAGAGGTAGTCGTAAATCGCGTAGCACAGCGCTTCACACCCCTGGCCCGTCAGTGCCGAGATCTCGAACACGGGACCGTCCCACTCGAAGCGCTCGAGGAAATCCGCGACCCGCGCCTTGCGCTCGTCTTCCGGCACCATGTCGAGCTTGTTGAGCACGAGCCAGCGCGGCTTCTCGTAGAGCGCCTCGTCGTACTTGCGCAGCTCGCCGACGATCGCCGTCGCTTCCGCCACCGGATCGACGCTTTCGTCGAACGGCGCGAGATCGACCAGATGCAGCAGCACGCCGGTGCGCTGCAGGTGGCGCAGGAACTGATGGCCGAGGCCCGCGCCTTCGGCGGCGCCCTCGATCAGCCCCGGGATGTCGGCGATCACGAAGCTCTTGCTCGGACCGACGCGCACCACGCCGAGATTCGGCGCAAGCGTCGTGAACGGATAGTCGGCAATCTTCGGCCGCGCGTTCGACACCGACGAGATGAACGTCGACTTGCCTGCGTTCGGCATGCCGAGCAGGCCGACATCGGCGAGCACCTTCAGCTCGAGCTTCAGCATGCGACGCTCGCCGGGCTTGCCGTCCGTCTTCTGGCGCGGCGCGCGGTTCGTGCTCGACTTGAAATGCAGGTTGCCGAGCCCGCCGGCGCCGCCCTGCGCAAGCATCACCTGCTGGTCGTGCTCGGTCAGGTCGGCGATCAGCTCGCCGGTATCCATGTCGCTGATCATCGTGCCGACCGGCATGCGCAGCGTGACATCGTCGCCGCCCTTGCCGTAGCAATCCGATCCGCGCCCGTTTTCGCCGTTGCGCGCCAGGTGCTTCTTCGCGTAACGGTAGTCGATCAGCGTGTTGATGTTGCGGTCGGCGATCGCGTATACGCTACCGCCCCGGCCGCCGTCGCCGCCGTCCGGCCCGCCGAACGGGACGAATTTCTCGCGGCGCATCGACGCACTGCCATCGCCTCCGTCTCCGGCGATGACTTCGATTCGTGCTTCGTCAATGAACTTCATTCGTCACTCCGCCCAGTATTTCCGCTATTGTGCCGCGCGCCGGCGCGCTTGAACAATCTGCCGTTCGGCCGATCGTACGCCGGTTGCGCGATGGCCGCCCGAACGCACACGCGCCCGGCGGCCAAATAAAAAAAGGCCCCGCGAAGACTGCGGGGCCTTTCGGCTACGAAGCCCGTGGGTGCCTGAACTTAGGCAGCCGCCGGGACAACGATGACCAGATGCTTCTTGTCCGCGCCCTTCGTCGCGAACTTGACGTGACCGTCGACCAGCGCGAACAGGGTGTGATCCTTGCCCATGCCGACGTTCTCGCCTGCGTGCATGCGCGTACCGCGCTGACGCACGATGATGCCGCCGGCATTGATTGCCTGGCCGCCGTACACTTTCACGCCGAGACGTTTCGACTCGGAGTCGCGGCCGTTCCGGGAAGAGCCGCCTGCCTTTTTGTGTGCCATCTGATTGCTCCTTTACCGAGGCGCTTACGCGTTGATCGCGTCGATGCGCAGCTCAGTGTAGTTCTGGCGGTGGCCGCCGTGCTTTTGGTAGTGCTTCCGGCGACGCATCTTGAAGATGGTGACCTTGGCATGACGACCGTGCGACACAACGGTGGCCTTGACGGAAGCCCCACTGACCAGCGGCGTACCGAACTTAATCGATTCGCCTTCGCCCACTGCGAGAACCTGGTCGAGCGTGATTTCAGCGTCAATGTCAGCCGGTATCTGTTCTACTTTGAGTTTTTCGCCAACGGCAACCTTGTACTGCTTGCCGCCGGTTTTTATGACCGCGTACATTGAGAACCTCACTCTGGATCCAATTTTTCCGCACACCACGCGCGGAAAACACGTGATTATACATGGGCTTAGCGCCCAAGTCAAAGCCGATCGCCGATTGCCGCGCGCGGGCCTCTACCGGACGGCCAAAATCGCGCCGCTGGTACGTCTGACAGACCGGCATATCGCGGATTCGACTTATAATCCGCGGCATCACCCAATTCCATCATCATGTCGTCGTCCACCGCCTCCCCCACCCTCAGCGCCGCCCATCTGCTCGCTCCGATCACCACTGACATGGAGCAGGTGAATCGCGTTATCCGGCAAAGCCTCGCGTCCGATGTGCTGCTGATCAACCAGATCGCCGAGTACATCATCGGCGCGGGCGGCAAGCGGCTGCGGCCGGCATTGCTGCTGCTCGTCGCCGGCGCGCTCGGCGAGACGTCGCACCAGCGGCACGTGCTGGCCGCCGTCGTCGAGTTCATCCACACGGCCACGCTGCTGCATGACGACGTCGTCGACGAATCCGAGCTGCGCCGCGGCCGCCAGACCGCCAATGCGCTGTTCGGCAACGCGGCGAGCGTGCTGGTAGGCGACTACCTCTATTCGCGCTCGTTCGAGATGATGGTCGGCGTCGGCAAGATGCGCGTGATGGAGATCCTGTCGGAAGCGACGACGATCATTTCCGAAGGCGAGGTGCTGCAGCTCCTCAACATGCACGACGCGGACGTCGACGAAACGCGCTACATGCAGGTGATCCGTTACAAGACGGCCAAGCTGTTCGAGGCCTCGGCACGTCTGGGCGCGGTACTCGCGGGCGCCGATGCGCCGACCGAGGCGGCCGCCGCCGAATACGGCCGCCGGATCGGCACTGCATTCCAGATCATGGACGACTGGCTCGACTACGCGGGCACCGCCGAGGCAATGGGCAAGAATGCCGGCGACGACCTTCGCGAAGGCAAGCCGACGCTGCCGCTCATCTATCTGATCGAACGCGGCACGCCCGAACAGTCGGCGCTGGCACGCGAAGCGATCGAACAGGGCGGCACCGATCGCTTCGACACGATCTTCGAAGCAATCACGCGCTCGGGCGCACTGGATCACACGCTCGAATGCGCACGCCAGGAAGCGCAGGCGGCAGCCGCGGCGATTGCCGCGTTCCCGGACTCGATCTATAAGGAAAGCCTGCTCGGGCTGTGCTCATACTCGACGTCGCGGCAATCGTAAACACGCCGCGAACGCGACGCGATGCCTTGTCTCGAAAATTTTCTTCATCAAAGTATTCCCTTTTAGAAAAAACATCGTTATAGTTACGTTCTTGCTTGTGACGACGCAGCGATTCTTAACGAAGACGGCGAAGTCCAAAGAGCAAAAATCGGGGTGTAGCTTAGCCTGGTAGAGCGCTACGTTCGGGACGTAGAGGCCGGAGGTTCGAATCCTCTCACCCCGACCAGATTTTAAAAAACCGTGCACTTCGTGCACGGTTTTTTTTTACCCGGCCGCCGCTAGCTCCTCGTGTCGCGCACGACACATCGCGGTCGCCGGCCTCTGCTATATTTCTCCCATCCCAGTCCTTCACTGCCCTTCCAACGCGTGGACCAAATTCCCTTATGGGCGCAAATCGGCGCCGTCTTCCTGCTTCTCCTCTGTTCCAGCTTCTTTTCGATTTCCGAAACCGCGATGATGGCGCTCAACCGTCATCGGCTGAAGCATCTCGCCAGCCAGGGCGCACTCGGCGCGAAAACCACGCAAGGCCTGCTCACGCGCACTGACCTGCTGCTCAGCGTGATCCTGATCGGCAACAACCTGTTCAACACGATCATCCCGGTCCTGACGACGTCGCTCGCGCTGCATACGTTCGGCCGCAACAACCTCGCGCTGTCGATCGCGACCGGCATCGTCGCGTTCCTGATCATCGTGTTCGCCGAAATCGCGCCGAAGATCGTCGGCGCGACGTTCCCCGAACGCATCGCGCTGCCCGCGAGCCTCGTGATCGCGCCGCTGATGCGCGTGTTCAAGCCCGTCGTCTGGTTCGTCAACGCCCTCGCGAACGGCGTGCTGTGGGTGCTGCGCATCAACACGAAGAAGGGTCGCGACCAGCGAATGTCGGCCGACGAGCTGCGGGCCATCGTGCTCGAGTCGAGCAGTTTCATGCCGACCAAGCACCGCAGCATCCTGCTCAACCTGTTCGATCTCGAGAACATCACGGTCGACGACGTGATGGTGCCGCGCCGCCAGATCGAGTCGCTCAATTTCTACGCGCCGCTCGACGACGTCCTGCACCAGCTCGAAACCTGCTATCACAACCGGCTCGTCGTCTACGAAGGCGACATCGACAAGGTGCTCGGCGTGTTGCACGTCCGCAAGACGCTGACCGCGCTGCACAACCAGGAATTCGACCGCGAGACGCTGCGCGCGCTGCTCGCCGAGCCGTACTACGTGCCGTCCGGCACACCGGTGGTCCAGCAGCTCCAGTTTTTCCAGGAAACCCGCCAGCGGACCGCGCTCGTCGTCAACGAGTACGGCGAACTCGAAGGGCTCGTCACGCCCGAAGACATCATCGAGGAGCTGATCGGCGAATTCACGACGTCGATGCCGCGCAGCGAGCGCAAGGGCGGCTGGGACGAGAACGGCGAATGCATCGTCTCGGCGAGCATGCCGCTGCGCGAACTGAATCGCTGGTTGCATCTGAAGCTGCCGACCGACGGGCCGAAGACGCTGAACGGCCTGGTGCTCGAAATCCTCGAGGAAATTCCGGAAGACGACGTGTGCCTGAAAATCGGCGACGTGATGCTCGAGGTGATGCGCAGCGACGATCAGGCCGTGCGCACCGTCAAGCTCTTCAAGCCGCGCAGCTCGCGCACCGCACGCGCCACGTCGCGCTAGCCGAACGGCTGACTGCCGGCGCCGCCCGCGACGCGCGACCATCTGCTGGTCACGGTCAACAGGCGGCCAGCGAGCCGGCTCACATGCATTTCCCTCCTCCCGGGGCGCCGCTGCGCACGCAGCCGCCCACCCACTCCGATACGTCGCCCGCCACCGCACCGCGCGCGCTCGACGCGGCCCAGCTCGACGATGCGCCGGCCGTGCGGCTGCTGACGGACACGCTTCACGCGGCGCGCGTACGTGATGCATCCGACATCCACGTCGAACCATTCGAAGCCGGCTGGCGCATTCGCCTGCGCATCGACGGCGTGCTGCACGAACATGCACGGCCGCCCCTTCATCTGCGCGACGCGCTCGTCACACGGATCAAGGTGCTCGCGCGCATGGACATCGCCGAGCGGCGGCTCCCGCAGGACGGCAGGCTGCGCATCGTGATCGACGGCGGTACACGCGGCGACTACCGGGTCAGCTCGCTGCCCACGTTGTTCGGTGAAAAGCTGGTGCTGCGGCGGCTCGAAACCATGCCGACCGACCTCACACTCGCCCGCCTCGGCTTCGACGCGCAGCAGGCGGCCGCGATGGAGGCCGCGATACGCGCCCCGCATGGCCTCGTACTCGTCACGGGTCCGACCGGCAGCGGCAAGACGCTGTCGCTCTACTGCGCGCTGCAGATGCTCGATCGCGACGCGCACAACGTCTGCACGGTCGAGGATCCCGCCGAGATCCAGCTCGACGGCATCAGCCAGGTCGGTGTCGCCGAAAAGGCCGGGCTCACGTTCGCGACGGCACTGCGCGCGCTCTTGCGGCAGGATCCGGACATCATCATGGTCGGCGAGATTCGCGATGCGGAGACGGCCGACGTCGCGATCAAGGCCGCGCAGACCGGCCATCTCGTGCTGTCGACGCTGCATACGAACGACGCACCGGCCGCCGTCGCGCGGCTGCTCGACATCGGTGTCGCGCCGTACAACCTCGCGGCCGCGCTGCACCTCGTCACCGCGCAACGCCTCGTCCGGAGGCTGTGCACCGCCTGCCGCGTGCACTCGGACGCACCGGCGCCCGTCCTGCGCGAAGCCGGCTGCGACCCGGCCGCCCTCGCAACCGGATGGCGGCCGTTCGTTGCGCGAGGCTGTCCGGCCTGTCACGGCATCGGCTATCGCGGCCGCGTCGGCCTGCATCAGACGATGCCGGTGTCGTCCGGGCTGGCGGAACGCATCGTCGCACGGGCGAGTGTTGGCGAGCTCGCGCAATGCGTGGCGGCCGAAGGCGTGCGCAGTCTGCGCGACGCGGCGCTTGCGCGCGTCCGTGACGGCACGACGAGCATCGCGGAAGCCCTCGCCGCGACACCTGCCGCATGAGCATGCACACGCCGCCGCGCGAAACCCGCTTCGCGTGGCGCGGCCGCCGTCGCGACGGCACATCGCGCCGCGGGACCGTCATTGCATTCGACGCCGCGGGCGCACGTGCCGCGCTCGCACGCGACGGCATCGCCGTACTGTCGCTCGATGTCCGCGGGGCGGCCCGGCCGCCCACGGCCAGCGCGCGGGACGTCACGCGCTTCACGCGCCAGCTCGCGAGCCTGCTGCAGGCCGGGTTGCCGCTCGCGCCGTCGCTCGAGATGCTCGCGCGTACGCGGCCACACGACGGTCTGCCACGCATCGCAGCCGGGCTCGCCCGCGAGATCGTCGGCGGCCGGCGCTTCGCCGATGCACTCGCACGCTATCCATCCCAGTTCGGCACGCTGTATCGCCAGCTGATCGAGGTCGGCGAAGCGTCCGGCTCGCTCGGCATCGTGCTGACGCGGGTCGCGGCACACCGCGAGCGCACCGACGCTCAGTGGCGCAAGCTGCGGGCCGCGCTCGCGTACCCGGCGGCCGTCATCCTGTTCGGGCTCGCGATCTCGGCCGCGCTGATGGTGTGGGTGGTACCGACGTTCCGCCAGATTTTCGACGGGTTCGGCGCCGCACTGCCGGCGCCAACCCGCGCGCTGCTCGCGCTGTCCTCCGCACTGTCGGCATGGGGCGGTGGGCTCCTTGCCATTGCCGCGGCAGCCGGGCTGGCCGCGCATCACGCGCTGCGGCGGTCGGCACCGCTGCGCCACGCTGTCGCGCGGCAACTATTGCACGCGCCGCTCGCGGGTAGCGCGCTCAGCCGGTACGCGGCCGCACGCTGGTGCCGCTCGCTGGCGACGCTGCTCGGCGCCGGTGTGCCGCTCGCCGACGCCTTCGCCACGCTCGAGCGCACTGCCGGCCATCCGGTGTTCGAGCACGCCACTGCGCACATCGCAGCCCGCGTGCTGCGCGGCGCACGCCTCGCGGACGCCATGCAGTCGGCCGGATGCTTTCCGGACGACGTCGTGCAGCCGATCGCCGTCGCCGAGGAGACGGGTGCGCTCGACGTGATGCTCGCCGACATCGCGGCGCTGTGCGAACGCCAGCTCGACGCGCGTCTCGATGCACTCGCCGCGCTCGGCGAACCGCTGATCGTGATCGTACTGGGCGCACTCGTCGGCGGCCTCGTGATCGCGATGTACCTGCCCATCCTTCAGCTCGGCAACGTGGTGTAGCATCGCAACCGATTCTGTCGCCTTTTAGTCCGAACCTTGAGCCTCATGACGCCAGCGCCCCTGTACTCCGTTACCGATTCGCCCGAGAGCACGCTGCTCGCGCTGGCGATGCTGCCGCCCGCGCTGCAGTATGCGTTCGCGATCGTCGTCGGCCTGTGCGTCGGCAGCTTCCTGAACGTGGTCGTCCACCGGCTGCCCGTGATGATGCAGCGTGCGTGGCAGGCCGAGATCGATGAAGCGACCGGCAACGCGAGCGCCCCGCCCGACGACGGCTACCCGCCGCGCTACGATTTGTGGCGCCCGCGCAGCGCCTGCCCGCATTGCGGCCACGTGCTGCGCGCATGGGAAAACATCCCGCTCGTCAGCTTTCTGATGCTGCGCGGGCGCTGCCGGCGCTGCGGCCACGGGATCGGCATCGTATATCCGCTCGTCGAGTTCGCGTGCGCGCTGCTCGCCGCCGGCTCACTCGCGGTATTCGGCCCGACCGTCGCCGCGCTTGCCGCGTTCGCGCTGTGCGCCGCACTGCTCGCGATGAGCGCGATCGATATCCGGACGGGCTACCTCCCCGACTCGATGACGCTACCGCTCCTCTGGGCCGGGCTCGTGCTGAACCTCGGCGGCACGTTCACGTCGCTGCGCTCGGCGGTGATCGGGGCCATGGCCGGCTACCTGTTCCTGTGGGCAATCTACTGGCTGTTCAAATGGCTGCGCGGCATCGAGGGCATCGGTTTTGGCGACCTGAAGCTGCTCGCCGCGCTCGGCGCATGGATGGGCTGGGCCGCATTGCCGCAGGTCGTGCTGTTCGCCGCGGTGACGGGCGCGATCGTCGGGCTCATCGCGACCTGGCGCGGCCGCATGCGCTTCGAGGAGCCGATTCCGTTCGGCCCGTTCCTCGCGGCAGGCGGCGCCGCGACGCTGTTTTTCGGCACCCCGTTCTATTCGGCGCTCGGAGGCTGACATGTTCGCCATTGGACTCACCGGCGGCATCGGCAGCGGCAAGACGACCGTCGCCGACCTGTTCGGCGCCCGCGGCGCGTCACTGGTCGATACCGATCTGATCGCCCATCGCATCACCGCACCGGGCGGTCTCGCGATGCCCGCGATCGAACAGGCATTCGGCCGCGACTTCGTTGCCGCCGACGGCTCGCTCGATCGTGCGAAGATGCGCGCACTGATCTTCAGCGACGACGCCGCGCTCCGGCGCCTTGAAGCGATCACACATCCGCTGATCCGCGCGGAGACCGATCGCGAAGCCCGCGAAGCGCAAGGCCCGTACGTGATGTTCGTGGTGCCGCTGCTCGTCGAGTCAGGCAACTGGAAGGCGCGCTGCGATCGCGTGCTCGTCGTCGATTGCCCGGTCGACACGCAGATCGCACGCGTGATGCGGCGCAACGGCTTCACGCGCGAGCAGGTCGAAGCGATCATCGCGAAACAGGCGACGCGCGAAGCACGTCTCGCGGCGGCCGACGACGTGATCGTCAACGACGCGACGACACCCGACGCGCTCGCCGCACAGGTCGATGCACTGCACCAACGCTATCTCGGGTTTGCGGCCGCCGCGCGCTGAAGCTCGTGCCCAATCGTGATGGTGTACGAAATTGGCGCGTTGCTAGGGTAGAGAGTGAGCATTAGAATGTCCTGCATTGTTTCAATCCCTACCCAAGAGGCGAGCGCGCTTGATTCTTTACGAGTATCCGTTCAACGAGCGAATTCGCACGCTGTTGCGCCTCGAAGATCTCTTCGAGCGCTTCGCGTTCTTTTTGGCTCAGGAGGACCCGCGTGAACACCACGTCGCGCTGACGACGCTGTTCGAAATCGCCGAGGTAACGGGCCGCGCGGACCTGAAATCGGATCTGATGAAGGAGCTCGAACGTCAGCGCCAGACGCTCGCCCCCTTTCGCGGCAATCCGGGCATCGAGCAGAACGCGCTCGAAGCCGTGCTCGGCGAAATCGAGCAGACGCTCGCGAACCTCGCGCAGATGCAGGGCAAGACCGGGCAGCACCTCGTCGACAACGAGTGGCTCGCCAGCATCCGCAGCCGTGCGGTGATTCCCGGCGGCACGTGCAAGTTCGACCTGCCGTCGTACTACGCATGGCAGCAGTGGCCCGCCGAGCAGCGGCGCCAGGACATCGCGAAGTGGATCCTGCCGATGCTGCCGCTGCGCGACGCGGTGACGATCGTGCTGCGGCTCGCGCGCGAATCGGGCCAGGCGTCGAAGGTCATGGCGATGCAGGGCAGCTACCAGCAGATGCTGTCCGGCCGCACCTACCAGCTGATGCAGGTGCGCGTGCCGCCGGAGTTGCGCGTCATTCCCGAAGCGAGCGCGAACAAATACATGCTGTGGGTACGGTTCACCATGCAGGACGGCGATGTGCGTCCGCGCGCGGTGGATATCGACGTGCCGTTCCATCTGACATTGTGCAATCTGTAACGGCCGCGGGCCGGATCGCTTTCGTATGACTACCGTTGTGAAATGCCCGTCGTGCGGCGCCGAAGTGCGCTGGACGCCCGAAAATCAGTTCCGCCCGTTCTGCTCGGCCCGCTGCAAGCAGCTCGACCTCGGCGCATGGGCCGCGGAAAAGTACCGGATCGGTGGATCCTCCGACGAGGGCCCCTCGTCGGAAGAAGACGGCACGGACGGCCGCCGCGACAGCTGAGCGGCGCACAGCACCGCCTGCTAGTGATATGGCCCGCCTTTCCGGCAGGCCATCATGGCGTCAGTTCGACGCGGCTTCCTTCTCGAGCAGTTCGAGCACCGGCAGCGCGGCCGGCAACAGCGGCGCGACGGCGACCGGCAGTTGCTGCCACACGAACGCCTGCCCTTCCTTGCTGTGCGGCTCGCCCGTCCAGCTCGTCACCTTGCAGAAATACAGCCGCACGTACGCATGCGGATAATCGTGCTCGAGCGTGTGCCAGCGGTGGCTGGCCGTGACTTCGATGCCGAGCTCCTCGTGCAGTTCGCGCGCAAGCGCGTCCTCGACGCTTTCACCGGCCTCCAGCTTGCCGCCCGGAAACTCCCAGTAGCCTTCATACGGCTTACCTTGCAGCCGCTGCGCGAGCAGGTAGCTTCCGTCCGGCTGCACCATCACGCCGACCGCGACTTCCGTCACCTTGCGGCCATCGGGCGCGCGCACCGCGCCTTGTGCGAGATCCGCGCTCATGCCTGCTCCTTGCGGCCCGACCAGTCACGCGCAAACTGCCACGCGACGCGTCCCGACCGCGAACCGCGCTCGAGCGCCCACACGAGCGCATCGCCGCGTGCGGATTCGATTTCCGCATCCGGGCAGCCGAAATGACGCAGCCAGTGCCCGACGATGTCGAGGTAGTCGTCCTGCTTGAACGGATAGAAGCTGACCCACAGGCCGAAACGCTCCGACAGCGAGATCTTTTCCTCGACGACTTCGCCGGGGTGAATCTCGCCATCCGGAAGATGCTTGTACGACTCGTTGTCGCTCATGTACTCGGGCAGCAGATGGCGGCGGTTCGACGTCGCGTAGATCAGCACGTTGTCCGACTGCGCGGCGATCGAGCCGTCGAGCGCGACCTTCAGCGCCTTGTAGCCCGACTCGCCCTCCTCGAACGACAGGTCGTCGCAAAACACGATGAATCGCTCGGGACGCTGCGAGATCAGGTCGACGATGTCGCCGAGATCGTGCAGGTCGTCCTTGTCGACTTCGATCAGGCGCAGGCCGTCGTTCGCATACGCGTTCAGGCACGCCTTGATCAGCGACGATTTGCCGGTACCGCGCGCGCCGGTCAGCAGCACGTTGTTGGCCGGCTTCTGCTGCACGAACTGCCGCGTGTTCTGTTCGATCAGCCCTTTCTGGCGATCGATGTTGTGCAGGTCACCGAGCGTGATCGACGACACGGCCGGCACCGGCTGCAGATAGCCGCGCCCCTGGCGCTTGCGCCAGCGGAACGCATGCGCGGCATTCCAGTCGACCGCGGCCGGCGCGGGCGGCAGCATCCCCTCGAGACGGCCGAGCAGCGCTTCGGCGCGCGTCAGAAACTGTTCAAGCTTGTCCATGTCGTTCGAACGCTCCCGATCAGGAGCGGTAATCCGCGTTGATGCTCACGTAGTCATGCGACAGGTCGCACGTCCAGATGGTGGCCTGCGCGTCGCCGCGGCCGAGCAGCACGCGAATCGTGATTTCGCTCTGCTTCATCACGCGCTGGCCGTCTTCTTCCTGGTAAGCCGGGTTGCGGCCGCCCGCCTTCGCGACGAGCACGTCGTCGAGATAGAGGTCGATCTTGTCGACGTCCAGATCCGCGACACCTGCGTAGCCGATCGCCGCGAGAATCCGGCCGAGGTTGGGGTCGGATGCATAGAACGCCGTCTTCACGAGCGGCGAATGGCCGATCGCATAAGCGATCTGGCGGCATTCCGCGACGTTCTTGCCGCCTTCGACGTGCACCGTCATGAATTTCGTCGCGCCTTCGCCATCGCGCACGATCAATTGCGACAGCACCTGCGCAACTTCCGTCACCGCATCGCGCAGCACCGCGTAGGCCGGCGAATCGGTCGACGTGATCGCCGGCAGCGTGCTCTTGCCCGACGCGATCAGGATGAACGAGTCGTTCGTCGACGTGTCGCCGTCGATCGTGATGCAGTTGAACGAGCGATCCGCGACTTCCTTTACGAGCGTGTCGAGCACCGGCTGCGCGACGTTCGCGTCGAACGCGAGGAAGCCGAGCATCGTCGCCATGTTCGGCTTGATCATGCCCGCGCCCTTGCTGATGCCCGTCAACGTGACCGTATGGCCGTCGATCGTCACCTGGCGCGACGTGGCCTTCGGCAGCGTGTCCGTCGTCATGATCGCCTGCGCGGCGTCGAACCAGTTCGCGGCCTTGCGGTTCGCGAGCGCGGCCGGCAGGCCGGCCTTCAGGCGATCGATCGGCAGCGGCTCGAGGATCACGCCGGTCGAGAACGGCAGCACCTGCGCCGGCTCGATGCCCGCGAGGCGCGCGAGTTCCGTGCAGGTTTCGCGTGCGTTCACGAGGCCCGGCTCGCCGGTGCCCGCGTTCGCATTGCCCGTATTCACCACGAGCGCGCGAATGCCCGCGCCGCCCGCGCGCACCTTCGCCAGATGCTCGCGGCAGACGGTGACCGGCGCTGCGCAGAAACGGTTTTCGGTGAACACGCCCGCGACCGTCGCGCCTTCGTCGACGGAGATGACCAGCACGTCCTTGCGATTCGGCTTGCGGATGTTCGCTTCCGCCCAGCCGAGCGTGACGCCGGCGACGGGATGCAGTTGGGCGGGATCGATCGACGGAAAATTGACAGCCATGGGGCACACCTGCCGGATGGAAAATGCCGGCATGCGCCGGCATCGATTGGAAGAACCAGCGGCCGCACGCGCGGGCCGCCGCAACTCACATCACTCACGCGAAGCTGCGAATGACGCGGCACGCGCGATGCGCGCCGCCGTCGATCATGACAGCTTCCCGTGACATTGCTTGTACTTCTTGCCGCTGCCGCACGGGCACGGGTCGTTGCGGCCGACCCTCGGCATTTCGCCGCCGGGGCCGCTGTGCGTCATCGCGCTACCGACCATGTCGGCTGTCGCCGTGGCCGCCACGGCAGCCGCGACGTTGGCCACCGGCGCACCGGCTTCCGCGTAATCGGCGTGCTGGTACTCGACGTTCTCGAGATGACCGCCACGCTCTTCGATCTGCTCGGCGGCCTGCTCGAGCTGTTCCGGCGACTGGATCTGCACGTTCATCACGACGCGCGTGACTTCCTGCTTGATCGCTTCGAGCATCGCGGCGAACAGTTCGAACGCTTCGCGCTTGTATTCCTGCTTCGGATTCTTCTGCGCATAGCCGCGCAGATGGATGCCCTGGCGCAGGTGGTCGAGCGCCGCGAGATGCTCGCGCCACAGGCGGTCGACCGTCTGCAGCATCACCGAGCGCTCGAACGCACTGAACGATTCGCGGCCGACCATCGCGACCTTCGCCTCGTACTGCTCGTCGGCGGCCGTCATCACCGCGTCGAGGATCTCCTCGGCCGTGATCGACGAGGACTCGTTCACCATTTCCTGGATCGCGAGGTCGAGCTGCCAGTCGTTGCGCAGCGCTTCCTCGAGCTCGGGCACGTCCCACTGCTCTTCGATGCTGCCTTCCGGCACGAACTGGCGGACGACTTCGGTAACGACGCCGTGACGCATCGCGGTGATCGTCTCGGTGATGTCGTGCGCTTCGAGCAACTCGTTACGCTGCTGGTAGATCACCTTGCGCTGGTCGTTCGACACGTCGTCGTATTCGAGCAGCTGCTTGCGGATGTCGAAGTTGCGCGCTTCGACCTTGCGCTGCGCGGACTCGATCGAGCGCGTGACGATGCCCGCCTCGATCGCCTCGCCTTCCGGCATCTTCAGGCGGTCCATGATCGAACGCACGCGGTCGCCCGCGAAGATGCGCAGCAGCGGATCGTCGAGCGACAGGTAGAAGCGCGACGAGCCCGGATCGCCCTGGCGGCCCGCACGGCCGCGCAACTGGTTGTCGATCCGGCGCGATTCGTGGCGCTCGGTGCCGATGATGTGCAGGCCGCCCGCGGCCTTCACCTGCTCGTGCAGCGTTTCCCATTCGTCGTGCAGCTGCTGGATGCGGCGCGCCTTCTCGTCGGCCGGGATCGCTTCGTCGGCCTCGATGAATGCGGCCTGCTTCTCGGCATTGCCGCCGAGCACGATGTCGGTACCGCGGCCGGCCATGTTGGTTGCGATCGTGACGCGCTTCGGGCGGCCGGCTTCCGCGACGATCGCCGCTTCGCGCTCGTGCTGCTTCGCGTTCAGCACCTCGTGCGGCAACCCCGCCTGCTTCAGCAGGTGCGACAGCAGCTCCGAGTTCTCGATCGACGTCGTGCCGACCAGCACCGGCTGACCGCGTTCGTAGCATTCGCGGATGTCGCGGATCACCGCGTCATAGCGCTCCTTGGCCGTCTTGTAGATCTGGTCCTGCTTGTCGATCCGCTTCGGCGGACGGTTGGTCGGGATCACGACCGTCTCGAGGCCGTAGATCTCGTTGAATTCGTACGCTTCGGTGTCGGCGGTACCGGTCATGCCGGCCAGCTTCGCGTACATCCGGAAGTAGTTCTGGAACGTGATCGACGCGAGCGTCTGGTTCTCGCTCTGGATCTTCACGTGCTCCTTCGCCTCGACCGCCTGGTGCAGGCCGTCGGACCAGCGGCGGCCGGCCATCAGGCGGCCCGTGAATTCGTCGACGATGACCACTTCGCCGTTCTGCACGACGTAGTGCTGATCCTTGTGGAACAGCGTGTGCGCGCGCAGCGCCGCGTACACGTGGTGCATCAGCGTGATGTTCTGCGGTGCGTACAGGCTCTCGCCCTCGCCGATCAGGCCCCATTCTGCGAGCAGGCGCTCGGCCTTCTCGTGGCCCGATTCCGTCAGGAACACCTGGCGCGCCTTCTCGTCGAGCGTGTAGTCGCCCGGCTTCTCGACGCCCGTGCCGTCGGCCTTCTCTTCGCCGATCTGGCGCTCGAGCAGCGGCGGCAGTGCGTTCATCCGCACGTACAGCTCGGTGTGATCCTCGGCCTGGCCCGAAATGATCAGCGGCGTACGCGCCTCGTCGATCAGGATCGAGTCCACTTCGTCGACGACCGCGAAATTCAGGGCCCGCTGCACGCGCGCGTCGGTCTCGTAGACCATGTTGTCGCGCAGGTAGTCGAAGCCGAATTCGTTGTTCGTGCCGTACGTGATGTCCGCCGCGTAGGCCTGCTGCTTCTGGTCGTGCTCCATGCCGGACAGGTTGATGCCGACCGACAGACCGAGGAAGTTGTAGAGGCGCGCCATCCATTCGGCGTCGCGCTGTGCGAGGTAATCGTTGACGGTCACCACGTGCACGCCGCGGCCTGCCAGCGCGTTCAGGTACACGGGCAGCGTCGCGACGAGCGTCTTGCCCTCGCCGGTGCGCATTTCCGCGATCTTGCCGTAGTGGAGCACCATGCCGCCGATCATCTGCACGTCGAAGTGCCGCATCTTCAGCACGCGACGGCTGGCCTCGCGGCAGACCGCGAAGGCCTCGGGCAGCAGCTTGTCGAGCGACTCGCCGGCCGCGACCCGCTGGCGGAATTCGTCCGTCTTGCCGCGCAACTGGTCGTCCGTCAGCTTCTCGATCTGCGTTTCGAGCGCATTGATCGTCGTGACGGTCTTTTGGTATTGCTTGACGAGCCGCTGGTTGCGGCTGCCAAAAATTTTCTGGAGAAAACCGGTTGTCATCGGATCGGATCCTGCGTCGCAGCACCGGCGCCCGGCGCGTGTTGCGCGCCCCGGCGCCCGAGCCTCGGCGGCTTAGCGAATTAGTGGACTCAAACGATGAATTTTAGCACGCGGGGAAGCGTGCGCCCGTGTCTCGGCCGGACGGACACTGCGCGCAGACCGCCGGGCCGTCGGGGCGAAAGCCGCCCGTGCACGGGCCCGCACGGGTACAATCGGCGTCAACGTCCGCGCGCGTGCGCGCCCGAAGAATGTCTCGATGAACCGATTTTCCAAGCATTTCGGCCCGCTCGCCCCGTATCGCCCGCAACCCGTGTCCGAAGTGCTCGGCCGCACCGACGCGTTCGCGGCGCTGCGCGCCGGCGTCGAACAGATCGCATCGCTGCAGCGCGATCTTGCCGCGCTCCTGCCCGACTATCTGGCGAACCATATCGAGCCCGGCTTCGTGAAGGATGGCACCCTGACCCTCTTTGCTGCGCACAACGCGTTGGCCGCTCGTCTGCGACAGGTCGAACCGCGGTTGCTCGGCGATCTGCAAAAACGCGGCTGGCCGGTCTCGACGCTACGCGTACGCGTACGCCCGAAGGATGCGCCGGAGCCGCCCCACGTGAAGCAGGCGCGGATGACGTCGGTCGGCGCGGCCGCGTTGCGCGACCTGGCAGATCATCTCGAACCGTCACCGCTGCAGGACGCGCTCGCGCGGATGGCGGCCCGGCATGGCGCTAAACCACGCTGACGGCACGCCCCGCAGCCGGCCAATAAAAAAGCAGCCCGAAGGCTGCTTTTTTATTGCTTGCGTCGAACGCAGATCAGGCGAAGGCCGTCTGCATGTCGAACGCGAAGCCTTTCGGTGCGGCTTGCGGATCGTCGAACGTGACGATCTCGTACGCATCTTCGTTCACGAGCAGTTCGCGCAGCAGCGCGTTGTTCAGCCCGTGGCCCGACTTGTACGCCGTGTACGACGCCAGCAGCGGATGGCCGATCACGTACAGGTCGCCGATCGCGTCGAGCATCTTGTGCTTCACGAACTCGTCGTCGTAGCGCAACCCGTCGTTGTTCAGGATGCGGTACTCGTCGAGCACGATCGCGTTTTCCATGCTGCCGCCACGGGCGAGACCCATCTCGCGCAGCATCTCGGCTTCATGTGCGAAGCCGAACGTGCGTGCACGCGCAATCTCGCGCACGTACGACGTATTCGCGAAATCGACCTCGAGCTCCTGGCCGGTCTTGTCGACGGCCGGGTGACGGAAGTCGATCGAGAATTTCAGCTTGAAACCGAAGTACGGATCGAGACGCGCGAACTTGTCGCCATCACGGATTTCGACCGTCTTCTTCACCTTGACGAAGCGCTTCGGCGCGTTCTGCTCCTCGATCCCGGCGGACTGGATCAGGAACACGAAGGTCGCCGCGCTGCCGTCCATGATCGGGATTTCCTCGGCTGTCACGTCGACATAGAGGTTGTCGATACCGAGGCCGGCACATGCCGACATCAGGTGCTCGACGGTCGACACGCGCACGCCATCCTTCTGCAACACCGACGCGAGCCGCGTATCGCCGATCGACGTCGCCGCGGCGGGAATGTCGACGGGCGTGGGAAGGTCGACGCGCGAGAAGACGATGCCCGTGCCGGGTGCGGCAGGACGGAGCGTCAGCTCGATCTTGCGGCCCGAGTGGACACCGATACCCACGGTCTTCACGATGGATTTGATGGTGCGCTGCTTCAGCATGATGTTCTTCGTCGTGATTGAAGATATCAATCAGGAGTTATATTCGATAGGGGAGATTATAGCGTAATTCCCTATTCAGCGTCGTTTGAAACTGCGTATCAATCTGTTTCAACTGTTTACCCGCGCCGATACGGGACGGGCCGATGCCCGGAACGGAGGCGTTTCCGGTCATCAGCCCGTGTTACAACTGCCCTGAGGCCGGTGAGCAGCGTTGCCGGAAGGCAACGGCGCACCGCACGATCAGGACGTCAACGTCGCGAGAACACTCGCCGCATCGCTCACTTCGAATTTGCCCGGCGCCTCGACGGCCAGCGTCTTGACCACACCGCCGTCAATCACCATCGCGTAGCGCAGGGAACGAATTCCCATGCCACGCGCGGACAGATCCTGCGTCAGCCCCAGCGCATGAGTGAAAGCCGCGCTACCGTCCGCCATCATGCGCACCTTGCCCGCGGTGTGCAGATCACGTCCCCATGCGCCCATCACGAATGCGTCGTTGACGGACACGCACCAGATCTCGTCGATGCCCGCCGCGCGCAATTGCTCGGCGTGTTCGACATAGCCCGGCACATGCTGCGCCGAGCAGGTCGGCGTGAAAGCGCCCGGCAATCCGAAGATCACCACCCGCTTTCCCGCAACCTGGTCGCGCACGCTGTAGGCATTCGGCCCCAGCGTGCACCCTTCGCGCGCGTCGTCGATGTACTCGAACAATTGCGCGTCGGGCAGCGCGTCGCCCACTTGAATCATGGCTGGTCCCTCATAGCGATACGGTTTTTCAGCGTGTCGCGGACAGCACGGTCCATCCCGCCCCGCTTGAGCGGAGAGGGCACGTTTCCCGGCCCGGCGTCGCAGCCGACGCGGCCTGTCGTGGTCCGTAGCATCCGTCACGCCGGCGTTACCGCGGCAGATTCGCCGCGGCTTCGCCTGTGTGTGCGTCAGTCAGCCTGCTTGCGCAGGAAAGCCGGGATGTCGTACGTGTCGACACCCTTCTCCTGCAGCGCCTGCACGTGCGATGCCGCGGTTTCGCGCGAATTGCGCCACACCGCCGGCGTGTCGAGCGCGCCGTAGTCTGCCGTGCTGACGTGATGCGTCGGCGCATAACCGTGCGATACCGCGCTGACCGGCTGGTTGTCCGTACCCGTGCGCAGCAGCGTCATCGGTGCCGATTGCTGCTTCTTCGCCGCACGGCCCAGACCCGTTGCCACGACCGTCACGCGTAGCGCATCGCCCATTGCGTCGTCGTACACCGCACCGAAGATCACCGTCGCATCTTCCGCCGCGTAGCTCTTGATCGTGTTCATCACTTCGCGCGTTTCCGACAGACGCAGCGAACGGCTCGACGTGATGTTGACCAGTACGCCGCGCGCGCCCGACAGATCGACGCCTTCGAGCAGCGGGCTCGCCACGGCCTGTTCCGCCGCGAGGCGTGCGCGATCGACGCCGGCGACCGTCGCCGTGCCCATCATCGCCTTGCCCTGCTCACCCATCACCGTCTTCACGTCTTCGAAGTCGACGTTCACGAGGCCATCGACATTGATGATTTCAGCGATGCCTGCGACCGCGTTGTTCAACACGTCGTCCGCGCACTGGAAGCACTTGTCCATCTCGGCGTCGTCGCCCATCACGTCGAACAGCTTGTCGTTCAGCACGACGATCAGCGAGTCGACGTGATCCTCCAGTTGCTGCGAACCGGCTTCAGCGACGCGCATGCGCTTGCCGCCTTCGAATTCGAACGGCTTGCTGACGACACCCACCGTCAGGATGCCCATCTCCTTCGCGATCTGCGCGACCACCGGTGCCGCGCCCGTGCCCGTGCCGCCACCCATGCCGGCCGTGATGAACACCATGTGCGCGCCGCGCAGTGCGTCGGCGATGCGCTCACGCGCTTCTTCCGCTGCCGCACGACCCATTTCCGGCTTCGCACCGGCGCCCAGGCCCGTGTTGCCGAGCTGGATCACCGACGACGCGCGCGAACGCGACAGCGCCTGCGCATCCGTGTTCATCACGATGAAGTCGACGCCCTGCACGCCGCGGTTGATCATGTGCTGGACGGCATTGCCGCCAGCGCCGCCAACGCCGACCACCTTGATGATGGTGCCGTTGGTCTCGGTTTCCAGCATTTCGAATTCCATTGTTGCCTCCGTCAAGAGAATGACTGCTACTCGGCCGTTATTCGGCAGGAGATCGGGCAACCCCCTGTCGCGCGCCAGCCGCCGGCACCAGCGCGAATTTCGATTCGGTATGTCAGAAGTTGCTCAGGAACCATTCCTTCATCCGCGAGAACACCTGTCCCGCGTTGCCGGACTGCACGGCGACCTTGCGGCCGCGCATGCGCTGGGCACTGCCTTCGACGAGCAGCCCCATCGCCGTCGAGTAGCGCGGATTGCGCACGACGTCGGAAAGGCCGCCTGCATACTCCGGCGCGCCGATGCGCACCGGTTTCAGGAAAATGTCTTCGCCGAGCTCGACCATGCCGGGCATCATCGACGCACCGCCGGTAATGACCACGCCGGAGCTCAGGAGTTCTTCGTAACCGGATTCGCGCACGACCTGCTGCACGAGCGAGAACAGCTCCTCGACGCGCGGCTCGATCACGGCTGCCAGCGCCTGGCGCGACAGCGTGCGCGGGCCGCGTTCGCCGAGGCCCGGCACTTCGACCATTTCGTCCGGATCGGCCAGCGCCTGCTTCGCGATCCCGTAGCCGACCTTGATGTCTTCCGCATCCGGCGTCGGCGTGCGCAGCGCCATCGCGATGTCGCTCGTGATCTGGTCGCCGGCGATCGGAATCACCGCGGTGTGGCGGATCGCGCCTTCGGCGAAGATCGCGATGTCCGTCGTGCCGCCGCCGATGTCGACCAGCACCACGCCGAGATCCTTCTCGTCTTCCGTCAGCACGGCCAGCGACGACGCGAGCGGCTGCAGGATCAGGTCGTTCACTTCGAGCCCGCAGCGGCGCACGCACTTGACGATGTTCTGCGCGGCACTCACCGCGCCCGTCACGATGTGCACCTTCACTTCCAGCCGGATGCCGCTCATGCCGATCGGCTCGCGCACGTCTTCCTGGCCGTCGATGATGAATTCCTGCGTGAGGATGTGCAGCACCTGCTGGTCGGTCGGGATGTTGATCGCCTTCGCGGTCTCGATCACGCGCGCGACGTCGGTCTGCGTGACTTCCTTGTCCTTGATCGCGACCATCCCGCTCGAGTTGAAGCTGCGGATGTGGCTGCCCGCGATCCCCGTGAACACGTTGGTGATCTTGCAGTCGGCCATCAGCTCGGCTTCCTCGAGCGCGCGCTGGATCGACTGCACGGTGGCCTCGATGTTGACCACCACACCTTTCTTCAGACCCTTCGACTCGCTCTGGCCGAGGCCGATCACCTCGTAGTGGCCTTCGCCCTTCAGCTCGGCGACGATGGCCACCACCTTCGACGTGCCGATGTCGAGGGAAACCAGCAGATCCTTGTAGTCTTTGCTCATAAAGTGCTCTTGCGTGTGATCTCTCGTTACTTCTTGCGCTTGTCGGTATCGGTCAGGAACCGCATGCCTGCCGCGCGAATCGCGAATCCGTTCGGATAGCGCAGGTCCGCGTACTCGATGTCGTTGCCCCAGCGTTCCGTGACGGCCGGCCATGCGGCGACCAGGCGCTGGCTCCGGTCATGCAGCGACTCGCTGTTGCGTTCCTTGCCCAGCTCGACCTGCATGCCGTTCGACAGCTTCACCGTCCACGCGTACCGCGCCGACAGCGTCACTTCTTCCGGCGCCGCCTTCAGCGGCGCAAACCATTTCCCGAAGTCGCGATACCGCGTGACGACTTCCTTCGCACTGCCCTCCGGACCGTCAAACGCCGGCAGTTCCTGCTCCAGCTCGCCCTGGTTCGCGGTGAACAGCTCGCCATCGACGCTCACGAGCTGGTCGCTGCCCCAGGTCCCGAGCGGTTTGTACTCCTCGAGCGTGACAGCCAGCGCATTCGGCCACACCCGGCGCACGCTCGCATGGCGCACCCAGGGCATCTGCTCGAACGCGGCGCGTGCGGCGTCGAGATCGACCGTGAAGAAATTGCCCTTCAGCCGGCCGACCACGCCCGCGCGCACCGTCGGTGAATTGATGTGCTCGGTGTCGCCGTCGATCCGGATTTCCCGCAGCGCGAACGTCGGGCGCTGGATCAGCCAGTAGCAACCGGCCGCCGCCAACACGAGCAGCAGCAGCGCATACAGCGCGCTGGCGGCAAGGTTGAGTTGGCGAACGTTGTTCCACATACGTCGTTCCGTTCCTGCGTCAGTCGTTGAGCGTGAGCGACAGCACCTTCACGACCAGCTCCGAATAGCTGATGCCGACCGCGCGCGCGGCCTTCGGCGGCAGCGAGTGGTCGGTCATGCCCGGCGCGGTGTTCACTTCCAGGAAGTACGCGTTGCCGTCGGCGTCGAGCATGAAATCCGCGCGACCCCAGTCGGTGCAGCCGAGCACGTCGAACGCCCGGCGCGCGACGCGCTTGAGCTCCGCTTCCTTGTCGGCGGGCAGCCCGCACGGAATCAGGTATTGCGTGTCGTCGGCGACGTACTTCGCGTGATAGTCGTAGAACTCGCCGGCCGGTACGATCTTGATCACCGGCAGGTCGAGATCGCCGGCGATGCAGGCGGTGTACTCGCCGCCGCCCTCGATGCTCTTCTCGACGATCACGATCGGGTCATGCTTGGCGGCTTCCGCGAGCGCGGCCGGCAGCGCATCGGCCGTCTTCACCTTCAGCACCGCCACGCTCGAGCCCTCGCTCGCCGGCTTCACGAACAGCGGCAGGCCGAGCTTCGCGACGATGTCCGTCGCCCGCGCCGCGAGGTCGTCGCCGCGCAGCACCGTCTCGAACGGCGGCGTCGGCACGCCCGTCTGCTGCCACACGAGCTTCGTGCGGAACTTGTCGAGGCCGAGCGCCGACCCGAGCACGCCGCTGCCCGTGTAGCGAATGCCGTAGAAATCGAGCGCGCCCTGGATCTGGCCGTTCTCGCCGTAGCCGCCGTGGAGTGCGTTGAACGCGCGCACGAACCCTTCATCCTTCAGCGCCGCCAGCGGGCGCTCGGCCGGGTCGAACGGGTGCGCGTCGATGCCCGCGTCGCGCAGGCCCTGCAGCACGAGCTTGCCCGACGTGAGCGACACCTCGCGCTCCGAGGACTCGCCGCCGAACAACACCGCCACCTTGCCGAAACGTTTCGGATCAATCCCGCTCATGTCATGCCTTCTGTTGAGTGTGCTGCGCAACCTTCGCCGGCACGCCGCCGATCGAACCCGCGCCCATCGTGATCACCACGTCGCCGTTCTGCGCGACCTTCGCCAATGCGTCCGGCACGTCGTCGACCGTCGCGACGAACACCGGGTCAACCTTCCCCACCGCGCGCAGCGCACGCGACAGCGCGTCGCCATTGGCGGTCGAGATCGCCGCCTCGCCCGCCGCGTAGACTTCGGTCAGCACCAGCGCGTCGACCGTCGACAGCACGTTGACGAAATCGTCGAAGCAGTCGCGGGTGCGCGTGTAACGGTGCGGCTGGAACGCCAGCACGAGGCGGCGCCCCGGGAACGCGCCGCGCGCGGCCGCGATCGTCGCGGCCATCTCGACCGGGTGATGGCCGTAGTCGTCGATCAGCGTGTACTGGCCGCCGTCCGCGGTCGGCACCTCGCCGTAACGCTGGAAGCGCCGGCCGACGCCGTTGAATTCCGCCAGCGCCAGCTGGATCGCGTCGTCCGACACGCCGAGATCGGTCGCGATCGCGATCGCCGCGAGCGCGTTCTGCACGTTGTGCAGGCCCGGCATGTTCAGCACGACCGCGAGCGGCGCGCGCCCTTCGCGGATCACCGTGAAATGCATGCGGCCGTCGCGTGCATCGATGTCTTCGGCGCGCACCTGCGCGTCCGGCGACAGCCCGTAGCGCACGACCGGCTTCGAAATGAACGGGATGATCTGCCGCACGTTCGGATCGTCGACGCACACGACCGCGCTGCCGTAGAACGGCAGGCGCTGCGTGAATTCGATGAACGCCTGCTTGAGCCGCGCGAAATCGTGGCCGTAGGTGTCCATGTGGTCGGCGTCGATGTTCGTGATGACTTCGATCACCGGATACAGGTTCAGGAACGACGCGTCCGACTCGTCGGCCTCGGCGACGATGAAGTCGCCCGTGCCGAGCCGCGCGTTCGCGCCGGCGCTGATCAGGCGCCCGCCGATCACGAAGGTTGGATCGAGCCCGCCCGCCGCGAGCACGCTCGCGACGAGGCTCGTCGTCGTGGTCTTGCCGTGGGTGCCGGCGATCGCGATGCCCTGCTTCAGGCGCATCAACTCCGCCAGCATCACCGCACGCTGCACGATCGGCACGCGCTTCGCGCGCGCGGCCAGCACTTCCGGGTTGTCCGAACGCACGGCCGTCGACACGACGACCGCGTTCGCGCCCTCGATGTTCGCCGCGTCGTGGCCGATCGCGATCCGCGCGCCGAGCGCCTGGAGACGATCGGTCACCGCGTTGCGTGACAGGTCCGAGCCGCTGACCTCGTAACCGAGGTTGACGAGCACTTCGGCGATGCCGCTCATGCCCGCGCCGCCGATCCCGACGAAATGAATGTGTTTGACGATGTGTTTCATGTCAGCCTCCGCCGGGCCGCCCCAAATCCCGATGGACAGGCTTTATGGGGGGGCTGCGCCCCCCCAAGCGAACGAAGTGAGCGTCGGGGTTGTTTCATTTAAGTGGTTCCAGGTTCGCGCCGGCCGCCTTCGCGCACACGCGCGCGACTTCGTCGGTGGCCTCGGGCTTCGCCAGCGAGCGCGAACGTTCCGCCATGTCCGCGAGCGATGCCCGCGACTGGCCGCGCAGCCAGTCGGCAAGCAATTCCGCCGACAGGTCGCGTTGTTGCACCAGCACGGCCGCGCCCGCATCGGCGAGGAACGCGGCGTTGCTCGTCTGGTGATCGTCGACCGCGTACGGGAACGGCACGAACAGCGCCGCCACGCCCACCGCCGCGATCTCCGACACCGTCATCGCCCCTGACCGGCAGATCACGAGATCCGCCGCCGCATACGCGGCCGCCATGTCGTCGATGAAGGGCACGAGCCGCACGTCCTCGCCGGCCGCGAAACCGGCCGCTTCGTAATTCGCCTTCAATGCTTCGATGTGCTTCGCGCCGGCCTGGTGCACGATGCGCGGGCGTTCGCCCGGCGCCAGCATCGCCAGCGCGCGCGGCACGACTTCATTCAGCGCGGCCGCCCCGAGGCTGCCGCCGACGACCAGCACGTTCAGCGGGCCGCTGCGCGATGCATAGCGTGCTTTGGGCGCTTGCGTGCCGGCAAGTTCCGCGCGAATCGGGTTACCCGTCCATTCCGCGTGCGGCAGCGCGCCGGGGAACGCGACGAGCACGCGCTTCGCGAATTTCGCGAGCACCTTGTTCGTCAGGCCCGCGATCGAATTCTGTTCATGCAGCACGAGCGGACGGCCCGACAGCGCGGTCATCACGCCCGCCGGGAACGTGATGTAGCCGCCCATCCCGAGCACGACGTCGGGCCGCACGCGGCGCAGCGCGGCGAGGCTTTGCCCGCATGCGCGCAGCAGGTTGAACGGCAGCGTCAACTTGGTCTTCAAACCCTTGCCGCGCAGCCCGCCGAACCGCACGTACTCCATCGGAATGCCGTGCTTCGGCACGAGCGTCGCTTCCATCCCGGCCGGATTGCCGAGCCACACGACGCGCCAGCCCGCCGCTTCCATCCGGTGCGCGACCGCGAGCCCCGGGAACACGTGGCCGCCGGTGCCGCCTGCCATCACCATCAGCGTGCGTTGCGACGCGGTCATACCTTCCCTCCCCGCATCAGCAAGAATGAACGAATGTTTTGGCTACGGCCGCTTCGCTTAACTTCGCGCGCTCCGCGCACGAAGTTAGCCTTCACCGAAATCGCGTACTGACGCGGGGAGGTCATACCTTCCCTCCCCGCATCAGTACGCGATTTTCATAGTCCACCCGCAGCAGCACCGCGAGCGCGACGCAGTTCAGCAAAATGCCCGAGCCGCCGTAGCTCACGAGCGGCAGCGTCAGGCCCTTGGTCGGCAGCAGCCCGAGGTTCACGCCCATGTTGATGAAGGTCTGCGCGCCGAACCAGATACCGATACCCTTCGCCATCAGGCCCGCGAACGTGCGATCGAGCGCGAGCGCCTGGCGGCCGATCTCGAACGCGCGGCGCACGATCCAGTAAAACAGCAGGATCACGACCAGCACGCCGACGAAACCGAGCTCCTCGCCGATCACCGCGAGGATGAAGTCGGTATGCGCTTCCGGCAGGTAGTTCAGCTTCTCGACGCTGCCGCCGAGGCCGACGCCGAACCACTCGCCGCGGCCGAACGCGATCAGCGAATGCGTGAGCTGGTACGCCTTGCCCTGCGCGTAGCGCTCGTCCCACGGATCGAGGTACGCGAAGATCCGCTCGCGACGCCACGGCGACAGCCACACCAGCATCGTGAAGGTGCCGATCGCGGTCGCGACGAGGCCGCCGAACAACTTGCCGTTCACACCGCCGAGGAACAGCACACCCATCGCGATCGCCGCGACCACCATGAACGCGCCCATGTCCGGCTCGAGGAGCAGCAGCGCACCGACCAAGCCGACCGCGAACGCCATCGGCAGGAAGCCCTTGGCGAAGCTCTGCATGTATTCCTGCTTGCGCACCGTGTAGTTCGCCGCGTAGATCGTCACCGCGAGCTTCATGATTTCCGACGGCTGCATGTTCGTGATGCCGAGCGGAATCCAGCGGCGCGCACCGTTCACACCCTTGCCGACGTGCGGGATCAGCACGATCACGAGGCCGACGAGCGCGATCAGGAAGAGTTGCGGCGCGTATTTGTCCCACGTCGACACCGGCACGCGGAACGCGACCACCGCCGCGACGAACGCGACGGCGAGCGAGATGCAGTGGCGCATCAGGAACGCGTAGTCGTGATACGACGCGTATTTCGGCGAATCGGGCATCGCGATCGACGCCGAATACACCATCACGACGCCGAGCCCGAGCAGCGCGATCGCGACCCACAGCAGCGAGTAGTCGAAGTCGAGCATCCGCGAACGGCTCGGGCGCACGCCGTTGACGACGCTCGCGAGGCCGCCCGTCGCGGCGCGCGTGGCCGACGCGACGCGGCCGCCCGCGGCATTGCCGCCGGTGTCGCGACGATCGTTGAAACGGGAGACGAGGCGATCGGACCAGCTCATGGCGTCGCTCCTTTGTCGATGGCGATTTCGTCGACCGCCGCGCGGAACACATCCGCGCGATGGGCGTAGTTCCTGAACATGTCGAGGCTCGCGCAGGCAGGCGACAGCAGCACCGCATCGCCGGGCTCCGCGAGGTCGGCTGCCGCGTGCACCGCACCTTCGAGCGTCGTGTGGTCGGCGAGCGGCACGCCTGTTTCGGCGAGCGTGTCGCGGATCGCCGGTGCGTCGCGGCCGATCAGCATCACCGCACGGCACCAGCGCGCGACCGGCGCAACCAGCGGTGCGAAATCCTGCCCCTTGCCGTCGCCGCCCGCGATCAGCACGATCTTCTGCGCCAGCCCGTCGAGTGCGGCAACCGTCGCGCCGACGTTCGTGCCCTTGCTGTCGTCGACGTAGTCCACGTCGTCGATCGTCGCGATCACTTCGACGCGATGCGCTTCGCCGCGGTACTCGCGCAGCGCGTGCAGCAGCGGCGCGGCCGGCAGGTCGATCGCGCGTGCGAGCGCGAATGCGGCCAGTGCGTTCGCCGCGTTGTGCAGCCCGCGGATGCGCAGCGCGTCGGCCGGCATCAGGCGCTTCTGCGCGATGTCGGGCGTATGCGCAGCATCGCGCTTGCGCCGACGGGTCGTCGTCGCGGTTTCATCCGGGGCGTCGCGATCGACCGCTTCGACCAGCCACGCGATACCGTTATCGCGCGACAGCCCGTAGTCGCCGTCCTGCACCGGTTCGCTCAGGCCGAACGTGACCGTGCGCGGCGCGTCGGCCGCGCCGGCTGCCGGGGCGAACCTCATCACCGTCGCATCGTCGCGGTTCAGCACGCGCGTGGTCGTCGCGCCGAAGATCCGGCCCTTTGCCTGCGCGTACGCGTCGAAGCTGCCGTGCCAGTCGAGGTGGTCCTGCGTGATGTTGAGGATCGCGGCCGCATCGGGCGCGAACGTGCGCGCGGTCTCGAGCTGGAAGCTCGACAGTTCGAGCACCCACACGTCGGGCAGCGCGGTCTCGTCGATCGCACTGGCGAGCCGGTCGAGCATCGCAGGACTGATATTGCCTGCGACGGCGACCTTCTTGCCCGAGCGCTGGCACAGCAGGCCGGTGAGGCTCGTCGTCGTGGTCTTGCCGTTGGTGCCCGTGATCGCGAGCACCTTCGGCTGGTAGCCGCTCGTGCCGAGCGCACGCAGTGCCTGCGCGAAGAATTCCAGCTCGCCCCACACCGCGACGCCCTGTTCGTTCGCGGCCGCGACCAGCGACGCGAGTGCCGGTTCGAGCGGCGACAGCCCGGGGCTCAGCCCGACGAGCTCGACGCCGCCGTCGAGCAGCGCAGGCGTGAATGCCCCGCCGACGAATTCCGCATCGATGCCTTCGGCCTGCAGCGCGGCAAGGTTCGGCGGCGCCTCGCGGGTATCGGCAATACGCAGCCGGCACCCGTGCCTCGCGCACCATCGCGCGATCGCGAGACCCGATTCCCCGAGCCCCAGTACGAGCACCATCGGCCGTTGCCGATCTCCAAACATCTCGCCAGACATCCTTGTTACCTTTCCTTTACCGCAGCTTGAGGGTGGTCAGACCGAACAGGCACAGCATCAGTGTGATGATCCAGAAACGCACGACCACCTGCGTCTCCTTCCAGCCGGACAATTCGAAATGGTGATGCAGCGGCGCCATCTTCAGCAGGCGCCGCCCTTCGCCGTAGCGCTTCTTCGTGTACTTGAACCACGAAACCTGCAGCATCACCGACAGCGTTTCCGCGACGAAGATGCCGCCCATGATGAACAGCACGATTTCCTGGCGTACGATCACCGCGACCGTGCCGAGCGCGCCGCCGAGCGCCAGCGCGCCGACGTCACCCATGAACACCTGCGCGGGGTGCGTGTTGTACCAGAGGAACGCGAGCCCTGCCCCTCCCATCGCCGAACAGAAGATCAGCAATTCGCCCGCGCCCGGAATGTGCGGGAACAGCAGGTATTTTGAATAGACCGCGCTGCCCATCACGTACGCGAACACACCCAGCGACGCACCGACCAGCACGACCGGCATGATCACGAGGCCGTCGAGGCCGTCGGTCAGGTTCACCGCGTTGCTCGCGCCGACGATCACGAAGTACGTCAGCACGATGAAGCCCCACACGCCGAGCGGGTAGCTGATCGACTTCAGGAACGGCAGCATCAGGTCGGCACGTGCCGGCAGCCCCATCGACAGGCCGCTCCTCACCCATGCCATGAACAGGTCGAACACGCGCACGTTGTTCGCCTCGGACACGCTGAAGGCGAGGTAGACGGCCGCGAACAGCCCGATCACGGATTGCCAGAAATACTTCTCGCGCGACGACATCCCGCGCGGGTCCTTGTGGACGACCTTGCGGTAATCGTCGACCCAGCCGATCACGCCGAAACCGAACGTCACGAGCATCACGATCCAGATGAAACGGTTCGTCAGGTCGCCCCACAGCAGCGTCGCGACCGCGATGCCGATCAGGATCAGCACGCCGCCCATCGTCGGCGTGCCGGACTTGACCAGGTGCGTCTGCGGGCCGTCCTTGCGCACGGCCTGACCGACCTTCATTTGCGTCAGCTTGCGGATCACCCACGGTCCGCACACGAGCCCGATCCCGAGCGCGGTGATGGTGGCCATCACCGCACGGAACGTGAGGTACGTGAACAAGCGCAAAAAGCTTGCGTCTCCTTGCAGCCATTGCGCCAGCGCCAGCAGCATGCTTCCTTCCTTCTACTCAGTGTGCAGCGGGCGTCGTGCCCGCCGCGGGTTGGTTCGTCAGCGCGTCGACCACGCGCTCCATCTTCATGTACCGCGAGCCCTTCACGAGCAGCGTCGCCTGCGCGCCGTAACCCGCCCCGAGCAATGCGCCGACCAGCGCGCCGACGTCGCCGAAATGGCGGGCCGTGTCGCCGTACGCGGTGCAGGCATCGCGCGACGCGTCGCCGAGCGCGAACAGCGCGTCGATTCCGCGCTCGCGCGCGTAGGCACCGACCTCGCGATGGAAGGCCGGGCCTTCGTCGCCGACCTCGCCCATGTCGCCGATCACCAGCACGCGCGGCGCCGGTTGCGCGGCGAGCACGTCGATCGCGGCACGCATCGAATCGGGATTCGCGTTGTACGTATCGTCGACGACCGTTGCGCCCGCGAGGCTGCCTGCGATCGCCTGTTTCACCTGCAGCCGGCCCTTGACCGGTTCGAACGATTCGAGGCCCTGCTTGATCGCCGACAGCGCGACGCCGGCGCCCAGCGCCGCGGCCGTAGCGGCCAGCGCGTTGCGCGCGTTGTGCTCGCCGAGCGCACGCAGCCGCACCGTGACGGCGCCCGCGGGCGTGTCGATCGCGAGTTCGCCGCCGTGCAGGCGGCCCGTGACCTGCGCGTCGCTTTGCCGTTCGGCATCGTGCAGCGCGAAATCGAGGATCCGGTTGCCGGTTGCCGCAACGCGCCAGATGCCAGCGTATGCGTCATCGGCCGGGAACACCGCGACGCCGTCCGGCGGCAGCGCGTGAATCACGGCCGCGTGCTCGAGCGCGACGGCTTCGACCGTCGCCATGAACTCCTGGTGCTCGCGCTGCGCGTTGTTGACGAGCGCGACCGTCGGGGCGGTAAGGCGCGCAAGGACTTCCGTCTCGCCCGGGTGATTCATCCCGATCTCGATCACCGCGAGACGATGCGCGGCCGACAGGCGCAGCAGCGTCAGCGGCAGGCCGACATCGTTGTTCAGGTTGCCGGCCGTCGCGAGCCGCGCATCGGCGCCGACCGCCGCCGCGAAGATCGACGCGATCATTTCCTTGACGGTCGTCTTGCCGTTGCTGCCCGTCACCGCGACGAGCGGCAGTGCGAATCGTTGGCGCCAGCCATGCGCAAGCGCGCCGAGCGCAGCACGCGTTTCACCACCTTCGATCACCGGCATCGTGACGCCCGCCGGCACGTGCGCGACCAGCGCCGCGGCAGCCCCGCGCGCGGCGACATCGCCGAGGAAGTCGTGCGCATCGAAGCGCTCGCCTTTCAATGCGACGAACAGGTCGCCGGGGCCGGCCGTGCGGCTGTCCGTCGACACGCGGTCGAACGTGACGCCCGCGTCGCCGTGAACAGTTGCGCCGGGGATCAGGCGAGCGGCTTCGCCGAGACTGAGCATCGTCATTCGGCGCCTCCCTTGCCGTGCGTCGCGCGTGCTGCCAGCGCGAGCCGCGCGTGATCCTGGTCGGAGAACGTGCGCTTCTTGCCCATGATTTCCTGCGTGGCCTCGTGGCCCTTGCCGGCCAGCACGACGACATCCTCGCGTGCCGCGCCGCGCACGGCCTGCAGGATCGCGCTCGCGCGATCCTCGATACGGCGTGCGTGATCGGGCGCGGTCATGCCTGCGACGATCTGGTCGATGATGCGCTGCGGATCCTCGCTGCGCGGGTTGTCGCTCGTGACGACGGTTTCATCGGCGAGCCGCTCCGCGATCGCGCCCATCAGCGGGCGCTTCGTCGCATCGCGATCGCCGCCGCAGCCGAACATGCAGACGAGCCGCCCGCCACGCGCCGTGGCGATCGGGCGCAGCGCGTCGAGCGTCTTTTCGAGCGCGTCGGGCGTGTGTGCGTAGTCGATCACGACCAGCGGTTCGTCGTTCTGCAGCCGGCCGCCGAGCCGCTGCATCCGGCCGTTGACGGACTCGAGCCGTGCGATCTCGGCGAGCGCCGCGTCGAACGGCACGTCGGCCGCGAGCAGCGAGCCGAGCACCGCGAGCAGGTTGCTGACGTTGAACGTGCCGAGCGTGCCGACCTCGACGTCCGCGTCGCCCCACGACGAACGCAGGCGGAACGCCGTGCCGGTCGCGGTGGCGCGCACGTCGAGCGCGACCAGTTCGCGATCGGCGTCCGGCACCGGTGCATCGCCGATCCCGTACGCAATCGTACGCACGCGACCGGCCAGTTTCTCGAGCAGGCGCCGACCTGCTGCGTCGTCGCGGTTGACGACCGCCGCGCGCAAGCCCCGCCATGCGAACAGCTTCGCCTTCGCGGCTTCGTACGCGTCGAACGTGCCGTGATAGTCGAGGTGATCCTGCGTGAGGTTCGTAAACACCGCGATGTCGAAAGCCGTACCGTTCACGCGCCCCTGGTGCAGCGCGTGCGACGACACCTCCATCGCCACGGCCTTCGCGCCCGCGTCGCACAATTGCGCCAGGCTGCGCTGCAGTTGCGGTGCGTCGGGGGTCGTGAAACCGGTCGGCACCAGCTGGCCGGGCATCCCGGTGCCAAGCGTGCCGATCACCGCGCACGGCTGGTGCAGCGCCGTCAGCGCGGTGGCGATCCACTGCGTGCACGAGGTCTTGCCGTTCGTGCCGGTCACCCCCACCGCGAGCAGGTTGTCGCTCGGATCGCCGTACCAGCCGCTGGCGATCTCGCCGGCGAGCTGGTCGAGCACCGGCACGGCCAGTGCGACAGGCACCGCCGGCGCAGCGGCCAGCCCTTCGGGCTGATACAGCACGGCGGCCGCACCGCGCGCGACGGCTTCGGCAATGAATGCGCGGTTGTCGGCCCCGTCGACTGCATACGCAAAAAACACGTCGCCCGCCTCGAGGCTGCGCGTGTCGGCATGCAGTTGCGCTGCGGGGGCCACATGCTGACGCAGCCACGCAAGCGCGGCTGCGATCTGCTGATGCGCCGGATGGGAACTGCGAGCGGCGCTCATCGAACAACTCCTGGTGAATTACGCGTCGTGCTGGACACGATCATATGCTTCGCACCGCCACCCGCGGGCAGCTTTTGCGCCCCCGTCGCGGAAGGTGCTGCCGGCGAATCGTCAGACACGACGAGCTGCTTGATCGGCATGTTCGGCGGCACGTTCAGCGCACGCATCGTGTCGCCGGCGATCGCCGAGAATACGGGGCCGGACACCTGGCCGCCGAAGTGGCTGCCGGCGGTCGGCTCGTCGACCGATACCGCGACGACGATGCGCGGATTCGGCATCGGCGCCATCCCGACGAACGACGCGCGGTACTTGCGCGTGTAGCCGTGGCCTTCATGCTTGTACGCGGTACCGCTCTTGCCGCCGACGCGATAGCCCGGCACGGCCGCATCCGGCGACGTGCCGCCCGGCGCCACCACCGTCTCGAGCATCGCGCGCACTTCGCGCGCGGTGGTCGGGTTGAACACCTGCGTGCCGACGACCGGCTGGTTGGGGTCGGTCTTGAAAATGGTCACGGGCATCAGCTCGCCGTCATGCGCGATCGCCGTGTAGGCGCGCGCGAGCTGGAACAGCGACACCGACAGGCCGTAGCCGTACGACATCGTCGCCTGCTCGATGCGGCGCCAGCTCTTCCACGGACGCAGGCGGCCGGCCACCGCCCCCGGGAACCCGACCTTCGGCGCCTGGCCGAGGCCGATGCTCGTATACATATTCCACATTTCCTCGGGCCGCATCGTCATCGCGATCTTCGTCGCGCCGATGTTGCTCGACTTCTGGATCACGCCGCCGACCGTCAACGTGCCGAAACCCGCGTCGTCGGTGATCGGCGCGCCATCGAGCACGAAATGCCCGTTGCCCGTCTCGACGAGCGTGTTCGGCGTCACGCGGTGCAGGTCGAGCGCGAGCGACACCGTAAACGGCTTCATGATCGAGCCGGGCTCGAACACGTCGGTCATGATCCGGTTGCGCAACTGCTCGCCCGTCATGCGCGAGCGGTCGTTCGGGTTGTACGTCGGGTAGTTGACGAGTGCGAGTACCTCGCCGGTGCGCACGTCGACGACCATCGCCGCGCCGGCCTTCGCCTTGAACTTCTCGACGGCGGCCTTCAGGTTCGCGTACGCGATGTACTGGATCTTGCTGTCGATCGACAGGTCGACGTCGGTGCCGTTGTGCGGCGGGATCTGCTCGGCGACGTCCTCGACGATGTGCCCCATCCGGTCCTTGATCACGCGACGCATGCCCGACGTACCGGACAGCATCTTCTGGTCGCCCAGCTCGACGCCTTCCTGCCCTTCGTCCTCGACGTTCGTGAAGCCGATCAGGTGAGCGGTGATCTCGCCTTCCGGATAGAAGCGCTTGTATTCGTTGCGCTGATAGATGCCGGGAATGTCGAGCGCGGCGACCTTGTCCGCGACGTCGATCGGCACCTGGCGCTTGACGTAGACGAAACCCTTGTCTTCCGACAGCTTCACGCGCAGTTCCTTCGACGTCATGCCGAGGAGCTTGCCGAGCTGATTGACCTTGTCGGCATCGAGATCGTCCGGCACCGCGTCGGGAATCGCCCAGATCGCGCGCACGGGCAGGCTCGTCGCGAGCACGAGCCCGTTACGGTCGAGAATCTTGCCGCGCGTCGCCGGCAGATCGATCGTGCGCTGGTAGCGGCTTTCGCCCTGCTTCCGGTAGAACGCGTTGCCGGGCCCCTGGATCCAGAACGCGCGCGCGGCCAGCGCGACGAACGCCATGAACAGCAGGAACACGACGAGCTTCGAGCGCCACATCGGCAGATGCACGCCCAGCACGGGGCTCGACGAGAACTTGACGTTCTGGCGCTTCTGGGACGGCTTCATCGCGCGCCTCCCTTGCCCTTGCCGGCCGTGTCCGCCGAAGCCGGGATCGGCGCATCGATCGCCTTCGCGGCGCCCGGCGGCAGCGTCAGGTATTGCGTGCGGCCGGTCGTGATCGGCTGCATCTTCAGTGAATCGTTCGCGAGCTGCTCGATGCGCGACGTCTTCGACAGCGCGCTCTGCTGATATTGAAGCTGCGCGTAGTCCTGCTGGAGTTGACGCTCCTGCGACTGCGCACGCTGCAGCTGGATGAAGATCTGGCGCTGCTGGTTCGTCGAATTGACGACCGACAGCGCGCAACCCATCACGATGATCAGCAGGAAGATGTTGAAGCGGCTCATGGCGTGACGCGCTCCGCAATGCGCATCACGGCGGAGCGGGCGCGCGGATTCGCAGCGACTTCCGCTTCACTCGGAAACTGGCGGCTGATGATCTTGAGCGGCGGGCTCGGGAGGTCGACGGCGCGGATCGGCAGGCGACGATCGACCGCAGGCGCACTCGCGTGCGCCTGCATGAATCGCTTGACGATCCGGTCCTCGAGTGAATGAAAGCTGATGACCACCAGCCGCCCCCCTTGCTCCAGCAACGACAGTGCCGCGTCTAGTACGACTTGCAGGTCCGCAAGCTCTTGATTGACGTGAATCCGTATAGCCTGAAAGGTGCGGGTTGCCGGATCCTTGCCCTTCTCACGGGTTTTGACGACGTGACCCACGATTTGGGCAAGCTCGCCCGTGGTGTCGAGAGGCCCAAGACGGTCGGACTCTGCCCGGCGAGCAACAAGCGCCTTTGCAATCTGAAAAGCAAACCGTTCTTCCCCATAATCCCGTATCACCTCCGTCAATTCCTGCACCGAAGCCCGTGCGAGCCATTCCGCCGCCGACTCGCCGCGCGTCGGATCCATCCGCATGTCCAGCGGACCATCGGCGCGGAAGCTGAAGCCGCGCGCCGGATCGTCCACCTGCGGCGAGGACACGCCCAGGTCGAGCAACACCCCCGACACCTTCTCGACGCCGCGCGCCGCAAGCGCGTCACGCATCGATGCAAAGCTGTCATGCACGATCGAGAAGCGCGCATCCTCGATACCCTGCGCCGTCTCGATCGCCCTCGGATCCTTGTCGAACGCGATCAGCCGCCCGCCCGGCGCCAGCCGCGCGAGCACCGCGCGGCTATGGCCGCCGCGCCCGAACGTACCGTCGACATAAATGCCATCCGGTCGCGTCACGAGCGATTCGACCGCTTCGTCCAACAACACGGTCCGATGCTGCAATTCGTTTCCCATCGCGGGCGTCTCCGTCACCGCAATCAGAACGTGAAATTCTTCAGCGCGTCGGGCATGCCCTGCGCCATCGCTGCCTGCTCCTTCGCGTTGTAGGTTTGCGAATCCCACAGCTCGAAGTGACTACCCATTCCCAACAACATGACTTCCTTTTCCAGTCCGGCTGCCATGCGCAGCTCGGGCGATACGAGAATCCGGCCCGCGCTGTCGAGATCGACATCCATCGCATTGCCGAGAAAAATGCGCCGCCACCAGTGCGCGTCCATCGGCAGCGCGGCGATCTTGGCGCGGAATACCTCCCATTCGGGGCGCGGAAACAGCAACAGGCAGCCGTCCGGGTGCTTGGTCACAGTCACCCGTCCTTCTGCCTGTCCTTGCAGCGCTTCGCGATAGCGAGCCGGCACCGACATCCGCCCTTTCGCATCGAGCGTCAGCGCCGACGCCCCTTGGAACACTTTCCGCTCTCCCGTTCAGGGCACCGAAGCACCCGCTACATGCTGAGAATTTAGCCGGAATAGCCCGCCAAATCACACAAAAATACACTTTCTCACACTGTCTCCCACTTTAGAGGAAGGGTGTGGCACGGTCAAGGGAGCGGCCCGCTTTTTTGACGAATTTTGTTAGTTAGAACAAGGACTTACGCGCACATGCTCATGCGCCCCCTCATTCTAAAAACCGTTATAAATGAATGAGCTAGTGCAACTTGTGAAGGTGATACGTGAGAAAGACAGGCCAGACGGGTGTGCGGACGGGGCTTTCGGGGGCGGGAAAACGAGGAATAAACGGGCGGTATCAGCGGCGGGGAACCGGGGCGACGTCACGCATCGCCCCGGTGGGAATCTCACAGATAGTACGCAGTGCTCGTCATGACTTTCGACGCGGCGCGCATCAGCATCCGCGCGGGCAGCGGCAGCTCGATCCCGCCTGCGTCGGCCGCGGCCTTGCCGTGCTTCACCTCGTCGATACGCATCTGGTCGACGATCGCGCGCGACGCGGTATCGGCCGCCGGCAACTCGGACATGTGGCCTTCGAGATGGCTCTCGACCTGCCGTTCGGTCTCGGCCATGAAGCCGAGGCTGACCTTGTCGCCGAGCGCGCCGGCCGCCACGCCGATTGCGAGCGAACCCGCATACCAGAGCGGGTTCAGCAGGCTCGGGCGCGAGTCGAGTTCTTTCAGGCGATGCGCGGTCCACGCGAGGTGATCCTCCTCCTCGCGTGCGGCCTCCTCGAACATCGCCTTCGCCGACGCCGTGCGCGCGGTGAGTTTCTGCGCCTGGTACAGCGCCTGCGCGCAGACCTCGCCGACGTGGTTCACGCGCATCAGCCCGGCGGCATGCGTACGCTCCGCAGGCGTCAGCTCGACGGCCGGCGCCTCCGCCGGCGCGGGCACCGGCCGGCTCATCCGGCTAATGCCGGTCAGCGATCGCAGGCCGCGATCGAATTCGCTGATCAGTTCATCCAACACCATCCTGTTCTCCTGGCTGCAGGTGCTGCCGCGAGCGGCAAGGGCACGAGTCCGCTGCGTAACCGACTTGATTATTCAGCGGAAATTGCGGTTAACCCGTGATTTTAACCATTGTTGCATAAAGGAAACATGGCGACCTTGAGCTGCGGCATTTCGCTTTGTGGCAAAAAACGGTTTTGCTACATTACGTGCGACTTCTTGCGAAGTTGATGGGGCCCGTCAACAGAACATAACTATCCGCCCCGCCAGAAAAAATTCAGTGAATTTTGGAGATCCGTTAATGAAAAAGTCGCTTCTCGCGCTCGTCGCGCTGGGCGCGTTTGCTGGCGCTGCCCATGCGCAAAGCAGCGTGACGCTTTACGGCATCATCGATGAAGGCCTGCTCTTTAACAACAACGCGGGCGGCAAGCACCTGTACAGCATGGCCAGCGGCGTGATGCAAGGCAGCCGCTTCGGCCTGCGCGGCACCGAAGACCTCGGTGGCGGCCTGAAGGCGATCTTCACCCTCGAAAACGGTTTCGACGTGAACAGCGGCAAGCTCGGTCAGGGCGGCCTGATGTTCGGTCGTCAGGCTTACGTCGGCCTGTCGAGCCAGTACGGTACGGTCACGCTGGGTCGTCAATACGACTCCGTCGTCGACTTCGTCGGCCCGCTCGAGGCAGGCGACCAATGGGGTGGCTACATCGCTGCTCACCCGGGTGACCTCGACAACTTCAACAACGCGTATCGCGTGAACAACGCAGTCAAGTTCACGAGCCAGACCTACGGCGGCTTCTCGTTCGGCGGCTTGTACAGCTTCGGCGGTCAGGCAGGCCAGTTCTCGAAGAACCAGGTCTGGTCGCTCGGCGCAGGCTACAACAACGGCCCGCTGGTCTTGGGCGTGGGCTACTTGAACGCACGCACGCCGAACCAGTTCGGCGGCATGTTCAACAACGGCTCGGCGTCTTCGTCGGTCTCGTCGCCGATCTACGGCGCGTACGCGAACAACGCGAACACGTACCAGGTCATCGGTGCCGGCGGCGCCTACACGTTCGGCGCAGCGACGATCGGTGCAACGTACTCGAACACGAAGTTCAAGGGCTTCTCGGCAGGCCCGTTCGTGAACCAGTCCGCGACGTTCAACAACGGCGAACTCAACTTCAAGTATCAGCTGACCCCGGCGTTGATTCTCGGCGCAGCGTACGACTACACGCAAGGCAGCAAGATCAACGGCAGCTCGGCAGCCAAGTACCACCAGGGCTCGCTGGGTGTCGACTACTTCCTGTCGAAGCGCACCGACGTCTACGCGATCGGCGTGTACCAGCACGCATCGGGCAACGTGCTCGACGCGAACGGCAACGTGATCCAGGCAACCGCAGCGATCAACGGTCTCGCAGGTTCGAGCACCAGCAACCAGGTCGCAGCACGCGTCGGTATCCGTCACAAGTTCTAATCAGCTTGCCTGACAAGCCGCAGCATATTGAAGGCGCCTTCGGGCGCCTTTTTCTTTTCCGGTCGGTGCAGCCGCGAAGCCGGAGCGCAGCGAATCGTATCGACTACGATGCGCTCGTCGAGGAGGCACCGTGCCGTCCTTGCCGCGTCGTAGCGCATTACCGCCGTATCGAACACCTCCCCCAGAAGCCGCCTCGCGCGGAAACAGTCTCTTCCGGTCGCAAACAAAAAACCCGGCACAGGCCGGGTTTTTTCGTTCCGATCGGCCGCCGTTACGCGCGTCCGTCACGCAGTTCGCGCCGCAGGATCTTGCCGACGTTCGTTTTCGGCAGCTCCGTACGGAACTCGACCAGCTTCGGCCGCTTGTAGCCGGTGAGCCGCTCCTTGCAGTAAGCGAGGATGTCCTTGTCGGTGAGCGCCGGATCCTTCTTCACGACGAACAGCTTCACGGCTTCGCCGGAATGCTCGTCGGGCACCCCGACCGCCGCCACCTCGAACACGCCCGGATGCGACGCCACCACGTCCTCGACTTCGTTCGGGTACACGTTGAAGCCCGACACGAGGATCATGTCCTTCTTCCGGTCGACGATCTTCACGTAACCTCGCGCGTCCATCACGCCGACGTCGCCCGTCTTGAAGAAGCCGTCCGCGAACATGACCTTCGCGGTCTCGTCCGGCCGGTTCCAGTAACCGGCCATCACCTGCGGGCCGCGGATGCAGATCTCGCCCGGTTCGCCGAGCGCGACGTCGTTGCCCGCGTCGTCGCGAATCGCCACCTCGGTCGACGGCAGCGGCAAGCCGATCGTCCCGCTGTACTCGGTCGCCGTCACGGGGTTGCAGGTCGCCACCGGCGACGTTTCAGACAGCCCGTAACCTTCGATAATCGCGGTATGGGTCTTTTCATACCAGCGTTTCGCGACACCTTCCTGGATCGCCATGCCGCCGCCGTTGGCGATCACGAGCTTCGACAGGTCGAGCTGATTGAATTCCGGGTGGTTCAGCAGTGCGTTGTACAGCGTGTTGACCGCCGGGATCGTCGAGATCTGGTAGCCCTTCAGCTCCTTGATCATGCCGGCGATGTCGCGCGGATTCGGGATCAGGATGCCCATGCCACCGGTACGCATCGTCAGGAAGCCGCAGACGGTCAGCGCGAACACGTGATACAGCGGCAGCGCGACAACGGTCACGAACTGTTTCACGTCCGGGAACTTCTCGTGAGCCGGATGATGCCAGGCGCCCGCCTGCAGCACGTTCGACACGATGTTCCGGTGCAGCAGCGTCGCCCCCTTCGCCACGCCGGTCGTACCGCCCGTGTATTGCAGGAACGCGACGTCATCGGGGCCGATCTTCTGCGCCTTGAATGCCTGGCGCGCACCTTCCGACAGCGCGGCCTTGAAGCGCGTGAACGACGGCAGCTGCCAGGCAGGCACCATCTTTTTCACGTTGCGCACGACGTAGTTGACGAGCCATCCCTTGATGCCCAGCAGATCGCCCATCGAAGCGACGACAACGTGCTTGACGCTCGTATTCGCGATGACGGCCTGCAGCGTCGATGCAAAATTCTCGAGGATGACGATCGCCTCCGCACCGCTGTCCTTCAGTTGATGCTCGAGCTCGCGCGGCGTATAGAGGGGGTTGACGTTGACGACGGTGTAGCCCGCGCGCAGTACCGCGGCGATCGCCACGGGGTATTGCAGCACGTTCGGCATCATGATCGCGACGCGCGCCCCGCGCGCAAGCCCGCGCGATTGCAGCCATGCGCCGAACTGGCGCGACAGCTTGTCGAGTTCGCCGTACGTGATGCCCTTGCCCATGCAGACGAATGCCGTGCGGTCGCGATACTGCCGGAAGCTTTCGTCGAGCAGGTCGGGAACAGAGGGATAAGGAGACGCGTCAATTTCGGCTGGAACGCCGGGTGGGTACGATTTCAGCCAAATTTTGTCCATACCGCGCGTCTCCTCACTGATTTTCGAATGGTCGTGCTAAAACGCATCGTAACGGCTCGCTCGTTCCGAGACAACAGGGTTAGATGTCCACTTCGAACTTCCTTGGAAATTCGTCTGATCATACGGGGATATCCGATCAAATGCGCTCAACTTCCACAAGGCAGTCGTAGAACGTCGCCGAATTGCCGAGATCGGTGAGTGCCTGGCTCGTCACTTCGTTCGCGTTCCTGCCGTCCGGCGACAGCTTCTTCCACCAGATCGACAGCCCGACGACGAGCCCCGCGCGGGCGCGATCGGTAACTCTCGCGAGCGCCTGCATCGATCCGCGGTCGTTGAAGATGCGAACGACGTCACCTTCCGCGATCCCGCGCGCGTCGGCGTCAGACGGGTGGATGTCGAGATGTGGCTCGCCTTCGGTATGACGCAGGCTGTCGACGTTCACGAACGTACTGTTCAGGAAGTGGCGAGCCGGCGGCGAGATCATCGCGAGCGGATAGCGCGCGGCGAGCTCGGGCGCGGCCTCGGCCGACTCGAATGGCGGCAGGTAGTCGGGCACGGGATCCGCGCCCATCTGCTCGAGTCGGGGGCTGTAGAACTCACACTTGCCGGACGGCGTGCGGAAACCACCGTTCGCGAACGGCGCCTCCGGCAGCTTGAGCTTCAACCAGCCATCGCGCTTGAGCGTGTCCCAATCGCTATCGAGCACCGGATCGTCCCAGCGGAGCGCCGCGCGCGCGACCTCTTCGTCGCTGTGATAAAGCGCCGGCTCGTCGAGCCCCATGCTGCGCGCGATGCCACGAAAGATCTCCGTATTCGGCCGTGTCTCTCCCACCGGAGGAATCGACGGCAGATTCGCCATCACGTAGGTGTGACCGTACGATTTGTGGATGTCCAGATGCTCGAGCTGGGTGGTGGCCGGCAACACAATATCGGCGAAATCGACGGTATCTGTCTTGAAATGCTCGAGAACAACTGTGAACAGATCGTCACGCGCAAACCCTGCCGCGACCTTCGATGAATCCGGTGCGACCGCTACCGGATTCGAGTTGTATACGATCACCGCTTCGACCTTCGGCCCGAAGGTGGCATCGCCCGGATGCAGTAGCGCGTCGCCGATTGCGTTCATGTTGATGATGCGCGGCAGTTTGTGCGGCCAGCCCGGCATCAAATCCGGGCGAAGCAGCGCAGCCTGGTTGACCGGCGCGGATTCCGACGACGAGAGCAACAGCCCGCCGGCGCGGTCCCGCCAGGCGCCCGTCAGCGCTGGCAGGCTTGCGATCGTGCGTACGGCGTTGCCACCGCCGCGAACGCGCTGCATGCCGTAGTTGAGGCGGATCGATGCCTTGCGGGTGGCACCGTAACGACGTGCAAGGTCGATCAGCTCCGACGCGTCGATCCCGCAGATCTGCGCAACGCGTTCCGGCGGATAGGACATCGCCCGCTCCTTGAGCGCGTCGAAGCCGAGCGTATGGCTTGCGATGTATTCGTGATCGAGCAGGTCTTCGGTCATCAGCACGTGCATCATGCCGAGTGCGAACGCGCCGTCGGTACCAGGCTTCAACGCGATGTGCTGATGACACTTCTCGGCCGTCAGCGAACGATACGGATCGATGGCGACAAGACGTGCGCCTCGGCGCTTCGCTTCCTGCGCGCGCGTCCAGAAGTGCAGGCTCGACGCGATCGGGTTTGCTCCCCAAATCAGAATCAGCTCGCTTTCCTCGAAATACTCGAGGTGCATGCCGAGACTGCCGCCATAGGTGTAACGTAACCCCGCTGCACCGGCCGCCGCGCAGATCGTGCGCTCGAGCCGCGAGGCGCCGAGCTTGTGGAAGAATCGCTGGGCGATGCCCTCCCCCTGCACGAGCCCCATCGTCCCTGCGTAGCTGTACGGCATGATCGCTTCCGGCGCGCGCGCCGCGATTTCACCGAGACGACGACCGATCTCATCGAACGCCTCGTCCCAGCTGATGGGTACGAAATGCCCCTCCCCTTTGGCGCCGACGCGCTTGAGCGGGACGGTGAGGCGGTCGGGGTGATGAACGCGATCGGCGTATCGACTGACTTTCGTACACAACACGCCTTGTGTCGGCGGATGGTCGGGATCGCCCGTGACCTTGATCGCCTTGCCGTTTTCGACAGTCACACGCATTGCGCACGTGTCCGGACAATCATGCGGGCAAACGGCCCTAGCTACCTGAATGGCGGCGTTCATCGTTTTGTGTGCAGAGATGGGGATTCGCAAATTTTACGTGGACACGCCGAATAAAGCGTTCATTCCGTGCGGTTTCTGAGGTATTTGGCCGGAACGCGATGGGGGAGTCGATCCAGTTTCGGTGGTTCGGTGCGTCGTCCCGGCGTATTTGCATGGCGACCCGACGCTCGTTGTCGACTTTGGCAAGCTAATCACCTACGAGTGTGCTGCCCGAGGTGCGGGAGAGAGAAATTGCAGCCTTGATCGGAGATAGCAGCAATAGGCCAAGGGATCGCGGATGATACTGGCTGATTGGCGTGCCGGGAGCGGCGAGCGCTTCTACTTGGACAGGCGATGGGGAAACTCCAGCCAGGCTACCACTCCGCGCCCCCGTGCATTTCCGCCGCTGAAATGCAAAAACCCCCGCCTTTCGGGCGGGGGTTTCTGGCTTAGGGAGCCTGACGATTACCTACTTTCACACGGGAATCCGCACTATCATCGGCGTAGAGTCGTTTCACGGT